>CP136010.1:2295930-2971395 GCA_030263805.2 Pseudomonas sp. FeN3W
GTCGACGCCTTCGTCGCCCGATTCACCGCCTCCGTCGAGTTCGACAAGCGCCTCTACCGCCACGACATCATGGGCTCCATCGCCCACGCCACCATGCTGGAAAAGGCCGGCGTGCTGAGCGCCGATGAGCGCGAGCAGATCATCACCAATCTGAAGGACATCCAGAGCGAGATCGAGGCCGGCACCTTCGACTGGCGCGTCGACCTGGAAGACGTGCACATGAACATCGAGGCGCGCCTGACCGACCGCATCGGCGTCACCGGCAAGAAGCTGCACACCGGACGCAGTCGCAACGACCAGGTCGCCACCGACATCCGCCTCTGGCTGCGCGACGAGATCGACCTGATCCTCGGCGAAATCACCCGCCTGCAGCAGGGCCTGCTGGGCCTGGCCGAAGCCGAGGCGGAGACCATCATGCCCGGCTTCACCCACCTGCAGACTGCCCAGCCGGTGACCTTCGGCCATCATCTCTTGGCCTGGTTCGAGATGCTCAGCCGCGACTACGAGCGCCTGGTCGACTGCCGCCGGCGCACCAACCGTATGCCGCTGGGCTCGGCGGCGCTGGCCGGCACCACCTACCCGATCCAGCGGGAGATCACCTGCGAACTGCTGGGCTTCGAAGCGATCTCCGGCAATTCGCTGGACGGCGTCTCGGATCGCGACTTCGCCATCGAATTCTGCGCCGCCGCCTCGCTGGCGATGATGCACCTGTCGCGCTTCTCCGAAGAACTGGTGCTCTGGACCAGCGCGCAGTTCCAGTTCATCGACCTGCCCGACCGTTTCTGCACCGGCTCCTCGATCATGCCGCAGAAGAAGAACCCGGACGTACCCGAGCTGGTGCGCGGCAAGACCGGCCGCGTATTTGGCGCGCTGGCAGGCCTCTTGGTGCTGATGAAGGGCCAGCCACTGGCCTACAACAAGGACAACCAGGAAGACAAGGAGCCGCTGTTCGATGCCGCCGACACCCTGCGCGACAGCCTGCGTGCCTTCGCCGACATGGTTCCGGCGATCAAGCCCAAGCGCGAGATCATGCGCGAGGCGGCGCTGCGCGGCTTCTCCACCGCCACCGACCTGGCCGACTACCTGGTGCGCAAGGGCCTGCCGTTCCGCGACTGCCACGAGATCGTCGGCCACGCGGTGAAATACGGCGTGGACAGCGGCAAGGACCTGGCCGAGATGAGCCTCGAGGAACTGCGCCGCTTCAGCGACCAGATCAGCGATGACGTCTTCGCCGTGCTGACCCTGGAAGGCTCGGTCAACGCCCGCGACCATATCGGCGGCACCGCCCCGGCGCAGGTGCGCGCCGCCGTCGAGCGCGGCAAAGCGCTGCTCGCTTCGCGATGATCGCACCCGGCCGCCGTATCTCGGTGGTCGGCTGTTCGGGTGCCGGCAAGACCACGCTGTCGCGCCGGCTGGCGCATCGGCTCGGTTTCCGCCATATCGAGCTGGATGCGCTGTATCACCAGCCCGGCTGGCAGCCACTGCCGACCGCCGCCTTCCAGCAGGCCGTAGCCGAGGCCATCGAAGGCGACGGCTGGGTGGTCGAAGGCAACTATTCCGCCGTACGTCCGCAGATTCTCGAACAGGCCGACATGGTGATCTGGCTGGACCTGCCGCGCCCCACTGTGATGCGTCAGGTACTGTGGCGTACGCTGCGACGCCTGTTCGGGCGCCAGGTGCTGTGGAACGGCAACCGCGAGCGCTGGACCAATCTGTTCAGCCTCGAGCCCGAGCAGTCGATCCTGGCCTGGTCATGGACGCGCCATGCCAAGTACCGCCAGCGCTATGGCGAGGAAATGCGCGACGCCCCTCCCCATCGCCATTACCTGCGCCTGGACTCGCGCCAGGCCATCGACGACTTCCTGGCCCAGCTGCCAGCCCGATAACTCTCAGGAATGCCTGCCATGCCACTCAACATTCGTCCGGCGGTACGCGAAGACGCCACACTGATCCTGCGCTTCATCACCGATCTGGCCATCTACGAAAATCTATGGTCACCCCCATTTTTGCAATACTGATCAACGATGGCTGTTTGGCTTGCTTAAATCTATCCGGCGTCTATCTGGGGCATGCCCCGCGCCACGATGAGAGTCGCGCCTGACGATCCTGAAAAGGCCGACGGCTTCTAAAGCCGATTTTTGTGTCAGGTTCTTCGCCAGGCCGGTGGGCCGTTCATGTCATCGGTTGTTCAACATCGCAAAAATCGCCTGAAAGGGTGTTTCGTGGTACAGCTGTAATGGCGGGGTCAGGCGACAGCAGCGCCTGGCCTCGCTTTGAATTGCGAGTGATTGGCTGCGATAGCCCAGGCGATGCGGGCGAACTTGTTGGCCAGGGCGCACACCACCACATTCGAGTGCCGCCGCTCACGCAGCGAGCGAACCCAGTCGGCCAAAGCGCCCTGCTGGTACTCCAGGCGTTGCAGATAGACCCTGGCGCACTGCACCAGCAGCCGGCGCAAGTTCTTGTCGCCGCGCTTGCTGATTCCCAGCAGATTGGCCCGGCCTCCCGTGCTGTACTGGCGTGGCACCAGACCCACCGATGCCGCGAAATCACGACTGCCGCCATACTGTTTGCCATCGCCCATCTCGGCGCACAGTAGGCTGGCCGTGATCGGCCCCACACAGGGGATGCTCAGCAGGCGGCTGCCCAGCTCGTCCTCGGCAAGCTGGCCGGTCATTTCCTTGTCCAGCGATTTGATCTGCTCGTCCAGGTAGCAGAAGTGCTCATGCAAGCGACTCAGCAGCCCGACCAGGTGCGGTGGCAACTCGTGCTCGTTCAACGTGGTCGGCAGCCGCCTGACCAGCGACAACCCCTTGGGCAGGCTGATACCGAATTCCAACAGGAACCCATGGGCCTGGTTCGCCGTTTTCGTCCGGTCACGCACCAGGGATTCGCGCATCCGGTGCAAAACCGACAAGGTTTGCTGGGCTTCGGTCTTCGGTGTCACGAAGCGCATGGTAGGCCGGGAGGCGGCTTCACAGATCGCCTCGGCATCGATGAAGTCGTTCTTGTTGCCCTTAACGAAAGGCCGCACGAACTGCGGCGAAATCAGCTTCACTTCATGCCCGAACGCTACCAGTTGCCGAGCCAGAAAGTGTGATCCCGCACAAGCTTCCATCGCCACTGTGCACCTTGGTAAGTTGCCCAACAATCGCATCATCTGCTGGCGTGTCGCTTTCCTGCGCAAGACTTCTCGACCGACATTGTCCTGCCCGTGCAAATGAAAGCTGTGCTTGCCGAGATCGATACCAACCAGTGCGACGCTGCTCATGATGATGGCCTCCGAAATAAAACACCCTGCGAGAGCGTAGCCCTCGCAGGGTGTGGGGGTGACCATCTCATTAGGCCGAGCACGAGGTGAAGACCGACGTCGCCGGCATCGAGAACAGTCTGTTCGCCGACGGCAGCACCGCCCACGGGTTGATCTGCGAACTGGACGGCGAGCCGATCGGCTATGCGGTGTATTTCTTCAACTACTCGACCTGGCTGGGCAGGCACGGCCTGTATCTGGAAGATCTTTACGTCACACCACAACAGCGCGGCATCGGTGCTGGCAAGGCGCTGCTGCGCCATCTGGCCAGACTGGCGGTGGCACGCGGTTGCGGGCGCTTCGAATGGTCGGTGCTGGACTGGAATCAGCCGGCCATCGACTTCTACGAATCCATCGGCGCCAGGCCACAGAACGAGTGGATCGGCTACCGCCTTACCGGCGATGCTTTGTCTGAGTTCGCAGCGGGTTGAGCGATCATTCGAGCTCACCTGCGTCAGCCGCTGCGCTGCCGCCGCGCAAAGCGCGCCTGCCCTTTGCCAACGCCTGGTTCTTCCCGGCTGCCGCGCTCTACGCGGCGCTGATCCTGCCGTATTCGGTACTGGCGCTACTCGGTCTGCTTCCCGCGTTGCCCGGGCTCGCCACATCCATCGGCCACGCCCACGAGATGCTCTTCGGCTTCGCCTTGGCGGTGATCGCCGGCTACCTGCTCGGCCCGCAGCCAAGGCGCTTCACCCTGACTTTGCTCGGCTGCTGGGCGATGGCACGACTGAGCTTCCTGCTGTGGCCGGGTTCGTGGCTGGCACTGGCCAGCGCCGCGATCTTTGCCGCCGGCCTTGCCTGGAAAGTGCTGCCGCGCTTTCTCGGCGCCGCGAAGAAATGGCGCAACCAGAGCGTCGCACCCGTGGTCGCCGGGTTGAGTCTGCTCAGCGCCATCGCCAGCGGCGGCTTTGCAACTGGCTTCGACCGCCTCATGCTGGAGGAGGCGCTGCTATTGCTCGCCGCCCTGATGTTCTTCATGGGCGGACGAATCATCGCGCCAGCCGTTGCCGGTTACGCGCAGAGCCAGGGCTGGCGACTGGATGCGCGAGTGCAGCCGCATATCGAAGGCGCCGTGCTGATCCTGCTCGGCATCGCCCTGCTGCTGAATCTCCTGCCCTGGCCGCTCACCCGGCAACTGACCGGCGCCGTACTGGTCGCCGCCGCCCTACTCACGGCCCTCCGCCTGCTGCGCTGGCAACCCTGGCGCTGCGCGCGGCCGGAGCTGCTGACGCTGCTGCTCGGCTACACCTGGCTCGCCATTGGCCTGCTATTGCTTGGCCTGGGTACGCTGTTACCGGCGCTACCATTGAGCGCAACGCTGCACGCCTTGACCGTCGGCGCGCTGGGCAGTCTGACCTTCACGGTCATGGCCCGCACGCGGCTGATCTACCGTTTCCGCGATCCCGCGGCGCAGCCCTGGATACAGGGGATGGCGTTGCTGATCAGCCTGGCGGCGCTGGCTCGCGTGCTGCCGGCTCTGCTGAGCCGGCCTCACCCGGCCTGGCTGCTGCTCGCCGCCGGCTGCTGGTCGCTGGCCTTTATGGCGCTGACCGTGCTGCTCTGGCGTTGTCGCGCTGCGCACGCGGACAGCCCTCGCAGCGACACTGACCGCTGAGTCATCACTCGGAACTCTCGCGCATTACGCTTGACCTACATGCAACCGACGGCGACTGCTCCCCTGTCCGTCGCCGCATTCGCCGAGGCCTGCATGACCGACCTGCGCACCCTGCTGCTGAACCAGAACACCCAGGGCGCCGAACTCTTCGACTCGCCCAAGGAGCGTCTGATCTTCTACCGCTCCGAAATCCATTTCGAATCCTCCCTGCTGGCCGAACGCACCAGCGCCTACCTGTCGTCGCAATCGTTCCTGATGATCGCCTTCGCCTCGTCGATGGCCAACAGCAACCCGGAATGGGGCGAGCTGTTCCGTCTGGTGGTTCCGGCGATCCTGGCCGTGCTGGGCCTGATCACCTCGTTGCACGCGATGCCCGGCATCAAGTCCAATTTCGATGTCATCGAACGCTGGCATCAGAAACAGTCGGAGCTGCTGCAGCTCGAAGGCCGTGTCGGCATGCTGCCGAACAACGAATCGGCACTGTTCGGCGAAGGCAGCAGCCCGGTCGGCGGACCTCGCTACAAGCGCACCTTGCTGTTCTCACTGCGCACGCCGATCATCTTCTCGCTGGTCTGGAGCGCATTCGGCCTGCTCTGCCTGGCCCTGAGCCTGATGGACTGACGCACCGCGCGCCGCAGCATTGCTCCACGGGGCAGCCGGTGCTTAGCTGGATGCATCCGTATGGAGGAACCCATGTCCGATTCAGACCGCCCGCGCTATCGCGTCGATGCCGATCGCCAGGCCGCCCAGCGACGGGTACGCTACGTCGAAACCAACCGCCCGGATGACGGCAGCTGCACGATCTGCCAGCTGGACGAAGAAAATCCGGCACCGCTCGACGAGATCCCTGCCATGGCGCAAGACACCCCCAGCAACGATGAAGATGAAGCGTTCGCCGAAGAGGCCCTGATCCAGGCGATCGAGAACCAGCTTGAAGCCGGCGAGCCGGCGGCCACCCAGGCCACACTGAACAAGTTGACTCTGGTCGGCTACGAGCGCGAGGAATGCCTGCAGATGATGGCACTGGTTCTCGCCCATGAGATCCGCGCCATGCTTCGCGAAGACCGCCCCTTCGACGGTGCTGCCTATGAGGCGATGCTGCGCAAGCTGCCGGAACTGCCGGAAGCATCCGAATAGGATCTGGATCAAGGCAGGGCCGTCGACAGCATCTACACTCAGCGAACAGGGCATGAGCCCACCACCCGAGGAGCGAGCATGTCGTACACCCCTGAGTTGGTCGCCGAACTGGAAGTGCTGTGCCAGTTCAATCTGGAGAACCTGCAGGAAGGGCTGAAAGTGCATCACGATGCCAGCCCGTCCACCATCGCCGCTTTCGGCCGCCTCTATGCCAAGGGCCTGATCACCCAGGCCGACGGCGGCTACCTCACCAGCCTTGGCCGCGACGCGGCCGAACAGGCGCAAACGCTGCTTACCATCCTCTCGGAAACCGTCACGGCCTGACATCGCCATGCCATTGCGCTTCACCAGTCCAGGGCCCGGATGACGCCGGCCCTGGCCGTTGGTCGCCCACTGCAGGCAAACTTGCGCCGCGCCTCAAGCCGCAAACCGATTGGCCGATGAACAGGGGTCAGTCTCGCCTGCACGAACCGCAATGACCCGCACCCAGCACATCCACCCGATTCTCGAAGAAGGCATCGACCGCAAGGTGCTGAGCACGCTGCGAGCACGCTTCCTCGCAGTCAACGCCGCGCGCCTGGAGCGGGCCCTGCAGGCCATGTCGACGCGCCAGCAGCAGGTGCTCAAGCTGTTACCGCTGCTGTTTCACGTCAACCATCCGATCCTTCCCGGCTATGTCTCGGCGACCACCCCTGCCGGACTCGCCCACTTCGTGCCGGACGCCGAACAGCTCGCCGAGGCGCAGCGCCTGAGCCGCTCGTTCGCCTACAAGCCGGCGCGCGGAAAACTGCCGCAGCCGATACTCGGCCTGTTCCTCATGGGCAGCCTCGGCACCGTGGCGCAGGACGAACACAGCGATCTGGACGTGTGGGTCTGCCACGATCCCGCCCTGGACGCCGGCCAGATAGAGGAACTGCGCCGCAAGTGCGAACTGCTGCAAGCCTGGGCGGCGAGCCAGGGCAGCGAAGCGCACTTCTTTCTGGTCGATCCACAGCGCTTCACCCAGGGCCAGCGCGAAGCCAAGCTGACCTCCGATGACTGCGGTACCACCCAGCATTACCTGCTGCTCGACGAGTTCTACCGCACGGCGCTCTGGCTCGGCGGGCGCACGCCGCTGTGGTGGCTGGTACCGGACTACGAGGAGCACCGCTACGACGAGTATGTGGCGACGCTGCTGGCCAAGCGTTTCGTGCGCGCCGACGAAGTGCTCGACCTCGGCCACCTCGGCCAGGTGCCGCCCGGCGAGTTCGTCGGTGCTGGACTCTGGCAGCTCTACAAGGCCATAGCCTCGCCCTACAAATCGCTGTTCAAGCTGCTGCTGGTGGAGGTCTACGCCAGTCAGTATCCGCAGCTGCGCTGCCTGGCGCTGGACTTCAAACAGGCCATCTATCACGGACGGATCGAACTGAACGAGCTCGATCCGTATATCGCCGCCTACCTTGCCATCGAGCGCTACCTCGATGCGCGCGGCGACCACGAGCGCCTGGAGCTGGCGCGGCGCTGCCTGTACCTGAAGATCAATCGCCCGCTGAGCCGGCCGCCGGTGAACCGCAACAAGAGCTGGCAGCGCAGCCTGCTCGAGCGGCTGACCCATGACTGGCACTGGGACGAGCGACAGTTCGCACTGCTCGACAATCGTGCCCACTGGAAAGTACGCCAGGTCAGCCAGGAACGTCGCGTGCTGGTCAACGAACTGACCTACGGCTACCGCTTTCTCAGCGACTTCACCCGACGATTGCAAGCCAGCAGCCCGCTCACCAGTCGCGACCTCGGCGTGCTGGGCCGTCGCCTGTACGCCGCGATCGAACGCAAGGCCGGCAAGGTGGAGGTGGTCAATCTCGGCATCTCGCCGGACATGGCCGAACACAGCCTGACCCTGGTACATGATTACGACGCAGCGGGCGACGTGCGCTGGTCGCTCTATCAAGGCCAGCTCACCGCGCCGGAACTGAGCAATTTCGCCCCATTGAAGCGCTCCCGCGAGCTGGTCGCACTGCTGGCCTGGTGTCACCGCAACGGCGTGGTGGATGTCAGCACCCATCTGTCCCTATTCCCTGGCGACAGCGGCCTGAGCGAAGCGGAACTGTTCGCCCTGTTCAACGACCTGCGCCGCGCACTGCCGATGCCCCTGTGCCCGGTGGGCGAAGAGGCGCTGCTGGCCGCGAGCAAACCCAGCCGGGTGCTGCTGCTGATCAACATCGGCCTGGACCCCACCCTGCAAGCCCCGGCCGTAGCGGCCATCGGCGAGCAATCGATGCTGAACGCGGTACCGGAAAACCTGGTGTTGAGCGTGGATCAGGTCACGCTCAACAGCTGGAACGAGATGCTGGTGACGCGCTACGAAGGGCCTAAGGCGCTGCCTCTGTGCCTGCGCGATTATCTGGATGGCCTCGGACAGACCATGCAGGTACCGCAGCTGCAGGTCTTCTGCTTCGCCCGCAATCGCGGGCAGGCCATCGCGCGGCGGGTCGAGCAGATATTCGAGGATGCCCAGCAAAGCCTCGCCAGCGCCGCTCACGGACGCTACCTGCTGCAGGTTCGCCAGCACTTCCACATGCTGCAGCGCGACGCAAACGCCCTGCACCTCACCAGCCTGAGCGATCGCGCCGCACTGCTCGAACACCTCGGCGAGGCTCACCATGCCTACAGCCCGCTGCAGCTCGAGCGTGCCGCCTTAGACGGTGACGATCTGGCGCTGATCCTTGCGCAAGGTCGCCCGGGATGCCTGCAGGTGTTCTACCGCACGGCGGGGGAAATCGCCGAACTCAGCGTGCTCGATGAATGCAATGCGCTCTGGCGCCAGCAGCTGCCCTATCGCGACGAGCGCACCCTGTTGCGCCCGCTGATGCGCTTCCTCGAGTCGATGCTCTATCGGCGCAACGCTCAGCAGGCCGGCCAGAGCCAGCAGCTGGTCGACCCGGCGATCCTCTTCTACCGCATTCAACCTGGGCAAGGCGCGCGACCGGCGCGACTCGAACGAAGACCGGCGCCCCAGGGCGAGGTCAATGATCCGTTCTACGACGTGCAGGCGATTGTCGAAGCGGGAGAGAACGGTCGTTCACAGGTCACCCTGTACTGCAACCATCAGGAGTTTTCCGGCCTGGAATATGGCGCCGAGCTGTTCGCCGCCGTGACCCGCATGATCATTTCCCGGCGCCGCGACGGTGAACGCTACCCCTGCTATATCACCGACCTCGACCTCACCGGCCTGCACGGCGGCGGGCGCAGTCAGACGGTGCAGTACCTACGCTACAAGGCGCGGCTGGAGGCCGCGCTAAACGCCGCCATGGACAGCTGAATGATAATGACTCTTACTTGATGTCATTTTGACATCAAGCTAGGATGACCGGGCCATCCGCGCATTTCTTCGAGAGCGCAGCATCGTGAACGAGCAAGACAACAAAACCGATCTGTTCGCGGCTGACCACAGCATCTTCGTCGGCTCATTGCCGGCGAAGCGAGCGCTGACAAGCCAAACCGCAAATGGATGGCCACAATGGTTCGCGCCGAGTCGCTCAGTCCCGCTTCAGGCTGGGCAAGGTCGTGAATTTCCTTCTACATATCCTGACCATGCCGACGCTTGCCAAAGCGGACGACCACGCGTCTCGCTTACAGGAGCATCGTTGCGAGCAGGGCTCTGCGCATCCGGATGAACTCACACTGATCGCCACCGCCCTGGCACAGCTGCCGGCGGACACCCGCACGGTCTTCGAACTGCATCGCCTGCGCGGCTACACGCTGGAGCAGATCGCCAGGGAGCTGGACATTACTGCCGGCATGGCCCACCAAGCGATACGTACTGCACTGAGTCGCTGCGCGGTCATGCTGGACGGACAGCCAAACGGAGCGACAAAGCTGCCGTAACAAGCCAAATCTGGGTTTATTCCAACCGTCGGTGAACTCGAAATGAGTGAAATTCCCGCCCCTCAATGGAATTGCGCCATGGAATGGCTTATCTGGCTGCAGGCTTCGCCCGAGGACCAGGAATTGCGAGCTGCCTGCGAAGCCTGGCAACGGGCCTCGCCTGTCAATGCCAGCGCCTGGCAACGAGCGGAGCAGATATGGCGGCTGGCTGGGCAGCTTCCGCCAGCACCTCAACGACAGCGGCGACCTGGCAAAAACCCTGCCGCCTGGATCGTCAGGGCAATCTGCAGTCGCGCTCGGAAAGCCTGATGCGCCCCCTTTTGCGGCAGGCGCCGCCCCCACTTCGATAGAAAGCCCAGCGGGACGCCGGCCCGATAGGCGGAGGCAGGCTTAGAAGGGGTCGCCTGCCGCTTCGGGCTGGTATTCGATCGCGAGCAGGGTGAGCTTGAGCACCTTGCCGCCCGGCGCTGGCCAGTCGATGTGCTGGCCGACGCTCATGCCCAGCAGCGCCGTACCGACCGGCGCCAGCACGGACACGGTGCCTTCCTTGCCGGCGTCGTGCGGATAGACCAGCGTCAGGTGGTAGTCCTTGCCCGTGCCTTCGTCGCGGCAGTGCACACGCGAATTCATGGTCACGACGCCCGCGGGCATCTCGCTGCGTTCCACGATCTGCGCCCGCGACAGTTCCTGCTCGAGCGCTTCGGCGGCCGGACCGTAGTCGTCCAGGCTGTCGAGCAGCCGCTCAAGGCGCTGCAGATCGAGTTGGGTAAGGATGATCGGCGGTGCACTGGTCATGGGTTCTGGCAAGCTCCTGCGAAAAAATAAAACACGAAAAAAGCAAAACCCCGCCCGAAGGCGGGGTTTTGTTGACCTGCGAAGACACTATCACAGCAGCCCGAATAAGCAAGGCCCCTGCCGGCAGCCCCCAGCTCGCGGGGCTGCACGCAGATCGAGTCAGATGTCCTCGAACTCCAGCGCTTCGCCGCCCTGCTCCAGCGTCACCCGCGAGAGCAGCTCGCCGAGTCGCTCGCCGCTGGCATCGCACAGCCACAGCTGGCTGCCTTCGTCGTAGTCGAAATGAAAGCCGCCGGAGCGCGCCGCGACCCACAGCTGGCGCAACGCCGGCTGCCGGCTGAGGATCAGCTGGCTGCCGTTATCGAAACGCACGGTCAGCACCCCACCGGAGTTCTCCAGGTCGACGTCCAGACTGGTGTCATCGAACACGTCCTCGACGCTCTCCTGCACAGCATCGACCAGATCGTGATAACGGGCTTCGCTCAGGCTCATGCAACACTTCCTCGAATTGTTCTGCACGCGACGCGGGCCGCATGCGATGGCGGCGAGCTTAGCAGGGCGCAGCCGGATCAAGCGAGCCGCCCGCCAGCACGGCCGCCATGTGACGCGCTGCTCGCATAGGCAATCCGCCGGGTGCTGGGTATACTCCGGCGATTAGATTTTTCAAGGATTCCAGCTCCCATGAAGCGCCTTCTGCTTCCCTTCGTCGCCCTCGCCGTCTTCGCCGCCGCGCTCAGCGGTTGTGGCCAGAAAGGTCCGCTGTACCTGCCGGATGACGAGCAAACCGTCAAAGAACGTTCCAAAGACCGTTTCGAACTCTAAAGGAGGCTGTTCATGGAGGCCTTCTCGTACCGCGACGGTCAACTCTTCGCGGAAGGCGTGGCACTGCCCGCACTTGCGCAACGCTTCGGCACCCCGACCTATGTCTATTCCCGCGCGCACATCGAGGCCCAGTACCGGGCCTATGCCGATGCGCTGGATGGCATGCCGCATCTGGTCTGCTTCGCCGTCAAAGCCAATTCGAACCTTGGCGTGCTGAACGTGCTGGCGCGTCTCGGCGCCGGCTTCGACATCGTCTCGCGCGGTGAGCTGGAGCGCGTGCTGGCCGCCGGCGGCCAGCCGGACCGTATCGTCTTCTCCGGCGTCGGCAAGACTCGTGACGACATGCGCCGCGCGCTGGAAGTCGGCGTGCACTGCTTCAACGTCGAGTCCACCGACGAGCTGGAGCGCCTGCAGCAGGTCGCCGCCGAGCTCGGCAAAAAGGCACCGGTGTCGCTGCGGGTCAACCCGGACGTCGATGCCGGTACCCATCCGTATATTTCCACCGGTCTGAAAGAAAACAAGTTCGGCATCGATATCGACAACGCCGAGGCAGTCTACGCCCGTGCCGCCGAGCTGCCGAACCTGGAAGTGGTCGGCGTCGATTGCCACATCGGTTCGCAACTGACCAGCCTGCCGCCGTTCCTCGATGCGCTCGACCGCCTGCTGGCGCTGACCGATCGCCTCGCCGCACGCGGCATCCAGATTCGTCACCTCGACCTCGGTGGCGGCCTCGGTGTGCGTTATCGCGACGAGCAGCCGCCGCTGGCCGGCGACTACATCCAGGCCGTGCGCCAACGCATCGAAGGCCGCGGGCTGGCGCTGGTGTTCGAGCCAGGCCGCTCCATCGTCGCCAACGCCGGCGTGCTGCTGACCCGCGTCGAATACCTCAAGCACACCGCGCACAAGGATTTCGCCATCGTCGACGCAGCGATGAACGACCTGATCCGCCCGGCGCTGTACCAGGCCTGGATGAACGTCATCGCGGTGCAGCCGCACGAAGGCGATACGCGTCGCTACGACATCGTCGGACCGATCTGCGAGACCGGCGACTTCCTCGCCAAGGATCGTGAGCTGGCACTGGTCGAGGGCGACCTGCTGGCGGTGTGTTCGGCCGGCGCCTACGGCTTCGTCATGAGCTCCAACTACAACACCCGCGGCCGCGCCGCCGAGGTGCTGGTGGACGGCGAGCAGGCCTTCGAAGTGCGCCGCCGCGAGAGCGTTCAGGAGCTATACGCCGGCGAAAGCCTGCTGCCCACTTGAGGCCAAGATCATGCTTCTGCGCTTTACCAAGATGCACGGTCTGGGCAACGATTTCATGGTCATCGACCTGGTCAGCCAGCACGCGCACATCCAGCCCAAGCACGCCAAGCAGTGGGGCGACCGCCACACCGGCGTCGGCTTCGATCAGCTGCTGATCGTCGAGCCGCCGCAGAACCCGGACGTGGATTTTCGCTACCGCATCTTCAATTCCGACGGCTCGGAAGTGGAGCAGTGCGGCAACGGCGCGCGCTGCTTCGCCCGCTTCGTGGTCGACAAGCGCCTGACCGTCAAACGCAAGATCAAGGTCGAAACCAAGGGCGGCATCATCGAGCTGGATATCCGACCCGACGGCCAGATCCGCGTCGACATGGGCCCGCCACGCCTGGCACCGGCAGATATCCCTTTCCAAGCCGAGCAGGAAGCGCTGAGCTATCCGCTCGAAGTCGATGACCAGCGCGTAGAGCTGGCCGCGGTGTCCATGGGCAACCCCCATGCAGTGCTGCGCGTCGACAACGTCGAGCAGGCGCCGGTGCATGAACTGGGGCCGAAGATCGAACACCATCCGCGCTTTCCGCAGAGGGTCAACGCCGGCTTCCTGCAGGTCGTCGACCGCCGCCATGCGCGGCTGCGCGTCTGGGAACGCGGCGCCGGCGAAACCCAGGCCTGCGGCACCGGCGCCTGCGCCGCGGCGGTCGCCGCCATCCGCCAGGGCTGGATGGATTCGCCGCTGCAGATCGAGCTGCCGGGTGGCCGTCTGTCCATCGAATGGGCAGGTCCCGGGCAGCCGGTTATGATGACCGGCCCCGCCGTTCGTGTATTTGAAGGACAGGTTCGCCTATGACCGACCAGACTCAGGGCAGCACCCCGCTACCCGACGCCGAAGCCGTCGCCGCCTACCTGCGCGCCCACCCGGAATTCTTCGTCGATCACGACGAGCTGATCCCCGAGCTGCGCATTCCTCATCAGCCAGGCACCGCGGTGTCGCTGGTGGAGCGTCAGGTCAAGCTGCTGCGCGAGCGCAACATCGAGATGCGCCATCGGCTGTCGCAATTGATGGACGTGGCGCGCGACAACGACCGCCTGTTCGACAAGACCCGCCGCCTGGTGCTCGACCTGCTCGACGCCGGCAGCCTGGAAGAAGTGGTCAGCGCGGTGGAAGACAGCCTGCGCCACGAGTTCCAGGTGCCCTACGTCAGCCTCATCCTGTTCAGCGACGCGACACTGCCGGTGGGCCGCTGCGTCAGCACCGGCGAGGCGCAGCAGAGCATCGGCGGCCTGCTCGACGGCGGCAAGACCATCTGCGGCGTGCTCCGCCCGCACGAGCTGAGTTTCCTGTTCGGCGCCGAAGACAGCGGCAGCGTGGGCTCTGCGGCGGTAGTCAGCCTGAACAATCAGCTGGGTGTGCTGGCGATCGGCAGCCCGGACCCACAGCACTACAAGAGCTCGCTGGGCACCCTCTTCCTCGGCTATATCGCCGAAGTGCTGACCCGCGTGTTGCCGCGCTTCGGCACGCCGCTGCGCTCGGTACGCTAGAAGCAGCTGCAAGAACGAACAGCGCGGGGCCAAACGCTTTTACTTGGAGCTTGTAGCTTGAAGCTTGCCGCTGCTCTTGATGCCTACTTCGAACACCTGCGCAGCGCCCGGCAGCTGTCGGGCCACTCGCTGGACGGCTACCGCCGCGACCTGAACAAGCTGCTGACTTACTGCGAGCGCGAAAACATCGCCGAATGGGATGCGCTGCAAGGCCGGCACCTGCGCCAGCTGGTCGGTGAACTGCATCGCCAGGGCCAGTCCAGCCGCAGCCTGGCGCGCCTGCTCTCATCGGTGCGCGGCCTCTACCGCTACCTGAATCAGGAAGGCCTCTGCCGGCACGATCCGGCAGCGGGCCTGTCCGCGCCGAAAGGTGAACGGCGTCTACCCAAGCTGCTGGATACCGATCGCGCCATGCAGCTGCTCGATGGTGGCGTCGAGGACGACTTCATCGGCCTGCGCGATCAGGCGATGCTCGAGCTGTTCTATTCATCCGGCCTGCGGCTGTCGGAACTGGTCGGCCTGAACCTCGACCAGCTCGACCTGGCCGCCGGCCTGGTGCGGGTGCTCGGCAAGGGCAACAAGGTGCGCGAACTGCCGGTCGGGAGCAAGGCACGCGAGGCCTTGCAAGCCTGGTTGCCTGTACGTGCACTGGCCAACCCGGTCGACGGCGCTGTTTTCATCGGCCAGCAGGGTCGCCGTCTCGGCGCGCGGGCCGTGCAACTGCGGGTGCGCCAGGCCGGCGTGCGCGAGCTCGGTCAGCACCTGCACCCGCATATGCTGCGCCACAGTTTCGCCAGCCACCTGCTGGAATCCTCGCAGGATCTGCGCTCGGTGCAGGAGCTGCTCGGCCATGCCGACATCGGCACCACGCAGATCTACACGCACCTGGATTTCCAGCACCTGGCCAAGGTCTACGATCAGGCGCATCCGCGCGCCAAGCGCAAGCAGGACACCGACACATGAGCATTCGCCTGATCACCTTCGACCTGGACGACACCTTCTGGGAAACCACGCCGGCCATCCAGAGCGCCGAAACCGCACTGCGCGACTGGCTGGCTGTGCAAGCACCGCGCCTGGGCGAATTTCCCGTCGAAGCCCTGGGCGCGATCCGCCGCATGCTGATCGAACAGGACCCGGCGCTACGCCACCGTATCAGCGAGCTGCGCCGACGCATCCTGCAGCACGCACTGCACGATGCCGGCTATCCCGCCGATGAAGCGGACGCGCTGGCCGAGCAGGCGTTTCAGGTCTTTCTCGATGCGCGCCACGAGGTGCAGATTTTCCCGGACGTGCAGCCCACGCTGGAATTTCTCGCCAATCACTACAGCCTCGGCGTGATCACCAACGGCAACGCCGACGTGCGCCGCCTCGGCCTGGCCGACTATTTCCAGTTCACCCTGTGCGCCGAGGAGCTGGGCGTCGGCAAACCCGACCCGCATCCGTTCCAGCAAGCCTTGCGCCTGGGCGATGCGCGCCCGGAACAGGCCGTGCACGTCGGCGACCATGCGCTGGACGACATTGCCGGGGCGCAGCAGGCGGGCATGCGGGCGATCTGGTTCAACCCCAAGCGCAACGCTTGGCCGCACGATTACCATCCCGATGCGCAGATCCAGAGCCTGGCCGAATTGCCCAAGCTGCTGCTCAGCTGGCGCGGCGACTGAGCCAGACGCCAGATGCGAAAAAGCCCACCTGCAAGCGTAATGCTGTTCACTTAAGCGGAGCAGCCTTCCGATCCACTGGGTAGCGGGTCTTGGAAATCTTCACCGTCCTTGGTCTTGATGGCCTCGGACGGTGGTCCAGGAACAGCCCGCCGATTCCCGCCCTCAACTCCGACAACCGTCTTCCTGTTGCTGAAATCGGGTTGGCCGCAGCCATCACGATCAATTGCACAGCGATGTATTGGGCCACGGGCTTGAAGCAGATGTCGAACGGCCAAGGGCGACTGCCGCCTGACCGGCTTCACGGCGGATGATGTTGTAGGCCAGCAATAGCCCCCAGACCTCCTGGTAAATCAACTCCTTGGCCATCGTAGCGCTCGCGACCCCACTGGCTACCCGTTTGGCGGAACAGCCACTCCACCGGATTGGCCCCCAGTCGTTTGCGCGCCTCCGTAATACCGCTTCTGGCCAGCAAGTCGTGAGAAGCCAGGCCCTGAGCGCAGATGTTCAGGCGCCGCGCTACTTCATGGACTGGCTCGTCGCGAAACAAAACCATGCCAAGCACCAACCAGAGCACCTGATCGCCGGGCAGACGCCGCCGGATCGAGGCCTGGGCGGAGAGGTCCAGCGCGGACGCGACCCACTCGACTGGAATGTTCTGAGTGAAGGTGCTCAGATCGGCGAAGTTGAACAGTTCACCCAAGTCGAGCAGTTGCTGTTGGAGAGACATAAAAAATCCGATGCCAGAAGCCTGGCATCGGATTTCGGGGCAGCCCCGCTGGGGCTCAAATGCTTAAGTGAACAGCATTACGCCTAAGAGAAGGGCTTTTTCGCAATTCCTGGGTGCTCAAATAGGGCGGCTGCCGTACTTGCTATCCGGTTTCTTCGGCGGGTCGGCGACCACATTGGGCTCGACTTCCTGCACCTGGCCGCCACGCGCGAGGAATTCTTCCATGGCCCGCGCCAGCGCATCGCGCTCTTTCTGCTTGGCTTCCAGGCTCGGCAGCTCGTCCGGTTCCACGGCCTTCGCCTTGGCCTTCTTGGCCGGCGTGGCGCGCTCGCTGTCGGTCCCTTCGTCGTCGAGGCTGTCGTCGCCATCATCGGCGGCGTTCAGCTCTTCCCCTTCCTCCTCGTCGCTAACGTCCAGATCGTCTTGTTCTAGTTCTTCGTCGCTCATGTTCAACCTCATGGCCTTGCCAAAGCGGAGTAAGTTATAGCCCAGCGATGCGGAAAGACCGACACCGCCAAAAAAAATTCAACTTGCCGTCCCGTGCAGCGTTGCCACTATCTGCCGCGCGCCACCCTGGTCGCGGTGCTCTCCGAGATAGATGCCCTGCCAGGTACCAAGTGTCAGACGCCCGTCGCTGACCGGCAGGCTCAACTGGCAGCCGAGCAGGCTGGCCTTGAAATGCGCCGGCAGATCGTCCGGCCCTTCGTAGTCGTGCTCGTAGCCTCCCTCACCCTGCGGCACCAGGCGATTGAAGAAGCGTTCGAAATCTCGCCGAACCGCTGCATCGGCATTCTCGTTGATCGTCAGCGAGGCCGAGGTATGCCGCAACCACAGGTGTAACAGACCAACCCGGCATTGCCGCAGTTCCGGCAGTGCGTCGAGCAGCTCATCGGTGATGAGATGAAAGCCGCGTGGGCGCGCTCGCAAGGTGATCAGGGTCTGTTGCCACATGTTCGAAGGCTCATGTTCAACGGCGGGTCGCGCGCATTCTAGCGTGGCGCCAAAAAAAACAAAGGGCGCCAAAAGGCGCCCTTGTCATGTACCAGCGAATCGTTACTGGCGAGTGAACTCCGGATAGGCCTCCAGACCGCACTCGACGACGTCCACACCCTCGTACTCCTCTTCCTCGCTGACGCGCAGGCCCATCACCGCCTTGATGATGGCCCAGACGATCAGGCTGGCGATGAACACCCAGAGGAAGATCGACACCAGACCCAGCAGCTGGGCACCGAAGGTGGCATCGGCGTTGGTCAGCGGTACGGCCAGCAGGCCCCACATGCCGGCAACACCATGCACGGAGATGGCACCGACCGGGTCATCGAGCTTGAGCTTATCCAACGCGAGAATGCTGAACACCACCAGCACACCACCCACGCCGCCGATCAGCGTCGCCTGCAGCGCGCTCGGGGTCAGCGGTTCGGCAGTGATCGCCACCAGACCGGCCAGCGCGCCGTTGAGCACCATGGTCAGGTCGGACTTGCCGAACAGCAAGCGCGCGGTGATCAGCGCGGCGATCAGGCCACCGGCGGCGCCCATGTTGGTATTGACGAAGACCTGGGCGACGGCATTGGCGTCTTCGATGGTGCTCATCTTCAGCTGCGAGCCACCGTTGAAGCCGAACCAGCCCATCCACAGGATGAAGGCGCCGAGGGTCGCCAGCGGCATGTTGGCACCGGGGATGGCATTGATCTGACCGTTCGCACCGTACTTGCCCTTACGCGGACCGAGCAGCAGCACACCCGCCAGAGCAGCGGCCGCACCGGCCATGTGCACGATGCCGGAGCCGGCGAAGTCGAGGAAACCCGCCGCGTCGAGGAAACCACCGCCCCACTTCCAGAAGCCCTGAACCGGGTAGATGAAGCCGGTCATCACCACCGCGAAGGCGATGAACGCCCACAGTTTCATGCGCTCGGCCACCGCACCGGAAACCACCGACATGCAGGTCGCGGCGAACACGATCTGGAAGAAGAAGTCGGCACGCGCGGAGTAGTAAGGCGCGTCCTCACCACCGGCGGCGACCACGTCGACGGCATTCTCGTCGCCGATCAGGAAGCCCAGGCTCGGCAGGATGCCGCCGTCCGGGCTGGAGTACATGATGTAGTAGCCGACCAGCAGATACATGATCGACGCCAGCGCGTAGAGCACGATGTTCTTGGTGAGGATCTCGGCGGTGTTCTTCGCCCGGACCAGACCGGCTTCGAGCATGGCGAAACCTGCCGCCATCCACATCACCAGCGCTCCGCAGATCACGAAGTAGAAGGTATCGAGTCCGTACTGGACGGGTATCAATGCAGTGCTATCCATGTTTCACCTCTTGCTGTCGCGCTCTATGCGCTGTTCGGTCCACAGGCCATCGCATGCCGCGTCGATGGCCGGTGCCGCTTTTTCGGATTGGCCCCGGGGTTGGCTCCGGGGTGCCCTGAATGGATTACAGGTTGTAGCCACGCTCGTTATGCAAGCTGAGGTCGAGGCCGATGGTTTCCTGCTCCTCGTTGACCCGCAGCCCCATTACCAGATCGATAGCCTTGAGGATCAGGTAGGTGACGATGCCGGTGTACACCACGGTGAACAGCACGCCCTTGAACTGAATCCACAGCTGCAGGCCGATGTTCTCCACCTCGCCGAAGCCACCCAGCATGGGTGCCGCGAAGATGCCGGTGAGCAGCGCCCCGACGATGCCGCCCACGCCGTGCACACCGAAGGCGTCCAGCGAATCGTCGTAGCCGAGCTTGCGTTTCAGGCTGGTGGCGCAGAAGAAGCAGACCACCCCGGAGACCAGGCCGATGACCAGCGCGCCCATCGGACCCACCGTGCCGGCCGCCGGCGTGATGGCGACCAGGCCGGCGACCACGCCGGAGGCGATGCCCAGCGCGCTGGGTTTGCCGTGACCGATCCACTCAGCGAACATCCAGCCCAGCGCCGCGGCGGCAGTAGCGATCTGCGTGACCAGCATGGCCATGCCGGCCGTACCGTTGGCGGCGATGGCCGAGCCTGCATTGAAGCCGAACCAGCCGACCCAGAGCATTGCCGCACCGACCAGCGTCAGGCCCAGGTTGTGCGGCGCCATCGGCGTGGTCGGATAGCCCTTGCGCTTGCCCAGCACCAGGCAGGCCACCAGACCGGCGATACCGGCGTTGATGTGCACCACGGTGCCGCCAGCGAAATCGAGCACGCCCCAATCCCACA
Source organism: Pseudomonas sp. FeN3W (assembly GCA_030263805.2). Classification (NCBI taxonomy): domain Bacteria; kingdom Pseudomonadati; phylum Pseudomonadota; class Gammaproteobacteria; order Pseudomonadales; family Pseudomonadaceae; genus Pseudomonas; species Pseudomonas sp. FeN3W. Next base: position 2,315,841 of record CP136010.1, read on the forward strand.
TCAGGCCGCCGTCGCCGCCCCAGACCATGTGCGCGATCGGCGCATAGACCAGGGTGAACCAGACGCCCATGAACACCAGCATCGCGGAGAACTTCATGCGTTCGGCGAAGGCGCCGACGATGAGTGCCGGGGTGATGATGGCGAAGGTCATCTGGAAGGTGATGAAGACGCTTTCAGGGAAGGCGCCGACCAGGCTGTCGGGCGTCAGACCGCTGAGGAAAGCGCGGCCCAGGCCACCGACGAAGGAATTGAAGTTGGTGACCCCAGCTTCCATACCGGTGGTGTCGAAGGCGAGGCTGTAGCCGTAGACCATCCAGAGGATGCTCATCAGGCCGGTGACCGCAAAGCACTGCATCATCACCGAGAGGATGTTCTTCGAGCGGACCATGCCGCCGTAGAACAGCGCCAGCCCAGGGATGGTCATGAACAGCACCAGCGCAGTGGCCGTCAGCATCCATGCCGTGTCGCCTGAATCCAGCGTTGCCTCCTGCGCCAGGGCCAGGCCTGGGCTTATCAGAGACAAAAGGGCTCCTAGCCCTGCGAATTTTCGCAGAGTCATGGTTTTACTCCTGGGGCGTGGGGGGTTCGGAGGTGCTGCTTAAATCGCGTCGGTATCGGTTTCGCCGGTACGGATGCGAATGGCCTGTTCCAGGTTGACCACGAAGATCTTGCCGTCACCGATCTTGCCGGTGTTGGCCGCCTTGGTGATGGCCTCGATCACGCGATCGAGCTGATCGTCGGCGATGGCCACGTCGATCTTCACCTTCGGCAGGAAATCGACGACGTATTCGGCACCGCGATACAGCTCGGTGTGGCCCTTCTGACGACCGAAGCCTTTGACTTCGGTAACGGTGATGCCCTGTACGCCAATTTCCGACAGCGACTCGCGCACGTCGTCCAGCTTGAACGGCTTGATGATGGCAGTGACTAGTTTCATGAAAACTTCTCCCGTTTTAGGTGGACTTGCCCCAGAAGTACGAACCCGGCTCAAGTCTAAGCTCAGTGTCTGGCTCTTGTAACGCTCCGGCTGTAGCCGGTCCGCAGTCCGACACCACCAACCTCTCCAACAAAAGCGTCGCGAATCACCGATGCACCGCAACCCGTTGGTGCATGCGTCGCTGGGGACAAAGCAGAATCAGTGCCAGCTTTACGCAATGCCCGTTTTTACGGGGTGCGCGCGGATGGAGTGGATGCCCGACGGACGGTCGCAGGCAGAACGCGCACAACTTTGGTGCGCACATGCACCAACAGCTGCTCATTTTTTGTGCACGACACCCGAGAAAGACCGAAAAAAGCCCGTGCTACACTGCGCCCGGTTCAACCACAGGTGTTTTCAATGTTGCCGCCAAAAGCTTTCCTAGATGCCATCGGCTCCCAGGCCTCGCGCCTGTTCAACGGCGAGACGCCGCTGCCGCGTGGCGAGTTCGAAGCCCAGCTCAAGGGCGTGGTGCAGGGTGCGCTGAACAAGCTCGACGTGGTCAGCCGCGACGAATTCGACAGCCAGATGGTGGTGCTCGCCCGCACCCGCGCGCGCCTGGAGGCGCTCGAAGCCAAGGTTGCCGAACTGGAAGAAAAGCTCACGCCGCCCGTGTCCTGACAGACCGGGCCGCGACACGATCAAGGAGTGATCGGATGTCCCTGGCCATAGTTCATAGCCGCGCACAGATCGGCGTCGAAGCGCCTTCGGTGACCGTCGAAGCCCATCTGGCCAACGGTCTGCCGGCGCTGACCCTGGTCGGCCTGCCGGAAACCGCGGTCAAGGAAAGCAAGGATCGCGTGCGCAGCGCCATCCTCACCTCCGGCTTCGATTTTCCCGCACGACGCATCACTCTCAATCTTGCCCCCGCCGACCTGCCGAAGGACGGTGGCCGCTTCGACCTGTCCATTGCCCTGGGCATCCTCGCGGCCAGTGGTCAGCTGCCGGCCGAGCGACTCGACAAGCTGGAATGCCTCGGCGAGCTGGCACTGTCCGGCGCCCTGCGCCCGGTCCAGGGCGTGCTGCCGGCTGCCCTCGCCGCGCGCGCCGCCGGCCGCGCATTGCTGGTGCCACGGGCCAACGCCGAGGAGGCCAGTCTGGCCTCCGGGCTCACCGTCTATGCCGCCGAGCACCTGCTCGAGGTCGCCGCGCACTTCAACGGCGTCACGCCGCTCGAACCCTATGTCGCCCAGGGTCTGCTGCGGCAGGTCCAGCCCTACCCCGACCTGGCCGACGTGCAAGGCCAGCAGGCGGCCAAGCGCGGGCTGCTGATCGCTGCGGCTGGCGCGCACAACCTCTTGTTTTCCGGCCCGCCGGGCACCGGCAAGACCCTGCTCGCCAGCCGCCTGCCCGGCCTGTTGCCGCCACTGGACGAACAGGAGGCGCTGGAAGTCGCCGCCATCCATTCGGTGGCCAGTCACAGCCCCCTCGAACATTGGCCGCAACGCCCCTTTCGGCAGCCCCATCACAGTGCATCCGGCCCTGCGCTGGTTGGTGGCGGCAGCCGTCCGCAGCCGGGGGAGATCACTCTGGCGCATCAGGGCGTGCTGTTTCTCGATGAACTGCCGGAGTTCGACCGCAAGGTGCTCGAGGTCTTGCGCGAACCTCTGGAGTCGGGACATATCGTGATCGCCCGGGCCCGCGACAAGGTGCGTTTTCCGGCGCGCTTTCAGCTGGTAGCGGCGATGAACCCCTGCCCCTGCGGCTATCTGGGCGACCCCAATGGGCGCTGCCGCTGCACACCGGAGCAGATCCAGCGCTATCGCAACAAGCTCTCCGGCCCGCTGCTCGACCGCATCGATCTGCACCTGACCGTGGCGCGCGAGGCCACGGCCCTCAACGCTGCGCCGCAGACGGGTCAGAGCAGTGCCGTGCTCGCCGCCCAGGTAGCCCAGGCGCGACAGCTGCAACTTGCCCGTCAGGGCTGCGCCAATGCCTTTCTCGGCCTCGCCGGATTGCGCAGCCACTGCCAGCTCGGCATCGAGGATCAAACCTGGCTGGAGCGCGCCTGCGAACGCCTGGCGCTGTCGCTACGCGCCGCACACCGTCTGCTCAAGGTGGCGCGCACCCTCGCCGACCTGGAGCAGGCCGAGCGCATCAGCCGCCAGCATCTTGCCGAAGCCCTGCAATACCGGCCCGGCAGTCAAGGCTGAGATTGTTCAAGCACGGGCCTTCAGACACCATCAATTAGCTGCGGACGACCGGCACCCTTTGCGGTCTGTGTTAAGTTAGCTGGCTTTCGCCACAGGCGGCCACTCCCCAGACACAACCCGAAGGAGCGCAGCATGGAGGCAAAACAGCCCTCGTCTTCCCACCTCAACGCCCCGGTCTTCTATGGCTCGGCGGTCATCATCCTGGTCCTGGTGATCTACAGCGTGGCCTTCCAGAGCCACGCGCAGACGCTGTTTGGCGATACCCAAGCCTGGATCATCGCCAACGTCAGCTGGCTCTACATTCTCGCCGTCGCACTCATCCTGCTGATGGTGGTGCTGCTGGCGTTCAGTCGTTACGGCGACATCAAGCTCGGACCGGATCACAGCGAACCGGACTACAGCGCCCTGACCTGGTTCGCCATGCTGTTCTCCGCCGGCATGGGTATCGGCCTGATGTTCTTCGGCGTGGCCGAACCGGTGATGCATTTCCTTTCGCCGCCGACGGGCGAAGGCGGCACGGTCCTCGCCGCCCGCGACGCGATGAAGATCACCTTCTTCCACTGGGGCCTGCATGCCTGGTCGATCTACGCCATCGTGGCGATGATCCTGGCCTACTTCGCCTACCGCCACGGCCTGCCGCTGACCCTGCGCTCGGCGCTCTACCCGCTGATCGGCGAACGCATCCACGGACCGATCGGGCACGCCGTGGACATCTTCGCCATCATCGGCACGGTGCTCGGCGTCGCCACCTCGCTGGGCCTGGGCGTCACCCAGATCAACACCGGGCTCAACCACCTGTACGGATTGCCGATATCGGTGCCGGTGCAGATCGGCCTGATCATCGCCACCACGCTGCTGGCGACGATCTCGGTGGTCACCGGGCTGGACAAGGGAGTGCGCCGGCTGTCCGAGCTGAACCTGACGCTGGCGGGCCTGCTCATGCTGCTGGTGCTGGTCGCCGGACCCACGGTGTTCATCCTGCAGACCTTCGTGCAGAACACCGGCAGCTACCTGTCGGACATCGTCGACAAGACCTTCAACCTCTACGCCTACGAGCCGAACGACTGGATCGGCGGCTGGACCCTGTTCTACTGGGGCTGGTGGTTGGCCTGGTCGCCCTTCGTCGGCCTGTTCATCGCACGCATCTCCCGTGGCCGCACGATCCGCGAGTTCGTCGCCGGCGTGCTGCTGGTGCCGACGGCGTTCACCCTGCTGTGGATGACCGTGTTCGGCGACAGCGCGATCCACATGATCCTCTGGGAGCACGTCACCAGCCTCGGTGAAGCCATCGAGCAGGACAGTTCGCTGGCGTTGTTCGCCTTCCTCGAGCATTTCCCCTTCTCGGGCTTCATCTCGCTGATCGCCATCATCATGGTGGTGGTGTTCTTCGTCACCTCGGCGGACTCCGGCGCACTGGTGGTGGACATGCTCGCCTCCGGCGGCCAGCAGGGCACGCCGGTCTGGCAGCGCATCTTCTGGGCCGCCTCCATGGGCGGCGTGGCCATCGCGCTGCTGCTGGCCGACGGCCTGACCGCGCTGCAGACGGCGACCATTGCCAGCGCCCTGCCCTTCACCATCGCGCTGCTCTGTTCGATGTGGGGCCTGCTCAAGGCGCTGCGCCTGGATGCCACCAAGCAGGGCCTGCGCTACCAGGCCCTGAGCATTTCACCCAGTGCTCCGCGCAGTGCCGGTGGCTGGCAACGTCGCCTGCGTACGCTGATGCTGTTCCCGCGACGCGCCCATGTGGTGCGCTTCATCACCGAAGTGGTGCGCCCGGCCTACGAGGACATCGCCGAGGAAATGCGCAAGCAGGGCTATGCGGTGGAGATCAGCGAAGGTGACGATCGTCGCTTGCGCTTCGAGATCACCCACGAAGGCGAGCCGGACTTCATCTACGAGGTGCGCCCGCGGGCCTACGCCATGCCGAGTTTCATCGCCACCAGCGAGGACGACGAGCGCGAGGAGCGCAAGTACTTCCGCGCCGAGGTGCATCTCAAGGAAGGCGGCCAGGACTATGACGTGATGGGCTGGAGCCGGGAAGACGTGATCGGAGACATCCTCGGCCAGTACGAAAAGCACATGCACTTCCTGCACATGGTTCGCTGAAGCCGAGCCGCGTCCTGGCGCCGGCCAGGACGCGGTCGATCAGTGCGCCAGGCCGGCGGCCAGTCGCTCGGCGCTCATGAAATGCAGCAGCTCGGCCAACGGCAATGGCTGGCTGACCAGATAGCCCTGCACCTGCTGCGCGCCGAACTGGCGCAGCAACTCGAGCTGCGCGGTGGTCTCGACGCCCTCTGCAACCACATCCAGATCGAGGTTGTGCGCCAAACCGACCATCGCCTGCACCAGTTGCGACTTCTCGGGCCGCACGACCATGCCGGCGACGAAGCTCTTGTCGATCTTCAGCAGCGTGATCGGCAGGCTGGACAGGTGCACGAACGATGAAAAGCCGGTGCCGAAGTCGTCCAGCGAGAAGCGTACGCCGAGCTCGCCCAGCGCATGCATGGCGCTCTGCACCTGCTCGCTGCGGCGCATCACCGCGGTTTCCGTGAGTTCGAATTCCAGCCAGTGCGGGTCGATGCCGCGCTCGTCGATCAGCCGGTTGAGGGTCGGCAGCAGCTGGCTGTCCTGAAACTGGCGGAACGACAGATTGATCGCCATGTGCAGCGAATCCGCGCCGCCCTCGTGCAGGCTTTGCAGATCGCGCAGCGCGCGGGCGATCACCCAGTAGCCGAGCGGCACGATCAGCCCGCTCTCCTCGGCCATGGGAATGAAGGCATCGGGCGCCAGCAGACCGCGCTCCGGATGCAGCCAGCGCACCAGCGCCTCCAGCCCGACGATGCGCCCGCTTTCCAGGCACAGCCGCGGCTGGTAGTGCAGCTCCAGCTCACCGCGACGCAACGCACGGCGCAGTTCGCCCTCCTGATCGGCGAGGCTGCGCGCGCTGCGACTGACCTGTTCATCGTAGAAACACCAGGTGCAGCCTTGGCCAGCCTTGGCCTGGCGCATGGCGATCTGCGCGTGCCAAAGCAGCGGATCGGCGTCGATCCCCTCGCTGGCGCGCGCCAGTCCGACGCTGCAGCCGAGCATCAGGCTCTCGCCCTCCACCCAGTAAGGCTCCGCCAGTGCTTCGACGATGCGATCGGCGACCGCCACTGCGCGCTCCGGATCGTCGCGGGTATCGAGCAGCAGGGCGAACTCGTCGCCGCCCAGCCGCGCCAGCATGTCGCCGACCTCCAGCTGCGCCTTGAGCCGCGCCACCACCTGCAGGATCAAGCGGTCCCCAGCCTGGTGGCCGAGGGCATCGTTGACGTGGCGAAAGTTGTCCAGATCGAGATAGCCGAGCACCAGACCCTGCTCCTGATGCTCGGCCAGGGCCTCGAACAGCAGCGCCTGGAAGCCCTGGCGGTTGACGATACCGGTGTGCGGATCCTGCTCGGCCAGCCTTTGCAAGGTGCCCTGCAGGTTGCAGCGCTCGCGCACATAGCGCAGGCAGCGGCGCAGCACCTCGGCGCTGAGCTGGTCGCCCACCAGCCAGTCGACCGCGCCTTCCGGCATCTGCGCCGGCTCCTCGTCGAGCAGCAGAATCAGCGGCCAGGGGAAGCGTTCGGCGAGCGCCTGGCATTCCGGCGTCGCCAGCAACAGGCAGGGCGTTTCCAGATACGCGCTGGCCGTGTCCCAATCCGCCGCAATGATCAGCCGCTCCGCGCTGTGCGAGCCCTGCAGGCAGGCGTGCAGCCGCTCGGCCCATTCGGATCGATCGGCCAACAGCAACAGCGGCATGGATTGAGCGGGCGCTGGCAAGCGGCCTCCGGACTCAGTGATTTGCAAGACGGGCGGTACACACCCGGTTTCCCGCACAACCCTATGCAAACGCCCTGCCTCCTGCAGCGCGCATAAGACTAATCCATTATTTCGATCAGCCAAGCCCCAAGCGCGACGATCGGTGCTTTATTGCGTCCTCGACCCGCCTGCATCAGCCTTTCGGCCTGTTAAACTCGCGCCCCCCGTTTCGAACGACCTGAACGACATGTCCCGACTCAACCCTCGGCAGCAGGAAGCCGTGAACTACGTCGGCGGCCCCCTGCTGGTGCTCGCCGGTGCCGGCTCCGGCAAGACCAGCGTGATCACCCGCAAGATCGCCTATCTGGTGCAGCAATGCGGCATCCAGGCCCGCCACATCGTCGCCATGACCTTCACCAACAAGGCCGCACGCGAGATGAAGGAACGCGTCGGCACGCTGCTCAAGGGCAGCGAGGCGCGCGGGCTGACCGTGTCCACCTTCCACAACCTGGGCATGAACATCATCCGCAAGGAATACGCACGCCTGGGCTACAAGCCGGGCTTCTCGATCTTCGATGACGGCGACATCAAGGCGCTGCTCACCGACATCATGCAGAAGGAGTATTCCGGCGACGACGGTGCCGACGAGATCAAGAACTACATCGACAGCTGGAAGAACGACCTGATCCTGCCGGACGAGGCCCTGGCGGGCGCCCGCAATCCCAAGGAACAGACCGCCGCCATCGTCTACCTGCACTACCAGCGCACGCTCAAGGCGTACAACGCGGTGGACTTCAACGACCTGATCCTGCTGCCGGTGAAGCTGTTCCAGGAGCACGCCGACATCCTGGAGAAATGGCAGAACCGCATCCGCTACCTGCTGGTCGACGAATACCAGGACACCAACGCCAGCCAGTACCTGCTGGTGAAGCTGCTGGTGGGCATGCGCAACCAGTTCACCGTGGTCGGTGATGACGACCAGTCGATCTATGCCTGGCGCGGCGCGCGCCCGGAAAACCTGATGCTGCTGAAGGAGGACTATCCGTCCTTGAAAGTGGTGATGCTGGAGCAGAACTACCGCTCCACCAGCCGCATCCTCAAATGCGCCAACATCCTCATCGCCAACAACCCACACGTGTTCGAGAAGCAGCTGTGGTCGGAGATGGGCCATGGCGACGAGATCCGTGTGATCCGCACGCGCAACGAGGACGCCGAATGCGAGCGGGTGGCGCTGGAGATTCTTACCGAGCACCTGCGCACCCAGCGCCCGTACAGCGACTTCGCCATCCTCTACCGCGGCAACTACCAGGCCAAGCTGATGGAGCTGAAGTTGCAGCACCACCAGATTCCCTATCGCCTGTCCGGCGGCACCAGCTTCTTCGCCCGCCAGGAGGTGAAGGACCTGATGAGCTACTTCCGCCTGCTGGTCAACCCGGACGACGACAACGCCTTCCTGCGCGTGATCAACGTGCCGCGCCGCGAGATCGGCTCGACCACCCTGGAAAAGCTCGGCAACTACGCCAGCGAACGCGGCATCAGCATGTACGCCGCATCCGACGAGATCGGCCTCGGCGCGCATCTGGACAGCCGTTACGCCGAGCGCCTGGCGCGCTTCAAGCACTGGATGGACAACGTGCGCCAGCAATGCGTGGTCAACGAGCCGATCGCCGCCATCCGTAGCATGGTGATGGACATCGACTACGAGAACTGGCTGCGCCAGAACGCCTCCAGCGACAAGGTGGCCGACGCGCGCATGGGCAACGTCTGGTTCCTCGTCGACGCGCTGAAAAGCACGCTGGAAAAAGACGAAGACGGCGACATGACCATCGAGGACGCCATCGGCAAGCTGGTGCTTCGCGACATGCTCGAACGCCAGCAGGAAGAGGAAGAAGGCGCCGAGGGCGTGCAGATGATGACCATGCACGCCTCCAAGGGCCTGGAATTTCCCTCGGTGTACATCATCGGCTTCGAGGAGGAAATCCTGCCGCACCGCTCCAGCATCGAGGCCGACACCATCGAGGAAGAGCGGCGCCTGGCCTACGTCGGCATCACCCGCGCCAAGCGCAACCTGGCGCTGACCTTCGCCGCCAAGCGCAAGCAGTACGGCGAGATCATCGATTGCACGCCGAGCCGCTTCCTCGACGAGCTGCCGCCCGAGGACCTGGTCTGGGAAGGCCAGGAAGACGCGCCGGTGGAGGTCAAGGCCGCGCGCGGCAACGACGCCCTCGCGGCGATGCGGGCGATGCTCAAGCGCTGACGCGCCGCCTCCGATTTCTCGCGACCGATTTGAATCCTGTAACCCGGGCGCGGCATGCTGATGGCGTCGCGATTTCGGGAGGGTTGGGATGTACCACGGCGAACGCTTCAATGCCTGGACACACCTGGTCGGTGCTGCGCTGGCGTGCCTCGGTGCGATCTGGCTGCTGGTACTGGCGGCGCTCGACGGTGAGCTGGCGAAGATCGTCAGCGCAGCGATCTACGGCCCCAGCCTGATCCTGCTCTACAGCATCTCGACGCTCTACCACAGCCTGCGCGGGCGGGCGAAGGTGGTCATGCGCAAGCTCGATCATCTGTCGATCTACCTGCTGATCGCCGGCAGCTACACGCCGTTCTGCCTGGTGACCCTGGCCGGCGCCTGGGGCTGGACGCTGTTCGGCATCGTCTGGGGCCTGGCGCTGATCGGCATGGCGCAGGAGATCAAGCCGCGCTCGGAAGCACGGGTGCTGTCACTGGTGATCTACGCGGTGATGGGCTGGATCGTGCTGGTGGCGGTCAAGCCGCTGTTCGCCGCCCTGGGCGGCGCCGGTTTCACCTGGTTGCTGGCCGGCGGCATCTGCTACACGGTGGGCATCGTGTTCTTCGTCTTCGACGAGCGTTTTCGCCATTGGCACGGCATCTGGCACCTCTTCGTGATGGTCGGCAGCCTGCTGCACTTCATCGCGATTCTGTTCTACGTGATCTGACCCGGAGCCTGTTTTTAACGCAGCAGGACCGACGCGCAGCAGATCTTGAGCCTGCCCTCAGCGCGGCCCGTCCAGCGGCGCCGCAGTGCCGAGTACCGCCTCCAGCTCCCTCGCCGCCGTGCGCATGGCCGGCACGAAGGTGAGCAGTTGCTCCATCGAACAGCGGATCACCGGCGCATGGCTGAACAGGCAGGCGAGCAGTTCGCCACGCTCGTCGCGCACCGGCACCGCGCAGGCGACCATGCCGTCGATGAACTCCTCCGAATCGCTGCCCAGCTCCTCCTCGCGCACCCGCGCGAGGTCGTCGCGCAGGGCGCTGGGATCGGTGAGGGTATTGCGCGCCAGCTGGCGGATCGGCAGACGCGGAAGCACCCGCTCCAACTGCTCGGGGGGCAACGAGGCGAGGTAGAGCTTGCCGCTGGCGGTGCACCAGAGCGGCGTATGGCTGCCGATCGGCAGGTTGATCTGCAGCGGCCAGTTGGTCTGCACCCGGTCGAAATAGAGCATGTCCAGCCCGTCCGGGATCGCCAGCCCGCAGGTCTCGCCGATGGCCTCGGAGAGCTGACGCAGGATCGCCTGGCGCAACGCCTTGTGCCGGCTGCTGCGCAGGATGTTCAGCGCCGCGACATGCAGGCGCTCACCCGGCAGCAGCCCGCCGCGCAGGCCGAACTGCAGGAAGCCTTCCTTCTCAAGCGTCTGCACCAGGCGGTGCGCGCTGGCTTTTGGGATATCCAGCCGCTCAGCCAGTGCGGTCGGGCTGAGCGGCTCGTTTGCCGCAGCGACCGCCTCGATGATTTCCAGCACACGGGTGATGGAAGAGCCTTTTTCGCGGGGAGTGCTGCGCATCGTCTGCCTTGTCGTTCATTGAAGATGGACGCCCCGCAGGGCGCCCCGGAGTGTAGCGACCGGCACCGCCAGTGCAACGGTGCCGCGCGGGTCACTTCATGGTCGGCATGGCGAACTCCGCACCGGCGCGGATACCGGTGGGCCAGCGCCGGGTCACGGTCTTCATGCGGGTGAAGAAGCGCACCCCGTCCGGGCCGTGCATGTTCAGCGGGCCGAACACCGAGCGCTTCCAGCCGCCGAAGCAGTGAAAGGCCATCGGCACCGGGATCGGCACGTTGACGCCGACCATGCCGACCTTGACGTTCTCCTCGAACTGCCGCGCGGTATCGCCGTCGCGGGTGAAGATCGAGGTGCCGTTGCCGTATTCGTGATCGTTGATCAGCTGCAACGCCTCGTCGAACGATGCAACCCGCACCACGGCCAGCACCGGGCCGAAGATTTCCTCCTGGTAGATGCGCATGTCCGGAGTGACCCGGTCGAACAACGTCGGGCCGACATAGAAGCCGTTCTCATGGCCCTCGACCTTGATGCCGCGACCGTCGCAGACCAGCGTTGCGCCCTCTTCCACGCCCAGATCGATGTAGCCGCTGACCTTCTGCTGGTGCTCGCGGGTCACCAGCGGGCCCATGTGCGGCTCGGGCTCGACGCCCAGGCCCGGACCGGTGCGCATCTGGCTGATTTCGCCTTTGAGCATTTCGACCAGCTTGTCAGCCACCTCGTCGCCGACACACACCGCGACGGAAATCGCCATGCAGCGCTCGCCCGCCGAGCCGTAGGCCGCGCCCATCAGCGAGCTGACCACCTGCTGCGGATCGGCGTCAGGCATCACCACCATGTGGTTCTTCGCCCCGCCCAGGGCCTGGCAACGCTTGCCGTGGGCCGAGGCGGTGGCATAGATGTATTCGGCGATCGGCGTCGAGCCGACGAAGCTCACCGACTGCACACGCTCATCGGTGAGCAGCACGTCCACCGCTTCCTTGTCGCCGTTGACGATGTTCAGCACGCCGGCCGGCAGCCCGGCTTCGGCCAGCAGCTCGCCGATCAGCATGGTCGCGCTGGGGTCCTTTTCCGAGGGTTTCAAGACGAAGGTATTCCCGCAGGCGATGGCCACCGGCAGCATCCACAGCGGCACCATCGCCGGGAAGTTGAACGGGGTGATGCCGGCGCAGACGCCCAGCGGCTGCATCAGCGAGTTCGAATCGATGTCGCGGCCGACGTTGGAAGAAAACTCGCCCTTGAGCAGGTGCGGGATGCCGCAGGCGAACTCCACCACTTCCAGCCCGCGGGTCACTTCGCCCTGAGCGTCGGAAAAGACCTTGCCGTGCTCGCTGGTGATCAGCCGGGCGACGTCGTCGCGACGTTTTTCGAGCAGTTCCTTGAAACGAAACATGACCCGCGCGCGCACCAGCGGCGGCGTCTTCGACCAGCCGTCGAAGGCGGCCTGGGCAGCGGCGATCGCTTCGCGGGTCTCGTCCGCCGAGGATAGCGAGACATACAGGCGCGGCTCGCCGGTGGCCGGGTTGTAGACGGTGGCGTGGCGCTCGGAGCGGCCGGCGACGGCCTCGTTGTTGATCAGATTGCCGAGGGTCTGCATGGCTTCACTCCTGGTTCCAGACGGTTTCGTAGAGGTCGATGATTTCCGCTTCCGTGGGCACCCGCGGGTTGTTGCCCGGCGAGCCGGAGGCCAGCGCCTGACGCGCCATGGTCTCTCGCAGCTCGAAGAAGCGTTCGCGGGTGATGCCGAACTGTTCCGGGCTCGGCACTTTCAGTTCCTGATTGATTGCGCGCAGTTCGGCGAGCAGTTTGTCGTTGGCCACCTCGACGCTATCGGTCTGCGCGGCGACGCCCATGGCCCGCGCGCAATCGGCGTAGCGCTCGGGCGCCGCGGGAATCGAGAAGGCGGTGATCGCCGGCAGCAGCATGGCGTTGGACAGCCCGTGCGGCACATGGAAGAAGGCGCCGATCGGCCGACTCATGCCGTGCACCAGCGCCACCGAGGCGTTGGAGAAGGCAATCCCGGCCAGGGTCGCGCCAAGCATCATGGCCTCGCGCGCGGCGCGGTTGTCCGGCTCGTGGAAAGCCGCGCGCAGGTTCGGCGCCAGTAGGCGCATGGCCTCCAGCGCCTGGGCATCGCTGTAGAGGCTGGCCTTGCGACTGACATAGGCTTCGATGGCGTGGGTCAGCGCGTCGATGCCGGTGTCGGCGGTGACCCGCGGCGGCAGCGAGAGGGTCAGCTCGTAATCGATCAGCGCGGCGATGGGCATGAAGCCGAGGCCCGCGCAGAGCATTTTCTCGTCGCTGGTCTCGTCGGTGATGATGGTGAAGCGCGTCGCCTCCGAGCCGGTGCCGGCGGTGGTGGGAATGGCGATCAGCGGCAGGCCGGCTTCGCTGACGTCGCGTGGGAAGCGGTAGTCGCGCATCTCGCCGCCGAACTTGCCGAGGATACCTATTGCCTTGGCCGAATCGATCGGGCTGCCGCCGCCGAGGGCGACGATGGAGTCGAAGTCGCCCTGGCGGACCATCTCGACGCCGGCGCGGATCGACGCGGCGGTGGGTTCGGGCAGGGTATCGGCGAAACACTGGCTGGCGATGCCGGCCTCTTCCAGTTGCCCGGCGATGCGCGCGACATAGCCGAGCTCGACCATCATGCGGTCGGTGACGATCAGCGGGCGATTGCAGCCCAGCTCCTGCAACACGCGGGCGAGTTGCTGGCTGGCGCCGGCGCCGACTTCCATCAGGCGCGGCAGAACGATGCGATGAGTCATGGGCACTCTCCGAAAATGGACTGCCTGAAGACCTGGCAGCTTCTTATTTTGAGACTTTATGTCTCACTATGCATTGGAGATTAGGTAGTGCAGGCAGCCGCCGTCAACCTGAAACGAGACCTTTCGTCTCAGGGGGTACAGGCTGTGCTTATTGGGAAACAGGATCAGCGGGCGCGCAGACGATCGCGAAGTTGAGTCGATTGCTGACGAAGGCGATCACGTGCGGAAAGCACACCGGTCCGCGCCTGGGCATCCAGGCCCTGCATGTCAGCCTCGACATTGAGCAGCACGGCATCGACGCAGGCACTCAGCAACGGCACCGCCGCCTCGACATCACAGCGCAGCGACGACTCGACCATCGGCAAGGCGCGCTCGGCGATGCCCAGCGCCTCGACGCAGGCATGCGCCGTCGCCAGCGGCACCGCACAGGCCTGCCGCGACAGGTCAGGCGCCCGGCCCTCGTCGTCCTTCAGGTATTCGGCAAAGACCGCCACGTCGTCAGCGGCGAAGGCACCGGGACGACCCAGCAGCGAGCGAGCTTCGACCAGCAGCGCGCCACAGCAAGCATCGCCATGTGCGGCGCTGACTCGCAGCGCCTTGACGATCAGCGCCACAGCGAGATCGGCACTGACCGCGGTTACCGCACCGCAACCGGGCAGCGCGCGCTCGGCCACGGCGTGGCGAAACTGCGCAAGGCTCAGCTGCCAGAGCCCCTGCCCCGCGCCCGGCCGGTCGGCTTCGTCCATCAGGCCGGCTTGGCTCCGTCCCAGTGCAGCAGCACATCGAGCATGCGGTTGGAGAAGCCCCATTCGTTGTCGTACCAGGCCATCACCTTGACCAGCTCACCCTGCACGCGGGTCTGGCTGAGGTCGGCGACGCAGGAAGCCGGATAGCCGTTGAAGTCGCAGGAGACCAGCGCTTCCTCGTTGCACTCCATGACACCGGCCGGCATCTTTTGCGCACCTTCGCGCAGGATCTGATTGATCGCCTCGACGCTGTCCGGCGCGTTCTCAGCGATGAAGGTCAGGTCGACCAGCGAGACGTTCGGCGTCGGCACCCGCACCGAGAGGCCGTCCAGACGCCCGGCCAGCTCCGGCAGCACCAGGCCGATAGCCTTGGCCGCACCGGTGGTGGACGGAATCATCGACAACGCCGCGGCGCGCGCGCGGTAGAGATCGCTGTGCGCCTTGTCCAGCAGGTTCTGGTCGTTGGTGTAGGAATGCACAGTGTTGAGCAGGCCCTGACGAATGCCGACTGCCTCGTGCAGCACCTTGGCCAGCGGCGCCAGGCAATTGGTGGTGCAGGAGGCATTGGAGACGACGCGCTGATCGCCGAGCAGCTGGTGGTTCACGCCGTAGACCACGGTCAGGTCGCCGCCATCCAGCGGGTGCGAGGCGAATACCCGACCTGCGCCCGCCTGTAGATGCTGCTCGATCAGCGCACGTTTCTTGAACTTGCCGGTGCACTCCAGCACCACATCCACGCCCAACTCCTTCCACGGCAGCTGGGTTGCATCGCGCTCGGCCAGCAGGCGGATCGCTTGGCCGCGCACCACCATTGACTCACCGTCCAGTTCCACCGGTTCGGGAAAGCGACCGAAGGTCGAATCGAAGCGCGTCAGATGCACCAGCGTTTTGTGGTCGCTGAGATCGTTGATGGCAACGACCTGTACCCGATCCTGCAATCCACGCTCGAACAGCGCTCGTACGACGGCGCGACCAATACGTCCATACCCATTGATGGCAATACGCAGCATGGCAAATCTCCTCGGAGGGGGTTGAAAGTCAGTAGTTAGCTTAGGCGGAGTATCCACCCTTGCGTTCATCGCCGAACGACCAGGATCAATTAAGTGGCGAACCCATGTGCCGTTGGCCAGTCGTAAACCTGACGAGGCGGCGGTGCAGGGCCGGCCGCGACCTGAGGCAAATCAGGGGGTGCGTAGCAATGAGCGAGACAACCCGAACACCGTGGTGGATGGGCGCGACCGTTTATCAGATCTACCCGCGATCCTTCGCCGACAGCAACGGCGACGGCATTGGCGACCTCAATGGCGTGCTGCGCCACCTCGATCATCTGCAGCAGCTGGGCGTCGATGCCCTCTGGCTATCGCCGATTTTTTGCTCACCGATGGCCGACGCCGGCTACGACATCAGCGACTATTGCGATATCGATCCGCTGTTCGGTTCGCTGGACGATATCGACCGGCTGATCACCGAAGCCCATGCGCGCGATATCCGTGTGCTGCTGGACTTCGTGCCCAATCACACCTCGGATGAGCATCCCTGGTTCGTCGAGTCGCGCAGTTCGCGGGACAGCCCCAAGCGCGACTGGTACATCTGGCGTGACCAGCCGAACAACTGGCGCGCCGCGCTGGGTGCCGGCAGCGCCTGGACGTGGGACGAGCACACCCAGCAGTACTACCTGCACCTGTTCCTGGCCAAGCAGCCGGACCTCAACTGGCGCAACCCCGAGGTGGTCGAGGCCATGCACGACGTGCTGCGCTTCTGGCTCGACCGCGGCGTGGACGGCTTTCGTATCGACGTCATTCATTGCACCGGCAAGGACCCGAGCTTCGCCGACGACCCGCGCTGCGGGGCTGGCCAGCCGCTGTCGGACTTCAACGATCAGCCTTACAGCCACGAAGTCCTGCGCGGCCTGCGCAAGTTGGTCGACAGCTATCCCGGTAATCGCATGCTGGTGGGCGAGGTGAACATCCGCTCCACCGAACGCGTGCTGCAGTACTACGGCGCCGGCGACGAGCTGCACCTGGCCTTCAACTTCAATCCGCTCGATGCGCCCTGGGACCCGGTGCTGTTTCGCACCTGCATCCGCGAGGTCGAACACTGGCTGCAACCCGCTGGCGCCTGGCCGACCTGGGTGCTGTCCAATCACGACAACGTGCGCCAGCGCAGCCGTTACCAGGGCTCCGAGCGCGCCTCACGGGCGGCTGCGGTAATGCTGCTCACCCTGCGCGGTACGCCGTTCATCTATCAGGGTGAGGAATTGGGGCTGGAAGACGCGGTTATTACCGCCGAAACCCGAACCGATCCGGGCGGCCGCGATGGTTGTCGCGCCCCGATTCCATGGCAGGCCCAACCGCCACATGGCTGGCAAGGTGCAGAACCCTGGCTGCCCTTCCCGCCTGACGCCAACGAGCTGGCAGCCGAGCGGCAGACTGGTGAAGCGAACTCCATGTTCGCGCTCTACCAGCGCCTGCTGGCCGCTCGCAAAGCCAGCCCGGCGCTGCATCACGGCGATTTCGAAGAACTGGCCTCACACCCCGAAGTGCTTGCCTACCGCCGGCACTTGGGCGGCGATCAGCGACTGGTCTGCATCAACTTCTCCGACCAGCCCCACGCCCACCCGCACGCCGGAGAATGGCACCTCGAGATCGCCAGTGACGGCGTCGGTGAAGGCGCTCCCTACAACGGCACCCTTAACCCAGAGCAGGCCGTCGTGCTGCGCCCAACGGAGAACTGAGCATGCGTCCACTCTGGTACCGCAACGCGGCGATCTATCAGATCGATCCCACCCTGTTTCGTGACAGTAATGGAGACGGCTGCGGCGATCTGCGCGGCATCACCGAGCGCCTCGACTACATTCGCGGCCTCGGCTGCACGGCCGTATGGCTGATGCCGTTCTATCAATCGCCATTCGACGACGCAGGCTACGACATCACTGACCATCTGCAGGTGGACAAACGCTTCGGTGATCTGGCCGACATCGTCGCGCTGCTGGAAAAGGCCGAAGAGCTGGGCCTGCACGTCATTATCGAAATGGTAGTGCAGCACACGTCCATCCAGCACAAATGGTTTCAGGAGGCGCGCCGTGACCGCGAGTCGCCCTATCGCGACTACTACATATGGGCCGACGAACCCGACGACTTCATGGAGCCGATTTTCCCGACGGTCGAAGACAGCATCTGGACTTGGGACGAGGAAGCCGGCCAGTACTACCGCCACCTGTTCTACAAGCACGAGCCGGATCTTGACCTGACCAACCCGAAGGTCATCCACGAGATCGAGCGGATCATGTCGTTCTGGCTGCGTCTGGGTGTCTCCGGTTTCCGCATCGACGCCGCGGTGCACATGGTGCGCCAGGCCGGCGGCGGCGAACTGGAAAAGGGCTACTGGCTACTCGAACACATGCGCGACTTCGTGACCATGCGCCGGCCCGAGACCGTGCTGCTCGGTGAGATCGACACTGATCCGGAAAAATACGTCGAATACTTCGGCGACGAAGCGGACCGCGTCACCCTGCTGCTGGATTTCTGGACCAACAACCACCTGTTCCTGGCCCTGGCACGGCAGCAGGCCGAGCCACTGGTGCGCGCACTGAACAGCCAGCCGCTGCCGCCCAGCCATTCGCAATACGCGCTATGGATCCGCAACCACGACGAGCTGAGCCTCGACCGGCTGGAAGAGGATGAGCGCAAGGAAGTGATGGACACCTTCGCCCCTGACGAGAACATGCGCGCCTACGATCGCGGCATTCGCCGGCGGCTCGCGCCGATGCTCGACGGCGACGAGCGACGCATCGCGGCCACTCATGCGTTGCTGTTCTCGCTGCCCGGCACGCCGATCATCCGCTACGGCGAGGAAATCGGCATGGGCGATGACCTCGACCGCCCCGAGCGACTGGCCGTACGCACGCCCATGCAGTGGTCCAACGAACCCAACGCCGGCTTTTCCTGCACCAAAGGTGAACTGGCCGCACCGGTGATCGACGAAGGCCCGTTCTCGTACGAGAAGATCAACGTGTTCGCACAAACCCTGCGCAGCGACTCGCTGATGGCGCGCACCGGCAACATGATCCGCACGCGCATAGGCCTGCGCGAGATCGGCATCGGCAAGCGCACAACGGTCGAGGTGAACGACCCCGCCGTCTTTGCCATCCGCCACGACAACGGCTCGACGGTGCTGATGCTGGTCAATCTTGCCGACAAGGAAACCACCGTCGAGATCACCGCGGACGACCTTCAGGACATGGTCGATGTGCTCGCCGACTGCGATTACGGGCAGCCGGAAGGTTCGCCGCTGAGGATTCGCCTCGGGCCCTACGGCTATCGCTGGTTGCGGCGCAAGCAGCAACTGTTCGGATGAGGAGCGGCTGATGAATCTCGACGCAGCACAATGGCACGCCTGGCATGGCGCAACCTTTCCCGACGAAAGCTGGTACCGCGACGACGATGAACAGCTGTGTGCCATTGTCGGCGCCCCCCGGGTCGACCTGGTCTCGCGCGAGCGCTATGGCGATTTCATCCTGCAGTTCGAGTTCGCCCTACCGGTCGGCGGCAATTCCGGGGTCTTCTACCGCGTCGACGAAAGCGCCGGCCTCGCCTGGCACAGCGGGCCGGAAATGCAGCTGCTGGATGATGCCGTTCACCCCGACGGCGAAGAACCAACCACCCGCAACGGTGCCCTGTATGGCCTGCTCGCGCCCGAACAGGAAACCCGGATCGAACCCGGCAGCTTCATGCACGCAGCGCTTGTCGTGCGCCAGGGCACGGTCGAGCACTGGCTGGGCAATCGTATGGTGCTGAGTTATCGCCTGGACGACCCGGCCCTGCACACGCTGATCGAGTCCAGCAAATTCGCCGACAAGCCGCTGTTCGCCAAGGCGCCAGCCGGGCATATCGTCCTGCAGCACCACGGCGAGGCGGTGCGCTTTCGCCGCCTGTCGATCGAAGCGCTGGGCTGAACGTCGGCCTTGGATCGGCACGCCGAATTGAGCGAGAATGCGCGGCTTTTCCAGGCTGCGAAACGCAGTGACGGCAGAAGCGCTCCGGCGCCAAGCGTCAGGCAAGCCGCGGCCGCCCACGCTTGAGGTAGCGTTCGTGGAACAGCTGAAAGATAAGATTCGCAGTCAGGGCATCGTGCTTTCCGACCGGGTACTCAAGGTCGACGCGTTCCTCAACCACCAGATCGATCCCGTGCTGATGCAGGCCATCGGGCAGGAATTCGCCCGTCTGTTCCGCGATGCCGGCGTCACCAAGATCGTCACCATCGAAGCCTCCGGCATTGCGCCGGCCGTCATGGCCGGCCTGGAGCTGGGCGTGCCGGTGATCTTCGCCCGCAAGCACCAGTCGCTGACGCTGCAGGACAACCTGCTAACCGCCACGGTCTATTCGTTCACCAAGCAGGTGGAAAGCACCATCGCCGTGTCCACCCAGCACCTGTCCTCGAACGACCGCGTGCTGATCATCGACGACTTCCTCGCCAACGGCAAAGCCGCCAAGGGCCTGATCTCGATCATCAACCAGGCCGGCGCGAGCATCGCCGGCCTTGGCATCGTCATCGAAAAGGCCTTCCAGGCCGGTCGTCAGGAGCTGGAAGAAGCCGGTTACCGCGTCGAGTCCCTGGCCCGTGTCGCCTCGCTGGCTGATGGCCAGGTTCAGTTCATTGACTGAGTGCAGTTCATAGTCCGGGCGCAGCTCAAAAGCTGAACCCGGCTCAACCGGCCGGCGGCGCCTCTGCGCGCCATAGCGCCACCAGCGCACCCTGCGTGCCTGCCAGCGGATCGCTGATGGGCACGCCGACTTGGGCAATTCGCTCACGCGCCTGATCATGGGTGGCCGCGTCAGGCCGCTGCATGTCGTACTGCTGGCCGACCGGATAACCCGCCACCACCTGAAAATCTGTGCTGGCCTCGAGCGCGCAATGCCCCGTCCCGGCCGGTAGCACCAGCGCGTCGCCCGCCTTCAGCTCGACCTCCTGACCGTTATCGCCACCCAACATGACCCGCGCCCAGCCGCTGGCCACGCCGAGCGCTTCGTGGGCGGTGGAATGGTAGTGATGGTAGTCGTAAACCGTCCCACGCCAGGCAGACGGCCACAGATGGCTGTCGAACAGTCGCTCGAAGGCTTCCGCGGGGCTTGTCCCGGCCAATGGCAGCTGGCGGTAGATCAGCACCGGATGCGGGCTGTTGGGCGTGCGCCCGTCACTGGCCAGGTGCAGCTGTTCGGGTTGTGGTGCGGAACTGGGCATGCGGGGCTCCTCTGTCGTCACGGGAATCCGACCGGTAGGCCGTATCGAATTCGACTCGAGAGCTGCCTGCTTTGCTCACCGCAGAAACGACAAAGCCGCCCGGAGGCGGCTTTGCTGGTGACGCCTGGCGCTCGATCAGAGGCCGGACATGTGCTGGATGGCGGCCTTCAGCTCGTCATCGGAGCAGTCGCCACAGGTGCCCTTCGGCGGCATGGCATTGATACCGCTGATGGCGTGCTTGAGCAGGCCGTCCAGACCACCGGCAGCATCGGCACGGGCCGTCCAGGCTGCACTGTCACCGGTCTTCGGCGCGTTCAGCAGGCCGGAGCCGTGGCAGGCAGTGCAGAACTTGCCGTACACGTCGGAACCGCTACGGGCGGCACCACCGGCGGCTGCGGCAGCGCCGGCACCAGCGGCTGCGCACTCTTCACCTTGAATACATACTTCGCCCACCGGCTTGAGGCGCTCGGCGATTGCTTCGTCGGTCGCAGCCTTAGCGCTCATTGCCCACAGGGCCAATACGGCAGTCTGTGCTACCAGGATCTTCTTAATCAGGTTCACCTTACACCCTCATTGTGGCTAGACACGCCCGCGGCCACGGTATCGCGAGCGGCGGTCAGTATAACGGCAAGCCATGCCGGCTGAAACAATACGAAAGGCCCGGCGTTTCTCCGCGACGCTTTGTCGCATCGCAACTTTCGGATGAATCAAGACCGATGCGGTTAAAAGTTCGCCGGCGTCGTCGCGCTGATCAACCGTGCCGGCGCGTCGTACGGATTACGGAAACGATGCGGCTTGCTGCTCTCGAAGTAGTAGCTATCGCCGCTCTCCAGCACGTACACCTGACCGTTCACGGTCAGCTCCAGACGGCCTTCGACCAGCATCCCGGCCTCCTCGCCCTGGTGCGAGAGCATGTCCATTCCAGTATCGGAGCCCGGCGGATAGGTCTCGTCGAGAAAGGCGATGGCTCGTCCCGGATGCGCCTTGCCCACCAGTTTCATGCTCACCGCGCCGTCGGATATATCGATCAACTCGCCGGCCTTGTAGACCACCTGGGTGTCGCTGTCCTGCTCGAAGTCGGGGGAAAAGAACTCCACCAGCGACATGGGAATCCCACTCAGCACCTTCTTCAGCGAACTGATCGAGGGGCTGACGCTGTTCTTTTCGATCATGGAAATGGTGCTGTTGGTAACGCCGGCACGCTTGGCGAGTTCACGCTGGGACAGACCCTTGAGCTTGCGGATGGTTTGCAGTCGAACGCCAACGTCCAATACGGGAGCCCCCTTTCAAGAGCGATGCGAAGAGGGAGCTATCATGGCAATGGCGTTCAGAATTTACAACACTGGCTCCAGACGAGCCGTCGCCCGGCACACGTGGCTCTCCCAAGAGTCAGAGGACCGGGCCGGCGAGATCCGGCATGGCAGCGACGACGGTGATCTCGACCCGCACATCCGGCGAATACATCAGGGCCTGAACAGTGGTCCGTGCCGGCGCCGTGCCCGGTGTGATCCATGCATCCCACACCTCGTTCATACCGGCGTAATCGGCGGCGATGTCCTTCAGGTGAATGGTTGCCGAAAGCAGGCGCGTCTTGCTGGTACCCGCCTCGTCCAGCAAGCGTTCGATGCTCGACAGCGTTTCGCGGGTCTGCTCGCGGATATCACCGGTCAGGTCATCGGCCAGTTGCCCGGAGAGATACACCGCGCCGTTGTGGATCACCGCTTCGCTATAGCGGGTTTCAGTGTGCAGCCGCCGGATGGGCATGTTTACGGGTCTCCTTGTGCTTGCCGTAACGGAAGATATCCAGTCCCTCGGTGCTGATCTGCGGACGCTTGGACGCCAGCAGGTCAGCGAGCACACGGCCGGAGCCGCACGCCATGGTCCAACCAAGGGTGCCATGGCCGGTATTGAGGAACAGGTTGCGATAGGGTGTCGCGCCGATGATCGGTGTGCCATCTGGCGTGGCCGGTCGCAGGCCGGTCCAGAATACCGCGTCAGACGGATCGCCGCCCTGCGGATAGAGGTCGCCCACCACCATTTCCAGGGTTTCCCGCCGGCGCGGGTTGAGCGACAGATCGTGCCCGGCGATCTCCGCCATGCCACCGACACGGATGCGCTGATCGAAGCGGGTGATGGCGACCTTGTAGGTTTCATCGAGCACGGTCGACTGCGGTGCCATCGCCGGATCGCTTATCGGTACGGTCAGCGAATAACCCTTGAGCGGGTAGACCGGTGCACGAATGCCCAGCGGCTTGAGCATCTGCGGGCTGTAGCTGCCGAGCGCCAGCACGTAGCGATCGGCCGTCTCCAGCTTGCCGTCGATCCTCACACCGGCCAGCCGGTCGCCGGCGTAGTCGAGGCGTTGAATATTCTGTTCGAAACGGAACTCGACCCCGAGCGCCACGGCCATTTCCGCCAGACGCGCGGTGAACATCTGGCAGTCGCCGGTCTGGTCATTGGGCAGCCGCAGCGCACCGCTGAGCTTGTGCGAAACCTTTGCCAGGGCCGGTTCGACCCGTGCAATGCCGGCGCGATCGAGCAGCTCGTAGGGCACCCCGGAGCGCTGCAGCACAGCGATGTCCTTGGCGGCGGCATCAAGCTGCGCCTGGGTGCGGAACAGCTGCGTGGTGCCGAGCTGACGACCTTCATAGGCGATGCCGGTTTCCGCGCGCAGCTCATCGAGGCAGTCACGGCTGTACTCGGACAGCCGCACCATGCGTTCCTTGTTCACCGCATAGCGCGCAGCCGTGCAGTTGCGCAACATCTGCGCCATCCACAGGTACTGGTCGACGTCACCGGTAAGCTTGATCGCCAGCGGCGCATGGCGCTGCAACAGCCACTTCATCGCCTTCAGCGGGATGCCAGGTGCCGCCCACGGCGAAGCATAGCCGGGCGAGACCTGCCCGGCATTGGCGAAGCTGGTCTCCATCGCCACCGCCGGCTGCCGGTCGACCACCACCACTTCGAAACCGGCCCGCGCCAGATAATAGGCGCTGGCAGTGCCGACCACGCCGCTACCCAATACCAGTACACGCATTGCAGCCTCCCACCCGCTCGAACGGGCTTTTCCGGATCACTATTGAAACGGAGTATAAAAATGCTCAAGCAGTGTTATTCACCATATAAAAAGCTATCTTTGGCCATTATTCACGCCATCGGCGCTTTATTTGGAGGGTATATCCCTTGAGAACCCGGCACCAGACACGTCGCGAACTTGACAAGATCGACCGCCACATCCTGCGCATCCTCCAAGCCGAAGGGCGCCTGCCCTTCACCGAGCTGGGCGAGCGCGTCGGCCTGTCGACCACGCCCTGCACCGAGCGCGTCCGGCGCCTGGAGCGCGAAGGCATCATCATGGGCTACTCGGCGCGGCTGAACCCACAGCATCTGAAGGCGGGGCTACTGGTATTCGTCGAGATCAGCCTGGCGTACAAGTCCGGCGACATCTTCGAGGAGTTCCGCCGCGCCGTGCTCAAGCTGCCCCACGTGCTCGAATGCCACCTGGTGTCCGGCGACTTCGATTACCTGGTCAAGGCGCGGATTTCGGAGATGGCCTCCTACCGAAAATTGCTCGGCGACATCCTGCTGAAGCTGCCCCACGTGCGCGAATCGAAGAGCTATATCGTGATGGAAGAGATCAAGGAATCCCTCGACCTGCCAGTCCCGGACTAGAGCCGATGACGGCCAGTTCTGCGGCCTCGTCGGGCAGCCTGCGAGGCACCGCTGGTCATGCCTGGCTTTGCTCCGCGGCCTCGCTCCGGTCTACCCTAGGCGCATGCAGACCTCTCATGACACCTTGATGAATCACCGCGCATCCGCGCCGAACGGCGCCGTACATGCACCCTCCTACTATGCCGCGAGCGTCAATCGCGAACTGGCCTTCGAGCCGTTGCAGGGCGAGCAGCGGGCCGACGTATGCGTCGTCGGCGGTGGGTTCTCCGGCCTCAACACGGCCATCGAACTGGCCGAGCGGGGCCTCAGCGTGATCCTGCTGGAAGCGCACCGAATCGGCTGGGGCGCCAGCGGGCGCAACGGCGGGCAACTGATCCGCGGCGTCGGCCATGACGTCGAGCAGTTCAGCAAGATCATCGGCGAAGAAGGCGTCGATGAACTCAAGCGCATGGGCTTCGAAGCCGTCGACATCGTCCGTCAGCGCATCGAGCGCTACGCCATTGACTGCGACCTGACCTGGGGCTATTGCGACCTGGCGACCAAGCCACGGCATCTGAAAGGCTTCGACGAGGAGTACTCCGACCTGCTGCGCCTCGGCTATCCGCATCCTCTGCAGCGCGTGTCGCGTCCCAACCTGGTCACGGTGGTGGGTTCGCAGCGTTACCTAGGCGGCCTGCTGGACATGGGCTCGGGCCACCTGCACCCGCTGAATCTGGCACTCGGCGAGGCGGCGGCGGCGCAGTCGCTGGGCGTGCGGCTGTTCGAGCAGTCGGCGGTCGAGCGCATCGAGTACGGCCCGCAAGCCAAGGTGCATACGGCTCAGGGCGTGGTGCACGCGGACAACCTGGTGCTGGCCTGCAATGCCTACCTCAACGGCCTGCAACCGAAGCTCGCCGGCAAGGTGCTGCCGGCCGGCAGCTACATCATCGCCACCGAGCGCCTGCCTGAGCCGCTCTGCCGCGAGCTGTTGCCGCAGAACATGGCGGTCTGCGATCAGCGCGTGGCGCTCGATTACTTCCGTCTCAGCGCCGATGGCCGTCTGCTGTTCGGCGGCGCCTGTCACTATTCCGGCCGTGACCCACAGGACATCGCCGCCTACATGCAGCCGAAGATGCTCGAGGTATTTCCGCAGCTGGTCGGCATCAGCATCGACTATCAGTGGGGCGGGATGATCGGCATCGGCGCCAACCGGCTGCCGCAGATCGGTCGCCTGGCCGACCATCCCAACGTGTTCTACGCCCAGGCCTATTCCGGCCACGGGCTGAATGCCACGCACCTGGCCGGTCGCCTGCTTGCCGAAGCCATTGCCGGCCAGCAAAGCAGCGGCTTCGATCTGTTCGCCAAAGTGCCGCATCCGACCTTCCCCGGCGGACCGGCACTGCGCTCGCCACTGCTGGCGTTGGGCATGCTCTGGTATCGACTAAAGGACCGATTCTGAATTTTCGGACGAAGCGCAACGTCCAAGCATGAATGAAAGGATGCATACCCGGAGAAACCTTGCGCACTTACCTGACGCTCCTGCTGCTACTGCTGCTGGCCGGTTGTGCCAGCCACCCCACGCCAACCGAGTCCTATTCCGTGGCACCGGACGCGTCGCCGCTTGGCCGGCGCATCCAGCAGCTCGCCACCGAACACGCGTACGGCCACTCGGGTTTTCGCCTGCTACCGGAGAGCACCGAAGCCTTCGCCGCACGCACCGAGATGATCCGCGCGGCGCAGGTCAGCCTCGATATCCAGTACTACATCGTCCATGACGGCCTCACCACACGCGCGCTGATCGACGAAGTGCTGCAAGCCGCCGACCGCGGCGTGCGCGTGCGGCTGCTGCTGGATGACACCACCAGCCATGGCGAGGACTACCGCATCGGCACTCTGGCCGCGCACCCCAACATTCAGATCCGCGTCTTCAACCCGCTTCACCTCGGCCGCAGCAACGCCATCACCCGATCCATGGGACGCCTATTGCACCTTTCGCTGCAGCATCGACGCATGCACAACAAGCTGATGCTGGTCGATGGCAGCCTGGCCGTCGTCGGCGGACGCAACCTCGGCGACGAGTACTTCGAGGCCGACCAGGCGATGAACTTCACCGACATTGATCTGCTTGGCGCCGGTCCGGTCGCCGAGCAGCTCGGCAAGAGTTTCGACCGCTACTGGAACAACCAGCTGAGCGTGCCTATCCAGCATTTTCTCTGGTGGCAACCGAAACCGCGCCAGCTGGACAAGGCGCGCCAGCAGCTGAGCGACTATCTGCAGCAGGCCAAACAGGAAAACAGCGAGCAGTACCAGCGCCTGATGCAGTACAAGCAGCGCCCGCAATTGCAGCAGTGGCTGGACGAACTGATCTGGGCACCTGGCAGGGCGATGTGGGACGCGCCGGAAAAACTGCTCGCCGAAGGTGTACCGGCGGCATCGCTGCTGCTGACCACGCAACTTGCACCGACCATGCAGGCCGTGAGCAGCGAGCTGACACTGGTTTCGGCCTACTTCGTGCCGACCGATAGCGGCGTGGAATACCTGGCCGATCGCACCGGCGCAGGCGTGACGGTGCGCATTCTCACCAACTCACTGGAGGCCACCGACGTGCCGGCCGCCCATGGTGGCTATGCACCCTACCGCGAGACCATGCTGGAACTCGGCGTGCGCCTGTTCGAACTGCGACGGCAGCCGGAGCAGGAAGCCTCTTACAGTTTTCTCGGGGAGTCGGAATCCAGCCTGCATAGCAAGGCAGCGGTATTCGACCAGCAGAAGGTTTTCATCGGCTCGCTGAATTTCGATCCGCGCTCGGTACTGTGGAATACCGAGGTGGGGATTCTGGTGGAAAGCCACGAACTGGCCCGCGAGGTCCACCGCCTCATACTGGAGGGCATGTCGCCAGCACTGAGCTACGAGGTACGGCTGGTGGAGCGCGATGGCCGCAAGCAACTGACGTGGATCGCCGAGGATGGCGGCCAGCTACGCACGATCGAAAAGGAACCTGGCGGGCTCTGGCGACGTTTCAACGCCTGGTTCGCCGACGTCATCGGCCTCGAGAAGATGCTTTAGTGGCCTGTTTGCTAAGTCCAGTTGGTCAATTTCGCTGCCCATGGCCCGATATCGCGTCGCTGCTCCTTGCCTGAGCCCGGCTATGACTCGTCACAAAGCCTTCGCGGAGCAATATTCAGCCGAACTTGCCTCAACCAACTCACCGCACAGGCCACAAGGTTCGCGACAAGCTGCCGCACGATGTCGTCCGTTCGGCTACAAGCCGTGACAAATCATTCTTTGGGGTGATACCACTCGGCCAGCAGTCCGTTAGGCTCCAACGTGTTGCTGCCACGCACGCATAGCTTCTATAAAAATAAAAAGGAGCACGACAATGGACCGTTTAACTCGCTTCTGGCTATTGCTGATACTCGTGATATCGCCCGGCTTTACCGAGGCGGCCCCGCCCGAAAGCCCCTCTGCACTGCAGAACTTGCAGATCCACGCCAATCGCGCGACCAGCAGCCTGCTGCTCTACCGAGGCGAAGGTTTTCAGAAGGCGCACCTGTCGCGCCTGGAAGACGACATCCGTGCACTGAACGCCGCCCTGCTCAACGTCGCCAATCCCACCAGTGCCCTGCGCGAAAGTCACCAGGCGCTTCAGGCTCGGCTGCGCGAAGGCGCTGGCTTCGGCTACGAGGAAGACGACATGCCCTGGGGCTGGCCGCTGGAGATGAGCAAGGCGCTGCGCGACTTCCTCACCGCCGTTCGCGCGCAGCAAGGGGCGGACGCTCAAGCCGAATTGCCGGCCAAGGTTGAATACCTGGCCGTTCAATACCTCAGCCGCGCCTATATCGGCTCGTTCGAGATCGCCCGCGAACAGCCGGACACCTATCTCGGACAGGACGAGCGCCACCTGGTACCGGCGATCGACGCTCAGCTGGCCGAACTGGATGGCAAGCGCGATCCGGCGCTGGCCAAACTCAAGACCCGCTGGGATTTCCTCAAGGTGGCGCTGGCAGACATGAACAGCGGCAGCAACAACTTCACCACCGCCTCAGGTCGGCCCTTCGCGCCAATCATGGTCGACCGCCATGCGCGCAGCCTCAGCGATCAGTGGATGGCGGCCAAGCCTTGACATCAACCGTGGGCGGCTGAGTCGCGCAGCCGCACAGGACCGACCCGTGCCTCGATGGCGAGGCGCAACGGTTCACGCAGACCGAGCATGAAACCAAGCTCGGCAGCGACGAACAGCGGCCCGATGATCAGCCCGGTGAGATCATCGACGAACGCCGGCTTGCGTCCCTCGAAATAATGCCCGATGAACTGGATGATCCAGCCGAGCGCGAACAATCCCACCCCAACGCCCAGCCACAGCGCCATCGTCGCGCCGGCCAGAACTGCGCCCAGCCATACGCAGAGCAGCAGCACGGCGCTCATCAGCAAGCCGTAACGCAGATCGAGACGAAGGTAGAAAACCGCAGCGGCGAGCGACACCAGCGCCGCCGGGCTCAGCCACAACCCGGCCCATACGATGCCCGGCCGCGACAGCAGGATCGCCACCGCCAGCACGATCAGCGGAATGCCGATGAAATGGGTGAGCAGGTTGCGCGGATCGCGATGATAGGCCGCGTACTGCGTCAGGTGATCGGTGAGGGTCTTCATTGGCGGCATCTCCGGAAGTCGCGTCTGGCCAAGCTTAGCCGGTCGCTGCGACTGCAGCGTCGCCAGAAACAGGGCGATCGCGCCAACATCGGTGGCTGCCGGGCTACTGCTCGGGACGATAGCCCAGCCGCAGACCACCCCAGTGGCGCCCACCGACCATGATCGGCACGGACAGGTCGTGCATCAGTTCCCCGGTATCGCGGCTGTAGGTCTGCAACAGCAGACGGCGCTGATGGCTGCCGCAGCGCCCGCCGGTGCGATCGTTGAACAGGCGCTTGCTACGGCTCTTGAGGCGGTCGATTTCCGGGTTGCCCACCGGTGGCTGGCTGAACGCGCGGTTGTGGGTCGGCACGTAGCCTTCCGGCGTCGTGGCGATGGCATACACCAGCGCCGAATGTTTCTGCAGCAACGGCTCCTGAATAGCCGGCAGGACCTCGTCGGCATAGCGGTCGAAGCGTGTCTGATACTTCACCGGATCGGTGTTGGCCTGCGCCCGATAGTTGCGGTCGAAGAGGTCATCGAGACTGACCCGACCAGCCTGGATATCGGCTTCGAAACGCGCACCGATGGCCGCTGCCCCCTGGCGCGCCAAGTCGAACATGGCCTGGTGATAATCGTCGAGCTGGACTTCGGCCAGTTGCTCGCTGGCGCTCTCGGCCTGCGCTACCAGACGTTCCGCCGCCAGCTCGAGCTGGCGGGTCTGCTCCTCGCTGTCCAGGGCATCGGTACGCAGCTGATCGAGGGCACCGAACTGGCCGGTCAGGCGCTGATGGTTGTCGGCGGTGCCGGTGGTGATCTGCTCGACCTGGCTTTCGACGCTGCCGGCCAGTTCGGCGATGCCGCTGAGCTGCTCACCGGTGCTGGCGATCTGCTCGGCCGCGGCGTCCAGCTCGTTGCCCTGGCGCTGGATGTAACTGACCACCGCTTCGCTCTGCTCGCGGATGTCGGCCACCATGCGACCGACCTCCTCGGTGGCACTGGAGGTGCGCGCCGCCAGGCTGCGCACCTCGTCGGCGACCACGGCAAAGCCGCGGCCGGCTTCACCGGCACGGGCGGCCTCGATGGCTGCGTTGAGGGCCAGCAGGTTGGTCTGGCTGGCGATGGACTGGATCACGTCGGTAATGCGGCGGATTTCCTCGGTCCGCACCGAGAGCCCGTCAATCAGCTCACGGCTGGCGTGGGTCTGGGCACTGAGCTGTTGCATGCGTTCGATGGCACGCTGCAGTTCGGCTTGCCCGGTGTCGCTGCGCTCGCGCACGGCTTGCGCGGCATCCAGCGTGTGCCGGGCCCGCTCGGCGCTGTCCTGCTCGGTGGCGGCGATGGCCTGGGCGCCATTGGCGATTTCGCTGACTGCCTGCAGCTGCGATTTCAAGCGAATGGCCAGCTGCTCGGCGCTGAAAGCGACCTGAGCAGCAGACAGGGCGTTGTGGCAGGTATTGCGCGAGAGATTCTTGGTCAGCTCGGCGAAGCTCTGCGGCGCCTCGTCGACAGCCGTGGCGCCGCCGGCCGCCGCACCCCACGAGGTGAACCAGGGCCAAAGCGCCGCCACCATCAGCAGCGCAGCGGTCACTGGCAAGGGCGGTGCCAGCCAATAATGCACGAGCAGCACACCGATGATCAGCACGGCATGGAACGCGGCGGCCTTGGAGTGGCGGTAGGCGGGGCTCATGGACGGCCTCTTGTGCTTTGTCGGATCGATCCGACGTTGTACCCATACCCTCCAATAAAGAACAGTAGTGCCTTAGTAGCAACGTGCCGTCATCGGAGGCTTACTCCAGTCTTAACGGCCGCACCCGCGCAAACTGAAGCGATAGACCTCCTTCTCCAAGCGCCGTCGGTCGTCAGCCAGCGACTGGACGATCAGGCGCGGTCAGCGGCAGGGACAGCTGCACGCGCCGACGCAACCACGGGCTGGGGCGATAGCGCGCCTCGCCGCCATAGCAGCCCTGCATGGCCTGAAGGATGGCGAGAATTCGCCCCGCGCCGTAGTGCTCGGCAAAGCCCAGTGGCCCTTTCGGATAGCCCAGCGCCAGGGTGATCGCGCGGTCGAGCGTCTGCGCATCGGCAATACCCTTCTGCGCAATCTCACAACCGAGATTGACGATGCTCGCCACCACCCGCTGACTGACGAAACCGGGCGAGTCGTTGATCACCTCCACCGGTACGCCATCGTGACTCAGGGCCTGTCGCGCCTGTGCTTCGAGCGCGGGGTCGAGCGCCGGTTGGCGCATCAGTACCCGGCGCCGGTCGAAGTCGGCGAACAGGTCGAAGGCGATACTGCGCGTGGCGGGCAGATTCAGCCTGGCGATCATCGTGGCGGCATCCTCACCCAGCGGGGTGATCAGGCAGATGGCGCGCTCCGATGGCCTCTCGCCGGTTTCCAGCTGCGTACCGGCCTCGCGTAACAACGCCGCCAGCTGGCCACGCAATTCGGCATCCTGACTGTCCAGCCAGAACGGGCGCTCGACGACTACCGGCGGCAATTTTGGCTCCGGCGTGCGGATCTGCTGGCCGTTCTCGTAGCGGTAGTAACCCTGCCCGGTCTTGCGTCCGAGCAACCCCGCGGCGACCCGCTGCGCCGCCTGGTAGGACGGTGTATAGCGCGGGTCCTGATAGAACTGCTGGTACACCGACTCCATCACCGCATGGGAAATATCCAGCCCGGTGAGATCGAACAGCTCGAACGGCCCCATGCGAAAGCCCGGGCCGTCGCGCAGAATGCGATCGATCTGCTCGGCATCGGCGATACCCTCGGCAAGGATGCGCTGCGCCTCGGTGCTATAGGCGCGACCGGCATGGTTGACCAGAAAGCCGGGAGTATCCGGCGTGATCGCCGGAAAATGCCCAGCCTCTTCGGCCAGCTTGACCAGTCGCTCGATGTTCTGCGGATCGCTGCGCTCACCGCGCACCACTTCCACCAGCTTCATCAGCGGCACCGGATTGAAGAAGTGAAAACCCGCCACCCGCTCCGGGTGCTGGCAGGCCGCGGCGATGCGCGTGACGGAAAGCGACGAGGTGTTGGTCGCCAGCACCGCGTCCTCGGCGAGCAGCGACTCCAGCTCGAGGCAGAGCGCCTGCTTGGCCTCGAGATTCTCGACGATCGCCTCGATCACCAGATCGCAGCCGGACAGATCGGCCAGCGCGGGTGCCGCCTGCATGCGCGCCAGCGTGGCGTCGAGCTCGGCGACGCTCAGCCGCCCCTTGGCCACGCCGCGCTCGAGCAGCTCGCGGTTGAAGCGCAGCGCCTCGCTGATCGACTCGCTGCGTGCATCATGCAACCACACCTGCTTGCCGGCGCCGGCGAACAATTGCGCGATCCCGCGGCCCATGGCGCCCGCGCCGACGATGCCGATACGCTCAAACATGCAAACCTCCTCACGAGCAATGTGAAATTTCGCAGTGCGGAACAAGATTCCATCGAATTGACCCTGAGCGTAAAGACTGCCAATCTCCAGTGCAAGTCAGCAGCCGAACCGCTCGTTCATGTCCGATCAGTCCTATCCTGCCGCCACACTGCAACAGGTCGAAAGCTCGTTGACCGGGTTCTTCCGGGACCTGGGTTGCCAGCTCAAGGAGTACGGCCCGCAGCGCGTGGTGGTCGAACTGCTGTTGTTGCCGCGTCACCTGAACAACGCCAGCAACCTGCACGGCGGCGTCACGGCGACCCTGCTGGACGTGGCGATGGGGCTCTGCGGAACCTGGGTCGAACAGCCGGAACAGCGCCGCGTGGCGACCACGCTGTCGATGAACGTGAACTTCAGCGCACCGGCGCCAGTGGGCAGCCGCATCCGTGCGATCGCTGTCTGCCGCTCCGCCGGGCACAAGGTGTTCATGGCCAGCTGCGACCTGCTGGACGAAAAGGACCAGTTGCTGGTCTTCGGCGAAGGCGTATACAAGCGCGGCAAACTGCGTAGCGAGCTGCCCTGAGCGATGCTTGCCCTGCTCCCGCTGGCGCTCGTTTGCGAGCTGTTCGCGCTGGTCACGCGCCTGCAGTTGCCGAGCGTGATCAGTGGTGCGCTGTTGGTGCTGTTCTTCGCCTGGCGCTGGCGCTCGCTGATGCCCTACCCGCGCCGGCTCGGAGTGGTCACCCTGGGGCTGTTCGGCTACTGGGTATTGTTCAACGAGCCTGACTGGCGGCAGGCCCAGCGGATGCTCGGCGCCGCGGCCTACTATGGCGCGTTCATCGGCGCGCTCGGGCTTGCCCATTGCGCGGTCAAGCGGATGCCGCAACTTGGCGAGCTGCATCGATTGCTGTTACGGCAACCGGGTGCCAGCCTCTACCCGAGCTATCTGTTCAGCACCTTTGCGATCAGCTCGGTGCTGAGCTTCGGCATGCTCAATCTGGTCTGCGGTTCACTGGAGCGCTATCTGGATCGGCAGTCGTACAGTCCGACCCAGCGCCGCGAGGGCGCCAGGGGCGTGATGGTGACGGCCCTGCGCGGCTTCGCTCTGGTGCCCTTGCTGGCACCGACCAGCGTGGCAGTAGCGATCCTCACCCGCGAGTTGCCGGGACTGAGCTGGAGCGCCCTGCTGCCATTCGGCCTGCTCTGCGGCGCCATCCTGCTGTTGGTGGGTTGGCCGATGGAAAACCACCGTCTGCGGCAATTGCGGGAAACCGATGCCCCGGCAAGTGGCTCGAGCACTACCGGGCCGGCAAATGGGCTGCGCAACCTGCTGTACGGCAGCTTGCTCGGCATCCTGCTGATCGCGCTGCTGGCCAGCCTGACCCCACTCTCGGCGACCCAGGCCGCCATGCTGCTGGTGCCGCTCGCGGTAGTCGGGCTGCTGCTGTATCAGGGCGGCTCGCCGACAACGGTCTAT
The DNA here is from genome assembly GCA_030263805.2 of Pseudomonas sp. FeN3W. Taxonomy (NCBI): domain Bacteria; kingdom Pseudomonadati; phylum Pseudomonadota; class Gammaproteobacteria; order Pseudomonadales; family Pseudomonadaceae; genus Pseudomonas; species Pseudomonas sp. FeN3W. Next base: position 2,349,435 of record CP136010.1, read on the forward strand.
GCCGAGGTACGCGACACCCTGGCCGGCATGCGCAACGAAACCTTCATCTTCGCCTGCTCGGCACTGCTCGGTGGCCTCACGGCTGTGCTGATCCCGGTCGAGAGACTCGCCAGCCACTTCAGCAGCACGCCGTTGGCGCTGTTCGGTCTCGGCAGTGCCGGCATGCTGGCGATCATCGCCCTGGCCCTGCTCGGTGTCGCGCCGATCATCTCCCTGAGCCTGTGCGCCGCACTGCTCGCGCAGCTGGCCGGACACGGCGTGGCGATCATGCAGCCGGCAGTGGCGCTGCTGATCGGTTTTTCGCTGGCCATGCTGCTCTCGCCCTATGGCCCCTCGGCGCTAATGCTGGCGCGCCACGCGCAATTGTCGCCGTGGCGCATCGCCTTCGGCTGGAACGGCCGCTTCGTGCTGCTGGTGCTCGGCCCGCTGTTGCTGGTGCCGCTGCTGGCGTAGCGTTCACATCCAGCCGTATTCGGCCATCGACAGCGGCTCGCCGTCACCGACGATGAAGTGATCGAGCACCCGCACATCGATCAGTGCCAGCGCTTCTTTCAGCCGCTGGGTCAGCTGACGATCCGCCTGACTTGGCTCGGCGACGCCGGACGGGTGATTGTGGGTGAGGATGACCGCCGCCGCATTCTGCGCCAGGGCGCGTTTGACCACCTGCCGCGGGTAAACGCTGGCGCCATCGATGGTGCCGTGGAACAACACCTCGAAGGCCAGCACGCGATGCTTGGAGTCGAGAAACAGACAGCCGAACAGTTCGTGCGGCTCATGCCGCAGCCGCGCCTTGAGGTAGTCGCGCACCGCCTGCGGCGACTCCAGCGCCGAATCCCGGCGCAGCCGCTCGGCCAGATGCCGGCGGCCCATCTCCAGCACTGCCTGCAGCTGGGTAAACTTCGCCGGCCCCAGGCCCAGGTGTGCACTGAATTGATCGAGCTCCGCCTCCAGCAATGCGCGCAGGCTGCCGAACTCGGCGAGCAGATGGCGAGCCAGATCCACCGCACTTTTGCCGGCGACCCCGGTACGCAGAAATATCGCCAGCAATTCGGCGTCGGAAAGCGCAGCGGCGCCCTGTTCGAGTAGCTTTTCCCGCGGCCGCTCCGCCGCCGGCCAGTCACGTATGCTCATGTCCTCTCCCTGTCGAGCAAGCCCACTTTTCCGCTGTGGGCGCTGTGCTATCTTAGCCCGTCATTTTTCCGGGGTATCGGGCGTGTTCTGACCTGGTTCTCACTCCGGAGAGTCCCTAAGAGATAACAAGGCAGGCCTATGCAGCGGCTGTATCGTAAACGCATCGTCCTGGGCGTCGGCGGCGGCATCGCCGCCTACAAGAGCGCCGAACTGGTCCGCCGCCTGCGCGACCACGGCGCCGAAGTCCGGGTGGTGATGACCCAGGGCGGTCGTGAATTCATCACGCCTCTCACCCTGCAGGCGCTCTCCGGCCATCCGGTTCATCTGGACCTGCTTGACCCCGCCGCCGAAGCGGCGATGGGCCACATCGAACTGGCACGCTGGGCAGACCTGGTATTGATCGCGCCGGCCACCGCCGACCTCATGGCCCGCCTGGCTCAGGGCGTCGCCAATGATCTGCTGACCACCGTGGTGCTGGCGACCAATGCCCCGGTCGCCCTGGCACCGGCCATGAACCAGGCCATGTGGGCCGACCCGGCCACCCAGGCCAATCGCGAATTGCTGCTGGAACGTGGCATTCGTCTGTTCGGCCCCGGTTCCGGCAGCCAGGCCTGCGGCGACGTCGGCATGGGCCGCATGCTCGAGGCCGACGAACTGGCCCAGGCCGCCGCGGACTGCTTCGCGACCGGCCTGCTGACGGGCAAGCATCTGCTGATCACCGCAGGTCCGACCCAGGAAAACATCGATCCGGTTCGCTACATCACCAACCACAGCTCCGGCAAGATGGGCTTCGCCTTGGCCGAGGCGGCCGCCGAAGCTGGCGCGCGGGTCACGCTGGTGACCGGCCCGGTATTCCTGCCGACGCCCGATCGCGTACAGCGCATCGACGTGGTCAGCGCCCGCGACATGCTCGCCGCATGCGAAGCGGCGATGCCCTGCGACATTCTCGTCGCCGCAGCAGCGGTAGCCGACTACCGCCCGGAAGTGGTGGCACCGCACAAACTGAAGAAAGACCCCACGACCGGTGACGGCCTGCTGCTGCAGATGGTGCGCAACCCGGACATTCTCGCCACGCTGGCCAGCCGCGCGGACCGCCCGTTCTGCGTCGGTTTCGCCGCGGAGACCGAGAATCTGCTGGAGTACGCCACACGCAAGCTGCGCGACAAGAATCTCGACCTGATCGTCGCCAATGACGTCGCCAACCCCAGCATCGGCTTCAACAGCGAAGACAACGCCGTCAGCGTGATCGACCGCCAGCAACACGAAACCCGTTTCGGCCAGGCCAGCAAGGGACATATCGCCCGCGCGCTGGTGGCCTTCATCGCCGACCGCTACAAAGAGTCCTGACATGCACGCACTTCAAGCCAAGATTCTCGACCCTCGCCTCGGCCAGGACTTCCCCCTTCCCGAGTATGCGACACCGGGCTCCGCCGGCCTTGACCTGCGCGCCATGCTGCAGAGCGACGCCGTGCTCGAACCGGGCCAGACGCTGCTGATTCCCACCGGCCTGGCCATCCACATCGCCGATCCGACCCTGGCCGCGCTGATCCTGCCGCGTTCGGGCCTGGGCCATAAGCACGGCATCGTGCTCGGCAACCTGGTCGGTCTGATCGACTCGGATTACCAGGGCGAGCTGATGGTGTCCTGCTGGAACCGCGGGCAGAGCGCCTTCACCATCGCCGTCGGCGAGCGCATCGCACAGCTGATGCTGGTACCGGTGGTACAGGCCCGCTTCGAACTGGTCGACAGCTTCGACAGCAGCGACCGCGGTGCTGGCGGCTTCGGCCACTCCGGCAGCCACTGAGTCACCGCGTACCGCTTATCTTCAGGATGATTCGAGGAGCTTCATGGCACTCTTCAAGCGCACCGCCAAGGATTCAGGCGTTCTGAACCCGACCGATACCCGCAGCAAGCGCGGCGGGTTCACCCTCAAGCCATTGCTCGGTGGCCTAACAGCCTGCCTGATCGGGCTCGGCGCGGCCGCCGCGCTGATCTGGCTCGGGCTGCAGGGCGCTCAGCAGCAGCAACAGACGCAACTCGCCGAGGCCTGGAGCCAGAGCCAGGCAAGCGCATTGCAGCAGGCACTGCGACGACTGCGTGCCGACGCCCAGACAGCGGTGGAGCAGCAACGTCTGGTGGACGTCGTCCGCGGTGATGCCGAGCGCAGGCGCGAAGCCGAACAGCGCCTGCTGGAGTTGCCCGGCGTGGTCGACGCGCACCTCAATCCACGCGGCAGAGCGGTGCCGGACACCAGCCGCCCGGGCCCGCTGAACTTCGCTGCGCTCGATCTGCTGCAGCGGGTCGAAGCAGGCCAGTCGGCCGCTCCGGAAGCCTACAAGATCGACAACCGCTGGCTGCTCTACAGTGCGATTCCGCTGCGCGCAGAGGGTGAGCAGGCGATTCGTGGCACGCTGCTGCTGGTCAGCGATCTCCAGCACCTGTTCGCGACACTCCCGGCGCTGCCCGACGAAGCCGGCCAGCTGCGGCTGACCCAGCAGTTCTCCGGCGCACCCGAGCAGGTGCTGCTGCAGCGCGGCACCGCGGCCGACAATGCTTCCGCGCTGACCCTCGCCAGCGGCAACGCCAACTGGAAGCTGGCCTACCTGCCCGGTGCTATCGATCAGCCGGCGCTCATGCCGCTGCTCCTGCTCGCGGCCGCTCTGGTGGCGATTGCCGGCGTGCTGATCGGCCTGCAGCTGGTGCTCGGTAGCCAGCAACGCAGGCTACGCGAAGACGTGTTGCAGATGAGCCGTCTGCTACAGGAACTCTCCACCGGCAAGACCATCAAAATACCGGCCTTGAGCCTGCCGGTCCTCGACGCACTGGCCAGGAACATGGTCCGACTGCCTGTCCGCCAAGCTGGGCCGGCTCCGACTCAGGCACCCGCCGCGGCTCCAGCCGTTCGGCCCGCCAAACCTACCGAGTACGTCGATCCGCGCTTGCCGGACACCGATATTCTCGACATCGATATTCTCGACGAGGACCAGGACATCTTCGGCCTCGACACCAAGGAGCGAGAACCCGCAATGAGCAGTGCCAAAGCCCCGAATTTGCCCGCCAGTATCTTCCGCGCCTACGATATCCGTGGCGTTGTCGGCGACAGCCTGACTACCGAGACCGCCTACTGGGTCGGCCGCGCCATCGGGTCCGAGAGCCTCGCCAAGGGTGAACCCAACGTATCGGTTGGCCGCGACGGACGCCTGTCCGGCCCCGAACTGGTCCAGCACCTCATCCAAGGCCTGCTCGACAGCGGTTGCGACGTCAGCGATATCGGCATGGTGCCGACGCCGGTGCTCTATTACGCAGCCAACATTCTCGCCGGCAAGTCCGGCGTGATGCTCACCGGTAGCCACAACCCACCGGACTACAACGGCTTCAAGATCGTCATCGCCGGCGACACCCTGGCCAACGAACAGATCCAGACCCTGCGCAAACGCATCGAGACCAACGACCTGTCCAGCGGCGTCGGCAAGGTCGAGCAGGTCGATGTACTGGAGCGCTACTTCGAGCAGATTCGCAATGACATTGCCATGGCCAAGCCGATGAAGGTGGTGGTCGACTGCGGCAACGGCGTGGCCGGCGTCATCGCCCCGCGCATGATCGAGGCGTTGGGCTGCACCGTGATCCCGCTGTACTGCGAGGTCGACGGCAACTTCCCGAACCACCATCCGGACCCGGGCAAGCCCGAGAATCTGGTCGATCTGATCGCCAAGGTGAAATCCGAGAAGGCCGACCTGGGCCTGGCCTTCGACGGCGACGGCGACCGCGTCGGCGTGGTGACCAACGCCGGCAGCATGATCTACCCAGACCGTCTGCTGATGCTGTTCGCCAAGGATGTGGTATCACGCAACCCAGGCGCCGACATCATCTTCGACGTCAAATGCACCCGCCGCCTGACGCCGCTGATCAGCGGCTACGGTGGCCGCCCGGTGATGTGGAAGACCGGCCACTCGCTGATCAAGAAGAAGATGAAGGAATCCGGGGCATTGCTGGCCGGTGAAATGAGCGGGCATATCTTCTTCAAGGAGCGCTGGTTCGGCTTCGACGACGGCATCTACAGCGCCGCGCGGCTGCTGGAAATCCTCAGCCAGGACAAGCGTGACGCCGAGCAGGTGTTCGCCGCGTTCCCCTGCGATATCTCGACGCCGGAGATCAACATCACGGTGACAGAGGAAAGCAAATTCACCATCATGGACGCCCTGCAACGTGACGCTCAGTGGGGCGAAGCCAACCTGATCACCCTCGACGGTGTACGGGTCGACTATCCCAAGGGCTGGGGCCTGATCCGCGCCTCGAACACCACACCGGTTCTGGTGCTGCGCTTCGAGGCCGACAGCGAGGAAGAACTCGGCCGTATTCAGGACGTTTTCCGCGCACAGCTACTCAACGTTGCACCCGACCTCAAACTGCCGTTCTGATTTGCGGAGCCCTGCATGACCCTCAGCCGTGAAGCTGCCACCCAATTCGCCAAGGTACTGTCCGAGGCGCTGCCCTACATCCGCCGCTTCGTCGGCAAGACGCTGGTCATCAAGTACGGCGGCAACGCGATGGAGAGCGAGGAGCTGAAAACCGGCTTCGCGCGCGACATCGTGCTGATGAAGGCGGTCGGCATCAATCCGGTGGTGGTGCACGGTGGCGGTCCGCAGATCGGCGACCTGCTCAAGCGGCTGAACATCGAAAGCCACTTCATCGACGGCATGCGGGTCACCGACAGCCAGACCATGGACGTGGTGGAGATGGTCCTCGGCGGGCAGGTCAACAAGAGCATCGTCAGCCTGATCAACCAGCATGGCGGCAGCGCCATCGGCCTGACCGGCAAGGACGCCGGCCTGATCCGCGCCAAGAAGCTCAAGGCCACGCGGCAGACACCGGAAATGACCAAACCGGAAATCATCGACATCGGCCATGTCGGCGAAGTCACCGGCGTCAATGCCGAACTGCTGGAAATGCTGGTGCAGGGCAACTTCATCCCGGTGATCGCGCCGATTGGCGTGGGCGAGAACGGCGAGTCCTACAACATCAACGCCGACCTGGTCGCAGGCAAGGTGGCCGAAGCGCTGAAAGCCGAGAAGCTGATGCTGCTGACCAACATCGCCGGCCTGATGGACAAGCAGGGCAGCGTGCTGACCGGCCTGTCCACGGCCCAGGTCGACGCACTGATCGCCGATGGCACCATCTACGGCGGCATGCTGCCGAAGATCCGCTGCGCGCTGGAAGCGGTGCAAGGCGGCGTCAACAGCGCTCACATCATCGATGGCCGCGTGCCCAATGCGGTGTTGCTGGAGATCTTCACCGACGTCGGCGTCGGCACGCTGATCACCAACAGCCAGGGCTGAAGCAGACGCAAAAGCAAAGGGAGCCTAGGCTCCCTTTTTCATGCCGCGCTGTCCGCCAGTCAGAGATCGATACGGAACGACTCGAGCATAGCCGGAATGCCCGGGAACATACCGATGCCCAGCATCACCGCGCAAAGCACGATGAAGACGATCGTCGGGATGACCCAACGGTGCAGGTGGCTCAGGGACTGGCCCCGCTCCTTGTCGCCGATCAGCCCGAGATTGTCGAGCAGCACGGTCAGTGACCAGCCGAACACCGGGTTAACCAGCGCCGAAGAGAAGATCACGATGGCTGCCGACTGCGAGGTCTTGCCCTCGCGGGTCATCTGCATGCCCGCTTCCAGCAGCGGCAGGAACACCCCGACCATCAATGCCACGCTCAGTACCGGCGGCCAGATCGCCAGGTCCATCGGATAACCCCAAAGCGCCGCAACCACGCAGAGCAGGCCGGTGAGCAACGCACCGGCGGGAATCGGGCGCTTGGCAATGGCAGCCGGCACCATGAAGGTGCCCCAGGACGAGGCCAGGTTACCGCCGCCCAGCGACGTCCCGACGATCTGCCGTGCCGCTGCAACGCACATGGTGTCATCGATGTTCATCAACACCTTCTTCGCCTTCGGCGGATAGTTCAGCTGCTGGAACACTCGATGTCCGAGAAAGTCCGGCGACCACATGGCTACCGCCAGCACGGCGAAGGGCGCGACGGCAATGAAGTGATGCAACTCGGGCAGACCGATCTGCCAGCCGGTGTTCTCGCCCCACCAGTACATTGGATTCAGGCTGGGCACGCCCGGCTCGGTGGTGAATTCGAACGGAGCGCCCAAGGCGAAGGCGATCACCGCCGCGAGCGCCGAGCCCAACGGAATCGCCAGCCAGCGCATGCGGATGTGTTCGAGATAGGCGTACATCACGATGGTGGCGAACACCACGACGAAGGCGATGTAGCCCATGTCGAAGCTGTCGGCCCAGCCAAACAGTTTCTTGATCTGCGAGGTGATGCCGATGAAGCCCAGGTACAGCAGCAGACCACCGCAGACGCCGTCGCTGGTCAGGCGCGCCAACAGGCTACCGCCCTTGAAGACACCCAAGGTGAAACCGAGCACACCCACCATGATTCCCAACGCCATCGGATGCCCGCCCGACGCGACGATCAAGGGAATCAGCGGGATCAGCGGCCCGTGGGTCCCGGCCAGGTTGACCGTGGGATTGAGAAAACCGGAGAACACCACGACAAACAGCAGCGCCGCAATCAGCATCTCGTAGCGCGCGTTCTCGATCACGAACTCGTTGGAAAGCCCCATCGGGCCGGCGAAAGCCGCAACAACAGCCGCCACCATGACGATCTTGCCGATGGTCGCCGCCATCGCCGGCACCCAGTCCTCGTACTCGAAACGGTAGTCACGAAACGGCAGGTTTATGCCCCAGCGCTTCGGCGCCATGATCTCCAGTTCGTGCTCGAGGTATTCAGAGCGAGTCGCGAAATCTCCCTTCGGCTTGTGAAGCTCCTGATAACTGCGTAGGTCCCTACCATTCATGCTAGTCAGCCATACCGAAAAATTTGCGCCACGGTACAGACTGACCCCGAGCAACTCATCACGACCTTGAAACTATTGAGCTAGAGCGGTCTTTTATGATAGTAAGCAAGCTACTCATTGAGCTACTGGCATGCCAAATAGCCACGCCGAACCGCGCAGATCAGTTGAATCAAAGAGGTATCAGCATCTTACTGCTTTTGCCCTAGCAGTTCGGCAATTCGCTGGCGATCGCTGGCAAAGCTGACTTCCGCATCGGCGCGCGCCTTTTCGAAACGCTTGAGGTCGCGCAGCAGGCTTTGCTCTTCCTTTTCCAGGTTTTCGATCTGTGCCAACAGGTTACCCGGCACCTTGCGGCCCGCTCGCTCATGGTCCGCCGCCTGCTTGCGCAAGCTGGCGTGCTGGCTGCGTATGGATTGCAGATTGCCCCGAGCCAAGCCCATCACGCTGTCGAGCTCGGAAAGCTTGCGGGTTTCCGCCCGTTCGACATCCTCGACACTGGTATACAGACGCAGTAGCTGCGCATCCGATGCAGCGCGAGCCTTCTGCGCCTGCATACGGGCAAACTCCTCCGCGGTCGGTGCCGGCGGCACCTCGCGGACCACTCGCCCTTGCTCGTTGAGCACCTGATATCCGCGCGAAATGTGTTGCGGCGGCACGCCATGGCGATCGAGTACGACCACGCCACGGTCGTCCACATAGCGATACAGCTCGGCAGCCGAGGCCAGTACCGGACATATGACTCCCAGCAGGAGCATCGTACGAGCGGCTACCGATTTACGCATGGCGCATTACCTACCCAGAGTCAGATTCCGTACTGCTCGCGATAAGCCTGTACCGCGGGCAGGTGCTGTTTCAGTTGAGCGTCGTCGGCGAGATATTCCAGCACTTGCTCCAGGGACACAATACTGATTACCGGCATTCGATAATCACGTTCAACTTCTTGAATCGCCGATAGCTCGCCCTGCCCTCTTTCCTGTCGATTCAAGGCGATGAGCACGCCGGCGGCCTCGGCTTTCTGCGCCTGGATGATCTGCATCACTTCGCGGATCGCGGTGCCGGCGGTGATCACGTCATCGACGATCAGCACACGCCCCGCCAACGGCGCACCAACCAATGTGCCGCCCTCGCCATGATCCTTGGCTTCCTTGCGGTTGAAGCACCACGGTAAGTCGCGCTGATGCTGCTCGGCCAACGCGATGGCGGTGGCCGCTCCGAGCGGAATCCCCTTGTAGGCCGGGCCGAAGATGACGTCGAAATCCAGACCGCTCTGCATCACCGCCGATGCATAGAAGCGGCCGAGCTGCGCAAGTGCGCTGCCACTGTTGAACAGGCCGGCATTGAAGAAATAGGGACTGGTGCGTCCCGACTTGAGAGTGAACTCACCGAAACGCAGAACGCCGCGCTCGATGGCGAAGCGAATGAACTCGCGCTGGTACGCCTGCATGAAGAAATTTCCCGGAAAACCACTGTTTTAGCTAATTGCGAAGAGCTTGGGTTATCATACACGCACGTGTTTTTAGGGGCCATTTATGCGGATCATCAGCGTCAACGTGAATGGCATTCAAGCGGCGGCACAGCGGGGATTGCTCAGCTGGCTGCAAGCGCAGAATGCCGATGTCATCTGCCTGCAAGATACCCGCGCCTCTGCCTTGGAACTCGACGATCCGGCCTATCAGCTGGACGGTTACTTTCTCTATGCCTGCGATGCAGAGATTCCGGAGCAGGGAGGCGTGGCGCTCTACTCAAGGCTGCAGCCGAAGGCCGTCATCACCGGACTGGGCTTCGAGACGGCGGATCGCTACGGGCGCTACCTGCAGGCGGATTTCGACAAGGTCAGTATCGCCAGTCTCTTAGTGCCTTCCGGCCACGGCGGCGATGCCAACCTGAACCACAAGCTCAAGTTCATGGACGAGTTCGCCCACTACCTGGACAAGCAGCGCCGCAAGCGTCGCGAGTACATCTATTGCGGCTCGCTGTATGTCGCCCACCAGAAGCTGGATGTGAAGAACTGGCGCGACTGTCAGCAGGACCCAGGGTTCCTGGCTCCCGAGCGCGCCTGGCTGGACGAGATTTTCGGCAACATGGGCTATATCGATGCCCTGCGCGAAGTCAATCGCGAAGGCGATCTGTTCAGCTGGTGGCCAGATACCGAGCAGGCCGAAATGCTCAATCTCGGCTGGCGTTTCGACTACCAGATACTGACATCCGGCCTGCGCCGCTTCGTACGCGGTGCTCGCCTGCCACGTCAGCCGCGCTTCTCCCAGCACGCGCCGCTGATCGTGGACTACGACTGGACGCTGAGCCTTTAAGCTGCAAGCTGCAAGCTGCAAGCTGCAAGCTGCAAGCTGCAAGCTGCAAGCTGCAAGCTGCAAGCTGCAAGCTGCAAGCTGCAAGCTGCAAGCGAATCAGTGTCCGGGCGGCGCCAAACGCCTGCCAAACCTGTTCCTGCCTTGCAGCTTATGGCTTGAGCCTGCTTTTCCTGCCGCTTATGGCTTGCAGCTCGCCTTCATTTGACCAGCCGCCAGCAGAACGGATAGCGGTAGGGCTTGCCCTCGTTGGCACGGATGCCGGCGATCACCACCAGCACCAGCGCCACTACGCTCACCAGTACCATCAGCGGAAAGCCGATGAGGATCCAGGCCAGTAAGCCGCAGATCATCATCACGATGCTGAAGGTAAGCTGGAAATTCAGGGCTTCCTTGCCCTGCTGATCGACGAAGGGATCCATGTCCTTCTTCAACTGCCAGACGATCAGCGGACCGATCACGTTGCCGATCATCGGCGCCAGAAACCAGAAGAACGACGAGTAGTGGCAAAACATCGCCCACTGACGCGCTTCGCGACTGGGCAGCGGCACGAGGTCCTGATCGGTCATTTCGCGTTACCTCTCGCTCAGTCAGCCAGCGCGGCGCGCTGCAACTCGAACAACTGACGTACACCGTCCTGAGCCAGGGCCAGCATGGCATTGAGTTCAGCAGGCTGGAACGGCGCACCTTCGGCAGTACCCTGCACCTCGATGAAGCCACCGGCGTCAGTCATCACCACGTTCAGGTCGGTTTCGGCCGCCGAATCCTCCAGGTAATCCAGATCCAGCACCGGCTCGCCCTGATAGATACCGACCGACACCGCAGCGATCATTTGCTTGACCGGATCGCCCGCCTTCAGACCGCCACGCTTCTTCAGTACCTTGAGCGCATCGATCAACGCCACCATGGCACCGGTAATCGACGCCGTGCGCGTACCGCCGTCGGCCTGGATCACATCGCAGTCGATGAACAGCGTGTTCTCGCCGAGCTTGCTCATATCAAGCGCCGCACGCAGCGAACGACCGATCAGGCGCTGGATTTCCAGCGTGCGTCCACCCTGCTTGCCGCGCGAGGCTTCACGCTGGTTCCGCTCACCGGTAGCACGCGGCAGCATGCCGTACTCGGCGGTCAGCCAACCCTGCCCCTGCCCTTTGAGAAAACGCGGAACGCCGGACTCGATGCTGACCGTGCAGATCACCTTGGTGTCGCCGAACTCCACCAGCACCGAACCCTCGGCATGTTTGGTGTAGTTGCGGGTGATGCGGATCGAGCGCAGCTGATCGGCGGCACGGCCACTAGGTCGCTTCATGTATAGGTCCTGCTAGATAGGAAATTGACCGGCATTATAGAGCCCATTGGCGCGGAAAAGGGTCGCGACCGTCCGGCCATCGCTGCCGTGACACCCCGTTTTCCTTTACAATCCTTCGCCTTTCGCAGCCCGTAATCGAGAGGTATCCCCCGATGGTCCACAGCATGACGGCCTTTGCCCGCAGCGAGCAGGCCGGCGCCCATGGCACCCTCAGCTGGGAAATCCGCTCGGTCAATCATCGCTATCTCGAGCCGCACCTGCGCCTGCCGGAAGCCTTCCGCGACCTCGAAGGCGCGGTTCGCGATGCGCTGCGCAAAGGCATCTCACGCGGCAAGGTGGAATGCACCCTGCGCTTCACCGAGGAAAACAACGGCACCGCCCTGCAGGTCGACCGCGAGCGCGCCAGCCAGTTGATCGCCGCCGCCGAAAGCGTTGCCGCACTGATCCGCCAACCCGCACCGATTGACCCGCTGCAGGTACTTGGCTGGCCGGGCGTACTGGTCGGCGACGCAGTCGACCCACAGGCACTCAACCAGAGCGCTCTACAGCTCTTCCACAGCGCACTCGAGCAGCTCAAGGAAGGCCGCCGGCGTGAAGGCGACGAGTTGGCCAAGCTGCTCAACGATCGTCTGGACAGCATCCTCGAAGAAGTGGCCACGCTGCGCGAACAGGTGCCGCAGATGCTCGCAGCCCAGCGCCAGAAGGTGCTCGACCGATTCAGCGAAATGCAGGCAGAGCTCGACCCGCAGCGCCTCGAACAGGAAATGGTGCTGTTGGCGCAGAAGAGCGATGTCGCCGAAGAGTTGGACCGTCTGGATACCCACGTGGCCGAAGTACGACGCGTACTCAAGACCGGCGGCGCGGCCGGACGCCGACTCGACTTCCTCATGCAGGAGCTCAATCGCGAAGCCAACACCCTCGGCTCGAAAGCCTTCGACCCGCGCAGCACTCAGGCCGCGGTCAATCTGAAGGTACTGATCGAGCAGATGCGCGAGCAGGTGCAGAACCTCGAATAACCATCAGCCGCCGCAGCGGCTGGTCTATTTTTGTCCCACAGCATTAACAGCGCTTTTCAGGAACCCGTCATGTCCGCCACCACCGGTACGCTCTATATCGTTTCCGCGCCTTCCGGGGCCGGCAAGACCAGCCTGGTCAAGGCGCTGGTCGATGCACAACCGCAGGTACGCGTGTCGGTGTCCCACACCACTCGCGCCATGCGACCGGGTGAGGTCGACGGGGTCAACTACCACTTCGTCAGTCGCGAGGATTTTCTCGCGCGCCTGGAGCGCAACGAGTTTCTCGAGCATGCCGAGGTGTTCGGCAACCTGTACGGCACCTCGCAGCGCTGGCTGGAGCAGACCTTGGCCGAGGGCTTCGACCTGATCCTGGAAATCGACTGGCAGGGTGCCCAGCAGGTGCGCCGGCTGATGCCGCAGGCCAAGTCGATCTTCATCCTGCCGCCGACCCAGGAAGCACTGCGCCAACGCCTCAACAACCGCGGTCAGGACAGTGACGAGATCATCGACAAGCGCATGCGCGAAGCTGTCAGCGAAATGAGCCACTACGTCGAATACGACTACCTGGTGATCAACGACGACTTCGCCCACGCCCTGATCGACCTGCAGTCGATTTTCCGTGCCAACCAGCTGATACAGAAGACCCAGCAACAGCGCCACGCCCGCCTGCTCGGCGAATTGCTCGCGTAGCCCCGTTGGCGCATAGCCCGCAGAAACAGCGCTTCCATTACGGCTGGTGATTTTTTAGACTACTCCGTCCGCTCGCCCATTCGGGCACGCTCTACCGCTATTGATGAGGAACACCATGGCCCGCGTTACCGTTGAAGATTGCCTGGACAACGTCGATAACCGCTTCGAGCTGGTCATGCTCGCTACCAAGCGCTCGCGCCAGCTGGCCACCGGTGGCAAGGAGCCCAAGGTCGCATGGGAAAATGACAAGCCGACCGTCGTCGCCCTGCGCGAAATCGCTTCCGGCCTGGTCGACTACGATGTCATTGCACAAGACGAGATCGTTGACGACGAACCGCTCTTCACCCAGTACGAGGAAGAGCCGAACGAGGCCATCTGAATAAATGCCAGGTCGAAGTCGAACCGATAACATCGAAGCCCGCTGGCAAGGAGCACTGTCTTGCCAGCCATAGACGCGCTTGCGGATCGCCTATCGACCTATCTCGGCCCGGACCAGGTCAACCTGGTCCGCCGTGCCTATTTCTACGCCGAGCAGGCCCACGACGGGCAGCGCCGGCGCAGCGGTGAAGCCTACGTCACCCATCCTCTCGCGGTAGCCAATATCCTCGCCGACATGCACATGGACCATCAGAGCCTGATGGCCGCGATGCTGCATGACGTCATCGAAGACACCGGCATTCCCAAGGACGCACTGGTTGCGCAGTTCGGCGAAACCGTTGCGGAACTGGTCGACGGGGTCAGCAAGCTGACCCAGATGAACTTCGAGACCAAGGCCGAGGCCCAGGCCGAGAACTTCCAGAAGATGGCCATGGCCATGGCCCGCGACATTCGCGTGATCCTGGTCAAGCTCGCCGACCGCCTGCACAACATGCGCACCCTGGAAGTGCTGGCCGGCGAAAAGCGCCGCCGCATCGCCAAGGAAACCCTCGAGATCTACGCGCCCATCGCCAATCGGCTGGGCATGCACACCATGCGCGTGGAGTTCGAGGATCTGGGCTTCAAGGCCATGCACCCGATGCGCTCGGAGCGAATCCGCGCCGCCGTACGCCGCGCCCGCGGCAACCGCAACGAGATCGTCGACAAGATCGAACAATCGCTGATCCACTGCCTCGAGCGCGAAGGCCTGGAAGGCGACGTGCTGGGCCGCGAGAAACACCTGTACAGCATCTACAAGAAGATGCGCGGCAAGCGAAAAGCATTCCACGAGATCATGGATGTCTACGCGTTCCGCATCGTGGTGGACAAGGTCGACACCTGCTACCGCGTGCTCGGCGCCGTGCACAGCCTCTACAAGCCGCTGCCGGGCCGCTTCAAGGACTACATCGCGATCCCCAAGGCCAACGGCTACCAGTCCCTGCACACCACGCTGTTCGGCATGCACGGCGTGCCCATCGAGATCCAGATCCGCACCCGCGAGATGGAAGAGATGGCCAACAACGGTATCGCCGCGCACTGGCTGTACAAGTCCCCCGAGGACGAAGTGCCCAAGGGCACCCACGCCCGCGCCCGCCAGTGGGTCAAGGGTGTACTGGAGCTGCAGCAGCGTGCCGGCAACTCGCTGGAATTCATCGAGAGCGTGAAGATCGACCTGTTCCCCGACGAGGTCTACGTCTTCACGCCCAAGGGCCGCATCATGGAGCTGCCCAAGGGATCGACCGCCGTCGACTTCGCCTACGCGGTGCACACCGACGTCGGCAACACCTGCATCGCCTGCCGCGTCAACCGTCGCCTGGCGCCACTGTCGCAGCCGCTGGAGAGTGGCTCGACAGTGGAGATCGTCACCGCGCCGGGTGCCCGACCGAATCCGGCCTGGCTGAACTTCGTCGTCACCGGCAAGGCACGTACGCATATCCGCCATGCGCTCAAGCTGCAGCGCCGCTCGGAGTCGATCAACCTCGGCGAGCGCTTGCTGAGCAAGGCGCTCAGCGGCTTCGAAACCAGCCTGGAAAAGATCAGCCCGGAGCGCATTCAACAGGTACTCGCCGAGTACCACATGGAATACGTCGAGGACCTGCTGGAGGACATCGGTCTGGGCAACCGCATGGCCTATGTGATCGCGCGCCGCCTAATCCTGCGCGACGACGAGCAGGCGCCGGCGCTCGAAGGGCCGCTGGCGATCCGCGGCACCGAAGGGCTGGTGCTGAACTATGCCAAGTGCTGTACGCCGATTCCCGGCGACCCCATCGTCGGGCACTTGTCGGCCGGCAAGGGCATGGTCGTGCATCTGGAAACCTGCCGGAACATCGCCGATGTGCGCCACAACCCGGACAAGTGCATCCAGCTGTCCTGGTCGAAGGATGTCACCGGCGAGTTCAATGTCGAGCTGCGCGTCGAGCTGGAGCACCAGCGCGGTCTGATCGCACTGCTGGCCGGCAGCGTCAATGCCGCCGACGGCAACATCGAAAAAATCGGCATGGACGAGCGCGACGGGCGCATCAGCGTCGTCCAGCTGGTGGTCAGTGTGCATGATCGCGTGCACCTGGCCCGGGTCATCAAGAAGCTGCGCGCGATCAAGGGCGTCACCCGCATCACCCGCGTCAAGGCCTGACCTCCTCCGTCGACTTCGACCTGTCTGCAAAACGCCACGGCTGGCCGCTCTCGCCGTCAGCCATTATGCTGGCTGCCCGTCGCCCAATTCCCAGAGGAGTCTCCATGAGCAAGACCGTGATCAACACCGACAAGGCCCCGGCCGCCATTGGTACCTACTCCCAGGCCATCAAGGCCGGCAACACCGTCTACCTGTCCGGGCAGATTCCGCTGGATCCGAAAAGCATGGAACTGGTGGAGGGTTTCGAAGCGCAGGCAGTGCAGGTGTTCGAGAACCTCAAGGCGGTGGCCGAAGCGGCTGGCGGCTCGCTGAAGGACATCGTCAAGCTCAACATCTTCCTCACCGACCTCGGCAACTTCGCCACCGTCAACGAGGTGATGAGCCGTTACTGCCAGCAGCCGTACCCGGCACGTGCTGCCATCGGCGTCGCCGCGCTGCCGAAGGGGGCACAGGTGGAAATGGACGCGGTTCTGGTCATCGACTGATCGGACCTGCCGGCGCGGCGCCAGTCGCCGCGTCATCGACCTCAACGCACCAGAATTTCGACCCGCCGATTGCGCGGCTCGGCAATGGCATCCGGCGTCGCTATCAGCAGATTGCGCTCACCGTGAGACTCCACCCGCAACTCCATCGCTTCCAGGCCCTTGCTGCGCAGCAGCTCGGCAACCGCCTGGGCGCGACGCAAACCGACCTGCTCGTTGGCCGCACGATGACCCAGGGTATCGGTGTGGCCGATCACCGTGACCACCGGATAATCGCGGCGCCGCGCGGCCAAGAGAACGCTGTCCAGCAACTGCCCGGCCGCGTCGTCCAGCCCACCGGACGATGTCAGGTGAAGCGTGAAGCGCTCGGGCAGGGCCGGCTGGGCGGCCAGCGCCTTGTCGAAATCCGCTTTGCGGCGCATTTCGGACACGGCGTAGGGCTGACCACTCCCCGCTATCGCCATACCCTTGCCGGACGCATCCAGCCGATGCTCTCCCTCCTCCCCCAGCACCACACCACCGCGCCCATTCGCATCGTCCGCCAGCATCACATAGGAATGCTGCGCGCAACCGCCCAGCAGTACCATCGTCAGCAGCGCCATGGTTTTGCTCAACGCCAGCGGTCTCACGGCGCCACCTTCATCAATACCTGGCCACCGCGTACGCCGATGCGGCCATCAGGCGTATCGACGGCGATGGCTTGTGGATCGAGGCGGGCCAGGTCGCCCGCAATCAGGTTGAGCGTGCCGCGAGAGAGCGTTGCGCGCAGACGCAGCTCATCCGATGCCGGGGCGAAGCGATAGTCGTCGAGGGTCAGTTCACTGTGCGGACCGAACGCCAGCACACTGCCGTCGCCGAGAATCACTCCCAGTGCGCCTTCGGCGCCGGTGCTCAACGCCACACCCGGCACGATCGCCTGGCCGACCTTGGCGGCATTGGTATAGCCGCGGCTGCTGATGTACGCAGCGCCTTCCACCCGCGCCACATGCCCGACCGGTTCGGGCAGGCTTTCGGCGGTGGCAGGCGCAATCCAGACTGCAGCAGCCATGTAGAGGGCGCGCCGCATGTAGTTGTTGAAGCCAGTCATCGAATTCTCGAATCGTCAGGAATGCGGTTGGAGCGATCCCGCTCCACTGGACTAAGGCAGTCCAAACCGGCAAAAAATCCCCTGCCGTTTCGTTTTCCGGTGATTTGTTGGTCGAACAGGGGCGCACTGGGCTGTATTTGCCCGAGGTGCCTCGACCAACAGGCGTTTGTCAGAACCCGGCCAGGCGAGATATGCAAGTCAGAGCGAACCGGTCTTCGCTTGCGCCAGCCTGAGCCGAATGCCGCACACACATGGCTCATCGCCTCAGGGGCGATCATCCGGTAGCGTGAAATGCCTTCAGTTCACGTAACGCTGCGCCGCCTGTTGCAGCAGCCCTTCCTGCTTCATCTGGTCGAGGGTGCGCTGCAGTTTCTCGACGACCGCATCCGGCGTTTCCTTGTTCAGCGCCAGATAGAGATCGACCCGACTCAGGGTCAGCGCCACGGTTAGCGGGCCGACGCCGGCCTGGTTCGCCTCGTATTCGCCGGAGGGGTTGGTGGTCGCCCACAGATCGAACTGGCCGGCTTTCAGCTTGGCCGGCGTATCGATCAGCGAGCTCTGCACCTCGATGCCGCGGTTGATCAGGTACTGACTGCCCACGCTGCCATCCTTCGAGCCGATTCGGTACTGCTTGGCATCTTCCAGGCTGGAGACCTGAATCTGGCTCTGAGGAGTCTTGAGCAGCACGATCTGGATCTCGCTGAGCGGACCGACCCACTTGTACTTGGGTTCGCGCTCGGGGGTACGGCTGAGGGAAAACACGGCGAAGCCCGGCGTCTTTTCGGCCAGCTGCTGCAGGCGGCTCCACGGGAAACGCAGCGTCATCGCATAGGGCACGCCCGCGCGCTTGAACAGGGCGGCCACCACTTCAGCGTCGATGCCGCTGATCGCCCCCTCCTTGGCGAAATTCTTGCCATCGTCGGCCATGCTGAACGGCGGGAAATTCTGCGTGAGCAGGTTGATGGTCTCCCCGTCGGCGCTGGCCGAGGCGAGTGGCAGGAGGGTAATCAGCGCGCCGAGAAAAGCGCAGCGAAGATACTTCTTGTTGGTCGGCATGTTGAAGTCTCGGGTCGGTCGGACATTATTTTTCGCGCCGGCATCGGTTCCGGGCGGCTGTCGGCAGGTTCTTATTGCGCCCGGTTCGTGACAAGCGACCGTGCGGCGATGAACCCTAACAGGCCGTTGCGGGACAATCTCTGCGTCGGATCACTTACGTGACAGATGCCGTCCGCCGCCAGTCCCAGCCGCCGCGCGCCGAGCCAGACGCCGCGGCACGTCATCCGACACAGATTTTCGTTCCCCGCGTGACCGGTCATTCGTCGAAAACCTTCCGTCCGTTCGTCGCGTGGCCACTCCTATGGTGGCACTTGCCGTATTCTCGCCGGCTATCGGAGTCTGCCGAGCCGAGACACAGTCGGGCATATAAATCGCATCCAACACATCCGAACTGTGGCGCGCCATGCAAATGGCGCCGCGGGGTTTCCCGCGAACAACTGTGGTCCGCCTCCTGGCGGTGGTTTGTCGAAACGTCGGGCCTTCCCGATTGGATGTGAAATGAAAACACCCCGTCTGCTACAAGGTCGCCGCGGCCCTGTACTCTCCATTTTTCTGCTCCTGCTGATCGCCGCCAGCGTCGCCTATTGGCAGTTGCGCCCCAACGCCCCATCGACGCCGGCCACAGGTGCGGCGGCGAGCATGCTCGAAGCCCTGCAGGACTCCACCGAGCCCTGGCAGGTCAATCGCCGCGACCTTTCGGTGCTGATGAGCGACCTGCGTGGCGCCGGCATCGCCAGCGCCGCATTGGGTAAGGATGCGGTGTACGTCAGCCTGCACGATGGCCTGCGCTACTGGGTGCCGGACCAGTCCGGTCGCGTCGCCGGGTTGTTGCTCGAGCAGTACGCGCAAGCCAGCGGTGAGCTGTTCCCGTTGGCGATGTTCCAGACCGACGCGGAAAAGCCTTTCTACACCTACCTGCTGCCCTACTCGCCAATCGCCTTGCTGCTGCTCGGGGCGGCAATTTTCTTCGCCATGAAGACCCGCAGCTTCGAGGTCCAGCGCAAGGGCAGCGGCGTGACCTTCGCCGACGTGATCGGTGCCGCGGAAGCCAAGCAGGCCCTCAGCGACGTCACCACCTACCTACGCGATCCGGCCGCCTACGCGCGTCTCGGCGCGCGCCCACCCAAGGGTGTGCTACTGACCGGCGAACCCGGCACCGGTAAGACCCAGCTGGCCAAGGCGCTGGCCAGCGAGTCGAATGCCAGCTTCATCCAGGTCACCGGCAGCGATTTCTCCTCGATGTATTTCGGCGTCGGCATCCAGAAGGTCAAGGCGTTGTTCCGCACCGCGCGCAAACAGGCGCCGTGCATCATCTTCATCGACGAGATCGATGGCATCGGCAAGCGCGCCGAACAGCAGCGCTCCAGCGATGCCGAGAGCAACCGCATCATCAACCAGTTCCTCGCCGAGATGGACGGCTTCGATGGCGCCGCCGGCGTGCTGGTGCTGGGCGCCACCAACTTCCCCAACTCGCTCGATCCGGCGCTGGTACGTGAAGGCCGCTTCGACCGCTCCATCGCCGTCGGCCTGCCCGGCCTCGATGACCGTGAAGCGCTGTTCCGCCTGTATGCCGGCAAGATCAGCGCGGCGACCGATCTGGACTTTCCGCAGCTGGCGCGCAATACCGTCGGTCTCACGCCGGCCGCCATCGCCTACATCGTCAACCACGCGGCGCTGCTGGCCGCCCGCGCGGCCGCCAGCCAGGTCGATATGGCGCACTTCGTCGATGCCGTGGAAACCTGCCGCATCGGCGAGCAGCCCTCCGGCGTGACGCCGATGTCCGCCACCGACCGCAAGCGCATCGCCGTGCACGAAGCCGGCCACGCGCTGGTGGCGGCGGCGTTGAATGTCGGCCGGGTGGAAAAGGTCACCATCCTGCCGCGCGGCCAGGCGCTGGGCGTGACCCTGGTGACGCCGGTGGAGGACAAGCGTCTGCACATGTACTCCGAACTGCGCAACCGCATCCAGATGCTGCTGGCCGGCCGTGGCGCCGAGCAGTTGTATTTCCACGAGGTATCGTCCGGTGCCGGGCAGGATCTGCAGGAAGCCTCGAAGATCGCCCTTTCCATGGTCGGCGCCCTCGGCATGGGCCCGCGCGGCTCGCTGCTGAGCCTGCAGGCCGTGCGCGACGCGCACCTGGACAGCGATCCGCGCGAAGCGCTGGAAGCGGCCGATGAGCTGCTGCAGCAGCTCAATCAGGAGTGCCTTGCACTGCTGCAGCGCCTGAAGCCGGCGCTCGACCACATCACCGAGCGCCTGCTGGAGTGCGAGACCGTGCCGGGTGAGGAAGTGCTCGCTGCGGTTGCCGCGATTCCCGCCGACCGTGCCCATGGCGTCTCGCCATTGCACGGCCCGCTCTCAGGGCTCGAGCGCGTCGCCGCCTCAGGCTTCGACGACGGCACCGGGGCGCTGTTCGACCTCGTCGCCGGCGAGCCGAAGGACATTACCGAACCGGAAGGCCCCGGCATGGCCTAGAACGCTGCCTGATCGCTCGGCAAAGCCCGTGCGTTCAGGGCAACAACACCAGGCGATTGGGTAGTTCGTTGCGCTCGTGGGTCTTCGGCACATGCTGTGCCAACAGCGCACCGCTGGCCTCGATGCAGCCGAGGAAGCCCTCGAGCACCTGCCCCTGCTTCACCCGCTCGGTGAAGCAGGCGACGACAGACTCCCAGGCGGCATTGTCGATGCGGCTGGAGATGCCGCGGTCGACCAGAATCTCCACGTAGCGCTCGGCTTCCGAGACGAAGATCAGCACTCCGGTGTCGCCGTCGGTGTGATGCAGATTGAGTTCGATGAACTGCCGCCGCGCCAGGTTGCAGGCGCGCCAGTTGCGCACCGAACGCGGGATCAGATGGCTGGTCAGCGCCGGCATGCGAAACAGCACCGCGAGCACGATAAAGGTCGCCCACTGCACCAGCAACAGCTGCCAGGCGCCGAGCCAGCCACTGAAGAACAGCAGCGCGCCGGGCAGCAGCAGTGCGATCAGACCGGCCCACAGCAGCGGGATGTAGTGATAGTCGTCCGCCTGGGCGGCCAGCACCGTCACCAGTTCGGCGTCGGTGCTGCGCTCCACGCGCTCGATCGCTTCGGCTACCTGTTGCAGTTCTCTCTCGCTGAGTAAGGTCATCGTTCATCCATCATTGATTTACCAGCCGCCGGAAGCACCGCCGCCTCCGAAACCGCCGCCGCCCCCACCGAAGCCACCACCGCCGAAGCCACCACCGCCGAAACCGCCGCCACCGCCCCGCCCCATACCGCCAAGCAAGGCGCCCAGCAGCAAGGCGCGACGACCGCCACCGCGACCACCGCGCCCGCCGCCGATAACGAAGATAGCCACCAGCATGAGGAAGAAGCCGAGAATCCCTAGCCCGCCGGGCTGCTCTTGCGCCATCGGCATGACCGGTCGCAGCTCGGCCGGCAACGCGTCGCCGCCAAGCACCGTGACGATCGCCTCTGCACCCTCGGTGATGCCGCCCGTGAAGTCGCCGCGCTGGAACGCCGGCGCGATGACCCGATTGATGATCACCGAGGACTGCGCGTCAGTGAGCCGACCTTCCAGGCCGTAGCCGACCTCGATGCGAATCTTGCGATCATCGCGGGCGACGATCAGCAGCGCGCCGTTGTCCTCGCCCTCCTGGCCGATGCCCCAGGTGCGGCCGAGCTGCAGGCCGAATTCCTCGATGCTACGCCCGCCGAGATTCGGCACCGTCACGACCACCACCTGCTCACCGGTCGCCTGCTCGTGGGCCGCCAGCATGCTGGTCAGACGCGCCTCGGCCTGGCTGTCGAGCAGCTCGGCGCGATCGACCACGCGCCCGGTCAGCTCCGGGACCTCGGCTTCCTGGGCGACCAGGCTAGCGGCCCAGAGCAGCAGGATCAGCAGTAGCGGAAACCTGGAGGTCATTGAAACTGCACTTGTGGCGCCTGCTCGGCATTCTCGGCGGTAGCCTCGAAGTTCTCGCGAATCGGCATGTCGCTGTACATCAGCGTGTGCCAGATACGTCCGGGGAAGGTACGAATCTCGGTGTTGTAGCGCTCGACCGCGGCGATGAAGTCGCGGCGTGCCACCGCGATGCGGTTCTCGGTGCCTTCAAGCTGCGATTGCAGGGCAAGGAAGTTCTGGTTCGACTTCAGCTCCGGATAGCGCTCGGATACCGCCATCAGCCGGCTCAGGGCGCCGGTCAGCTGGTTCTGCGCCTGTTGGAACTGCTGCAGCTTCTGCGGATCGTCCAGGGTGCTGGCATCGATCTGAATCGAGGTGGCCTTGGCCCGCGCCTCGACCACCGCCGTAAGCGTCTCCTGCTCCTGACGGGCGAAGCCCTTGACCGTCTCGACCAGATTGGGAATCAGGTCGGCACGGCGCTGATACTGGTTCTCCACCTGCGACCAGGCGGATTTCACCTGTTCGTCGTAGCGCGGAATGTTGTTGATGCCGCAGCCGGCCAGTAGCCAGGACATAAGGACTACAACCGCCAGTTGCCAGGTGTTTCGATAACGCTGCGTCTGCATGATGCGCTTGTCCATTCTGTTAACCAGTACGCAGATAAGAATAGCCAAAGGCCATAAGAGTTCAGGCGCGCGATGAAACTATCCCCTGCCACGGCGCGCGACTCAGCAAGCACATACAGCGCTCCTGCAGATACTCGCGCAGCAGCCGCACCGGCTTGCTCAGCTGGGCCCGATGGGCGCAGAGCAGATTCAAGGGCGCCGCTTCACCAAGACAGCCTGGCAACAGCACCTGCAGACGGCCCGCGGCCACGTCGTCGGCGATGTCCAGCCAGGATTTGTAGGCCAGTCCGTTTCCGGCCAGCGCCCAGCGCCGCACCACGTCGGCATCGTCACTGACGCGGTCGCCAGCGACCTGTACGGCGTGCTCACGGCGCCCCTCCTGAAAGCACCAGCGGTCATGCACGCGCCCGGCGAGCATGAAACGCAGGCAGTTGTGCGCGGCCAGTTCGTCCAGCCGCTGCGGCACGCCGTGGCGCTGCAGGTAGGTCGGCGAGGCGCACAGCACCCGGCGATTGCCCGCGGCCACCGGCAGCGCCACCAGGCTCGAATCCTGTGGCTCGCCATAGCGCAGGACCAGGTCCACCGGTTGACGAAACAGGTCGGTCAGGCCGTCCCCCAGCAGCAGGCGCACCTGCAATTGCGGATGGCACGCCTGGAATTCATCAAGCCAGGGCAACAGCACGTTGCGCCCGAAATCCGACGGCGCCGATAGCGGCAGCACACCGCTGATCGCCTCGCGCCCGCCAGCGAGCGCCTGCGCCCCGTCATGCAGGCTGGCCAGTGCTGCCCGGGCATGCTGCAGATACGCCTCGCCCTCGGCGGTCAGGCGCAGACTGCGGGTGGAGCGCACGAACAGCCGTGCACCCAGGCTCGCTTCCAGGCGTTTCAACGCCGCGCTGGCCACCGCCGGCGATACGTCGAGCCCGCGCGCCGCGGCGGAAAGGCTGCCGCTGTCGGCGGTACGGACGAACAGCTGCAGGTCGTCGATACGCAGCATTTTCAAAATCCTGTTGAAAGAGCCTCGCTTATCACCCTGTTTTTTCGCCAAGTCAAATAGCTGAGCATGCCCCTCCACCGAACCCATACGGAGCCACAGCATGAAAGCGGTCGCCTACTCAGAATCCCTCGCCATCGACGATCCCCGCGCCTTGCAGGACGTGGAACTGCCCGAGCCGGTACCCGGCCCGCGTGACCTGCTGGTGGAGGTGCGCGCCATTTCGGTCAACCCGGTGGATACCAAGGTACGCCGCAACACCCAGCCCGAGGCCGGTCAGCCGAAGGTGCTGGGCTGGGACGTGGCCGGCGTGGTGGTCGGGGTGGGCAGCGAAGTCAGCCTGTTCAAGATCGGCGACGAGGTGTTCTACGCCGGCTCCATCGCCCGCGCCGGCGGCAACAGCGAACGGCATCTGGTCGATGAGCGCATCGTCGGCCGCAAGCCGCAGAGCCTGGGCTTCGCCGAGGCCGCCGCGCTGCCGCTGACCGCCATCACCGCCTGGGAGCTGCTGTTCGAACGCCTGCAAATGGTGGAAGACCAGGGCGCCGGGCAGCAGCTGCTGATCGTCGGTGCCGCCGGCGGGGTCGGTTCGATCATGCTGCAGCTGGCCCGTCAGCTCACCGAGGTCAGCGTGATCGCCACCGCCTCGCGTCCGGAAACCCAGGCCTGGGCCCGCGAACTCGGCGCGCATCATGTCATCGACCATAGCCAGCCGCTGCACGCCGAGCTGCAGCGCGCCGGTTTCGCCAGCGTCAGCCATGTCGCCAGCCTGACCCAAACCGATCAGCATTTCGACCAGCTGGTCGAGGCACTGACACCGCAGGGCCGCCTGGCGCTGATCGACGACCCGGCCCAGCCGCTGGATGTGATGAAGCTCAAGCGCAAGAGCCTGTCGCTGCACTGGGAGCTGATGTTCACCCGCTCGCTGTTCGAGACACCGGACATGATCGAGCAGCACCACTTGCTGCAGCGCGTCAGTCAGCTGGTCGATCAGGGCGTGCTGCGCACCACCCTCGGCGAGCACTTCGGCGCCATCAACGCGGCCAACCTGCGCCGCGCGCATGCCCTGCTGGAAAGCGGCAAGGCCAAGGGCAAGATCGTGCTGGAAGGCTTCTGAGCCCGACTAGATGACGCCAGACGCACGCAGGCCGGCGATCTGCTCGTCGCTCATGCCCAGCAGGCGCTGCAACAGCGCCTCGCTGTGCTCGCCGAGCAGCGGCGGCGGATTGCGGTAATCCACCGGCGAGGCGGATAGCCGCAGCGGGCTCGCGACCTGCGGCACGCGGCCGGCCAGCGGATGCGGTATCTCGACGCTCAGCCCGCGATGCTGCACCTGTGGGTCGGCGAACACCTGTGCCAGGTCGTTGATCGGCCCGCAGGGCACGCCGGCCAGCTCCAGCGCACCGACCCATTCGGCCGTAGTGCGGAACACCGTGACCTGGCGGATCAGCGGAATCAATTCAGTACGATGGGCGACCCGCGCGCGGTTCGTGGCGAAGCGTGGATCGGCCGCCCACTCGGGACGCCCGACCACCTCGCAGAACTTGCGGAACTGGCTGTCGTTGCCGACGGTGAGAATGATGTCGCCATCGGCGGTGGGGAAGTCCTGATAGGGCACGATGTTCGGATGGGCGTTGCCCATGCGCCTGGGCGCCACGCCGGTGGTGAGGTAGTTCAGCGCCTGGTTGCCGAGGCAGGCGACCTGCACATCGAGCAGCGCGGTATCGATATGCTGGCCCTCGCCGCTGCGTTCGCGATGTGCCAGCGCGGCAAGCACGCCGACGCTGGCGTACAGGCCGGTGAGGATATCGGTCAGCGCCACGCCGACCTTCACCGGCCCGGCGCCCTCCTCCACATCGCTGCGCCCGGTCAGGCTCATCAGCCCGCCGAGGCCCTGGATCATGAAGTCGTAGCCGGCGCGTGTGGCGTAAGGCCCGTCCTGGCCGAAGCCGGTGATCGAGCAATAGATCAGCCGCGGATTGATCGCCTTCAGGCTGGCGTAGTCCAGCCCATAGGCGGCCAGCCCGCCGACCTTGAAGTTCTCCAGCAGCACATCGCACTGCGTCACCAGCTCGCGAATGATGCGCTGACCCTCGGGCTGGGTGAAGTCGACGGTCAGCGACTGCTTGTTGCGGTTGGCGCTCAGGTAGTAGGCGGCCTCGGCGGTGTCGGCGCCATGTTCATCGCGCAGGAACGGCGGGCCCCAGTGACGGGTGTCGTCGCCCGTGCCGGGCCGTTCGACCTTGATCACCTCGGCGCCGAGGTCGCCGAGGATCTGCCCGCACCAGGGCCCGGCGAGCACGCGGGAGAGGTCGAGGACGCGGATATTGGATAATGCGCCGGGCATGGAAGTCTCCACGGGATGGCAATAGACGGGTGTAGGTTGGGCTGAGCCCACGAAGCCCAACGAGCGGACGCTTCGGCGAGTGTTGGGCTTCGGCGCTACGCGCCTCAACCCAACCTACGGTTTTCCAACTACCTCAGAAGAACGCCTGGATACCGGTCTGCGCGCGACCGAGGATCAGCGCATGCACGTCATGGGTGCCCTCGTAGGTGTTCACCACCTCCAGGTTGACCAGGTGCCGGGCCACGCCGAACTCGTCGCTGATGCCATTGCCGCCCATCATGTCGCGCGCCATGCGCGCCACGTCCAGCGCCTTGCCGCAGCTGTTGCGCTTCATGATCGAGGTAATTTCCACCGCGGCTCTGCCATCATCCTTCATCCGTCCCAGGCGCAGGCAGCCTTGCAGCGCCAGGGTGATCTCGGTCTGCATGTCGGCCAGCTTCTTCTGGATCAGCTGGTTGGCGGCCAGCGGCCGGCCGAACTGCTGGCGATCGAGCACGTACTGGCGCGCGGTGTGCCAGCAGAACTCGGCGGCGCCCAGCGCGCCCCAGCTGATGCCGTAGCGGGCGCTGTTCAGACAGGTGAACGGCCCCTTCAGCCCGCGTACGTCGGGGAAGGCGTTCTCTTCCGGGCAGAACACGTTGTCCATGACGATCTCGCCGGTGATCGAGGCGCGCAGGCCGACCTTGCCGTGAATCGTCGGGGCGGACAGCCCTTCCCAGCCCTTTTCCAGCACGAAGCCGCGAATCTCGCCAGCGTCATCCTTGGCCCAGACCACGAAGACATCGGCGATCGGGCTGTTGGTGATCCACATCTTGCTGCCGGACAGGCGATAGCCGCCGTCGACCTTTTTCGCCCGGGTGACCATCGAGCCGGGGTCGGAGCCGTGGTTCGGCTCGGTCAGGCCGAAGCAGCCGATGTATTCGCCGCTCGCCAGCTTGGGCAGGTACTTCTGTCTGGTCGCCTCGTTGCCGAATTCGAAGATCGGCACCATCACCAGCGAGGACTGCACGCTCATCATCGAGCGATAGCCGGAATCGATGCGCTCGACCTCGCGGGCGATCAGGCCGTAGCACACGTAATTCAGGCCGCTGCCACCGTAGACTTCGGGAATGGTCGCGCCGAGCAGGCCGGTTTCGCCCATCTCGCGGAAGATCGCCGGATCGGTGCGCTCATGGCGGAAGGCTTCCAGCACTCGCGGCGCCAGCTTGTCGGCGGCGAACTGCGCGGCGCTGCCCTGCACCATGCGCTCTTCTTCGGTCAGCTGCTGGTCGAGCAGCAGCGGGTCGATCCAGTTGAAGCTTGCTTTGCCGGCCATTCGGGGGCTCCTCTTGTTGTCTTCGGCACCGCGGTCGCGGGCGGGATGGGCTGATCCTAGGCGCCGCATCAATGCGTCGCAACCGAGGATTACGCATCCAGCTGTGCGTTTTGCTCACTCCGAGATAACCTTTGCCACCACCAGCAGGCTTATCCCGTGAGGTCTTTGCATAATGCGCCGCAAGATTCCCAGTACCGCCGCGCTGATCGCCTTCGAGGCCGCCGCCCGCCACGAGAGCTTCACCCGCGCGGCCGACGAGCTGGCGCTGACCCAGAGCGCCATCTGCCGGCAGATCGGCGGGCTGGAGGAGTTCCTCGGCCTGGCGCTGTTCCGCCGTTCGCGGCGCGGCGTGAAGCTCACCGCTGCCGGGCAGTCCTACGCCCGTCGCATCGCCGCGCAGCTGGACGCGGTGGAGCGCGACACGCTGTCGGTAATGGGTCAGCAAGGCGCGATGAGCATCGAGCTGGCCGTGGTGCCGACCTTCGGCACCCAGTGGCTGGTGCCGCGCCTCAGGCATTTCCAGGCGCTGCATCCGGAGATCACGGTGAACCTGACCAACCGCACCCGGCCCTTTCTCTTTGCCGATACCGAGTTCGATGCTGCCATCTATTTCGGCGATGCCGACTGGTCCGGTACCGAGGCGCACTACCTGATGCCCGAGGACCTGCAGCCAGTGTGTAGCCCGGCTCTGCTGCGCGACGCTCAGCCGTTCACGACCCTGGCCCTGGCCGAACTGCCGCTGCTGCAGCAGACCACCCGCCCCTACGCCTGGCGCCAGTGGTTCGATTCGTTGGGGCTGAAAGTCGCCCGCGACATGACCGGCCCGCGGTTGGAGTTGTTCTCCATGCTGGCGCAGGCGGCCGAGCATGGCATGGGGGTGGCGCTGATTCCGCCGTTCCTGATCCAACGGGAACTGGCCGAGGGAAGGCTGGTGCTGGCGCATCCGCAGGCCTATCGCAGCGAGACGCGGGCTTACTACCTGATGATTCCCGAGCGCAAGGTGGAGTCGGCGGGGCTGGTGGCGTTTCGGGACTGGTTGAAGGGTGAGGCGAGGGTTTGGCGGGAGGCCCTAGGGCTCACAGCGCCAAGATAATCAAGCAACCAACCTTAGCAGGAGCCACTTATGGTCGTGCTGCTACAACAGGCTCAGGAATAAAGCCTTCGGCCGTCAACGTGCGAATGACGCCCCGAAGCAGGTAGTTGTTCGTGAAGCCCAGTGTGTACTGGCGGGAGTTGGGCTGAATCGGGACCAGCATTCGTCTGTCCACCAACTTCTTGATTTGATAGGTCCGCTGCGGCCCGTTCAGGTCAGGCATCGCACCCGCAAGGTCTGCAGACTTCGCCACGCCGCTGTCAGTGTCCAGAAGTCGACGAAGAATTGAGTGCTCCTGGACGGTGATGTGTTCTCTCTCGCGAGAGAAGGCGAGTGCCGGCTGCAGGATTCTGGCTTTAAGGTAGCCATAGTCGCACAGCCGATCGAGCTTGCTCAGCTCTGTGAGGATGCCTTGGAGTACGTAGATACACCACCGTTCCAGGCCTTGCTGTGTACCGCGATCAGCCTCGCCCAGCATCTCGTAGTAACGCTCGCGATCATTGCAGAACACTGCAGTGGGGTTCAGCAGTCGACCGCCGGCGCAGACATCGAATCCGTACTTGATGAGCATCAGGTACGTCAACAAACGAACCACCCGTCCATTGCCCTTGGTGAACGGGTGAATCCATGCGAATCGGTGATGCGCGAGCGCCACTTTCATAAGGTGGTACTTCTGCGGATCGTGCGCATTGATGAACGCCACCAACTCATCCATGTACCCACCGACTTGCACCGCGTCCGGCGGGAGGTGCTCCGATTGCGCAATGCGAACCTGGGTCGTCCTGAGCTGACCGGGAGTCCGATCCCCTTCCCTGTCGAGCCCCCCTACAGTAATGGCGTGCAATTCTCGAATGAGATGGAGGCTGACGTCGTCTCCTTCCTTGAAATGCTGCTCGATGAAGCTCATGGCCCTCTCGATGTTGGAGATTTCGCGCAGTTGATCGGTAGCCGCGTCATCTCCCTCCATCTTACTTTCCACATAATCAGCGAGGGTTGTGTGGTTGCCTTCAATTCGGGCGGATCCAAGGCTTTCCAGAATGTGGAAAACATTCTTGAGCTGGAAGAAAAGGCTCGCTGGAGTCGTACCCGCCAGCCTGTAGCGGCGTAGGTGCTCCAGCTCATTCAGGACATCGACAAGTGGTGAGTCGAAGGCTGGATTGAGGAGAGCCAAGTCGTGATGAGTGAAATTCGGCATGTTGAACATCTCCACTGCGCCCAACAATTAAGTCGACACAATGCCACGCAAAGCCGCAAAAATACTAGCCAACTTCAATATTCAGTTCACACCACAAGTCAACTCATGCATTCAGAAAACTTAAATTTGAGTACGACCAAGTCAAAGCTGATCGGCTCAGGCATGAACGCCCTACGCGGTTCTCCACCCTACGGGGGCTTGGCCGGACATGAGAAGGTGACGCGGCAGGGTCACTTCTTCTTACGAGGCTTCAGGTATTTGGTCAGCCCCTGAAACCACATCACCAGCGCCGGATTTCCCTGAATCTGGATGTCCTTGTTCTGAATCCCCTGCATGAACGCCAGCTGCTTGTTCTTCGCCGTCATGGTGGCGAAGCCATAGGCGGCATCCTTGAACCCCAGGGAGAAAGCCGGCTCGCTCGCCGGGCCGCGCTTGCTGGTGACGCGCTGGTTCTTCACCACGAAATGCCGGGCGACCTTGCCGTCCAGAGTATGCAGCTGGAAGCTCAGGTCCTTATCGCCCAGCTGCTGCTGGAACTCGGGATTGGTGCGGCTGGCCTTGGCCATCAGGCGGCCAAGCATCCAAAGCAGAAAGCGGAATTTCATGACGTGTAGTCCCGACCGGTACGAGAGGAAGGCCGCATTGTAGTGGCTTGATCGGCGGGGGGAAGGACGGGTACGAACGGGTCCGGGGCGGACCGGCTGGTCAGGTTTACCCGGAGCCGATCGGCTCCGGGTCGGCGCAGCGTCAGTTGACGGCGTCTTTGAGCATCTTGCCCGGTTTGAAGGCGACGGTATTGCTGGCCTTGATGGTTACCGTTTGCCCGGTCTGCGGGTTTTTCCCGGTGCGGGCACCACGGTGGCGCTGAACGAAGGTGCCGAAACCAACCAGGGTCACGCTGTCCTTGCGGTTCAGCGCGT
Organism: Pseudomonas sp. FeN3W; assembly: GCA_030263805.2. Classification (NCBI taxonomy): domain Bacteria; kingdom Pseudomonadati; phylum Pseudomonadota; class Gammaproteobacteria; order Pseudomonadales; family Pseudomonadaceae; genus Pseudomonas; species Pseudomonas sp. FeN3W. The sequence goes on from CP136010.1 coordinate 2,380,304, forward strand.
TGGTGATTTCATCCAGCACGGCGTTGAGTACGCGATTGGCCTGGTCCTTGGACAGATCGGCCTTCTCGGCAATGGCTGCGGCGAGTTCCGGTTTACGCATTGGGAGCCTCTGAGACGTTTTTGTTGTTGTGTCCGTACTGTTCACAAGAACAGCGCTAAAGGCGCTGCAACAGCTCTAGGCTGGGGCAGACCCATGGAGAATGGCACGGCGCTAGCACCTGCGCCAGTCCCTGTAGGCGGCTCGCCAGCTCAGCCGGGGGACTTTAGCGACCGAATTTGCGGTAGTTCCGCCAGCACCGGCGGCAGCTGCTTGTTCAGCCCCAGCCGCTCCTGCACCGCCGCGCCCGTCAGGGCGTAGCCGAGCAGCTGCCCGGAAGCGCCGAGATAGAGCGCTTTGACATCATTACCCTCGGCCTCCACGGTCCAGCTGCCGACACTATCAAGCGCAGGCAGTGAGACCACCACCGGGCATGCCGGGGTCTTTACGGTGACCGGCATGGGGCCATAACTGACAAAGGTAGGATTGCCAAACAGCGTTTTAGCCAGGGCCCGCGCACCAGCCATGAGCGGCATCACGTAGAGCAGGTTCAACCCCTCCACTTCCGCACAATCGCCGAGGGCGTAGACGTGGGCCGCCGAGGTCTGCAGCAGACGATCAACGACGATGCCGCGCTTGACCTCAAGCCCCGCCTCGGCAGCCAGCTCGGTGCGCGGGCGCAGGCCAACGGCGCTGACCACCAGATCGCAGGCCAGGCGATTGCCATCGGAAAGCTGCGCCTGCAGGCCGTCGTCACTGCGTTCGAGGCGCTGCAGCGTGGCGCCCAGATGGAAGCGCGCGCCTATGCCCTCCAGGCCACGCCTTACCGCCTGGGCCGCCTGCAGCGGTAGCAGGCCGGGCATGACCTGCTCGCTCGGCGCGACCAGATCGACCTCGTGGCCGCCCAGCAGCAGGTCGTTGGCGAACTCGCAGCCGATCAGCCCGACACCGAGGATCAGCACGCGGCGCTTGCCGGCGACGGCGGCGCGGAAGCGGCCGTAATCGTGCAGGTCGTTGATCGGGAATACCGCGTCGGCGGCATCGCCTGCGACCGGCACCTGGATCGTCTGCGCCCCCCAGGCCAGTACCAGATCGCGATATGAGACCGGTTCATTGCCGATCCACACGCGCCGATTCGCCGGATCGAGGCGGGTGACGCGGGTATGGATGCGAATCTCGGCGTTCAGCTGCTCGGCCATGGCACCGGCGGTGGCCATGCCCAGGCTTTCGGCGTTCTTGTTGGCGGCGAAACCGGTGGACAGCAGCGGCTTGGAATAGGAGCGCCCGTCATCGGCGGTAATCAGCAACAGCGGCGTCTGCGTGTCCAGCTTGCGGAATTCACGGGCCAGGTTGTAGCCGGCCAGGCCGGTACCGATGATGACTACAGGTGCGCTCACGTCATGTCCTCGTATGGGTGGTTGGCGATACGGTTTTCAGCCGATGGCGATCATTTCGAAGTCCATCTTGCCGACACCGCAGTCCGGGCAAACCCAGTCTTCCGGCACGTCTTCCCAGGCAGTCCCGGGCGCGATGCCTTCTTCCGGTACGCCCAGCGCTTCGTCATAGATGTAGCCGCACACCACACATTGCCATTTCTTCATGGGTAACCTCGATGCTCTTTCGACTGCGACGCACGCTATACCAGAACAGCGCGCCGCACCAATCCCACAAATGAAAACGGGCGGCCTGGGCCGCCCGTCGCGCTTACCGCCAGGCTTAGCCTGCGGTACCCGCCAGCGGATCGCTGATGCCCATCACGTAGAACCCGATCAGGCCGATGGTGCCGGCCAGGATGAGGTAGTACAGGGTCGGCAGCATGGTCTTGCGCAGGGTGATCCCTTCGCGACCGAGCAGGCCTACCGTGGCCGAAGCCGCCACCACGTTGTGAATGGCGATCATGTTGCCCGCCGCCGCACCCACCGACTGCAGCGCCACCATCAGTGCACCAGACAGGCCGAGCAGCCCCGCGGTGTTGAACTGGAACTGCGACAGCATCAGGTTGGATACGGTGTTGGAACCGGCGATGAAGGCGCCCAGCGCACCGACTGCCGGAGCGAAGAACGGATAGACGCTACCCACGCTGTTGGCCACCAGCTGCGCCATGGCCACCGGCATGGACACCAGATCGGAGCCGTTCACGCCCGAGTTGATCAGGATCCGCACCATCGGGATAGTGAAGATCAGCACGAAGCCCGCGCCAAGCAGGGTCTTGCTCGACTCGGAAATCGCCGCGCCCAGTTCACCGGCCTTCATCCGATGCAGGAAGAAGGTGATCAGCACCACGATGCAGAGAATGCCACCCGGCAGGTACAGCGGCTCCAGCGTACCGGACACGCCGGTCTCACCGAGGATGTCCTTCCAGCCGAAGGTAAGCGACATCAGCAGCGCCTTGAAATCCGGGAACACCCGCGATGCCACCAGCAGTGCTGCGAGGATCAGATACGGCGCCCAGGCCATCGGCACGGAAATCGGCGTCTTGCCGGCGACATCCTCGATCTTCATCTCGATCTTGCCCATCCACTCGGACGGCCACTCGCTCGCCGGGGCGAAATCCCAGCTGTCCTTGGGCAGCAGGAAACCGGCCTTGGCCGCCGGCACAACGATGGCCAGACCGACCAGCGCACCGATCATCGACGGGAATTCCGGACCGAGGAACACACCCGCCGCGGCATACGGAATGACGAAGGCCAGACCGGTGAACACGGCGAACGGCGCAACCGCCAGACCTTCGGTCCAGGATTTGTTGCGGCCGAAGTAGCGGGTCATGATGCTGACCATGATCAGCGGCATGAGAATCCCGCACAGCGCATGGATGATGGCGACGCGCGAGAAAATCAGGTGGAAGAACACCTCCCAGTTGCTGCCCACCGCTGCCAGCTGCTCGCTGATGCCGGTCTTGTCCAGCCCCGCACCGACGCCGACCAGAATCGGCGTGCCCACCGCGCCGAAGGATACCGGCGTGGACTGCACCATCATCCCCATGACCACTGCCGCCAGAGCCGGGAAGCCCAGCGCGACCATCAGCGGCGCCGCCACCGCAGCCGGCGTACCGAAGCCCGACGCCCCCTCGATGAAGCAACCGAACAGCCAGGCGACGATCAGCACCTGAACGCGACGGTCAGGACTGACATTGGAGAAGCCACGCCGAATCGAACTGATCCCCCCGGAATGTTTCAGCGTGTTGAGCAGCAGAATCGCACCGAAGATGATCCAGAGGATCGCCGCGGTGAGGATCAGGCCCTGCAAGGTCGAGGCGATGACCCGGTTGAGGGTCATGTCCCAGGCCAGCAGGCCGATCACTGCAGTGAGGACGAAAACCAGCGGCATGGCGTACTTGGCCGGCCAGCGAAAGCCGATCAGCAGCACACCCGCCAGCACCAGCGGCACGAAGGCCAGGATGGACAGTAGTGTTTGACTCATTTGTTGGGTCCCTGCTTTTTTGTTGTGAACCGCTTCTATTGTGTCCGGGCATGCCCGGTGCCTCGCATGAAACGCCCCCACACGGCGCGCCTCGCAGCGACCAGGCCGAAACCTCGCCGCTCATGCTCGAAAGCCCCGGGCGCCGTGGAGCGCCTGGGGCTTCTGTCCTTTACCGCATGCGCCGGGCTTCCGGCAGCACGCGGCCGATCCTGCCTGTCAGCCCTGGGCCGCCTTGAAACGCTGGCGCCAGGCGTGCAGCAGAGGCTCGGTATAACCGGCAGGCTGCTCGCGCCCCTTGAACACCAGATCACAAGCCGCCTGGAAGGCCGCCGACTGAGTGTAGTCGGCAGACATGGCGCGATAGAGCGGATCACCGGCATTCTGCTGGTCGACCACCTTGGCCATGCGCTCCAGGGTTTCCTGCACCTGCTCGCGGGTCACCACGCCATGGTGCAGCCAGTTGGCCACGTGCTGGCTGGAGATACGCAGGGTGGCGCGGTCCTCCATCAGGCCGACGTTGTGGATGTCCGGCACTTTGGAGCAGCCGACGCCCTGCTCGACCCAGCGCACCACGTAGCCAAGGATGCCCTGGCAGTTGTTGTCCAGCTCCTGCTGCTTCTCCTCAGCGCTCCACTTGTCCTCGGCGACCACCGGGATGGTCAGCAGGTCGTTGAGCAGCTGCTCGCGTTCGGCGGCCAGATCGACCTTTTCCAGCTCGCTCTGCACGGCCTGCACGTTCACCTGGTGATAGTGCAGCGCATGCAGGGTGGCGCCGGTCGGCGACGGCACCCAGGCGGTGTTGGCACCGGATTTCGGATGGCCGATCTTCTGCTCGAGCATGGCCGCCATCAGGTCCGGCATGGCCCACATGCCCTTGCCGATCTGCGCCTTGCCGCGCAGGCCACAGGCCAGGCCGACCAGCACGTTGTTGCGCTCGTAGGACTGGATCCACGGAGTGGACTTCATGTCGCCCTTACGCAGCACAGGGCCGGCTTCCATGCAGGTGTGCATCTCGTCGCCGGTACGGTCGAGGAAGCCGGTATTGATGAAGGCCACGCGGTGCTTGGCGGCTGCGATGCAGGCCTTGAGGTTGGCGCTGGTACGGCGCTCCTCGTCCATGATGCCCATTTTCAGGGTATAGCGAGGCACACCGATCAGGTCCTCGACGCGACCGAACAGCTCGTCGGCGAAGGCGACTTCCTTCGGCCCGTGCATCTTCGGCTTGACGATGTAGACGCTGCCGGTGCGCGAGTTGCCCTTGCGCTTGAGGTCATGCTTGGCGATCAGGCTGGTGAACACGCCGTCCATGATGCCTTCCGGGATCTCGCGGCCGTCTTCCAGCAGGATCGCCGGGTTGGTCATCAGGTGACCGACATTGCGGATGAACAACAGCGAGCGACCGTGCAGCTTCAGCTCACCACCATTCGGCGCGCTGTATTCGCGGTCCGGGTTCAGGCGGCGGACGAAGCTCGAGCTGCCCTTGGCGACTTCCTCGCTGAGGGTGACCTGCACGATGCCCAGCCAGTTGCGGTAGGCCAGCACCTTGTCGTCGGCATCCACCGCGGCGACCGAGTCTTCGCAGTCGAGGATGGTGGAAACGGCGGACTCGACCAGCAGGTCCTTCACGCCAGCAGCATCGGTCTGGCCGATCGGGCTGTTCGGATCGATCTGGATCTCGACGTGCAGGCCGTTGTTCTTCAGCAGCACAGCCTTCGGCTCGACCGCTTCGCCCTGGAAGCCGACGAATTTTTCCGGCTGCTTGAGCCCGGTGACGCTGCCGTTCTCCAGGGTGACCTTCAGCTGGCCGTCCTGTACGCGGTAGGCGGTGGCATCGGCGTGGCTGCCCTGCGCCAGCGGCGCGGCCTGATCGAGGAAATTGCGCGCGTAGGCGATGACCTTGGCGCCACGGACTTCGTTGTAGCCTGGGCCCTTCTGCGCGCCGCCCTCTTCGGAGATGGCGTCGGTGCCGTACAGCGCGTCGTACAGCGAGCCCCAGCGGGCGTTGGCGGCGTTCAGCGCGTAGCGCGCGTTCATGATCGGCACCACCAGCTGCGGACCGGCCTGGGTAGCGATCTCGTTGTCGACATTGGCGGTGTCGATCTTCACCTCGCCCGGCACCGGCTGCAGGTAGCCGATGGATTCGAGGAAGGCACGGTAGGCCGGCATGTCCTTGATCGGGCCTGGATTGGCCTTGTGCCAGGTATCGAGCTCGACCTGCAGGCGGTCGCGCTCGGCGAGCAGCTCACGGTTCTTCGGCGCCAGGTCATGGACCAGTGCGTCCAGGCCCTGCCAGAAGGCGGCGGCTTCGATACCGGTGCCCGGCAGAACTTCGTCTTCGATGAAACGCTGCAGATTGGCCGCCACTTGCAGGCGGCCCAGGGTTACACGCTCGGTCATCTGTCGTTCTCCTTCTGTTCAGTTGGCCAGGGCGGCGACGCCGGCCTTGGCGATCTGGGCATCCTGCGTGGCGGTCACGCCGGACACGCCCACCGAGCCGATCACCTGGCCATCGACCACCACCGGCACGCCGCCTTCCAGCGAGCAGACCACCGGCGCGGAGAGGAAGGCGCTGCGGCCGTTGTTGACCATGTCTTCATAGCCCTTGGTTTCGCGGCGACCGAGCGCGGCGCTGCGGGCCTTCTCGGTGGCGATGTAGGAGGCGATCGGCGCGCAGCCGTCCAGACGCTCCAGCGCCAGCGGATGGCCGCCGTCGTCGGCGACGACGATGGTCACGGCCCAGCCGTTGGCCTGCGCTTCGGCACGGGCGGCGGCAAGGATGGTGGCGACTTCGGTCTGGCTCAGTACGGCTTTGCTTTTCATCTCGATTCTCCTGTCTTCGTATTTCGGTTGTTCGTTGCGTTTGGGCTGCCTACGCACGCCGTAGGTTGGGTTGAGCGCAGCGAAGCCCAACGGGCGGGGGTGTCAGGCGGCGCTGCAGCGTGAGTTGGGCTTCGTCGCTTCGCTTCTCAACCCAACCTACCGGCCCCTGCCGCAGCCCCCATCTCACCCCATCGACTCCTCGACCACCTCGATCCAATGCTTGACCGGCGTGCGGCCGGCACCGTCGAGGTGTGTCTGGCAGCCGATATTGGCGGTGACGATCACTTCCGGCTTGCCGCTCTCCAGCGCGTTGAGCTTGTTGTCGCGCAGCTGGTGGGAAATCTCCGGCTGGGTGATCGAATAGCTGCCGGCCGAGCCGCAGCACAGGTGCGCATCGGGCACCGCAGTGAGCTGGTAGCCCAGACGGGTGAGCACGTCTTCGACCGCGCCGCCGAGCTTCTGTGCGTGCTGCAGGGTGCATGGGCAGTGGAAGGCCATGCGCTTGTCGGCGCGCACGTCGAGCTTTTCCAGCTCCGCGCTGCGCAGCACTTCGACCAGATCCTTGGCCAGCTCGCTGACCCGGGCGGCCTTGGCAGCGTAGACCGGGTCATCCTTGAGCAGATGGCCGTATTCCTTGACGAAGGCACCGCAGCCGCTGGCAGTCTGCACGATGGCTTCGGCACCGGCTTCGATGGCCGGCCACCAGGCATCGATATTGCGACGCGCGCGATCGAGGCCGGCGTCCTGCGCATTGAGGTGGTAATCCACCGCACCGCAGCAGCCGGCTTCGCGCGCCGGGCTGACGCTGATGCCGAGGCGGTCGAGCACGCGCGCGGCAGCGGCGTTGGTGCTCGGCGACAGGCTCGGCTGCACGCAGCCTTCAAGCATCAGCACGCGACGGCTGTGCATCACCTGCGGGCGCGGTTTGGCCGGGCGAATCTCGCGCGGCAGATGGTCCTTCAGCGAGGCTGGCATCAGCGGCTTCAGCGCGTTGCCGGTACCGAGCAGCGCCTTGAACAGCCCCGGACGCGGGATTACCGTGCGCAGGCCGCCGCGCACGATGCGCTCGCCCAGCGGGCGCTGCACCTGGCGTTCGATGAAGTCACGACCGATGTCCAGCAGGTTGTGGTACTTCACCCCGGACGGGCAGGTGGTCTCGCAGTTGCGGCAGGTCAGGCAGCGATCCAGGTGCAGCTGGGTGCTCTCGGTCACCTCGCCGCCCTCGAACATCTGCTTCATCAGGTAGATGCGCCCGCGCGGGCCGTCGAGCTCGTCGCCCAGCAACTGGTAGGTCGGGCAGGTGGCATTGCAGAAGCCGCAGTGCACGCAGGAGCGCAGGATGCTTTCGGCTTCCTCGGCGCGCGGCAGTTTTTTCGCGGCTTCGCTCAGATTGGTTTGCATACGTCGTCAGACCTCGGAATACATGCGGCCGGGGTTGAAGATCCCCTGCGGGTCGAGTGCGGCCTTGAGCTGGCGGTGATAGCGCAGCATCGGCGCGGCCAGCGGCTGGAACGGGCTGGCCGTGGCGCCTGCGCTGAAGCACATGGCATGGCCGCCGACCTCGTGGGCGATGGCACGGATCGTCTCGGCGTCGGCGTCGCTCTTCAGCCAGCGCTGGGCGCCGGCCCAGTCCAGCAGTTGCTCGCCCGGCAGCGCCACGGCCGGCGTGTTGTTCGGCAGCGACAGGCGCCACAGCGGGCGCGGGTCGGCGAAGAAGGCCAGGCGCTGTTCGCGCAGGTCGTTCCAGTAGCCGGGGTCTAGACCCTCGCCACCGATACGCTCGCGCGCCGCGCCCACCGAGCCTTCGCCACCTTCCAGACGCAGGTGCAGCGCCTGGCCGTCATGGCTGGCGGCGCTGATCGGGATCGGCTGCTGGCCCCACTCGGCAAGCTTGAGCAGCGCGCGGTCGAGGTCGATTTCCAGACGCAGGCTGGTGCACAGGCGTGGCTTGGGCAGCACCTTGAGCGAGACTTCAGTAAGTACGCCGAGGCAACCAAAGCTGCCGGCCATCAGACGTGACAGGTCGTAGCCAGCGACATTCTTCATCACTTCGCCACCGAAACGCAGGTGCTTGCCCTGGCCGGTAATCACGCGCGAGCCGAGGACGAAATCACGCACCGAACCGCTCCACGGGCGACGCGGGCCGGACAGCCCGGCGGCGATCATGCCGCCAACCGTGGCACCTTCGCCGAAGTGCGGCGGCTCGCAAGGCAGCATCTGCCCTGCAGCATCCAGCGCGGCTTCCAGCTCCGTCAGCGACGTGCCGGCGCGAACGGTGACCACGAGCTCGGTAGGGTCATAGCTGACGATGCCGCGGTGCTCGCGGGTATCGAGCAGCACACCGTCGGCCTGCCGCCCGAGAAAGCTCTTGCTGCCGCTGCCCTGAATGCGCAGCGGCGTGTTGGCGGCAAGTGCCTGGTTGACCTGGTCCAGCAACTGCGCGCTGGCGTCGTTGGCGATTACGGACATCAGAAACGCTCCAGTTCAGGGAAAGGCAGCTGGCCGTTGTGGATGTGCATGCGGCCGAATTCGGCGCAGCGATGCAGGGTCGGGATGTTCTTGCCGGGGTTGAGCAGCCCGCTCGGGTCGAACGCCGCCTTCACCGCGTGGAACAGGGTCAGCTCGTCGCTGTTGAACTGCGCGCACATCTGGTTGATTTTCTCGCGGCCGACACCGTGCTCGCCGGTGATGCTGCCGCCGACCTCGACGCAGAGTTCGAGGATCTTGCCGCCCAGTTCCTCGGCGCGCTCCAGCTCACCGGGCTGGTTGGCATCGAAGAGGATCAGCGGGTGCATGTTGCCGTCGCCGGCGTGGAACACGTTGGCCACGCGCAGGCCGAACTGCTCGGACAGATCGGAAATGCCCTTGAGCACGCCCGGCAATTCGCGCCGCGGGATGGTGCCGTCCATGCAGTAGTAGTCCGGCGAGATGCGCCCGACCGCCGGGAAGGCGTTCTTGCGTCCGGCCCAGAAACGCACGCGCTCGGCTTCGTCCTTGGCCAGGCGCACTTCGGTGGCACCGGCCAGCTTGAGCACTTCGCTGACGCGGGCGCAGTCGTCATGCACGTCAGCTTCGACGCCATCCAGTTCGCAGAGCAGGATGGCCTCGGCATCCACCGGATAACCGGCGTGGATGAAGTCCTCGGCAGCGCGGATCGACAGGTTGTCCATCATTTCCAGGCCACCGGGGATGATGCCGGCGGCGATGATGTCGCCCACCGCACGACCGGCCTTCTCCACCGAGTCGAAGGCGGCGAGCAGCACCTTGGCCACCTGCGGCTTGGGCAGCAGCTTGACCGTCACCTCGGTGACGATGCCGAGCATGCCTTCGGAGCCGGTGAACAGCGCCAGCAGGTCGAAGCCCGGCGAATCCAGTGCATCGGAACCGAGGGTCATGCGCTCGCCCTCGACGGTGAGGATGTCCACCTTGAGCAGGTTGTGCACGGTCAGGCCGTACTTCAGGCAATGCACACCGCCGGCATTCTCGGCGACGTTGCCGCCGATGGAGCAGGCGATCTGCGATGAGGGGTCCGGCGCGTAGTACAGCTCATAGGGGGCCGCGGCCTGGGAGATCGCCAGGTTGCGCACGCCGGGCTGGACCCGGGCGAAGCGCCCAGCCGGGTCGACTTCGAGAATCTTGTTGAAACGCGCCATGACCAGCAGGATGCCCTGCTCCAGTGGCAGCGCGCCGCCAGACAGGCCGGTACCGGCGCCACGGGCAACCACCGGCACGCCGCGCTGATGGCAGAGCTTGAGCAGCGTCTCGACCTGCTCAATGCGCTCGGGCAGCACCACCAGCAGCGGCGTGGTGCGGTAGGCGGAAAGCCCGTCGCACTCGTAGGGCTTGAGGTCCTCGCTGCGGTGGAGGATGTCCAGATCGGGCAACTGCGCCTGCAGCTCGGCCAGCAGGGCGGCCTTGTCGACCTTGGGCAACGCACCATCGACGCGTTCGTCGTAGAGAATGTTCATGGCAGGTTCCGGTTCTCGTGGGTTGCAGCCAGCGCGAACGACTGCGGTGGAATGACGCATCTTTAACGTCGAAGATGGTCCCCAGTCCATGACCTAGACAACTGGTCCTACCAGTTTTTTGTAGTCGCCCGATGAAAGGCACTACCGAATAGTCCTCCAGACGGTGCTGTTACTGGTATTCAGGCATTCAGGGTAAACTCCCGCCAAACTGGTCCTACCAGTGGGAGAACGAAGGACATGCAGAACGAAAACCACAATGACCGTCGTCAAGTCGCCGATGTCGTCGCCGAGCGTATCGAACGTTTGATCGTCGACGGCGTATTGAAGGTCGGCCAGGCGCTGCCATCGGAACGCCGCCTGTGCGAGAAGCTGGGCATTTCCCGCTCGGCGTTGCGCGAGGGCCTGCGCGTATTGCGTGGACGCGGCATCATCGAGACGTCCCAGGGCCGTGGCTCCTTCGTTGCCGAACTGTCCGGCAACCATGACGCCAGCCCACTGATGCACCTGTTCAACTCGCAACCGCGCACGCTCTATGACCTGCTGGAAGTGCGTGCGCTGCTGGAAAGCGAATCGGCGCGGCTGGCGGCCTTGCGCGGCACCGACGCGGATTTCGTGCTGCTACGCCGCCGCTACGAGGAAATGCTCGCCGCCCACGCCAGCGAAGAGGGCGCCGACCCCCGCGAGCACGCCCGCCTCGACCACGCGTTTCATCTGGCGATCTGCGAGGCCTCGCACAACCCGGTGCTGGTGCACACGCTGCAGTCGCTGACCGACCTGATGCTCAGCACGGTTTTCGCCTCGGTGAACAACCTCTACCACCGACCGGCACAGAAGCGCCAGATCGACCGCCAGCACTCGCGTCTCTATCACGCGGTGATCGAGCGTCTGCCCGAACAGGCCCAGCGTGCGGCACGCGACCATATCCACGGCATTCGCGACAACCTCAAGGAGATCGAGCAGGAGGAGCAGCGCCTGGTGCGCGCCACCATGCGTCTTGAAGGCTGGACCTGAGGCGTATGTAGCGTTTACCGAGCGCGGCTACAGCCTGGCCGGACAGCCCGCACCCGTGCCGCGCCCAAGTCGCATGCTAGACTCGCCGCTCTTTTCCGCTAGCTCTGACGCACCGTGTCCGAAATTCATGACTGGCTAAGTGCCGACCGCCTCCCCTCCCCCCTCGATCCCGCCCTGCACGACTGGCTCTACGTCGACAAGGGCTCGCTCACCCGCCGCCTGACCGAGCTGGCCGATGGCGCCTTCAGCGTGACGCCGCTACACGAAGCCTGGCAGCCCCTGCGCGCCGACGAGTGCGCCGCGCTTGGCGTTCCGGCCGACAGCGAGGGCTGGGTGCGTGAGGTCTATCTGTGCGGTCAAGGCCAGCCCTGGGTGTTCGCCCGCAGCGTCGCCGCGCGAGCGCAGCTGGAGGACTCCGGCCTCGACCTGCAGCGCCTGGGCAATCGTTCCCTGGGTGAGCTGTTGTTCAGCGATCCGCCCTTTGCCCGCGGCACGCTCGAGGCCTGTCATTACCCCGCGCGCTGGCTACCGGATGCGTGCCGTGTCGACGGCCTCTGGGCGCGGCGCTCGTGCTTCCGCCAGAATCGGCTCGGCGTGCTGGTCGCCGAGGTGTTCCTCCCCGAGCTGTGGCAGGCCGCCGCCGTCACGCCCTGAGCGCGCCGCTCTGCATGCCCCCTTCCGCCAAGGAGAGCCGCTGATGTATCTGAAACTGCTGCAATCGTGCAATCGCCTGCACCCGCGCGCCTGGGACTTCATCCAGCTGATGCGTCTGGACCGGCCCATCGGCACCTATCTGCTGCTGTGGCCAACGCTGTGGGCGCTGTGGATAGCTGCCGAAGGCGTACCCAGCGCGAAGAATCTGTTCATCTTCATCACCGGCGTGATCCTGATGCGCGCCGCCGGCTGCGTGGTCAACGACTTCGCCGACCGCAACTTCGACGGCCACGTGCAACGCACCCAGACGCGCCCCATGGCCACCGGCAAGATCAGCTCCCGCGAGGCCTGGACGCTGTTCGCCGTGCTGGTGGGCCTGAGCTTCGGCCTGGTGCTGCTGACCAACGCAACCACCGTCTACCTGTCCTTCGGCGCCCTGGCGCTGGCCGCCTGTTACCCGTTCATGAAGCGCTACACCTTCTATCCGCAGGTGGTGCTCGGCGCAGCCTTCTCCTGGGGCATGCCGATGGCCTTCACCGCCGAGACCGGCAACCTGCCGCCCGAGGCCTGGCTGCTGTTCATCGCCAACCTGCTGTGGACGGTGGCCTACGACACCTACTACGCCATGGCCGACCGCGAGGACGATCTGAAGATCGGCATCAAGTCCACTGCCATCCTCTTCGGCGAAGCGGACCGCGTCATCATCGTCACCCTGCAGGGCCTGGCGCTGTTCTGTCTGCTCCTTGCCGGCGTGCGCTTCGAGCTGGGCCAGTGGTTCCACCTCGGGCTGGTGGTCGCCGCCGGCTGCTTCGCCTGGGAGTTCTGGAAGACCAGGTCGCGCAAGCCGCAGGTCTGCTTTAAGGCGTTCCTGCACAACCACTGGGCAGGGCTGGCGATCCTTGCGGGCATCGTGCTGGATTACGCCACCAAGGCTTAAGCCCAGGCGCGCCGGGCCAGAGCGCCGGAGCACGGCAGCCTGCTGCCGTCTGCCTGTCACATGGCTGCAATAATTCCGTTATCTAATGCCGGACGACAAGAACAGACCCGAGGCTTGACCATGAACGGCAAGAGCATACTGATCGTCGATGACGAGGCGCCGATCCGGGAGATGATCGTCGTCGCCCTGGAAATGGCCGGCTATGACTGTCTCGAAGCAGAAAACACCCAGCAGGCCCACGCGCTGATCATCGACCGCAAGCCAGACCTGATCCTGCTCGACTGGATGCTGCCCGGCACTTCCGGCATCGAGCTGGCCCGTCGCCTCAAGCGCGACGAGCTGACCGCCGACACGCCGATCATCATGCTCACCGCCAAGGGTGAAGAAGACAACAAGATCCAGGGTCTGGAAGTCGGTGCCGACGACTACATCACCAAGCCCTTCTCCCCGCGCGAGCTGGTGGCCCGCCTCAAGGCCGTGCTGCGCCGCGCGACGCCGGTGGACAGCGAATCGCCGATCGAGATCGGCGGGCTGCTGCTCGATCCGGTCAGCCATCGCGTCACCATCGACGGCAAGCCGGCCGAGATGGGGCCCACCGAATACCGCCTGCTGCAGTTCTTCATGACCCACCAGGAACGCGCCTACACCCGCAGCCAGCTGCTCGATCAGGTCTGGGGCGGCAATGTCTATGTCGAGGAGCGCACCGTCGATGTGCATATCCGCCGGCTGCGCAAGGCACTCGGTGAAGCCTACGAGAACCTGGTGCAGACGGTACGCGGCACCGGTTATCGTTTCTCCAGCAAAAGCTGAGCACGCCGGGTGAGCATGCGTCCCGGCGTAATCCGCCCCATCATCGCCACCTCTCTGGAGTGCTTCGGTTGAATCAGGACTGGCAAGGAGCCCTCGTGCGTCGCTTGCTGCTCATGCTCGGCGGCTGCCTGCTACTGGGACTGCTGACCGGCGAATATGCCTGGGCACTGGTCCTTGGTCTGAGCGGCTATCTGGTCTGGACCCTACGCCAGCTGCTACGCCTGCAGCGCTGGTTGCGGCGTACCGACCCGGACGAAGCGCCGCCGGATTCGGCGGGCATCTGGGGCGACGTCTTCGACAGCCTGTACCAGATGCAGCGCCGCGACCTGCGCCTGCGCGGCGAGCTACAGGGCATCATCGATCGCGCACAAGGTTCCACCGCCGCGCTCAAAGACGCGGTGATCATGCTCGACAGCGACGGCAACCTGGAATGGTGGAACCCCGCCGCCAACCGCCTGCTGGGGCTGAAGAAGCCGCAGGACGCCGGTCATCCGATCGGCAATCTGGTGCGCCATCCGGCGTTCAAGGAATACTTCGATGGCGGCAACTACGACCAGCCGCTGGAACTGGCCTCGCCCGTCGACGACCGCATTCGCCTGCAGTTCAACATCACCCGCTACGGCAACCGCGAGCACCTGCTGCTGGTCCGCGACGTCACCCGCCTGCACCAGCTGGAGCAGATGCGCAAAGACTTCGTCGCCAACGTATCCCACGAGCTGCGCACGCCGCTCACCGTCATCGCCGGCTATCTGGAGACGCTGCTGGAAAACGCCGATGCGGTGAACCCGCGCTGGCTCAGAGCCCTGCAGCAGATGAACCAGCAAGCCGGGCGCATGCAACACCTGCTCAACGACCTGCTCCTGCTGGCCCGCCTGGAAACCAGCAGCCGCCCGACCGACAACCAGCCGGTGGCGGTGAGCCTGCTGCTGCAATCGATCGTCAGCGATGCCCGCGCGCTGTCCGGCAGTCGCGGGCACCTGATCAGCCTCGATGCCGACCCGGCGCTGCTGCTCAAGGGCAGCGAGACGGAGCTGCGCAGTGCCTTCTCCAACCTGGTGTTCAATGCGGTGAAGTACACGCCCGATGGCGGCAGCGTGCATGTGCGCTGGTGGGGCGACGAGGTGGGCGCGCACCTGAGTGTCGAGGACACCGGCATCGGCATCGAACAGAAGCACCTGCCGCGCCTGACCGAGCGCTTCTACCGGGTCGACTCCAGCCGCGCCAGCAGCACCGGCGGTACTGGACTGGGGCTGGCCATCGTCAAGCACGTGCTGCTGCGCCACCAGGGCCGCCTGGATATCAGCAGCACGCCAGGCCGGGGCAGCCGCTTCTCCTGCCACTTCCAGAACAGCCAGGTGTCCGAGCGCTGATCCACCGCCTGCGCGAGCCGGAAAAATCCCGGCTCATCGCTTGAAAAGCCGGCCCGCCGCCGCCATCCTGTCGCGACCATTGGCTACCCGATCCCTTCATGGACCCCTCCCCCAGTTACGCCGCCTCGTCCTACTTCGCCGATTTCGGCCTGATTCTCTTTGCCCTGTTCCTCGTGCTGCTCAACGGCTTCTTCGTTGCCGCCGAGTTCGCCATGGTCAAGCTGCGCTCCACCAAGGTGGAAGCGATCGCCAGCCGGCACGGCTGGCGCGGGCACATCCTGCGCACCGTCCACGCTCAGCTCGACGCCTACCTCTCCGCCTGCCAGCTGGGCATCACCCTGGCTTCGCTCGGCCTCGGCTGGGTCGGCGAACCCGCTTTCGCCCACCTGCTCGAACCGCTGCTGACCAGCATCGGCATCCAGTCCCCGGCGGTGGTGCACGGCATCGCCTTCTTCACCGCCTTCTTCATCATTTCCTACCTGCACATCGTGGTCGGTGAGCTGGCGCCGAAGTCCTGGGCGATCCGCAAGCCGGAGCTGCTGTCGCTGTGGACGGCGGTGCCGCTGTACCTGTTCTACTGGCTGATGTACCCGGCCATCTACCTGCTCAATGCCAGCGCCAACGCCATCCTGCGCATCGCCGGCCAGGGCGAGCCCGGCGCACATCACGACCACCACTACAGCCGCGAAGAGCTCAAGCTGATCCTGCACTCCAACCGCGCCCGCGACCCTGGCAATCAGCAGATTCAGGTGCTGGCCTCGGCGGTGGAGATGAGCGAGCTGGAAGTGGTCGACTGGGCCAACTCGCGTGAGGATCTGCTGCAGCTGGAGCATGACGCTCCGCTGAGCGCGATTCTCGAAGTTATCCGCCGCCACAAGTACAGCCGCTACCCGGTCTACGACAGCGAGAAGGGCGAGTACGTCGGCCTGCTGCACATCAAGGATCTGCTGCTGGCGCTGGCCGCCGATGATCGCCTGCCCGAACACTTCTGCCTGAACGAGCTGCTGCGTCCACTGGAGTGCGTGTCCAAGCACATGCCGCTGGCCAGCCTGCTCGAACAGTTCCGCCAGGGTGGTGCGCATTTCGTGCTGGTCGAGGAAGGCGACCACAAGGTAATCGGCTTCCTGACCATGGAAGACGTGCTCGAAGTGCTGGTGGGCGATATCCAGGACGAACATCGCAAGGCCGAACGTGGCGTGCTCGCCTACCAGCCCGGCAAGCTGCTGGTCCGCGGCGACACCCCGCTGTTCAAGCTGGAGCGTCTGCTGGAAATCGACCTCGATCACATCGAAGCCGAAACCCTGGCCGGACTCGTCTACGAAACGCTCAAGCGCGTTCCCGATGAAGATGAAGTGTTGCAGGTCGAAGGCCTGCAGATCGTCATCAAGAAAATGCGCGGCCCGAAGATCGTGTTGGCCAAGGTGCTCAGGCAGGCTTAAAGCTGGAAGCCAGCTTGCGGGCTGGGGCCAGCACCCCGTCAAGCTCTTTCTTCCAGCTTCAGGCTTCAAGCTTCAGGCTGCTTTTACCTCTTATTCCCCACCAACGGCGAAGTTCGGCAGGCTGTTGACCGGCTGCGAGAAGTCGAACGGGATCGACTCGATCGCCAGACCGACGTTGCGCTGCACCACGAAGTGCAGATGCGGACCGGTGCTGTTGCCGGTATTGCCGGAGCGCGCGATGCGGGTGCCGGTTTCCACCCGCTGGCCTTCACGTACCGCCACCGAGCCCTTCATCAGGTGCAGATAGACGCCCATGGTGCCGTCGTCATGCATGATGCGCACGAAGTTGCCGGCCGGGTTGTTGCCGCGGCCGCTCTGCTGGTTCTCGATCTTCACCACCATGCCGCCGCGCGCGGCGACGATGGGCGTGCCTTCGGGCATGGCGATGTCGACCGCGTAGCGCCCCTTGGGCGTGAAATGGCTGTACTGGCCGTTGGCGCCCTGGGTCAGGCGGAAAGGACCGCCGCGCCAGGGCAACGGGTACTTGTAGGGTTTGGGTAACAGGCGCGGATCGCCCAGGGCATGGCGAAGCTTGGGCGTGTACTTGAGTGGCTTGCTGGCATCGCGCGGGGCCAGGGTGGCCAGACGAATCTGACTGCGCGGCGGCAATACCCAGCGGATCGGCTTGGCCGGTGCGCCGACGGCATTGACGACGTTTTCCAGCTTCAGCTCGATATCCACCGGCGCGAACAGGTCGTTACGCACCAGCAACGTCTCGCCCGCCGCATGTTTGCGGGTTTCCAGTTTGACCTGGGTATCGAGCTTTTCCACCATGCGGTCACTGAAGACGAAGACCTGCGCGCCGGGCGCGGCCTGGTCGCTGTAGGTCACGACCCCATTGGCGTCGGTGTATTTGTAGATGGTCAGGGCCAGCGCCGGCGTAGCCAGCAGCGGCAGCCCGAGCAACAAGAGAATGCGCCCCAGCATAACGGCAGATGTTCTAGTGATTATGTGTTGGAACGGGAACTCTAGCAGCGGCGACTGGCCTGTGCGAGCCACCGACCGTCGGGGTGTGATGCCGGTCAGTTTGTCTGCGCGACCAGGCGCCGAACGGTCGCCTGACGGGGCGCAGATCAGGCGCCGGGAATGAAGTGCCGCTGCGCCGTGCCGCGGGCGATCAGGCGTGACAGGTAGTCCATCTTCTGCGGGTCGCGGTCGACGAAGCGGAACGACAGCTGCAGCCATTCGCTGTCGGGCTTCGGCTCGAAAGCCGCAACGGCGTGCAGATAGCCGTTGAGGCGGGCGATCTCACCGCCCTCCCCCTGCTCGAGATCGAGTACGGCACTTTCCAGCACCTGCGGCAGCTGTTCGCCGCGCTTGACCACCAGCAGTGCCTCTTTGAGGCTCAGCGCCTTGATCACGCAGGCGACACTGCCATTGGCCAGTCGTAGCTGGCCCTGCCCGCGACCGGACGCTGCACCGGCTGCCGCGCTGGCAGGTACCGGCGGCGGCTGAATAAGGGGCGAGGCTTTACTCTCAACGGCAGGAGCGGCGGGTGCTGCGGGCCGCACCACCTCGGCCTTGCCGCCAGTCAGAGCGGCCAGCGAATCGTTGGCTATGCCGGTCGCGAGGCTTCGCGTCGGCGCGCTGGCAGCCAGGGCATCCAGCTTGCCGGCACGGCCGAGGGCCTTGCGCACCTTGCTGGTCAGCTGTTCGTTGGAAAAGGGTTTGCCGATGAAGTCCGAAACGCCGGCCTGAATGGCCTGCACGACGTTCTCCTTGTCGCCACGGCTGGTCACCATGATGAACGGCGTGCTTTTCAGCGAATCCTGCGAGCGGCACCAGGTCAGCAGCTCGAGCCCCGACATCTCCGGCATTTCCCAATCGCAGAGAATCAGGTCGAAACGCTCGCGGCTGAGCATTTGCTGGGCCTTGCGCCCGTTGACCGCATCCTCGATGCGAATGCCGGGAAAGTGACTACGGAGCGCCTTCTTCACCAGGTCGCGGATAAAGGGCGCGTCATCCACTACCAGCACACTGACCTTGCTCATCCATCTCTCCTGCGCGAATGCCGGCAAGCATAGCCGCAGGATCGGATCGACAAAAGCACGAGTGGCC
Source organism: Pseudomonas sp. FeN3W (assembly GCA_030263805.2). NCBI lineage: Bacteria > Pseudomonadati > Pseudomonadota > Gammaproteobacteria > Pseudomonadales > Pseudomonadaceae > Pseudomonas > Pseudomonas sp. FeN3W. The sequence goes on from CP136010.1 coordinate 2,398,888, forward strand.
ATTGCCCTTGAAGTTGATGCGCCCGATCAAGGGGCGACGCGGGTCACGGGCGGGACATGCCCCCGCGGCCACGGCATACTTGCGCCTTTCGCCAGCTTCGCGAGGCCGCCCATGCTTCAGCACAAACGGGTTCAGCACATTCTTGTCGCCCACGATCTCAGCCCGGACGCCGATCTCGCGCTGCAACGTGCCGCCGGCCTGGCGCGCCAGGCCGGCGCTCGCATCAGCCTGCTTTACGTGCTCGACGAGCGCGGTGCCGAGAGTGACGAACAACAGGCACGCGCATTCCTGCAGCAACGCCTGCAGGAAAACGGGCTGGGGCAGCTCGAACCCTGGATTCGCCGCGGACAGCCGGTGGAGGAGATTCTCACCCAGGCCGAGGGTCTGGAGACCGATCTGCTGGTGCTGGGGCGCCATCACAAGGGATCTAGCCAGGGATTCGCCGGTACCACGCTGGAGCACATCATGCTGGCAAGCCGGGCACCGCTGCTGCTGGCCATCACCCCGGCGGACATCCCGTACCAACGCGCTGTGGCTGCGCTGGATTTCTCCGACTGCGCCACCCGTGCCATGCAATGCGCCTGGACACTGCTTGGCGAGGGGGCCGAACTGCATGCCCTGCATATCGACGAGATGGCCGAAGTACACGGCCCCGATTACGAAGGCCTGTCGCTGCAGCAGGAACTGTTCGATCAGTTGATCGAAGACATCCAGCCGCAACTGCCGGATACGGGCGCGCTGCTGAGCTACAGCCTGCATCAGGGCGAGCGTAACAATTGCATGGACGCGGCGCTGCGCGACCTGCAACCGCTGCTGCTGGCACTCGGCGGTCACAGCCGCGGCGAACTGAGCAGCGCCCTGCTCGGCAGCCTGACTCGGCAGTTTATCGACAAGCCGCCCTGCGACATCCTGATCGCGCGCTGAAGCGCATCTTTGCCCGCCTGCGCCCGATGGCGCCGGTGCATAGCAGGCACCGCATTGCCGAGCGACACGCCACCGTCAGGTTGCGTCCTTGCAAACCCCTGCTACGTTTAGAGCCAGAACAACAATAAGAAGAAGACGCCCATGTGCCTCGCTTCGACTCGTTTCTGGTCCCGCTTTCCAGCTCCCATCTCTGCAACGTTTCACGACGACGTGGTGCCCCGCGCACGCTTGCGTTCGCCGTGCGTGCGTCAATGCCTGGCCGCTGCATTCAGCCCGCCAACGATCCACGGCATTGCGCGCCTGACCGCCTGCCCAGCTTTTCCCTAACCCGCCATACGGACCGCTTCGCATGGGGCGAGCCCGTATGCCGAGCAAACCGTGCAAGGAGATACGCATGAAGCTTTCAGCAATCGCAGCGGCAACCCTGACGGCAGTGGTCGCCATACCCGCCTCGGCCGAGATTTCCGACGGCAAGGTGAAGATCGGCATCCTCAACGATCAGTCCGGCGTGTATGCCGATTTCGGCGGCAAGTGGTCGTTCGAGGCGGCGAAAATGGCCGCCGAGGACTTCGGCGGCAAGGTGCTCGACGCGCCGATCGAGATCGTCACCGCCGATCACCAGAACAAGCCGGACATCGCCTCCAACATCTCGCGGCAGTGGTACGACCGCGAGCAGGTCGACTCGATCATGGAGCTGACCACCTCCTCGGTGGCGCTGGCGGTACAGGGCATTTCCAAGAGCAAGAAGAAGATCAATCTGGTGACCGGCGCCGCCACCACCGAGCTGACCGGCAAGCAGTGCTCGCCCTACGGCTTCCACTGGGCCTATGACACTCACGCGCTGGCGGTCGGCACCGGCGGTGCGCTGGTGTCCCAGGGTGGTGACAGCTGGTATTTCCTCACCGCCGACTACGCCTTCGGCTACTCGCTGGAAGAGCAGACCGGCAAGTTCGTCAAATCCAAGGGCGGCGAGATCAAGGGCGCCGTGCGTCATCCGCTGGCGAGCACCGATTACTCCTCGTTCCTCTTGCAGGCGCAATCCTCCGGCGCCAAGGTCATCGGCCTGGCCAATGCCGGCCTGGACACCGCCAACAGCATCAAGCAGGCCGCCGAGTTCGGCATCGTCGCTGGCGGCCAGCGCCTCGCCGCACTGCTGTTCACCCTCGCCGAAGTGCACGGTTTGGGCCTCGACGCCGCCCAGGGCCTGACCCTGACCGAGAGCTTCTACTGGGATCGCGACGACAAGTCCCGCGAGTTCGGTGAGCGTTTCTTCAAGCGCACCGGGCGTATGCCGAACATGGTCCACGCCGGCACCTACTCCGGCGTCATGCAGTACCTCAAGGCGATCGAGAAGGCCGGCACCGACGCCACCGAGCCGGTTGCCAAGGCGATGCACGAGATGCCGGTGGACGACGTCTTCGCACGCAACGCCAAGGTCGGCGCCAACGGCCGGCTGATCAGCGACGTCTACCTGATGGAAGTGAAGAAGCCCGAGGAAAGCAAGCGCGAGTGGGACTACTACAAGGTGCTGGCGACTGTACCGGGCAACGAGGCCTATATCGATCCGGCCGAGAGCGGCTGCGATCTGGCCGGGCAGTGAGCATGGTTGCAGCGCAAAGCCTAGACGCCGGCGGGCCGACCGCCGGCACAGCCACGGACACGCCAGTGATGCTCTCTGCCCGCGGCCTGCGCAAGGAGTTCGGCGGCTTCGTCGCGGTCAACAATGTCGATCTGGACGTGCGCCATGCACAGGTGCACGCCCTGATCGGGCCCAACGGCGCGGGCAAGACCACCGTGTTCAATCTGCTGACCAAGTTCCTGCAACCCACCAGCGGAACCATCCGCCTGCTCGACCATGACATCACCCGTACCGACCCGGCCAAGGTGGCGCGCATGGGCCTGGTGCGCTCGTTCCAGATCTCGGCGGTGTTTCCGCACCTCTCCGTGCTGGACAACGTGCGCGTCGCCCTGCAGCGACCGGGCGGGCTGGCCACGCAGTTCTGGCTGCCGATGCGCTCGCTCAACCGCCTCAACGAGCGCGCCATGCAGCTGATCGAGTCGGTCGGCCTGGCCGACAAGCGCAACGAGCTGGCCGCTGATCTCTCCTACGGGCGCAAACGCGTGCTGGAGATCGCCACCACCCTGGCGCTGGAGCCCAAGGTGCTGCTGCTGGACGAACCCATGGCCGGCATGGGCCACGAAGACGTGCACGTGGTGGCCGAGATCATTCGTGAGGTCGCCACCCAGCGCGCGGTGCTGATGGTCGAGCACAACCTCAAGGTGGTCGCCGACCTCTGCCATCAGGTGACGGTACTGCAGCGTGGCGAAATCCTGACCTCCGGCGACTACCGCACGGTCAGTCAGGACGAACGCGTGCGCGTGGCCTACATGGGGACCGAAGATGACTGAACCCTTGCTCAGCGTGCGCGACCTCAACGCCTGGTATGGCGAAAGCCATGCCCTGCACGGCATCGACCTCGACGTGCGCCAGGGCGAGACGGTGACCCTGCTCGGCCGCAACGGCGTCGGCAAGACCACCGCGCTGCGCTCGATCGTCGGCATCATCCGCAAGCGTAGTGGCAGCATCCGCTTCGACGGCAAGGACATGCTGCGCGTACCGCTGCACCGCACCGCCCGCCACGGCATCGGCTATGTGCCGGAGGAGCGCGGCATCTTTTCCACCCTGACAGTGGAGGAGAACCTCACCCTGCCGCCGGTGATCGCCAAGGGCGGCATGACCCTGGCGGAGATCTACCAGCTGTTTCCCAACCTCGAGGAACGCCGCAAGAGCCCCGGCACCAAGCTCTCCGGTGGTGAACAGCAGATGCTCGCCATGGCACGCATCCTGCGCACGGGAGCTAAGCTGCTGCTGCTCGACGAACCCACCGAAGGCCTGGCACCGGTGATCATCCAGCGCATCGGCGAAGTGTTGCAGACGCTCAAGCAGCGCGGCATGACCATCCTGCTGGTGGAGCAGAACTTCCGCTTCGCCAGCAAAGTGGCCGACCGCTTCTACGTGGTCGATCACGGCAAGGTCATCGACTCGTTCGACGTCGCCGATCTGCCCGGCCGCATGTCCATGCTCAACGAAGCCCTGGGGGTCTGATGACGACGATTTTCGATGTGCCGATCCAGGCCTTCCTCGGACAATTGCTGATCGGCCTGATCAACGGCTCGTTCTACGCCATGCTCAGTCTGGGCCTGGCGATCATCTTTGGCATGCTGAAGATCATCAACTTCGCCCACGGCGCGCAGTACATGATCGGCGCCTTCGGCGGCTACCTGCTGCTGGCGACCCTCGGCATCGGCTACTGGCCGGCGCTGATCCTCGCGCCAATCATCGTCGGCCTGTGCAGTGCGGTGATCGAGCGCCTCGCACTCTCGCGGCTGTACAACCTCGACCACCTCTACAGCCTGCTCTTCACCTTCGGCCTAGCGCTCGCCCTGGAAGGCGCCTTCCGCTACTTCTACGGCTCGTCCGGGCAGCCCTATGCCGTGCCGAAAGCACTGGCCGGCGGCTACAACCTGGGCTTCATGTTCCTGCCCAAGTACCGCGCCTGGGTCGTGCTGGCCTCGCTGGTGATCTGCATCGCCAGCTGGCTGCTGATCGAGAAGACCAAACTCGGCGCCTACCTGCGTGCCGCCACCGAGAACCCGACGCTGGTGCGCACCTTCGGCATCAACGTGCCGCTGCTGCTGACCTTCACCTATGGCATGGGTGCGGCACTGGCCGGGCTGGCTGGCATGCTCGCCGCGCCGATCTATCAGGTCAGTCCGCTGATGGGCTCGAACCTGATCATCGTGGTGTTCGCCGTGGTGGTGGTCGGCGGCATGGGCTCGATTCTCGGCGCGATCATCACCGGCTACCTGCTGGGCATTCTCGAGGGGCTGACCAAGGTGTTCTATCCGGAGGCTTCCAACATCGTGATCTTCGTGATCATGGCGATCGTGCTGCTGGTGCGTCCGGCCGGCCTGATGGGGAGGGACGCCTGATGACCACGCCAGTATCCATGAGCGCCACCGCCAAACGCCCGCTGCTGCGCCTGGAGACCGTGCTGATCCTGATCGGCGTGGTCGCCCTCGCACTGGCGCCCTTCTACTTCTACCCGATCATCCTGATGAAGGTGCTGTGCTTCGCCCTCTTCGCCTGCGCCTTCAACCTGCTGCTCGGCTACACCGGCATCCTCTCCTTCGGCCACGCGGCGTTCTTCGGCGGCGCGGCGTATTTCACCGCCCACGCGGTCAAGGAATGGGGGCTGCCGCCCGAGCTGGGTATTCTCGTCGGCGTTGCCGGCGCGGCGTTTCTCGGCCTGATCATCGGCTTTCTGGCGATCCGCCGGCAGGGCATCTACTCGACGATGATCACCCTGGCGCTGTCGCAGATGTTCTTTTTCTTCTGCCTGCAGGCGCCCTTCACCCATGGTGAGGATGGCATTCAGAACATTCCACGTGGGCACCTGCTCGGCTTCATCGACCTGCAGGAACCCCTGTATATGTACTTCTTCGTGCTGTCGGTATTCCTCGCCGGGATGCTGCTGATCTGGCGCGTGATCAACTCGCCGTACGGCATGATCCTGCGCTCGATCCGCGAGAACGAGAACCGCGCCATTTCCCTGGGTTATTCGGTGTCGCGCTACAAGCTCGGCGCGTTCGTCATGTCCGCCGCCTTGGCCGGGCTGGCCGGCGGACTGAAGGCACTGGTGTTCCAGTTCGCCACGCTGACCGACGTCAGCTGGCAGATGTCCGGCGAGGTGGTGCTGATGACCCTGCTCGGCGGCATCGGTACCCTGGTCGGGCCGATCTTCGGCGCCGCACTGGTGACCAGTCTGGGCAACTACTTCGCCACCTCGGAGCTGCCGGTGACGCTGGTCACCGGGATCATCTTCATGGTCTGCGTGCTGGTCTTTCGCCGCGGCATGATCGGCGAGCTGTACGCCTCGCGGCTGGGCAAGAAGCTCGAACGGCGCGCGGAGGATTGAGGCTGGGAGACCTGGATGGGACGGCACGCGTAGGTTGGGTTGAGGGGCGCAGCGCGTAGGTTGGGTTGAGGGGCGAAGCGCCGAAGCCCAACACGTTGCCCATCATTGATGTCACCCCGTTGCCCGTATGCGTTGGGCTTCGCTTCGCTCAACCCAACCTACGGCCTGGTCTTCCGCCGCGGCATGATCGGCGAACTGTACGCCTCGCGGCTGGGCAAGAAGCTCGAACGGCGCGCGGAGGATTGAGGCTGGGAGACCTGGATGGGACGGCACGCGTAGGTTGGGTTGAGGCGCGCAGCGCCGAAGCCCAACATGTTCCCCATCATCGATGTCGCCCCGTTGCCCGTATGCGTTGGGCTTCGCTTCGCTCAACCCAACCTACGGTCTGCATGGCTATCCGCGGTTACAGAATCGACTTGCCCATTCTCGCCATCAACTGAAGCAGCCTGTCATCGCCCTGTACCCGCTCGTTCATCTGCAGGCGAAGAGACTCACTGACGTTCTGATCCAGAATCGTAGCCTGGTAATGCGCCTCTATTCCTTGGATGCCATTGGCTTCAAGCACAGCGTGGTAATGCCCCTGAACGAGGTCGGCATATTCGCTACGCTCGGCCTCTGACGTGGATGCAGCCTGCGGATACTTGTCGGCGAACCAGTCGGCCCCGACACCCAGCTTGCCGGGTACCTGGAACATATATTCGGCTCGCCAAGCCGGAACCTGATACATCTCCAGGGGATAGGTTCCCGAAGAGCCGCCCTGCATACCCGGTATCACGCCTTCGGCGCTGGCAGCCCGCCTGGCCGCATCCGATATCGTTACGCTGTCCGCGTTGTGCGGTCTGCTGCCGCCTCGGGACTCCTGGGCGGCTTCCTCGGCTTTCGCGGCTTTCACCTGACTGGCATAAGCAGCGTTCGCCGCCGGATACGCATTATGGATATGCATGAAAGTTCTCCCCTCGTCCTTTAGGGTCGATCGACCTACATCCCAATCGCCCTGGCGATCGACACGCTATCGATGATCCACCTCATCGCATTGGCTTGCTGGTGCGTCGACAGCAAGAACCAAGCCACTGAATGGACACGTGCACCTGGATCTCTTCAACCGACGGCGATAGTCGCGACCCGTCGGAAGCAAAAGGGCCATTCACCGACGATCTCCGCGGAACCGGACTGTGCAGACGCCCCGGGAAGGCGTTCTCCGCCGGCAATACCTTGCCGACCCGGGCGGGGGATTGCCGCTTCGGGGCTTGCGCCCCATACGTCCGATGCCTGTAGGGTGCGCTCCGCACACCAGCGCTCTTGCACCAGGGCTCGCGGTGCGCGGAGCGCACCCTACAAAGCGACGACGTTCGGTGAACCTCGCGTTCGGCGGGGTGCAACCTTACGCCGCTTTTCCCCTCAGCCGTGCTCGAGCAGGTCGTGCAGCTCGACGAACTGCTGGCTCAGCTTGTGCCGCGGGTCCAGGTAGACCAGCGGCATGCAGGCCTGGTGCGATTCGCGCATCTTCACCGAACTCATCAGGTTGACCGGCAGCACCGGCAACCCCTCGCTCAGCAACTCGTCGATCATCTGTTGCGGCAGCGCGGCCCGCGGCTGGAATTGATTGACCACGATGCCCTCGACCTCGAGCGCTTCGTTGTGGTCGTCCTTCATGTCTTCGATCTCGTCCAGCAGGCTGTACAGCGCCTGACGGGAAAAGCTGTCGCAGTCGAAGGGGATCAGGCAACGCTCGGCTGCGATCAGCGCCGAAACGGTATAGAAGTTCAGTGCCGGCGGTGTGTCGAGGTAGATGCGGTCGTAATCCTCGGCCAGGCCGTCGAGCAGTTTGCGCAGCTTGTTGATCTTGTGCTTGGCCTCCAGCTTGGGCTGCAGGTCGGCCAGCTCAGCCGTGGCGCTGATCAGGTGCAGGTTGTCGAAGGCCGTTTCGAGGATCGGCGGGCGCGCCTTCTTGCCCGCGGTACCGCCGGCGAGGATCTGCTTGAAGAAGTCGGCGATGCCAGTGGGAATGTCATCGCCGGTCAGCCCGGTCAGGTAATGCGTGGAGTTGGCCTGCGCGTCCAGATCCACCAGCAGCGTGCGGTAGCCCTGCGATGCGCTGACCGCGGCCAGATTGCAGGCGATGCTCGACTTGCCGACACCACCCTTCTGATTGAACACGACCCTGCGCATGACCCGCCCCCCCCAAGAAACCCTGAGCGGTCGAGTCTATACGGCAAATGTGACAGCCGGGTTACCCACGACGGCAAACCCGACCAAAGTCAGACCGCGACGGGCGCCTTGATGTGCGGATGTGCTTCGTAGCCGACCAATTCGAAGTCCTCGAAACGGAAAGCGAACAGGTCCTTCACGTCCGGGTTGAGTTTCATGGTCGGCAGCGGCAGCGGCTCGCGGGTCAGCTGCAGGTCGGCCTGCTCCAGGTGATTGGCGTACAGATGGCAGTCGCCGCCGCTCCAGATGAACTCGCCCGGCTGCAGGTCGCAGACCTGCGCCACCATCAGCGTCAACAGCGCGTAGCTGGCGATGTTGAACGGCACGCCGAGAAAAATATCCGCCGAGCGCTGGTACAGCTGGCAGCTGAGCTTGCCTTCCGCGACGTAGAACTGGAACAGCGCGTGGCACGGCGGTAGCGCCATCTGCTCGACCAGCGCCGGGTTCCAGGCCGAAACGATCAGCCGGCGCGAGTCCGGATTCTTCTTGATCATCGCCAGCAGATTGGCGATCTGGTCGATGGATTCACCGTTCGGCGCCGGCCACGAACGCCATTGGTAGCCATAGACCGGGCCCAGTTCGCCGTTCTCATCGGCCCACTCATCCCAGATGCGCACGCCGTTTTCCTTCAGGTACTTGATGTTGGTGTCGCCCTGAAGGAACCACAGCAGCTCGTGGATGATGGATTTGAGGTGGCACTTCTTGGTGGTGACCAGCGGAAAGCCTTCGGCCAGGTCGAAACGCATCTGATGGCCGAACACGCTGTAGGTGCCGGTGCCGGTGCGGTCGGTCTTGAAGGTGCCGTGTTCGCGCACGTGGCGCATCAGGTCGAGGTACTGTTTCATCGATTGACTCGAAGCAGGCGCCGAAGCGCGGTGAAAAGGCTGCGCGAATAGTAAAAGGCCTGCGCCCCGCTTGTCGCCCTCATGGCGACAGGCAGGGCTACGGAATCAGGCCGGACCTTGGCTGGCGTCGCGGCGATAGCCCCAGGCGATCATCCCGGCACCGAGCAGCACCATCGGCACGCAGAGCAGCTGGCCCATGGTCAGCCAGCCGAACGCCAGGTAGCCCAGCTGCGCATCCGGCACGCGGACGAACTCGACGATGAAGCGGAAGATGCCGTAGCACACCGCGAACAGTCCTGAAACCGCCATGGTCGGCCGCGGTTTGCGCGAATAGAGCCAGAGGATCACGAACAGCGCGACACCCTCCAGGGCGAACTGATAGAGCTGCGACGGGTGCCGCGCCAGTTGCTGCGGGTCGGTCGGGAAGACCATCGCCCAGGGCACGTCGGTGGCCTTGCCCCACAGCTCGGCATTGATGAAGTTGCCGATGCGCCCGGCGCCCAGGCCGATCGGCACGAACGGCGCGATGAAGTCCATCAGCTCGAAGAAGCTCTTGCCGTTGCGCCGGGCGAAGATCCAGCTGCACAACAGCACCCCGATCAAGCCGCCGTGGAACGACATGCCGCCCTTCCATACCTGCAGGATCAGGCTCGGCTGATTGATGTAGGCGGCCAGGTCGTAGAACAGTACGTAACCCAGACGCCCACCGACGATCACCCCCATGGCGACCCAGAACACCAGGTCGGAGAGCTTGTCCTTCGGCCACTCGGGTGCGAAGCGCTGCACCCGCAGCGAAGCCAGCCACCAGGCGCCGCCGATGCCGATCAGGTACATCAGGCCATACCAGTGAATCTGCAAGGGGCCGATGGCGATGGCCACCGGGTCGATCTGCGGATAGGGCAGCATCCGTTACTCCTCAAACCAGAAAATTGATGCCGACGCTCACCAGCAGCAGGGCGAACAGGCGTCTCAGGACCCTGGCCGACAGCCGGTGCGCGAGGTTCGCGCCGATACGGGCGAAGAACATGCTGGTGATGGCGATGCCGACCAGCGCCGGCAGATAGACGTAGCCGAAGCTCCATTCCGGCAGGCGCGGGTCGTTCCAGCCGACCAGCATGAAGCTCAGCGCGCCAGAGATGGCGATCGGCAGGCCGCAGGCCGCGGAAGTCGCCACCGCCTGCTGCATCGGCACGCTGCGCCAGCTGAGGAAGGGCACCGTCAGCGAACCACCGCCGATGCCGAAGATCGCCGAGGCCCAGCCGACCACCACGCCGGCCACGGTCAGCCCTGGCTTGCCCGGCACGCCACGCGAAGCCCTGGGCTTGAAGTCGAACAGCATCTGGATCGCCATGAGGATGGCGAACACGCCGATGATCTTCTGCAGCAGCGGCCCCTGGATGGCCGCCGCGGTCAGCGAGCCGAGCGCGGCGCCGAAGAGGATGCCGACGGTCATCCACAACACGATCGGCCAGCGCACCGCGCCCCTGCGGTGGTGCGCCAGGATCGAATTGATCGAGGTGAAGACGATCGACGCCAGCGAGGTGCCGACGGCCAGGTGGGTCAGCACCTGGTCCGAAAAGCCGTGCGCGGTGAAGCTCAGGACCAGCACCGGGACGATGATCATTCCGCCGCCGACGCCGAACAGCCCGGCCAGCACACCGGCGAAGCCCCCCAGCAGCAGATACAGCAGAAACTCCATGTGGGCCCATCTCGCCAGACAAAGGCGGCATGGTAGCTGAAAAACGGGCTGGAAGCTGGAAGCTGGAAGCTGGAAGCTGGAAGCTGGAAGCTGGGCGAGGTTGCCGAAGCAGTCGCTTGGCTTCAAGCTTGTCGCTTCGAGCCTGAAGCTGAGCAATCATGTGCCTGATCGTTTTCGCCTGGCGCCCCGGCCATACCCAACCGCTGGTGGTCGCCGCCAACCGCGACGAGTTCCACGCTCGCCCGAGCCTGCCGCTGGGGCGTTGGGAGGATGCACCCTGGGTCATCGGCGGTCGCGACCTGCAGGCTGGCGGCACCTGGATGGGCGTCACCACCGGCGGACGCTTCGCCGCACTGACCAACATTCGCGCACCCGGCCAGGCGAACGGCCCACGCTCGCGCGGCGAGCTGCCGGAGCATTACCTGCGCGGGAACTTGCCGCCGGCCGACTACCTCGCCGAGCTGGCCGGGCGCCGCAGCGACTATGCCGGCTTCAACCTGCTGGTCGGCGATCGGCAGGCACTCTGGCATCTGGACTCGCATAGCGGCGAGGCGACGGCCTTGCCGCCTGGCGTCTATGGTCTGTCCAACGCCGGCCTCGACACACCCTGGCCCAAGCTGAGAAAAGCCCGCGCAGCATTGGCGGCCAACCTCGATCCGGCGGCTCCTGAGCAACTGCTCGCTCTGCTGGCGGACCCAAGCCCAGCGGCCGAGCATGAACTGCCGCAGACCGGCGTGCCGCTGGAATGGGAAAGGCGGCTGTCGAGCATTTTCATCGCCAGCCCGGAATATGGCACACGCGCCAGCACAGCGCTGATCAGTCATGCCGACGGGGTGCTGGACATCGTGGAGCGTAGTTTCGGCCCGGACGGCCCAGTGGGCGAGGTGCGCTACCGCCACCCGCCAACGAGCTGAATGGCAGGCGGCGGATCGCTCAGACGGCGGCGGACGGATTGATCAGCTTGCTCAGACCGAGGTTGCGCAAGGTCAGCTGAACCGTGCTGTGGATGACCTGCGGACTGTCCAGCAGCATGACCCGCGCCAGCAGCTGCTGGGCGGTGTCCATGCTGACCTGGCGCAGCAGCCATTTCACCTTGGGCAGGTTGGTGGCGTTCATCGACAGGCTGTCGAAGCCCATCGCCAGCAGCAGCATGGCCGCCGCCGGATCGCCCGCCATCTCGCCGCAGATGCTCACCGGCTTGCCCTCGCCATGGGCTTCCTTGACCACGCGCTGCAGCGCTTCGAGCACGGCCGGGTGCAGATAGTCGTAGAGGTCGGCGACCCGCGGGTTGTTGCGATCCACGGCCAGCAGGTATTGCGTGAGGTCGTTCGAGCCGACCGAGATGAAGTCCACCATGCGTGCCAGCTCGCGGGTCAGGTAGACCGCCGCCGGCACTTCGATCATGACGCCGACCGGCGGCATGATCACATCCAGGCCTTCGTCGCGCACCTCGCACCAGGCACGGTGAATCAGATGCAGCGCCTCTTCCAGTTCTCGGATGCCGGAGATCATCGGCAAGAGGATGCGCAGGTTGTTCAGCCCGGCGCTGGCCTTGAGCATGGCGCGGGTCTGCAGCAGGAAGATCTCGGGATGGTCGAGGGTGACGCGGATACCGCGCCAGCCGAGGAACGGGTTCTCTTCCTTGATCGGGAAGTACGGCAGGCATTTGTCGCCGCCGATGTCGAGGCTGCGCATGGTCACCGGCAGTGGATGGAAGGCTTCCAGCTGCTCGCGGTAGATCGCCATCTGCTCCTTCTCGCTGGGGAAGCGCTCCTTGATCATGAACGGCACTTCGGTGCGATACAGACCGACACCCTCGGCGCCGCGCTCCTGCGCACGCACCACATCGGCGAGCAGGCCGGTATTCACCCACAGCGGAATACGATGACCGTCGACGGTTTCGCACGGCAGCTCGCGCAGCACGTCGAGCCCGGCGGAGAGCTGGCGCTCCTGCTCGGCCAGCACTTCGTACTGCTCGCGCAGGACCTTGCCCGGGTTGGTGATGATCTCGCCGCGATAGCCGTCGATGATCAGCTCGATGCCGTCGACCTTGGAATACGGCAGGTCCACCGCGCCCATCACCGTCGGAATGCCCATGGCCCGGGCGAGGATGGCGACGTGGGAGTTGCTCGAACCCAGCACCGAGACCATGCCCACCAGCTTGCCCTCGGGGACCTCGCCGAGCATCGCCGGCGAGAGCTCCTCACTGACCAGAATGGTCTTGTCGGGATAGGTCAGCGTCTGTTGACGTGCCTCCTGCAGGTAGGCGAGCAGGCGCCGGCCGATGTCCTTGACGTCCGATGCGCGCTCGCGCAGGTAGGCGTCGTCCATCATTTCGAAGCGCCGCACGTGCTCGCTGACCACCTGACGCAGCGCGCCCTGCGCCCACTGGCCGGTGCGGATGACCTTGGTCACTTCGCCGCCCAGGGCGGAATCGTCGAGCATCATCAGGTAGACGTCGAACAGCGCGCGCTCTTCCTTGCGCATCTGCGTGGCGAGCTTTTCCGAGAGCGTGCGCATGTCGGCGCGCACGGCTTCCAGCGCGGCTTCGAAGAGCGTCAGCTCGGCATCGATGTTATCGATGTTCTTGTCCGGCACCACCTCCAGATCAGCCGGCGGCAGCACCACCACGGCGGTTCCGACGCCGGCGCCCGGAGCGCCCGGAATGCCGATGAAGCGGGTTTCCTGAATACCCTTGCCCTGCCGGCCGAGCCCGCGGATCGAACCGGTCGCCTCGGCATGGGCGATGACGCCGGCGAGCTGCGCGCTCATGGTGACGAGGAAGGCTTCTTCACCCTCGTCGAACTGGCGGCGTTCCTTCTGCTGGATGACCAGTACGCCCATCACCCGCCGGTGGTGGATGATCGGCGCGCCGAGAAAGGAGGCGTAGCGTTCCTCGCCGGTTTCGGCGAAGTAGCGATAGCGGGGGTGTTCGGAGGCGTGTTCGAGGTTGAGCGGCTCTTCGCGGGTGCCGACCAGGCCGACCAGGCCTTCGTTGGGCGCCATGCTGACCTTGCCGATGGCGCGCTTGTTGAGGCCTTCGGTGGCCATCAGGACGAAGCGTTCGGTTTCCGGATCGAGCAGATAGACCGAGCAGACCTGGCTACCCATGGCCTCCCTGACTCTCAGCACGATGATGCCCAACGCCGCCTTGAGGTCCTTGGCGGCATTCACTTCCTGGACAATCTTGCGCAGCGTGCCGAGCATGCTCAGAGGCTTTCTCCCCGAATCTCAGTCCCGCACCGGTAGACGCGGTGCGAGTTCTTTAAGTGCGCGACGATAGACCTCGCGCTTGAAGGTGACCACCTGTCCCAGCGGGTACCAGTAGCTGACCCAGCGCCAGCCGTCGAACTCCGGTTTGCCGGTCAGGTCCATGCGTACACGCTCTTCGGCGCCGGTCAGGCGCAGCAGAAACCACTTCTGTTTCTGTCCGATGCACAGCGGCTGGCTATGGGTACGCACCAGGCGTTGCGGCAGACGATAGCGCAACCAGCCACGGGTGCAGGCGAGGATTTTCACATCCTGCTCTTCCAGGCCGACTTCTTCGTTGAGTTCGCGAAACAGGGCTTCTTCCGGCGTTTCACGGGCATTGATCCCGCCTTGCGGGAACTGCCAGGCATCCTGATTGATCCGCCTGGCCCACAGCACCTGACCGACATCGTTGGTCAGGATGATGCCGACGTTCGGGCGAAAACCATCGGAGTCGATCACGGCATACAACCTCGCAGACGCATGTCGCGGCATTGTTCCACAAAACCGCGATAAGCCGAAAGCACGGCAAGCCGCCGTTCGGCACGTACCCACACGCTCGGCGAGGGGCCGCCCGAGGCTGCGCGCAAGGCGTTGCAACCGGTATGCTTGGCGCTGCCCTGACCATCCTCGAGGAAATCATCCGTGCGCCTGGCTCTATTCGATCTCGACAACACCCTGCTGGCCGGTGACAGCGACCACGCCTGGGGCGAATACCTCTGCCAGCGCGGCATCGTCGATCCGACTCAGTACAAGGCACGCAACGACGCCTTCTATCAGGATTACCTGGCCGGCAATCTCGACGTGCACGCCTACCAGAACTTCTGCCAGGAATTGCTCGGCCGCAGCGAGATGGCGCAACTGCAGCAGTGGCACGACGAATTCATGCAGGACTTCATCGAGCCCATCGTGCTGAGCAAGGGCGAGGCGCTGCTACGCCAGCATCTGGAGGCGGGCGACCGGGTGGTGATCATAACCGCCACCAATCGCTTCATCACCGGACCGATCGCCGCTCGCCTGGGCGTCGACACCCTGCTGGCGACCGAATGCGAGATGCGCGACGGCCGCTACACCGGCCGTCTGACCGACATCCCCTGCTTCCAGGAAGGCAAGGTCCAGCGCATCGAGCGCTGGCTGGCGGAAACCGAGCAGACCCTCGAAGGCAGCTACTTCTACAGCGATTCGCGTAACGATCTGCCACTGCTGCAACGCGTCACCCACCCGGTGGCCGTGGACCCGGACCCGGTGCTGCGCGAGATCGCCAGCGAACGTGGCTGGCAGATCATTTCGCTGCGCTGAACCAGCGCGGCAGCCATGCCCGAGCCGGTCGAATCAGACAGGCTTGGCGCCCATCAGGGCGGTGATGGCAATCAGCACGACCAGCACCAGCACAGCATAGATAGCGGCGTTACGCGCCGCGCTGGCGTTGCCCGGCGCCTGCCAGGCGGCAAGACGCCCGGCCAGCAGCAGGACCAGGGGGATCAGCACGAGGAACAGCACGGCGCAGGCCAACAACCAGAACTGGCCCAGCGGCCATCCGGCCAGATGCGTCAGCCACCAGCCGGTCACCGGCAGCGATAGGCCGATCACCGCCAGCAGCGGCAGGGACAGTCGGCGGGTGCGCTGCAGCTTGCGTTGCAGCACGGCCTGGTCGCCGCCGCGGCCGGCCTTCCACAGCATCAGCAGATGCACGATGACCCCCAGCAGCAACAGCACTGCAGTCGCGCCATGAATGATTCTGAGGGTGAGGTAGTGGTCCATTTGCCTTCCTTTTAAGCTCGTTTAGCCGAGAAACAGCTGGTAGGCCGGATTCTCGCTTTCATCCCAGTAGCGGTAGCCGATCTTGTCCAGCGCCGCCGGCAGCAGATGACGCTCCTCCGCTGGCACCTGCAGCCCTGCGACTACCCGGCCATCGGCAGCGCCGTGGTTGCGGTAGTGGAACATAGAGATGTTCCAGCGCCCGCCGAGCTTGTTGAGGAAGTTGAACAGCGCACCCGGCCGCTCGGGAAACTCGAAGCGCAGCACCATCTCGTCGCTGACCCCGGCCGCGTGGCCACCGACCATGTGCCGCGTATGCAGCTTGGCCAGTTCGTTGTCGGTCAGATCGAGCACCGGGAATCCCTTGTCGCGCAGCCCCTGCACCAGCGCGGCGCGCGGGTCGTTTTCCGGATGGGTCTGCACGCCGACGAAGATGTGCGCCTCGCGGTCGGTGTGGAAACGGTAGTTGAACTCGGTGATCTGGCGTTTGCCGATCGCCTCGCAGAAGGCCTTGAAGCTGCCCGGCTGCTCGGGAATGGTCACGGCGATGATCGCCTCGCGCTTCTCGCCCAGTTCGGCGCGCTCGGCGACGTGGCGCAGGCGGTCGAAGTTGACGTTGGCGCCCGAGTCGATGCCCACCAGCACCTGGTCGCTGACGCCCTCGCGCTCGACGTACTTCTTGATCCCGGCCACGGCCAGGGCGCCGGCCGGCTCGGTGATCGAGCGGGTGTCGTCGTAGATGTCCTTGATCGCTGCGCAGATCTCGTCGGTACTGACGGTGATCACCTCGTCGACATGATCCTTGCAGAGCTCGAAGGTGTGCTGACCGATCTGCGCCACCGCCACGCCGTCGGCGAACAGCCCGACCTGCTCCAGCACCACGCGCTCGCCGGCGGCCATTGCGGCCTGCAGGCAGTTGGAATCGTCCGGCTCGACGCCGATCACCTTGGTCTCTGGGTAGAGGTACTTGACGTAGGCGGCGATCCCGGCCACCAGGCCACCACCACCCACCGGCACGAAGATCGCGTCGATCGGGCCCTGGTGCTGACGGAGGATCTCCATCGCCACGGTGCCCTGGCCGGCGATCACATCGGGATCGTCGTAGGGGTGGATATAGACGTAGCCCTTCTCCTCCACCAGCTTCAGCGAATGCGCCAGCGCCTCGGGAAACGCGTCGCCGTGCAGCACCACCTTGCCGCCGCGGGCGCGCACGCCCTGCACCTTCAGCTCCGGCGTGGTGCGCGGCATGACGATGGTCGCCTTGATCCCCAGCTGTTTGGCCGCCAGCGCCACGCCCTGGGCGTGATTGCCAGCCGATGCCGTGACCACGCCACGCGCCAGCTCCTCGGCGGACAGCTGGGCCAGCTTGTTGTAGGCGCCACGCACCTTGAAGGAGAACACGGGCTGCAGATCCTCGCGCTTGAGCAGAATCTGGTTGCCGATCCGTTCGGAAAGCTGGCGGGCGGGTTGCAGCGGCGTTTCGACGGCGACGTCATAGACGCGCGAAGTGAGGATCTTCTTGACGTAGTGTTCGAGCATTCTGGCTATCTTGGGCGGGCCTTGCGGGGAACGCCGAGTCTACCCTCGCGAGCGCCCCGGCGACCACCGGCAATCCGCGAAGGCCTCGGCATTGCCGCAGCACACGAGACCGGTCGCCGGCGCGGGGCTATAATCCGCGCTTCGTCTTTCCCGCCCGGATTCCCCCATGACCCAGGACCAGCTCAAGCAGGCCGTCGCCCAGGCCGCTGTCGACCATATCCTTCCCAAGCTCAACGATCGCAGCATCGTTGGCGTCGGCACCGGCTCCACCGCCAACTTCTTCATCGACCTGCTGGCCAAGCACAAGGGCTTCTTCGACGGTGCCGTGGCCAGCTCCGAAGCCACCGCCGAACGTCTCAAGCAGCACGGCATTCCGGTCTACGACCTGAACTCGGTGAGCGAACTGGAGTTCTACGTGGATGGCGCCGACGAGGCGAACAAGCACCTGGAGCTGATCAAGGGCGGCGGCGCGGCACTCACCCGCGAGAAGATCGTCGCGGCGGTGGCCAAGACCTTCATCTGCATCGCCGATGGCAGCAAGCTGGTCGAGCAGCTGGGCGCCTTTCCGCTGCCGGTGGAGGTCATCCCGATGGCGCGCAGCCATGTGGCGCGCGAGCTGGTCAAGCTCGGCGGCGATCCGGTCTACCGCGACGGCGTGGTGACCGACAACGGCAACGTCATCCTTGACGTGCACAACCTGATGATCGGCTTCGCCCCGGAGCTGGAAGGCAAGATCAACGACATCGTCGGCGTGGTCAGCAACGGCCTGTTCGCCATGCGCCCGGCCGACCTGCTGCTGCTCGGCACCCAGGACGGCGTGCAGACCCTCACGCGCTGACCGTCACACAGCGGCGCCTCTCGCCACGGGCGACTACGCTTGAATTGCTGCGCCGAGTCCGTCGCAGCAATTCACAGGAGGTGTCGCCATGTCCGGCAAATTCCAGCTGAAACGCGCCAGCAATGGCCAGTTTCATTTCAATCTGCTGGCCAGCAACGGCCAGGTCGTGTTGTCCAGCGAACAGTACAAGGCCCACGCTTCGGCGCTCAACGGCATCGATTCGGTACGCAAGAATGCCGTGCGCGAAGAGGCGTTCGAGGTCAGGGAGTCGAGCAACGGCAAGCATTACTTCGTGCTCAAGGCCACGAATGGCCAGGTCATCGGTCAGAGCCAGATGTACGCCAGCCTGCACAGCGCCGAGCAGGGCTGCGACTCGGTCCGTCGCCACGCCCCGAACGCCGCCCTGCAGGACGAAAGCGCCTCGCCGGTCGCCTGATCGCTGGTGCCAGGTGATCGGCTGGTCGTCCGATCACCTGGCCGGTTTGCGAAACACGTAGAACAGGTTCGGCTCGCTGACCAGATAGAGCGTGCCGTCCGGTCCCATCGCCATCCCCTCCGCCTGCGGCACGTCCCGCTCCAACCCGTGCCGGCCCGCGCTCAGCGACAGGCTGCTGAGCGGCTGGCCATCGGCGTCCAGCTCGACCACCAGGCGCGACTCGTCGGAAAGCGCCAGCAAGTGGCCGGTCTGCTCGTCGAACTGCAGGCTGGAAAGGTCGCGCACGAACAGTCGCGCCTGGTGCTCACTGATATGCACCGAAGGCGTCGGCTCGGCAAACGGAAAGCCGTATATCTCGTAGATGCGCACCGGGTTGCGCTCCTTCGCGACGTACAGGCGCTGGCCCGCCGTATCGTAGGCGAGCCCCTCGAAGCCCTTGTTGCCGTTGAGGTCGATCCCCAGCGACAGCTGTTGCGCCTGCTCGGCATCGATGACGCTGGTCTGCTCATTGACCTCGACGCGCAGCAACCGCTGCAAGCGTTCATCGCTTATCACGTAGACGCCTTTGGAGATGTACTCGATGGCCTCCGGATCGCCGAAGCCGACCAGCGGAATGGCGCGCAGCAGATCGCCTTCCAGGCTGAGTTCCAGCCAGTGCGGATCGCCGTTGGTGACGGCGATCAGGCTGTTGCGATCCGGATCGAAGGTCAGCGCAGACAGGTCATCGTCGATACCGGCGACGACCTTGCCCTGGATCGCGACCCGGTAGTCCGGCAGCCACAACGAGGCGCTGCCGCTCTGCTCGCCCTGCTGCCACTGGGTGAAGTGGAACCAGCCGCGCTCGAACAGACGGTAGTGAACGCCGGCCGCCACGGCCAGTAACAGGGCAACGCCGAGCAGCGCAGCCAGAAGGATTTTCAACGCACGCATGACACCCACTTTCTTCTAATTCTGAAATCGCGATTGTGTCGGGCCTGGCTTACGCCAGGCTTAACGGGCGCAACGTCTCAGCGCTTGCGGCTGAATACGTAGAAGTGGTTGGGCTCACCGACCACATAGATGTTGCCCTCGCCATCCATGGCCACGCCTTCTGCCTGCTCGATGCCCTGCACTAAGCCGTTGAGCCCGCCGAACAGGCTGATGAAGCTGCGCGGCGTGCCTTGCAGATCGAGTTCCACCAGCAGTCGCGACTCGTCGGAGAGCAGCAGCGTATGACCGCTGCGCGGATCGATGGTGACGGAGGAAATGTCACGCACCAGCAGCGGTTGGCTGGACAGTGCCTGCAGTGCGCCGGGCGCGCCGTCCTCACCCGGAAATGGCAGCTCGAACAGGCCCTGCGGGTCACGTTCCTTGGCCAGCAGCAGGCGCTGCGTACGCGGGTTCCAGGCCAGTCCCTCGAAGCCCTTGTTGCCGGCATCGGCGAAGCCAAGGTCGTAGCTGGCCAAGTCGTCCAGCTCCAGGGTTTCCACGTCCGGCTGCAGATGGAACACCGCCACCAGCCGGCGACGCTCGTCGACGATTGCCAGACGGCCATCACTCAGCGCTTCCACCGCTTCCGGGTCGGCGAAGCCATTCAGCGCGATCCGGCGTAGCACCACGCCAGCAGGGCTGAACTCGACCAGCTGCTCACCGGTGACCGTGAACAGCGTGCCGCTCAGCGGATTCCAGGTCAGCCCCGAGGTTTCCTCGTCTTCCAGCCCGGCCAGCGTCGTCTCCAGCGCCAATTCGTAGTCCGGCAGCCAGATGCCGGCAGCACGCTGTTCGGCAGTGACCGAACGTTCGCCCCAGTACAGCCGCAGCTGGTCATCCCAGTGCAGCAGGCGGCCTGCGACGAGCAGCGCGACGAACAGCAGCAACAGGACGCCAGCCACGAGCAGGCGCCAACGGGAATAACGAACGGGCATGGAAAGCGTTCCAGCGGAGGGTGCTGGATTACAACACGAGAACGGTTCGCAAAGAAGCGGCAAACGCGGCGGGTGAATCCCGCCGCGTCGATGGATCAGAGCACGCGGCTCTCGAAGCGGGACAGGCCGACCAGCTCCAGCACCAGCTCATCGCCTTGGTTGAGCGGGCCGACACCGGCCGGCGTGCCGGTCAGTACCACGTCGCCCGGCTGCAGGCTGAAATGCCCGGCGATGTGCTGCAGCAGCGGCAGGATGGCATTGAGCATCTGACTGCTGTTGCCGTCCTGGCGGACTTCGCCGTTGATGCTCAGGCGGATGCCGATGTCGCCCAGATCCTCCACCGCGTCGCCCGGCACGAACGGTGCCAGCACGCAGGCGCCGTCGAAGCTCTTGGCGATCTCCCACGGGTGGCCCTTTTCCTTGAGCCTGGCCTGCACGTCGCGCAGGGTCAGATCCAGCGCCGGGGCGAAGCCGGAGATGGCATCGCGCACCTCTTCCTCGTTGGGCTTGCGCGACAGCGGCTTGCCGATCAGCACGGCGATTTCCGCTTCGTAATGCACCGCACCACGATCGCTCGGGATGCTGAAGCCGCCTTCCAGCGGCACGGTGCAGCTGCCGGCCTTGATGAACAGCAGCGGCTCGGTGGGCACCGGGTTGTTCAGTTCCTTGGCGTGCTCGGCGTAGTTGCGGCCGATGCAGACCACCTTGCCCAGCGGGTAATGGATCGGCGTACCGTCGGTGTACAGGTGTCTGTAGTTCATTGCGAATCCTCAGGATGGCGGCAGGCTACGAGCTGAAAGCAAAGGCTAAGCCAGGCTTCAGGCTTCAGGCTGAAAATCTTGCCGGGGTTCATGATGCCGTTGGGGTCGAACACCGCCTTGACTGCCTTCATATACTCGATTTCCGCCGGCGAGCGGCTGTACTCGAGATAGTCGCGCTTGGTCATGCCGACGCCGTGTTCGGCGGAGATCGAGCCGTTGTACTTCTGTACGGTTTCGAACACCCACTTGTTCACCGTCGCGCACTTGCCGAAGAACTCGTCCTTGTCCATCGCATCCGGCTTGAGGATGTTCAGGTGCAGGTTGCCGTCGCCGATATGGCCGAACCAGACGATTTCGAAATCCGGATAGTGCTCGCCGACGATGGCGTCGATTTCCTTGAGGAAGGCCGGCACCTTGGCGATGGTGACGGAAATGTCGTTCTTGTACGGCGTCCAGTGGCTGATGGTCTCGGAGATGTACTCGCGCAGCTTCCACAGGTTCTGCAGCTGCTGTTCGCTCTGGCTCATCACGCCATCGAGCACCCAGCCCTGCTCGACGCAATGTTCGAAGGTCGCCAGTGCCTGGTCGGCACGCTCGTCGGTAGTGGCCTCGAACTCCAGCAGCGCGTAGAACGGGCAGTCGGTTTCGAACGGTGCCGGCACGTCGCCGCGACCGAGCACCTTGGCCAGCGCCTTGTCGGAGAAGAACTCGAAGGCGGTCAGGTCCAGCTTGTCCTGGAAGGCGTGCAGCACCGGCATGATCGACTCGAAATCCGGCGTGCCCAGCACCAGCGCGGTGAGGTTGGTCGGCTGGCGCTCCAGGCGCATGGTCGCCTCGACGACGAAGCCCAGCGTGCCCTCGGCACCGATGAACAGCTGGCGCAGGTCGTAGCCGGTGGCGTTCTTGATCAGGTCCTTGTTCAGCTCGAGCACGTCACCCTTGCCGGTTACCACCTTCATGCCGGCGACCCAGTTGCGGGTCATGCCATAGCGGATCACCTTGATGCCACCGGCGTTGGTGCCGATATTGCCGCCGATCTGGCTGGAACCGGCGGAGGCGAAGTCCACCGGGTAGTACAGGCCCTTGTCCTCGGCGAACTGCTGCAGCTGCGCGGTGACCACGCCAGGCTGGCAGACGGCGGTGCGATCCATCTCGTTGAATTCGAGAATCTGGTTCATGTAGTCGAAGGACACCACCACCTCGCCATTGGCCGCCACGGCAGCGGCGGACAGCCCGGTGCGGCCGCCCGAGGGCACCAGCGCGACCTTGCGCTCGTTGGCCCAGCGCACGATGGCCTGGACTTGCTCGATGCTCTTGGGAAAGACGATGGCCGAGGGCGCCGGGGCGAAATGCTTGGTCCAGTCCTTGCCGTAGGCGTTCAGCGAATCGGCGTCGGTCAGCACTTTGCCGGGCTCGACCAGGGTTTTCAGCTCATCGATCAGGGCGGAGTCGGTCATCACGGGAACTCTCATACGATTCATGGTCACCCTGAGCACGCTTCAGCACAGGGATGGGGGTGTTTCGCGGGGCTCGTATGCTAGCATACGCCCCCCTTTGAAACGTGCCTCGGCAGACTCCCGACACCGCTAATGACGGGTCGGCCAGCCTTCGCTGGACACTTCAGTCCTATCCTTCGGCCTTAAGGTTTTAATGCAGATGAGCCAGACCTCTCTCGACAAGAGCAAGATCAAGTTTCTTCTACTCGAAGGCGTGCACCAGAACGCCGTCGACACCCTCAAGGCGGCCGGCTACACCAACATCGAGTACCTCAAGGGCGCGCTGTCCAGCGAGGAGCTGAAGGAAAAGATCGCCGACGTCCACTTCATCGGCATTCGCTCGCGCACCCAGCTCACCGAAGATGTCTTCGACGCGGCCAAGAAGCTGATCGCCGTCGGCTGCTTCTGCATCGGTACCAACCAGGTCAACCTGAATGCCGCCCGCGAGCGCGGCATCGCAGTGTTCAATGCGCCCTACTCCAATACCCGCTCGGTCGCCGAACTGGTGCTGGCCGAAGCCATCCTGCTCTTGCGCGGCATCCCGGAGAAGAACGCTTCCTGCCACCGCGGCGGCTGGATCAAGTCGGCGGCCAACTCCTTCGAGATCCGCGGCAAGAAGCTCGGCATCATCGGCTACGGCTCCATCGGCACGCAGCTGTCGGTACTGGCCGAGGCGCTGGGCATGCAGGTCTTCTTCTATGACGTGGTGACCAAGCTGCCGCTGGGCAACGCCACTCAGATCGGCTCGCTGTACGAGCTGCTGGGCATGTGCGACATCGTTTCCCTGCACGTTCCCGAGTTGCCGTCGACCCAATGGATGATCGGCGAGAAGGAAATCCGCGCCATGAAGAAGGGCGGCATCCTGATCAACGCTGCCCGCGGCACCGTGGTCGAGCTGGATCACCTGGCCGCCGCGATCAAGGACGAGCACCTGATCGGCGCCGCCATCGATGTGTTCCCGGTCGAGCCGAAGTCCAACGACGAGGAATTCGAGAGCCCGCTGCGTGGCCTGGACCGCGTGATCCTGACCCCGCACATCGGTGGCTCGACTGCCGAAGCACAGGCCAACATCGGCCTGGAAGTGGCCGAGAAGCTGGTCAAGTACAGCGACAACGGCACCTCGGTGTCTTCGGTCAACTTCCCGGAAGTCGCCCTGCCGTCGCATCCGGGCAAGCACCGTCTGCTGCACATCCACCAGAACATTCCGGGCGTGATGAGCGAGATCAACAAGGTCTTCGCCGAGAACGGCATCAACATCGCCGGCCAGTTCCTGCAGACCAACGAGAAGGTCGGCTACGTCGTCATCGACGTGGACAAGGAGTACTCCGACCTGGCGCTGGAGAAGCTGCAGCACGTCAACGGCACCATCCGCAGCCGCGTGCTGTTCTGATTCGCTGACGTGGTGCATTGAAAGGGAGGCTTCGGCCTCCCTTTTTCATTCATGCGCACTGCCGAAACCTAGCGTTCTCCATTAGCTGCGCAGCACCCGGTTACCCGCGGCATCGACATCCGCTCCCGGCTGCTCGTCACGCGGCTTGGGTGTCGGCGGTACATCGGTCTCGATCGGTGCCTGACGCGGCTGCAGCAGCGGTGCTTCGATCTGTTCCATCTCGTCCGATTGCTGGTCCGACTGCGGCCGCGGCTCGCGGTTGTCCAGAGGATGCTGACGCGCCTTTTCCGGATTGGTCGGCCCGGTAGTCTCGGCCAGGGCGCTCGATGCGCCCACCAATGACACCAGCAGAATGCTCAAACGCAGCATGCCCATCGTGCACCTCCCGCTCATTGTTCTTGCAGGTTCGGCACGCCGGAACCGACAAGGTTTCCGCACGGCCGCCGGCAACGGCCGAGCGGTCGGGCCGGACGCAAAACGGCCCGGCAAAGCTGAGTCTGCCGGGCCGCTCATCTGCTACCGATGGTTCAGTAGGCGCCGCGTGCGCCATCCTCACCGCTCGTGCCCTGCCTATCGGTCGCACCATCACCACCCGCATCGATACCGGTGCCGCGATCACTACCTGTGGTAGTCGCCGGACGCTCAGTCTCATCCGGCATCTTGCCGGTATCGGAAGTCGAATCCATTCCGCTGCCAGTGCCACCCATGACCCCCGGCTGCTCGGTGCTGTGCCCCATCGAGTCGCGGGGGTCGGTTTCGCTGCCAGTACCGGTATTACCGGCAGCGAATGCCGCGCTGGACAGCAGTCCCGCCAGGGTGAATGCCGCAATCTTGTGCATGTTCATGATCGACTCCTGCAATTTTTCAGGGGGTTCATGTAATCCGGCAGCAGGACGCGTCAGGGGTTTCCTAATAGCCTTTACAAAACGTGACAGCCCTGACGGGCGGCCCTGCCAGAGCGCCTAGTCATTCGGACCGTCGGTCGCCTGCGGCCGGTCACCGAGCAAATCCTCCACGTAGAGCATGCGCACCAGCACCATGCCGACCGCGGCCAGCGGCGTCGCCAACAGCAGGCCAAGGGTGCCGGCCAGCAGGCCAAACAACAGTTGCACGGCGATGGTCAGCGCCGGCGGAACCGAGACGATGCGCTGCTGCATCCACGGCGTGAACACATAACTTTCCAGGGCCTGGACAAACAGATAGAGCGCGGCGACGTAGAGCACCGTGCGCCCGCCCTCAAGCGAGGCCAGCAGCAGCGCCGGAATCACCGCCAGCACGGGGCCGATATTGGGAATGAACGACAACAACCCGGCGATCAAACCCAGCACCAGCGCCAGCTCGATGCCCAGCAGCCACAGGCCGAGCGTGGTCAGCACGCCGATCAGCAGCATTTCCAGCAGCTTGGCCAGCAGCCAGGCACGCAACGTCGAGCCGCTTTCGTCGAGCACCTCCGCGGCACGCGGGCGATAGCCCAGCGGAATCAGCTTCAGCAGCCCACGCACGTATATCTGCGGATTGATGGCCAGACAGATGCCGATGGCGAAGGCAATGGCGAAACTGCTCAGCGCCCCGACGATCGAGCCCATCACCTTGGTCACCACACTGAACGCGCTGGAACCGTCGGGCAGCGAGTCCTCCAGGCGTTCGCGCTGCTGCAGCAGTTCATTCGCCCAGGGCAGCTGCTCGGCGCGCTCACGCAGGCGCTCGACGGCCTCGGGCAGCGAATCGGAGAGCGCATCGGCCTGCTCGGCGATGCTCGGCGCGACCAGCCAGCCGGCGCCGCCCAGGCCGAGCAGCAAGAGCACGAAGAACACCGCCATGGACAACTTGTAGGACAGCACGGTCTTGCTGCACAGCCAGCGGCTCACGCCATGAATCAGCACACCGAAAAGAATCGAGGCGAACAGCAGCAGGAGAAAATCGAACGCCAGCCAGGCGACGATGCTCAGCAGCACCACGAAGGCCAGCACTGCGGCCTGCACAATCGTGCGATTGGCAACCTTCTTGGCATCGTTCTGCAGTGTCGTCGTGGACATGGTGCTCCCCCTGGTGAATACAAGAGGTACGACAGACCGTCTCGCGCATTAATTCAGCGATGACAGGCAATCAGCGCAGCAGCTGCCAGAGCGAGGCACCGACGCCGGCCATGCTCTCGCCCGCCACCAGTCCGGCCGCGGCGACGATCACGAAGCGCTCGCCGAGGCTGCGCCAGCGCGAGGCGAAGGCCCAGGCGAGCACGGCACCGAAGGTCATCATCAGCGAAATCGACGCCGGAATGATGAATGCCAGGCCGAGCGCCGCGGAGCTCGGCAACCAGCGCAGCCGGCGTGCGGGCAGCAGCCCTTCCAGCGCCCCGAGCAGTACGCCCACGAGCGCGCCGGCGAGCATCGCCCAGCGTATGTCGGCAGCGAGCGCGTCCAGGCCGCCGGTCAAGGCTTCGGCCACCGCTTTCCAGGTGGCGACCGCCGGGGCCGGCCATTCGGGCGTGATCAGCATGCTCTGCGGATCGGGAATCAGCAGCTGGTAGGCCAGTACACCGACCACGCTGCCGAGCAGAATGCCGAAGCACTGCGCCACTGCCTGACGTCCCGGTGCAGCGCCGATGGCATGCCCGACCTTGAAGTCGTTGAGCAGATCGGTGCACTGCCCCGCCGCGCCACCGGCGGTGTTGGCGCTCATCAGATTGACCGGCACCTGGCCCGGGGCGAACACGCCGAAGCTCAGCTGCGACAGCTGGCCGATGGCGCCGATCGGCGGAATCCCGGTCGCACCGACCACCCGCGCGGCAACCATCGCCAGCAGCAGCGCCAACGGAATCGACAGTGCCGCCAGCCAGGGATCGATGCCGAACAGGCTGACCTGCAGCGCCAGCACCAGCCCTACCGACAGCGCGAAACCGGCCGCTGGCCAGCCGTGCGGGCGCCGCAACCTCGGCCGCCGGCGTGTCGTTGTCGAGCGTGAGCGCAGCAGGCGCAGGCCCAGCGAGGTCAGCGTCGCGCAGACCATCAGGCTCACGCCCGGCCACAACAACCATTCGATCAGCGCGGCGAACTGTGGCCCCTGGGCGGCGGCGGGCAAGCGCACCAGCCCCTCGGTCAGCAGCCAGGGCGCGAGCAGTCCCCAGGCCAGCACGGCGCCGAGCAGCAGCGACAAGCCGACACGCAGTCCGATGATGCCGCCGAAACCGAGCAGCAGCAGCGACGGCTCGAAACTGAACGTCAGGCGCTCCAGCTGCGCCGAAGGTGCCCAGCGCGGCAGCGTCCAGAAAAAGGTGTCGAGCAATTTGCTCCCGGCGGCCAGCACGGCGGCGCCACCCAGCACCCAGAGCCGCCGTCCGGCTTCGGCGCCATGGCTGTAGATCTGCTGCAGGGTGGCCAGGGTCGCCATGCCCTCGGGAAAGCGCAACCCCGATTCGACGATCAGCGAGGGCCGCAGATACCAGGCCACCCAGACCCCGAGAAAGCTCACCGAGAACACCCAGGCCATCAGCGGCAGGCTGTCCAGCTGCTGACCGGTGAGCAAGGTATAGGCGGGAATCGGTGCCACCAGCCCGCCGGAGATGATCGAGGCGCAGGATGAGGCGGTGGTCTGGTTGATGTTGCTTTCCAGCAACGACCAGCGCGGACGGCCGAACGCGACGGCCATGCTCTGCCAGAACGCGAAGCCGATCAGCAGCGCGATGATCGACATATTGAACGACCAGCCGATCTTGAGGCCCGAGTAGACATTCGACGGTGCCAGCAGCGCACCCAACAGCAGACCGGTGAGCAAGGCACGCAGGGTCAGTTCACGAGACGAAACGGCAGAGGTGGTCGCGATCATTACCCTACCTTAGCAGCCGTGCGGTGCAAAAACGCGCGCCCTTTTCGCCGGCGCGCTCGGCATTCGGCGGAGTTGTGCACGTGCTGGCTGGATAATGCCCGTTCGCCATCTCTCGGCTGAACTTCGCTGCAAGGTGCTGGTCGTTTAGTAACTTTTTAATCAATCACGCCCGACTGACTAGGTACCGAACATGGACGCGGAGCTTACACGGGACACATCCTCCCCAACTGTCACGCTGTTAACCGGCAATGAGCTGCTGGGGTTGTTTTTTCGCCACTTTCTAGGCGAGCAGGCGCAAGTCGAAGTTGCCCTGACCGGACTGCAATCACCGGATAATCGCGGCGCCGACCTGTTTCTGGTCGACGCCGGCCACAGCGAGGCGGAACAGATATCCAGCCTGATCGACCAGCTCGACGAGCACACACCGGTGGCGCTGGTGAATATCGTCCCCGAGCAGGCCGAGCAACTGGTCGAGAGGCATCCGGTGATTCGCGGGGTGTTCTACAGCCACGCCACCCGCGAGCACCTGCTCGAGGGCATCCTCGTGCTGCTCAAGGGTGGCGACTGGCTGCCACGGGTCCTCACCGAGAGACTGCTGGGCCAGTGGCGGCGCATGCGCCAGCTCGCTGAAACCAAGTCCAGCCTGACGCTGCGCGAGCGCGAGATCCTGAGCCTGGCCGGCAAGGGGCTGTCGAACGCGGAAATCGCCGAGCAGCTGTGCCTCAGCCCACACACGATCAAGAGTCATATCCACAATCTGCTGCGCAAGATTGGCGCGTCCAATCGGGCCGAGGCAGCGTACCTGCTGCGTAGTCATCTCGACTGGGACAAGTCCTGCAGCGCTTGAGTAGCGTCCGCTAGCGCCCGCGGCGACGGGCGGTCTAGCGGACGGAGCGTCATCGAAAATGCTCTGGCACGGCCTGGAAACGTCACGCAGTGACAGGTATTAATCCCTGGCGAACCTCACGCGCGGCACCTTTTACATCATCCGATGGATGTTCAAGGGCGCCCGCCACGTTCAAGAATCGCGGCCACTGTCATCCGGTACACGCCAATGACCCGTTCCGCCCTGCCCCGCGCCACCTCACTGTTTGCTCTGATTGCCTGCCTGGCCTGCGCGCCGCTGATGGCCGCCGACCTGATGGACAACGGCGATCTATCCCCTCTTGGCAGCACCAGCGCCAACGCCTCCCGGCTTGCCATTCAGCTGACCGACGCGAAGGCCGCCTACATTCAGCAGCTGGGCCAGGGCAATCTCGCCGAGTTGACCCAGAACGGCCAGGCGTTGAGCGCGCAGATGCTGCAGCAGGGCAGCGACCAGGAAGCCTTCACCCTGCAGCACGGCGAAAACCTGATGGCGGTCATCGAGCAGGTCGGACAGGGCAATTACGCCGAAATCCGCCAGACCGGCAGCGACAACCAGGCCAGCATCAGCCAATACGGCGCCTATAACGATGCGCGCATCGAGCAGACCGGCCAGGGCCTGCGCAGCGCGGTGACGCAATTCGGCGTCGGCCAGCAGATCAATATCGTGCAGGGTCGCTAGTGGCCTGTTTGGTAAGTCCAATTGGTCAATTTCGGCGCCCATGGCCCCGATACCGTGTTGCTGCTCCTCGCCATAGCCCCGCTATGACTCGTCGCAGCGCCTTGTCTCGGAGCCATGTTCATCCGAACTTGCCTCAACCACTCACCGCACAGGCCACTGGCGATCAGGAGAGTTCATGTTCAAGCCTACGGCAATTGCCACCCTGCTCACCCTCGCCGCCGCTCAGGCCATGGCGCAGAACAGCATCGAACTGGAGCAGCTCGGCACGGACAACGTCGCCGAGCTGCAACAGACCGGCCTGGTCGAGTCCAGCACGATGGATGTCAGCCAGATCGGCAACCTCAACACCGCCAGCATCACGCAGATCGGCGAGGCCTACTTCAAGGTCGCCAACCTGCAGCAGATCGGTAACGCCAACGTCGCCACCCTCGAGCAGACCGGGCGTACCAGCACGGTCGATGCCAGCAGCATCGGCAACGGCAACCAGATCACCGGCAGCCAGACCGCCTTCGTCACCGCCCAGATCGAACAGCGCGGCGATGACAACGTGCTGACCTTCGACCAGCAGGGCTATTTCGAAGGGTCGCGGATGAGCGTGTCGCAGGACGGTCTGGGCAACCTGGCCGACATCTACCAAGGCGACGGCAATCGCATGAACATCGCCCAGGCCGGCACCTACAACATCGCCGAGATTCAGCAGAACGACTACCACAACGAACTGGACTTCACCCAGAGCGGCGACAGCAACCGGCTGACGGTCGACCAGAACGGCTTCGGCGGCCGCATCAGCGGCTCGTCGATCGGCAGCGGCAACAGCGTCGACATCGTCCAGAGCTTCATGTCCAACCAGGCCACGGTGATCCAGAGCGGCAACGACAACCTGGCGAGCATCGAGCAGGGCAACTACGGTCATCAGGCCACCATCACCCAGCTGGGCAGTGCCAACGAAGCGATCATCCGCCAGAGCCTGCCGGTCAACGATTTCACCCGCCTGCCCGGCGTCGCGACGATCCAGCAGAGCGGCACCGGCAACAGCGCCACCATCGTCCAGCAGTAGCGCAACCACCCTCCAGCCACGGACCGGCTTCAACGGAATCAGAACGGATGCTGACCATGACCCTCACCACCTGGCTGCTCGCAGCCACCCCCGCTCCCGCTGATGCGCCGGTAGCCGTCAGTTTCGAACTGCAACCGGCCGAGCAAAGCCGGCTTTCGTTCGCCCTGTGCTTCAAGGGCAGCGGACAGCAGGTCCGCTTTCGTCTCAAGGTTCGCTCCAGCGGCAGGGCCGGCAATGCCCAGACCGCGCAGAGCGGCACGCTGATCGCCACCCCGACGCAGCAATGCCCGCTGAACAACCGCCTCGGCATCGCCGACGACACCCGCGTCGAGGCCGAGCTGCAGTGGTGGATCGACGATGCCGAGCAGCCGCCGATCCTGCGCAGCTACCCGGACGACGACGCCGACGTGGGCGACGAAGACCAGCCGGAACAGATCGCGTGAAGGCCGAAAGCGGACCGACGGCGCACCAGGTGGCGCTCGTTCAGCGCAGGTTCAGCTGGGGTTCAGGCGGGGTTCAGTGACACCCGTTCAGGCTAGGGGCCGTCAGTATCCCGCTGCCTGAAAAGGAGTCACCGATGAAAAAACTCAGCACCCTGGCCCTGGCCACTACCCTCGGCATCCTCAGCTTCGGCGCCCACGCCGCCGAGAACTTCGCCGGTCTCACCTGGGGCAAAACCACCGTCAATACCGATCGTTCCAGCGACCTGAAGCAGAACATGGGCGGCGAAAACCGTTTCGATGACACCATCAAGAACAGCGGCACCTGGGGTGTTCGCGCCGGTCAGATGACCGACGAGGGCCGCTACTACATGACCTACGAGAACGTCTCGGACGATTACGGCAGCACCTTCAAGCTGCGCCAGCAGAACCTGCTCGGCAGCTACGACCTGTTCCTCCCGCTGGGCGACACCACCCGCCTGTTCGGCGGCGCCAGCGCCGGTCTGACCAAGCTGGAGAACGAATCCAAGGGCTACAGCCGTGACAGCGACATCGGTTACCTGGTCGGCCTGCAGGCCGGTATCCTGCAGAAACTCGGCGACAACACCTCGGTGGAAGCCGGTTACCGCTACCTGCGCAGCAACGCCGGCACCGAAGTGTCCGAGCGTGGCGTCGGCAAGCTGGGCTCGATCGACCTGCACAGCAGCAAGCAGGCCTATCTGGGTCTGAACTATCACTTCTGATGGCGTTACGCTGACAGAACGTTGAACGACGGCCAGGCAGCACCTGGCCGTTTTTGCACGGGGAGCAGACCAATGAAAGTGCTGGTGGTGGAAGACGAGGCGCTGCTGCGCCACCACTTGCAGACCCGACTCGGCGAAAGCGGGCATGTCGTCGATGCCGTGCCCAACGCCGAAGAAGCGCTGTTTCAAACCCACGAATTCAACCATGACCTGGCCGTCATCGATCTCGGCCTGCCGGGTATCAGCGGGCTGGACCTGATCCGCCAGCTGCGCAGCCGCGGCAAGGCCTTCCCCATCCTCATCCTTACCGCGCGCGGCAACTGGCAGGACAAGGTCGAGGGTCTGGCCGCCGGCGCCGACGACTACGTAGTCAAACCGTTCCAGTTCGAGGAGCTGGAAGCCCGGCTGAATGCGCTGCTGCGCCGCTCCAGCGGTTTCACCCAGGCCACCATTGAGGCCGGCCCGCTGCTGCTCGACCTCAATCGCAAGCAGGCCACGGCCAATGGCGCGCCGCTGGCGCTGACCGCCTACGAATACCGCATCCTCGAATACCTGATGCGCCATCAGCAGCAGGTGGTGGCCAAGGAGCGGCTGATGGAGCAGCTCTACAGCGGCGACGAGGAGCGCGACCCGAACGTCATCGAAGTGCTGGTCGGCCGGCTGCGGCGCAAGCTGGAGGCGCAGTGCGCGATGAGGCCCATCGAAACCGTGCGCGGCCTCGGCTACCTGTTCACCGAGCGCTGCCGATGAGCCGACGCTGGCGCCGCCTGCAGGCGCGCGTGCGCCATCAACTGAAAGGTGCCATGTCGCTGCGCCTGCGGCTGATGCTCGGCGCCGCGGGCCTCGCCGTGCTGTTCATGCTGGCCCTGCTGCCGGCGCTGCAGGGTGCCTTCAGCCTGACTTTCGAACGCGTCATCGAGCAACGCCTGGCCGCCGATGCCAGCACCCTGATCACTGCCGCGCACGTCGAGGACGGTCGCTTGCTGATGCCCGAGCAAATGCCGGACGAAGAATTCAACCTGCCCGACGCACAGTTGCTCGGCTTCATCTACGACCGCCGCGGCGAGCTGGTCTGGCATTCACGCTCGGCCGCCGACGAGCGCATCGACTACCGTCCGCGTTACGAGGGCCACACCAGCGAATTTCTGCGCACCCGCGATGCGGCGGGCGTGGAGTATTTCGTCTACGACGTCGAACTGCAGCTGGCTGGCAGCCGCGACAACGCCTTCAGTTTCGTCACCATGCAGCCCACCAGCGAATACCTGAGCCTGTTCGACGAGTTTCGCCGGCAGCTCTACCTGTGGCTCGGCAGCGGCCTGCTGGTGCTGCTGATCCTGCTCTGGCTCGGCCTGACCTGGGGCTTTCGCACACTGAAACGCGTCAGTGCCGAGCTCGATCAGGTCGAGGGTGGCCAGCGCCAGCACCTGAGCGACGAACACCCCCGGGAGCTGCTGCGCCTGACCCGTTCGCTCAACCGCCTGCTGGACAGCGAACGGCGCCAGCGCGAGCAGTACCGCAATTCGTTGGGCGACCTGGCGCATAGCCTGAAAACCCCGCTCAGCGTGCTGCAGGGCGTCGGCGAAACCCTCGCCGCGCAGACGCAGAGCCGCGAGCAGGCGCAGGTGATGCAGGGGCAGATCGAACGCATGAGCCAGCAGATCGGCTACCAGCTGCAGCGTGCCAGCCTCGGCAAGAGCGGCCTGGTGCGGCACCGGGTCGAACTGAAGCCATTGTTGACCAGCCTCTGCAGCACGCTGGACAAGGTCTACCGCGACAAGCACGTGCAAGCCGACATGCAGCTCGCCGAGCCCTGCCTGGTGCCGATGGAACAGGGCGCGCTGATGGAGCTGCTCGGCAACCTGCTGGAGAACGCCTACCGTCTGTGCCTGCAGCAGGTGCGCATCAGCGCCAGTTACCACGAAGGCGATCTGCTGCTAAGCGTCGAGGACGACGGCCCGGGTGTGCCGGTCGGCCAACGCGAGCGCATCATCCGCCGCGGCGAACGCCTCGATGGCCAGCACCCCGGCCAGGGCATCGGCCTGGCGGTGGTCAAGGATATTCTCGACAGCTACGGCGGCGAACTCAGCCTCGGCGAGTCGGCACTCGGTGGCGCGGCTTTCCGCATCCGGCTGCAGGCGGACTGACCAAACGGCACTCCCGCACAGCCCTGGCCACTGCTAGAGTTCGCTGCCGAGCTATCTGCAGCCCATTGGAGGGCGCATGTCACTGGATGACCGCAAGAAACTCGTCCGTCAGCACATCGACCTGACCTGGAATCGCGGGCGCCTGGCGCTGGCCGAGCACCTGCACAGCAAGGATTTTCTCTACAAGAGCTCCTTCATCGGCCGGCCGCTCGCCAGCGCCGAGTTTCTCGACATGGTCCGGCAGATCCGCCACGCCATGCCGGAACTGGAAGTGGTGGTCGAGGAATGCATCGCCGAAGACAATCGGGTGGTCACCTGGAGCACGCTGATCGGCACCATCGAGCGGCAGGCGTTCGGCTATCCGCCCAGCGACAAGGTACTGAGCATCTCCGCCATGGCCTTCTGGACCATCACCCCGACCCAGCAGGTGCAGGAAATCTGCACCATGTTCGACATGGAAAGCTTCCGCGCCCAACTGGGCCTGGATACCCGGCCCTTCGCAGAGAAGGCCCTGCCCTGAGTCAGCGATTCACCACAGCCAGCCCAGCCAGAGCAGCGCCACCAGCAGCCAGGCGCTGAGGGTCAGCGCGCCGCGTTCCCACTGGCGATTCCAGCGCCGTTCGCGCGCCCGCCAGCGGTTCCGCTCGAGCTGCATCCCGGGTACGGGCAGTGGCGGCTGGCGCAGCAGGCGCGTGAGATACAGCGATGCCCACAGTGCCGGGTTGGGCAACTGCGCCAGCCGCGACGGCACGCCCCAGCCGCGGCGCAGCACCAGCAATGTAAGGCCCAGTGCAGCCAGTAGCGGCCATAACGCCGACCATAGATTGGCCAGATACATCCCGGCCAATAGCGGTTCGCGCATAGCCGGCCAGAGCCAGGGCACGGATAGCGACGCCACGCAGAGCAACGCCCACGGCAACCACTGGCCGAGCGGCGCGCGGGTGCTGGCGTGCTGCTGGTCGCGCCACATCAGCCAGAGCGCGCGCCAGAGCAGTAACGCGGTGGCGAAGCTGGCCAGGGTCAGCCAGGGCAACCAGGCGCCGAAGGCGCTGTCATGCCAGGCCTCCTTCAGCAGGTACTTCACTGCCGCACCGCTGGTGAGCGGCGCGCCCATGATCGCCAGCGCCGGCAGCACCAGCAGCGCCCAGCCCAGACGCGACAGACGTCCTTCATGAACCATCCCGGCGGCGAGGAACAGCGCGCCCTTGGCCAGCCCGTGATGCACGCCGAACAGCACCAGCACCGTCAGCAGCGCCGCAGAGGGCGCCTCCAGGCTCCAGGCCAGCGCCAGGATCATCAGCATCCAGCCCATCTGGCTCACCGATGACCAGGCCAGCACCGCCTTGGACTTGGCCGCGCACAGCCCCAGCGCAGCCGCATAGAGCGCGCCGAACAGGCCGGCAACGAGCAGCGGCGTGCTCCAGGCCGCGAGCGTCGGGTCGCTCTCCGGCAGGCAGCGCCAGATGCCGAGAATGCCAGCCTTGAGCATCGCCCCGGAAAGCACCGCGCTGGCCGGGGCCGGTGCCTGCGGATGGGCCAGCGGCAGCCAGACGTGCAGCGGCCAGAACCCGGCCTTCAGGCCGAGCCCGAGCACCAGCAGGGCCAGGGTCAGGTGGTCGATCGGCTGCGCCTGCCAGCTGGCGAAGTCGAAGGCCTGCTCGGTGCTGTGGCTGCGCAGCAACAGCCCGGCGAGCAGCAGCATCTCGCCGCCGATCGCCAGTTGCAGATAGAGGCGTCCGGCCCGCCGCGGGCCCGGTCCACCGCGCTGCACGATCAACCCATAGGCCGCGAGGCTCATGGCGCTGAAGCCGAGGTAGAAGCTCAGCGCGTCGGTGGCGATGACCAACAGCAGGTTGCCGGCCAGCGCCAGTTGCCAGAACGTCCAGAAGCGCAGCCGCTTGCGATCGGCAGCCAGGCTGCTGTTGGCAAAGATCGCCGCGCAACTCCAGAGCACGGCGGTAAAGCCCAGCCAGGCGCGGGTCAGGGTATCGCTGGCGCCCCAGCGCACGCCCTCCCAGAGCCACGGCAACTCCAACGCTGGCGGCGGTTGCAGCGCTGCCAGCAGCGCCGGCGCACAGGCCAGCCACAGCCACGGCAGGCTGCGCTCGCGCAGCCACAACAGCAGAACGCCGCCGAGCAACGGTGCGAAAGGCACCAGCAGCCAGAGCCAGGCAGTCA
This sequence comes from Pseudomonas sp. FeN3W, assembly GCA_030263805.2. Lineage (NCBI taxonomy): Bacteria > Pseudomonadati > Pseudomonadota > Gammaproteobacteria > Pseudomonadales > Pseudomonadaceae > Pseudomonas > Pseudomonas sp. FeN3W. The sequence goes on from CP136010.1 coordinate 2,434,844, forward strand.
TATGGCGAACTCCCGCTCGACGATCAGTTGGCTCCAGCCCAGCGGACTCAGCGCGGTGGCTGCCAGCAGGCCGACCAGCAGCGACAGCAGCGCCGTGAGCAGCGGCGGCAGCAACAGCATCCAGTGGGTTTCGAAACGCTCATCGGCCCAGCGGTTCTGGTGCCAGTCCGCTGGCTCGGCAAACCAGCCACGCCAGAGCAGCGGCAGGAAGTAGGCGGCGTTGAGCAACGCCGAACCGAGCAACACCAGCAGCACCCAGTCCTGACCGACTTCCAGCGCGCCGAGGCCGAGCGTCCATTTGCTGATGAAGCCGGCAATCGGCGGGATGCCGATCATGCCCAGCGCGCCGATGGAGAACGCCGTCATGCTCCAGGGCATGCGCCGGCCGACGCCGTCCATCTCGCGGATGCGGTGTATGCCCAGGGTTTCGGCGAAGTTGCCCGCACAGTAGAACAGCGTGACCTTCATCAGCCCCTGATGGACCAGATGCACCAGGCCGCCCACCGCAGCGATCGGCCCGAGCAGCGCGACGCCGAGAGTCACGTAGGACACCTGGCTGATGGTCGAGTAGGCCAGGCGCTTCTTCAGCTCCTGCTGCTGCAGGGCGCGCAGCGAACCGTAGAGAATGGTCGCTGCGGCGAGCCAGAGCAGCGGCGTGGTGAGATCCAGTTGCGTCAGCGCCTCGGCGCCGAAGACGTCATAGACCACCCGCACGATGCCAAAGGCCCCGGCCTTGACCACCGCCACCGCGTGCAGCAAGGCGCTGACCGGCGCCGGAGCGACCATCGCCTGCGGCAGCCAGCCGTGCAGCGGAATCAGCGCGGCCTTCACGCCGAGGCCGAGGATCAGCAGGGCGAAGGCTACGCGTAGCCCGACGTCATGCTCGCCGACCTCATCCAGCAGGTAGCCGGCGGCCTGGAAATCCGGCGTGCCGGCCAGGCTGTGCAGCAACGCCACGCCCATCAGTACCAGCGACCCACCACCGACGGTGTAGGCCAGATAAACGCGCCCCGCGGCGAGCGACTCGGGCGTGCCGCGGTGCACCACCAGCGGGAAGGTGGCGAGGGTCAGCAGTTCGTAGAACAGCAGGAAGCTGACCAGATTGCCGGCCAGCGCCAGGCCCACCGTGGCGCTGACGCAGAGGCTGAAGTAGCCGAAGAAGCGCGAGCGCAGCGGCGAGTTTTCCAGATAGCCGATGGCATAGATCGTCGTCGCCGCCCACAGCAGCGACGACAGCGCGACGAACAGCAAGGCCAGCGCATCGGCCTGCAACACCAGCGGCGCGCCCGGCAACAGCGGCACGCTGAAGCGGTACTCGCTGCCCTGGCTGACGCCGTAGAGCATGCTGCCGACCAGCACCAGCTTGAGCGTCACGCCGAGCAGGTTGAGGGACACCCGCAGGCGCTGCCGGTCCTCGCGCAGGCCGAAGATCACCAGGCCCGGCAGCAGCGAGCTGAGCACGATGCCAAGGGGCAAAAGCTCATGCCAGCTCATCGCCCGAGCCCTCCCAGCCAGAGCAGCAGCGGCTCGCTGATCAGCGCCAGCCCCCAGACCAGCAGCGCCGGCAGCAACGCCAGCCACTGCGCCAGACGATCGGCATGAATGCTCGGTGGATTCGGTCGGGCACGGTCGAAGCCATGGGCGATGACGCGAAACACGTAGGCCGCCGACATCAGCGTGCCGAACAATACGCCCAGCGCCCAGGGCCAGTGCTGCGGCCGCTCGAACAGCGGCTGCAACAGCAACCACTTGGCCAGAAAACCGCCACTGGGCGGCAGGCCGATCAGGCTGCCGCCGGCCACGGCGAACGCCGCCAGGGCGATCGGCACGTTCTGGCTGGCACCTTTCATGCCCTTCACCCGCTTGCTGCCAAGGATGCTCTGCAACTCGCCGGCTGCGAGGAACATCGAGACCTTGGCCAATCCGTGGGCCAGCACGAACAACCACAGGGCCGCATGCAGGCGCGGTTCGTCGAGGTGCAGCAGCAGCCCCAGCGCCAGCAGCGCGTAACCCAGCTGGGCGACCGTCGAGTAGGCCACCAGGGTTTTCAGTCGCGGCGCGCGCAGTGCCGACCAGCCACCGGCGATCAGCGCCAGCACCCCGGCGGCGCCGAACAGCAGGCCAGCATCGTGGCCAAAGGCATCCGGCGCGATCTCGCTCCAGATCAGCCAGAGAATGTACAGCGGGCCCTTGACCACCAGCGCCGAAAGCAGCGCACTGACCGCGGTCGGCGCCGCGGCGTGGGCCGGCGGCAACCACAGGTGCAGCGGCCATAGCGCGGCCTTGAGCATCAACCCGAGGGTCATCAGCAGCAGCGCCAGCTGGGTCGCGCCATCGGCTTCGGTCAGTTGCGCCAGCATGGCCAGATCGAGCACGCCGTAGCGCCCGTAGATCAGTGCCACACCGAGCAGATAGGCCAGCGAGCCGGCCAGCGACAGCAGCAGGTAATTCAGCGCCGGTTTCCAGGCTTTGCGCCCCGCCAGCGACACCAGCGCCACCGCGACCAGGCTGAGCAGCTCCAGCGTCACGTAGAGGTTGAACAGATCCGCCGAGAGCCACAGCGCGGCCAGCGCAGCATGCAGCAGGCAAGACAACGGCCAGTAATCCTGACTGCCGGCGGCATGGGCGATGCGCGCCGCGTACAGCGCCACCAGCAGGTGCAGCCCGGACGTGAACACTAGCAACAACGCAGCCAACGGCGTCAGGCGGAAACGGATCGCCAGCCCCGCCTCCCAACCACCGACCAGCAGGCTGCGCTCGCCATGATCGAGCACCACCTGCAGCGCCATGATCGCCGCCAGGAGCGCAGCCAGGCTCAGCGCGATCACCCAGCGGCCGCTGCGCGCCGGGCGCAGCAGGATCAGCAGCAAGGCGCCGGCCAGGGGCAGCAGCAGGCTGACCAGGGCGGCGTTCAACGCTCCTGCTCCTTCGACGCGGCCAGCGCGCTGCTCAGGCGCAACGCCAGGGCGGTCGCACTCACCGCCACCACCAGCCCGGTGACCACCAGCGCCACCAGCAGCGGATCGCTCGGATCGTGGCGCGCCGCCAGGGCGATCATCACCAGAAACACGCCGCTGCCCATCAGGTTGATGGCGATGATCCGCCGCAGCGCATGCTGCAATGTGAGCAGCCCGTGCAGGCCGAGCAGCCAGAGGGCGAAGCCGACGGCGATCCAGAACAGCGTGGCGCTCACGAATGCGGCTCCGGGTCGTCGCCGATCACCAGCAGGCTCAGGCTGGCGGCGATGGACAGCGTCGCCGCGGCCTCGATGAAGACGATCAGCGGCTTGGCCCAGCCGGCCGGGTACTGCAGCCAGCCATCGCCGAACCAGGCGCAGGCGGCGGCCACGCCGACGAACAGCAGCAGACCGATCAGCACCAGCAGACGCAGCGGCCAGAAGCTCCAGCACAGCGCCGGCAGCGCACCGGCCAGACGCAGCAGGACGATGCCGGAGGCCAGCAGCGCGCCGGCCTGGAACGCACCACCGGGCGATGCCGCGCCACGCCAGAGCACATAGCCGCCGGCCAGCACCAGCAGCGGCGCAAGGGTTCGGCCCCAGGCACGCAGCATAGGCCAGGGCTCGCTCAGCTGCGGCTGCAGCGATCCGAGCTGCCGTGCACCGAGCAGGGCCAACAGCAGGACGGCCAGCTCGAGCAAGGTGTCCCAGGCGCGAAAATTGAGCAGCACCGCCGTCACCGGATGCTCGACGCCGCTCTGCGCCAGCGCGGCATCGATCTGCGGCGGCACGCTCGGTTGCAGTTCGGCCAGCGGTGCCAGCTGCGGCAACACCATCAGCAAGAGCGGCAGCAGCACCGCTACCGCGGCCAGCCGCCGGCGGCGCGACAGCTGCGGCTCGCTGCCGGCCTGCGGCTGGCGCGCCAGCGCGGCGAACAGCAGCACACCGGTCAGCCCGGCACCGATGGCGGCCTCGGCCAATGCCAGGTCGGCCGCGCCCAGCCGCGCCCAGACCAGCGCCAGCACCAGGCCGAAGGCGATGAACAGCAACACGCCGGCATACAGCTGGCGCACATGCAGCGCGCCACCGGCCAGACCGAGCAGCAACAGGCCGAGGACCGCATCCAGCAGCCAGTCAGTCATCGCCGCCCTCCTCGTCGGATTGACGTGCCAGCAGCTGGCAGGCGGTGGCGCCGGAGGCCAGCACCAGCAGCCAGATCAGCAGCATCTGCGCGACTTCCAGAACGCCGCCGGCGCGCAGCGAAAGGCCGGCGACCACCAGGCCGAGGCCGAGGGTGTCGGCCTTGGTCAGTGCGTGCAGGCGACTCAGGGTATCGGGAAAGCGCAACAAACCGATGCTGCCGGCGGCGAAGAACAGCAGCCCGCCGGCCAGCAAAGGCCAGCTGAGGATGTTCAGCAGGTCACTCATGGCGACTCCGACGCAGCAGTTGCACCAGCGCGGCGCTGATCATCGCCGCCAGCAGCGCCAGCACCAGCGCCGCATCGCGCAGTGCCGGCGCGCCCTGCCACTGCGCCAGCACCAGCAGCAGTGCCGTGCCGGTGGTGCCGAACAGCTGCACGGCAAGCAGCCGGTCAACCCGTCGCGGGCCCAGCAGTACGCGCCACAGGCCGATGATCAGGGTCAGCAGCAGAAGTGCGCAGAACACCGCCATCAACGCCGCCCCTCCACGCCCAGCAGCCGCTCCAGGCGCAGTTCCAGTTCGGCCACGGTGGCTTGCCAGGGCAGGCGCTCATCCAGCACGTGCACACGCATCTCGTCGGCATCGACTCGCGACGCCAGGGTGCCGGGCAACAGCCCGACCAGCGCCGAGAGCAGCAAGCGTACCCGTGGCGAGCGGCTGCGGAGCGGATACGGATGCCACGCCGGCTGCAGCGGGCAGCGCGGCTGCAAGGCCCGCCGCGCGACGTCCCAGCCGCCGAGCAGCATGTGCTTGAGAAAGAAGCCGAGAAACGCCGGCAGCGCGATCAGCCGCATGGCCATCGGCCGCAGGCCCAGCCAGAGGCTCAGGGCGACGGCCAAGGCAATGGACGGCACGCCCAGCAGCCAGCCCTCGCCTACCGCGAACAGCGACCAGAGTGCGGTATAGAGCAGTGACCAGAAGAGTGCGTCGGTGGCTCCGCGACGCCATGCGGCCTGTGTCATCACATCCTCCTTGGCATTCCGATCTTTGTAACAAGTCGAGGCCAAGAGTTCGCCACTGTCCACCCAAGGCCGGCAGAAGCCTTGTATCAGCAGATTGCCGCCCGCCCTGGCGATGCCGGCCCGCATGCCCGCTGCCACGGTGGGCGGAACGTCCGTGACAAGCGCTGGTCTGTCCCCTGAGGCCGGGCGTGGACGCCCGGTCATAAAACAATCACCCCCTGAGGGCCAGACAGAACTGCGCTGCCGCGGCGAGCGGCACGCCGAGGAATCTTTGATGAGTGCAATCGCGTTGTTGTTGGTCGGCCTGGGCGCCATGACGCTGGGCTACGTCTTCTACTCCAAGTTCATCGCCGAACGAATCTACCGGCTCGATCCCAACTACCGGACGCCCGCACACACCATGCGCGACGGCGTGGACTACGTACCGACCAACAAATTCGTGCTCTGGGGCCACCACTTCACCTCGGTGGCCGGCGCCGCGCCCATCGTCGGCCCAGCGATTGCGGTGATCTGGGGCTGGGGCCCGGCCTTCGCCTGGGTGGTGTTCGGCACCATCTTCTTCGCCGGCGTGCATGACTTCGGCGCGCTCTGGGCCAGCGCCCGCAGCCGCGGTCAGTCGGTCGGCATGCTCAGCGGTCGGCTGATCGGCTCGCGCGGGCGCAGCCTGTTCCTGGTGGTGATCTTCCTCGTCCTGCTGATGGTCAACGGCGCCTTTGCCGCAGTGATCTCCAACCTGCTGGTGTCCACGCCGACCTCGGTGATCCCGGTGTGGGGCGCGATCCTGGTGGCGCTGGTGATCGGCCAGATGATCTACCGCTACAACATGAAGCTGCTCTGGCCGTCGCTGGGCGGGGTGATCGTGCTCTACGCGCTGATCCTGATCGGCAACCAGTACCCCATCGTGCTACCGGACGAGATCATGGGCCTGTCGGCCAAGTCGCTGTGGATCCTGCTCTTGTTCGTCTACGCCGCCATCGCCTCGCTGCTGCCGGTGTGGGTGCTGCTGCAGCCGCGCGACTACATCAACGGCCTGCAGCTGTTCGTCGGCCTCGGCCTGCTCTACCTGGCGGTGCTGTTCGGCGCGCCGGAGCTGGTGGCGCCGGCCTTCAACCAGGAGCTGCCGGCCGAAACCCCGAGCATCGTGCCGCTGCTGTTCGTCACCATCGCCTGTGGCGCGATCTCCGGTTTCCACGGCCTGGTCGCCTCGGGCACCACCTCCAAGCAGCTGGACAAGGAAACCGACGCCCGCTTCGTCGGCTACTTCGGCGCCATGGGCGAAGGCATGCTGTCGCTGGCGGCGATCATCTGCTGCACCGCCGGCTTCGCCACCCTGACCGACTGGCAGCAGGTCTACACCGCCTTCGGCAGCGGCGGCGTCACCGCCTTCGTGCAGGGCGGCGGCACGCTGCTGGCCAACGGTCTGGGCCTGCCGGCCGAACTCGGCGGGACCATTCTGGCAGTAATGGCGATTCTCTTCGCCGGCACCACCATGGACACCGGCCTGCGCCTGCAGCGCTTCGTCATCCAGGAGGCCGGTGAGCTGGCCGGAATCAAGGTCAACACGCTGATCGGCACGCTGATCGCCGTCGGCGTGTGCATGGCGCTGGCCTTCGGCGCCGGCTCCGATGGCACCGGCGGCATGGTCATCTGGCCGCTGTTCGGCACCACCAACCAGCTGCTGGCCGGCCTGACCCTGGCAGTGATCACCGTCATTCTGATCAAGCTCGGCCGCTCGCCGGTGTACACCCTGGTGCCACTGGTGTTTCTGTTGGCCATGTCGATCTACGCGCTGCTGGTGCAGATGGGCCAGTTCTATCGCGCCGAGAATTGGCTGCTGCTGGGCATGGACGTGATCATCCTGATCGCCGCGCTGTGGGTCACCCTCGAGGCGATCATCGCCATGCGCAAAGGTCGCGACCCGGCCGAGCGTGCCTTCGAGGCACAGCCGTGAGCGAGCCGCCGCTGAGCATTCTCGGCAAGGTTTCAGCGGGGCTGCGCGAATTCTACGTCGCGCCCTACCGGCGGACCTTCGCCCGTGCCCGGCGCGACGAGGATGACCTGTTCATGCTGCTGGTGTTCAGCGAAACCCTGGGCGTGCCGAACCCGGCCGCTTGGTACACCCTGGAGCTGATGCCGGCGCTGTACGAGCGCTTCCATGACTGGCACCGGCGCATGGGCATGGAGCGCTCGCCACTGGACCATATCGCATGCTGCTAGCGCTGGCGGCCGAATGCCGCGTGCTGTTCTTCGGCGGCAAAGGTGGCGTCGGCAAGACCACCGTGGCCGCCGCCACCGCGCTGGCCCAGGCGCGGGCCGGGCGCCGCGTGCTGCTGGTCTCCACCGATCCGGCACACAACCTCGGGCATCTCTGGCAGCGGCCGGTGGGCCCGCAGAAGGTGCGCCTGGCGGCGGGGCTGGACGGCCTGGAACTGGACCCGGAAGTCACCGTGCAGCAGCACCTCGAGGAGGTCGGCACCGCTCTGCGCAAGCTGATGCCGGCGCACCTGGCCGGCGAGGTGGACAAGCACATGGCGTTGTCGCGCGACGCGCCCGGCATGCACGAGGCGGCCTTGCTCGAGCGCATCGCCGAAACCGTCGACCAGGGCCTGGCCGAATACGACCTGCTGGTGTTCGACACTGCGCCGTCCGGGCACACCGCGCGGCTGATGGCCCTGCCGGAGATGATGGCAGCCTGGACCGAAGGCCTGCTGCGGCGCCAGGAACGCGGCTCGCGCTTCAGCCAGGTGTTGAAGAACCTCGGCCAGGACGATCGCGGCTTCGGCCAGTCCATCCTCGGCCAGGGCGATGGCGAGGCGGCAGCGGATCGCGACAGCCGTATCCGCCAGATCCTCGACCGTCGCCGCGAGCGCTTCAACCGGCTGCGCGAGGTACTCGGCGATGCGCAGCAGTGCGCCTTCGTCATCGTGCTCGCCGCCGAGCGGCTGCCGGTGCTGGAAACCATCGAGTTGCACGCGCAGCTGCAGCGCGCCGGCACGCCGGTCGGCGCGCTGGTGGTGAACAAGCGCTCGCCGGCCGATGCCGGCGCCTTTCTCGCCGAACGCCACGCCCTGGAGGAGCGGCATCTCACCACCCTGTGCCAGGCGCTGGGCCAGCTGCCGCTGCTGGAGCTGCCGCTGCTGCCCGGCGACGTGGTCGGTGAAGCGGCGCTGGAGGCCTTCGCCCATCGGCTGGGTGATGCAACGGCGGGGTTATAACCAGCCGTTGTCGCCCAGCACCTGGCGCTTGTAGAAATCGAGATTGGCGCGCATGGCGAACACACCGGCGACACCATAGGCGAGCAAGCGTGCGAAGTCGCCGTAGCCCAAGGCGTCGAGTCCCATGACAAGCAGCGTGACCGCGCCCAGGGCCAGCAGCGTGTAGCTGATCGCCTTGCGCCACATGCCCTTGGCCAAGTAGTACAGCGGGCCGAAGAGAAAGGCGAGGATGTTGAAGGCCATGGCCTGGCGTCGCTCGGCCGCGGGCAGGCTCTTGAATGAGGGCAGGCGCGGGCCGCCCGCCCTGGCGATGGCCTGGAAGCGTCGTTTCCAGCTGTCGGAAACCGGCAACGCCTCGATCCGCACGGCCTCATCACCGTTCAGCGGGGCACGCGGGGGTGCGTAGGGATTCTGGGTACTCATGAAACCTCCTTGTCGTCGAGCGCCCATGATCGCGCCCGCCTTGGCTCAGCGCCAATCCGACGTGCCCGTCACGTGCTGCGCCGCAAGTTTCGCTACGCGGCGCCGCGGCGGCGGTCACGCCAGGTGCCGCACGAACCAGTCGCCGGCCAGCCGCGCCACCTCCTCCAGCGTGCCGTGTTCCTCGAACAGATGCGTCGCTCCCGGTACCACCACCAGCTGATGCACGCACTGCAGGCGAGCGGCCGCGGCACGGTTGAGTTCCAGCACCTCGAGGTCGCCGCTGCCGACGAGCAACAGCGAAGCCGCCTTGACCCGCGCCAGCGACAGATCCGCCAGGTCGACCCGGCCGCCACGCGAAACTACCGCGGCGATGTCCGCCGGCCGCGAGGCGGCGGTGGTCAGCGCCGCGGCGGCGCCGGTGCTGCCACCGAACAGGCCTATGCGCAGGCCCTGCAGGCGCGTATCGCTGCTCAGCTGGTCGACCACGCCGCTGAGGCGCTGACTGAGCAGCGGGATGTCGAAGCGCAGCTGGCGGGTGATCTCGTCGATGGGCTGCTCGTGCTTGGTGAGCAGATCGAAGAGCAGGGTCGCCAGCCCCATTTCGTTGAAGCAATGCGCCACGCTGCGGTTGCGCGGGCTATGCCGGCTGCTGCCGCTGCCGTGGACGAACACCACCAGGCCGGTGGCCGCGGGCGGCAGGCACAGTTCGCCGTGCAGGCGTGCCTTGCCGAGCGTGAAGCGCATGGGTGTCGCCGCAAGCGTGGTCATGCCGCCTGCCCTCCCTTGTCCCAGGCGCGCTGCAGCAGCGCTACCACCTGGCGATCGGGGGTCCGCTCGAAATGCTCGTACCAGCGGCCGATGGCATACAGGTCATGGGGCACATGCAGGCAGACAATGCGATCCGCCAGTTTTTCCAGCTGCGCGACGCTCTGCGCGGCGGCCACCGGCACCGCAACGGTGATGCGCATCGCGCCCAGCTGGCGCACGGCCTGCACCGCGGCGCGCATGGTCGCGCCGGTCGCCAGCCCGTCGTCCACCAGGATCACGCCACGCCCGGCGATGAGCGGCGGCTGTCGTTCACCGCGATAGGCCTGCTCGCGCCGCTGCAGTTCGTGGGTTTCCTGGACGATGGTGCCGTCGATCTCGGCCCTGGAGACGTGGATGTACTGCACGATGTCGTCGTTCATCACGCGCACGCCGCCGCCGGCGATGGCCCCCATGGCCAGCTCGCGATTGCCCGGCGTACCGAGCTTGCGCACCACCAGGATGTCCAGCTCCAGGCCCAGCCGCTGCGCCACCTCGAACGCCACCGGCACACCGCCGCGCGGCAGCGCCAGGACCAGGGCGTCGCGCCAGTCGGCATCCTGCGCCAGGCGCTCGGCCAGCGCCTCACCTGCCTGGACTCGATCGTAAAAGGGGATCTTGAAGGTCATGGCAGGCTCCTCGGTTCCGGCACGGGCTGTATTGGAGTCTGGCTCAAGAATCGAGTGTCGGTGCTCCATCGGCGACGAACAGCCCGCCTGACCGATCGCTGCCGGGCACCGTCGATCGAAACGAACGCAGCTGAGACTACAAATCCATTGCCGTCATCCCTCTGACGCCATTAAAGTGCCATCATTGATTGCCGATAGCCCGGGCAGGACCGCCAAATGCGCCGTCCACCGACAGGGCGGCCAATGCCTGGGATGGATGACCAATGACCGAGAAGAACAACAAACCGGCACCATGGCGTATGCGCAGCACCCTGCTGATGACGGTCAGCCTGCTGTTTCCCTCGACTCCCGTGCACGCGGCCGAAACCCTGACGCTGCTGACCTGGGAGCAATACCTCAGCGAAGCGGTAATCGAGCGCTGGCAAACCGAAACCGGGGGCGCGATCAGGCAGATCTATTTCGACAGCGGCGACAAGCGCGACGAAATCCTCGCCAAACCCGAGCACCAGATCGATATCGCCCTGACGGAGCTGATCAGCGCCTCGCGCTTCGGCGCCCGCGGCCTGCTGGACCCGCTCGACGACAAGCAGCTGCCGACGCTGCGTCATGTTCCGCCACGCTGGCGCGACAGCTGCGGTCGCTACGGCGTGCCCTATCTATGGGGCACACTCGGCATCGCCTATCGTAGCGACCGCCTGGAAAGCGCGCCGCGCTCCTGGAAGGACCTGCTGCAACCGGCTCGCCCGGACGAGCCGCACATCATCATGATGGAGGACCACGAGGACATCCTCGCCAGCCCATTGATCCTGCAGAACCACTCGATCAACACCTCGAACCACGACGAGCTCAAGGCCGCGTTCAACCTGCTCATGGCTCAATCCAGCGCGGTACTGACCTACGAGTACGTGATCACTTCCCTGCGCAGCCAGCGCTATCTGGAGCAGGCCGACATGGCGCTGGCCTACAGCGGCGACCAGCAGGTGCTCAACGAGGTGGAAGGTGTCGACGGCGAGCCCTGGCGCTACGTGGTGCCTGAAGAAGGCACGCTGCTGTGGGTCGATTGCCTGTCGATACCGACCGGCACCGAAAACAAAGCCCTGGCCCGGCGTTTCCTCGACTTCCTCCAACGGCCGGAAATCGCCGCTCTGAATGCCGCCGACCTGGGCGTCGCCACACCGAATGCCGCAGCGCGGGCACTGCTACCGGAGGAGATCCGCGAAGATTCGACCATCTACCCGCCAGAAGCGGTGCTGGAGCGTAGCCAGGTCTACCAGACGCGACCGCTGGAAGGCACGCAGACACGGCGACGCATCATCAGTGCACTGATCAACGCCCATGACGCTAGGTAAACGCACGCTGCTGGTGATCTTTCCGGTCATTCTGATCATCCAGCTGGTTGCCTCGACCACCGCCTACCTGACCCAGCGCGCCTCGTTGCTGGGGCTGGAGCAGGCGCGTCTGGAACAGCAGCTCTCGGTATTGACCTCCGCCTACCTGGACTACGAGGCGTTCAATCGCAGCGTGCTCTACTCGATCATGGATAGCGAGGCGCTGCTGCTGTTCCTGCGCGAGTCGGACACCGGCTTTCGCAACGACACCCTCGGGCTGCGCATCCAGCAAAGCATCCGCTCGCTATCCAACACCGAGCTGACCTTCGTTTCCCTCGCCGTCGTGCAGCCCGATGGCAGGCCGGCCTACTATTTCGAAAGCAGCCTGTCGCCGTTCGCCTCGATGAGCGCGAACCAGCAACGGATCGTCAGCGAAGCCAGACGGTCATCGGCACCCGGCAACACCCTCTACGTCGAGCAGGCCGCCGACGCCCCGCTGCTGATGAACACCGACTTCATCCTGCCGGCCTCCAGCAGCCGGCCGTTGCCAAGCCAGCGCGCCGAGGCCTTCGCCATCCAGCTGGCGGTGCGTCCTGAGCGCTTCCTCAAGCTCAAGCGCAGCCTGGAAAGCGAATACGCCGCGCCTGTCGAAATCTCCGACGAGCCGTTGCCGGCGGCAGCGGGGTTGTCCGCCGGGGTTTCGCTGTCACGCTCGCTGCATGCACGGCTGACACCGGCGCCGCACTACAGCGCCGAGCGTCTGCAGACCCTGGGGCTGGCGTTCATCGCCGGCGGTGCGCTGATCTGCCTGATCTCCATCGGCCTGCTGCTGTGGTTGATCCGCCGTTCCATCACCGGCCCCATCAGCCAGCTGGACGACCAGCTCACCGACCTGCTGCTGTGCAAACGCAACGCACTCGACGAGCCAACCGATGGCGGCGAGATCGGCCGACTGACGGTGAACATGAAGACCCTGCACGACCGCAACACCGAGGCGCTGCAGCGCATCCGCGAAATATCCTGGCAGGACAGCCTGACTCAGGTCAGCAACCGGGCGCACTTCGGCGTGCTGGCCAATGCCATGTACGAGCAGTGCCTGCACACGCACAGGCGACTGGCGCTGCTGTTTCTCGACCTGGACAACTTCAAGCAGGTCAACGACCAGCACGGCCACGAGGCCGGCGACACCCTGCTGCGGATCTTCGCCCAGCGTGCCCGCGGCGTGCTCGAACGTCATCGCGTCGCCTACCCGCAGACGGAAACGGCCCTGGCGCGGCTGTCCGGCGACGAGTTCGCCATCCTGCTGCTGAGCGAAACCGGCGACGGCGGTCTGCAGCAACTGTGCGACGCCCTGCTGGGGCTGTGCCGCGGCGGCTTTCGTCTGGAAGATCGCCAGTATCCGGTCAGCGTCAGCATCGGCACCGCCTGCTACCCGGAGGACGCGGACTCGATCACCCAACTGCTCACCCGTGCCGACACCGCCATGTATCAGGCCAAGGCCGAGGGCAAGAACACCGCGGTGGCCTTCAGCGGCGAGCTGGAGCGGCGCAACGAGCGCATCCGCCTGATCGAGGACCAGCTGCGCGAGCTCGACGGCGATGATCAGCTGCGGCTGGTCTACATGCCGGCGCTCGATCGCGAAGGCGCAGTGGTCAGCTGCGAAGTGCTGCTGCGCTGGCATTCACCGATCCTCGGGACGGTTTCCCCCGGCGAGTTCATCCCCATCGCCGAACGGGCCGGGTTGTTCCCGAAGATCGACAGTTGGGTCATCGATCATGCGCTGGCGGAGTACCCGAAGCTGGTGCAGCTGTTCGGCGAAGGCGTGCTGCTGGCGATCAACGTATCCTCCGCGCAGCTCAACGACGACCGCATCTGCCGCTACCTGGTCGAGCGCGCCGCACACCATGGCGTCGAGCCAGGCAGGATCGAAATCGAGCTGACCGAAACCTACGCCGCCGAGCTGTGCAAGAGCACCATGGAAGTGGTTCAGGCGATTCGCCGCGCGGGCTTTCGCGTCGCCATCGACGATTTCGGCGTCGGCTATACCTCGATCCAGCAGTTGCTCGAATACCCCGCCGACACCATCAAGCTGGACATGGCGATCATCACGCGACTGACCCGCCCAGAGATGCAGCTGAGCCTCACCGCGCTAGTCGACTTCTGCCATGCCCAGGGCAAGCGCGTGAATGCCGAGGGCGTCGACAACATGGAAAAACAGTCGGCGCTGCTGCAGGCCGGCTGCGACCTGTTCCAGGGCTACCTGATTTCGCCGCCGCGCTCGCTGGCGGCACTGGAAGACTGGATGGCCGTGCGCAACCGCGCCCAGGGCACGCTGCGCCTCGAGCCGCTGCCGCCATCCGCTTGCCCGCAGCCCGGTCCGGTTGCAGTCGGCAGCGACTACTAACTACTAGATGGCGTCTTCCTCGGCCGCGCCGGCGGGATTGGCGCGCGTCGACATGGCGAGGATCTCCGGCACCACGTCGCGCGCGAACACATCGTGCAGTCGGCGCAGCTCGGCGAACGGGTCTGGATGATGGTCGACGCGGATATCCCAGAGCGGGTATTCCTCGTTATCGACCACATACACCGTTGCCGATGATTCGCCATGGCGATCGCCACCCTGGGCGTCGCCGGCAGCGATCGCCGCCATCAAACGCTCCACCAGTGGCTGATGCGCGCTGCGTTCATAGGCTTCGCAGGCCGCCTCCAGCACCTCGCGGCCCTTGAGCCGGTTGCCCTGCACGCAGAACTGTTCGCCGGCGATCGAGCCAGCCCAGGGCAGGCATTTCTCCCCGGTCCAGCAGGCCGTGCGGCCGTTGCCGTCGATCACCGCGCACTGGCGCTGGCTCATGCAGGGATCGGTGCGCCGCAACCGCTCCAGCACCTCGGCCGCCGGGCTGAACTGGCGCAGGAAACGCAGGCCGTCGATACCGAGGTACGGATTGATCTGCGCCTGGGTCGCCACCGCCCCGACATGAGCCGCCGCGTGGGTCAGCAACTTGCCCACGGCGGGCATCGCCGTGGCCGCGGCCACGCCGAACTGACCGGTGCGCGGGCAGCGGGCGATGATGGAAAAGGTCATGGACGTGCTCTCTGGATTCGTCAGGGCTTAGGCCTGAGCGAAGCGGCAAACGTTCAGAGCGAGCGGCTCACTCAGGCAATTCGACACTGACCTTGATCGCCGAATACCAGGCCGTGACCGCGGCGATATCCTCGTCGCTCAGCCCGGAGGCGATGACGCTCATCTGCGGATGCTTGCGTTCACCGGAGCGGAAGGCCTGCAGCTGGCGCGCCAGGTACAGCTCGCCATTGCCGGCCAGGTTCGGCGCATCGGCGACCTTGGCGATGCCGTCGATGCCGTGGCACGCCGCACACATCTTCGCCTTGGCCTTGGCAGCGGCCAGATCGGCCGCCAGTACCGGAACACAGGCGCTGCCTAGCAGCAGTGCCAGCGCCAGGGACAGCCGCCGGCTGAAATCCATCGACATACAGGGATCCTCGAATGGCGCCGGCCGCCTGAACGGCAGGCCGGCGCAGCGGCTCACTTGCCCTGGTAGGAGATGCGGTAGATGGCCCCGGCGGTGTCGTCGCTGACCAGCAGCGAACCGTCCTTGAGCTGCGCGACATCGACGATGCGGCCGTAGTACTCACCGGTTTCCTCGTCCAGCCAGCCTTCGGCGAAGGGCACCGTCTCGCCGGACGGCCCGCTGCCATCGGCGTCGAACGGCGTGAACATCACCCGCGCGCCAGCCGGCACGGTGCGGTTCCAGCTGCCGCGCTGGGCACTGAACAGCCCGCCGCGGTACTGCTCGGGAAACTGCTTGCCGGTATAGAACGTCAGGCCCATGTCGGCGGCGTGAGCGATGGTCTCCACCACCGGCGCGGTCAGCCCCTCCGGCGGGGTCTCGTCAGCATATTCGTTGGTGCGCACCTGGCCGCCACCATACCAAGGCATGCCGAACTTCATTCCGGCCTTGGGCGCATGGTTGATCTCGCCCGGCGGCGTGTCGTCGCCCATGCCATCGACCTGGTTGTCGGTGAACCACAGCTCCTTCGTCGTCGGGTGATAGGTGATGCCCACCGAGTTGCGCACACCGGTGGCGTAGACCTCGCGCTTGCTGCCGTCGCGCTCCATGCGCAGGATGCCGCCAATGCCGTGCTTGGCGTACAGGTCGAGCTTGTCCTTGGGCGGCACGTTGTGCGGCTGACCGAGGGAGATGGTGAGCTTGTTGTCCGGGCTGATGGCACAGACCCGCGCGCCGTGGTTGTAGCTCTCCTCGTCCTTGGGGATCAGCTCGCCGGTCGGCACCACGATGTCCGCCGCCACGTCCGGTCCCTCGTAGAAGAATTCGGCTGCCGGGAACACCAGCACGCGGTTGTGCTCGGCGACGAAGAGAAAGCCGTCCGGGCTGAAGCAGGGGCCGGGCTGGGTGAAGGAAATCGCCGGAGCGAAGCGTTTCACTTCATCGGCGGTGCGGTTCTTGGTGCGGTCGGTGACCGCCCACAGATCGGTCTTGCGGGTGCCGACGAAGACCACCCCGCTGGACGGCCCGACCGCCATGTGGCGGGCGTCCGGAACGATGGCGTAGAGATCGATGCGAAAACCTTCCGGCAGCTTGATGCGCTTGAGGTTGTCGCGGATGGCATCAGCAGTGGGTCCATCCTGGGGGATGGTCTTCATCTCCAGCGACTGGCCGGTGGTCTTCATCGAGCGCATGCGCTCCAGTGCTTCGTCACTGGTCGGCGCCGCAATCGCAGCGGCGCAGCTCATCGCGAGCAGGGCGCTCAGGGTCACGCAGGGAATCTTCATGGCACGCACCTCGGGGCACCGCCACGTGGGCGGTCATCTTGTTGTTATGGCGTTCCCGGCGACGAGCTGCGCACCGGGCATGCGGCTAGCTGCCTGCTTCAGCGTAGCGGCCGTTTGGCCATTTACCACTTGCGGTGTCGTGCGGTGTGGCTCAGCCCTGGCGCAGCGATAGCCCCTTGAGGAAATTGCGCAGCAGCTGATCGCCGCAGGCGCGGTAGTTGCTGTGGCCGGGCTTGCGGAACAGCGCGCCGAGTTCGGATTTCGACAGCTGCAGGTCGGCGGCCTGCAGGATCGCCTGCAGGTCTTCGTCGCGCAGCTCGAAAGCCACCCGCAGTTTCTTCAGGATCTGGTTGTTGTTGACCGGCAGTTCCAGCGGCGGCGCCGGGCGGCTCTCGTCCTTGCCGCGCTTGAAGTAGATCAAGCCGTCGAGAAAACGCGCCATCGCCTCGTCCGGGCATTCCTGATAGGCGGCCTCGTCCTCGCGGCTGAGCCAGGCGCGAACCCCAGCCTCGTCCACCGTACAGCCACCCAGGGCGGCGATTTCGGCCATCTGTGCATCACTGGCCTTGAGGGTGTAGCGCAGGCTGCGCAGGACGTCGTTGTTGAGCATGGTCGCTCCTCACTGGAAAAAGGCCGGCAGTGTGCGCTTTCAGGCGCCCTGCGGCGAGCCCGATCAACCGTCTTCGCGCTCGCCTAGGCGTCGGTACAGCGTGCGCCGGCCGATGCCGAGCAGCGCTGCGGCGCGGCGCTTGTTACCGTCCACCAGCTTCAACACGTGTTCGATATAGCGCAGTTCCAGCTCTTCCAGTGTCGGCAAAAGTGGACCGTCGCTGAGCTGGGCGAGCAGCTCGGCACCGGCACTGCGCGCCTTGTCATCACGATAGTCGGCGATGCGGCTGGGCAGGTGCTCCAGCTCGATGCTGCGCCCGTGGCAGAAGGTCACCGCGCGCTCGATGGCGTTCTGCAATTCGCGCACGTTGCCGGGGAACGGATAGCGCCGCAGTTGCGCCAGTGCCGCCGGCGCGATGCCGCGCACCGGCCGCCCGCTGCGCGCGGCGAAGTGGGCGACGAAGCCGGCGGCCAGCAGTTCAAGATCCTCTTCGCGATCACGCAGCGGGGGCACCTGCAGGATGAAGGTTTCCAGGCGGAAGAACAGGTCCTCGCGGAACGCCTCGCGCCCGGCCTCGGTTTCCAGCGGGCGGTTGCTGGCGGCGATGATGCGCACGTCCACGCTCAGCTCGCGCTCGGCACCCACCGGGCGGATCGTGCCTTCCTGCAGCACGCGCAGGAGCTTGGCCTGCAGCGGCAGTGGCATCTCGCCGATCTCGTCGAGGAACAGCGTGCCGCCGTCGGCCTGCTGGAACAGCCCCTTGTGCGCGCGGTTGGCGCCGGTGAAGGCACCGGCGACATGGCCGAAGAATTCGCTTTCCAGCAATTCGGCCGGCAACCCGGCGCAGTTGATCGCGAGGAACGGCCCCTTGGCACGCTCGCTTTGTGCATGCACGGCGCGGGCGACCAGTTCCTTGCCGGTGCCGCTCTCGCCGATCACCAGCACCGGCCCTTCGGCGCGGGCGAGCTGACGGATCTGGTCGAACAAGCCACGCATCACCCGACTGCGGCCGAGCATGCCGTGGAAGCGATCATCGCTGAGCAACTGCTGGAAGCGCCGCACCTCGTCGCGCAGGCGGCGCGTCTCCAGCGCGCGGGCCACCGCCAGGGCGAAGTGTTCGAGGTCCAACGGCTTGGTGAGAAACTCGTCGGCGCCCTCCTTGAGCGCCGCCACCGCCTGCTGGATGCTGCCGAACGCGGTGATCACCAGAAACGCCGGCGCTGCCTGCATCGTCTTGACCCGCCGCAACAGCGCCATGCCATCGGCACCGGGCAGGCGCAGATCGCTGACCACCAGCGCCGGCTCCCAGCTTTCCAGCGAGCCGACCGCCTCCTCCGCGCTGGCCAGCGCACGCACCTGCAGGCCACGATCTTCCAGTTCCTCGACCAGCAACTGGCGCAGGCTGTCGTCGTCCTCGACCAGCAGGACCCGCTCCTGCGTCACTTCAGTCATGCTCGACCTCCTCCTCGATCAATGGCAATGCGATACGGAAGGCCGCGCCCGACAGGCTGCCGTCGACCAGTTCGATGCGCCCGCCGCACTCGCTGACCACGCCATGGGCCACCGCCAGCCCCAGCCCACTGCCCTCGCCCACCGGCTTGGTGGTGAAGAACGGCTCGAACAGCGAGGCGCGGTTCGACTCGGCAATGCCGGGGCCGTCGTCCTCGACCTGCAACATCAGCTCGGCGCCAGCGCGCCACCAGCACAGCCGCACCAGCCCGCCCGGGCTGGCCTGGGCGGCATTGCGCAGCAGATTGGTCAGCGCCTGCTCGAAACGCGGCGGATCGACCCGGCAGTACAGCGTTTGCGCCGGTGCCTGCAGCTCCAGCCGCACCTGCAGCGCGGCCAGCTCATCGGCCACCGCCGCGGCTGCCGAATGCGCCAGCACCTCGGCGGGCACCTTGCGCAGCGGCGAGCCGGCGGCGCGGCCGAAATCCAGCAGCTGGCGGACGATGGCGCTGAGCCGCGCCACCTGCTGGCGAATCTGCAACAGCGCACGGCGATGGGTTTCGCCCAGTTCGTCGTCGCGCAACACGCGCTGCGCCTTGCCGTCGATCACGCTCAGCGGGCTGCCCAGCTCATGCGCGACACCGGCCGCCAGCCGCCCCACCGCCGCCAGTTGCTGGCTCTGGCGCAGGCGCGCCTGCAACTGCTCCTCGCGGTCCTGCTGCTCGGCAACCTGGCGCTCGGCGGCAGCGATGCTGTCGAGCATCTGATTCAAGGCAGCGGACAGCACGACGATCTCCTGCGGCCCGCTGCGCGGTGCACGATGCTCGCGCTCGCCGGCCGCGACACGCGTCATGCTGCGCGCCAGCTGCTGCAGATGCTTACCCACCGCGGAGCGATGGCCGAGCAGGATCACCACCAGCGCCACGCCGGCAAGCAAGCCGCCCAGGCCCGCAGCGATCAGGCGCAGGCGGCGGATGTCCTGCTCGAAATCGCCCCAGCGTCGCGTCACCTGCAGCAGGCCATTGATCTGCCCGCCACTTTCTTCCAGCGGAACGAAGTAGGAATAAACCGGGCGGCCATTGATGCGCTGATAGGTACCGGTCAGCTCGCCACCGGCGGTGAGCTGCTGGATCGCCGACTCGTCCTGATCCGGCTCCACCGCACCGGCATAGGCGGCGAGCTTGCCGTCGCGATCGTAAACGTAGGCGCCGTACACGCGACCGACGCCGAGCACCGATTCCAGCACCTGCTGCAGGGTGCGCTCATGGTTCTTTTCCAGGCTGGCGCTGAGCGGCAGCCGCACCGCCCGCGCCACCAGCTCCACCTCGGCCTGCAGGCGCCGCTCGCTGCTGCGCTCGACCGTCCAGAGCACCACCGAACTGAAGCCGAACATGATTACCATGAGCGGCACGACGACCTTGAGCAAAAGCGCGCCACGCAGGCTCGCTGGGCGCTGCCAGATTGATACATGTGTCATACCGGCACACTACAGGAGGCCATCGGCTGCGGCCAGCGCGCTCCGATGAAACGGGCAATTGCTTATCCATCAAGGGGTTACGCTCAACCTGAGCACCTGGCACGGCGGCTGCAGTGTCGAGAACGTCTTTAACCGAAGCAGGAATGAACATGACCCAGCACAACGCTCGTCTCGCCTTCGCCGGAATCTTCTCGTTGTTCCTCGGCCTGGCCGCCCCCCTTGCATCGGCGCAATCAGCCAATCCGGCCCCCACCGCCCAGCCGGCGGCCGGCGCACAGGCGCAGCAGTTCGGCGAGGAAAAACTGGAAAGCTTCGCCGAGTCGCTCGGCGAAATCATGGAGATCCGCGAGGAGTTCACCGGCAAGCTGCAGCAGACCGAAGACGCCGACAAGGCCCGCGATCTTCAGCAGCAAGCCAACGAGAAGATGCTCGGCGTGATCGAGGAAAACGACATCAGCATCGACGAGTACAACGCCATCAACCAAGCCGTGCAGACCGACCCGGAGCTGCGCAACCGTGTGATCGCGATGATGCAGCAGTGATTGCACCACCGACGCCGCGCGGCGCTGCCTGAAGCTCCTTGCGCAGGTGGCAAGAAGCCCCCGTCTGGCTGATGTCGGCGGGGCTTCTTGCGTTTGGATGCCAGAATTCTGAAAACGGCAGGATTCAACGGAGAGGCTGGCGAGCTGTGGGTGCCGGTCGGCCGTCCCGAGTTCGTATCCAGCGCCGCCCACCGCACTTAGACTTCTTCAACGAGCCTCGCGAGCAGGTTTTCCAAGCGTAAAGCCTGAGCGATCGCGCCCGCGGCCGAGGTCCACTGACTCAACGGTCGCAGCCAACGGACGCAAGGCGCGCGCGAAACTCGAAGTAGTGCTCGAGCACCCGCTCCGGCGCCTCGGCCTGCGGATAGTGACCGATGCCTTCCAGCAGCACGGTGTCGGGCGTCGGAATCAGCTCGCGGTAGCGCGCCACCATATGTGCCCCAGAGATCGGATCGGCAGCGCCGTCGATCACCCGCAACGGCACATTGCAGCGCTGCATGGCCGTCACCCAGCGCTCGCGTTGCCTGACCCGCTCGGGCATGTAGCGGATCAGCCGGTGCATCACCGCCGGGCCGTCGCTCTCGGCGATCAGCCGCCAGTAATCGTCCAGCTCGGCGTCGCTCGGCTGCGTCTGCGCAGCGAACACCCGGCCGAAGGTCGCCCCTAGCGAACGCCGCGAGAACAGCCTGCCCAACAGAAAGCCGAACGGGCCAAGCAACAATTTTTGCACCCGCACCGGATGATGGGTTTCCGGGAACAAC
The DNA here is from genome assembly GCA_030263805.2 of Pseudomonas sp. FeN3W. Taxonomy (NCBI): domain Bacteria; kingdom Pseudomonadati; phylum Pseudomonadota; class Gammaproteobacteria; order Pseudomonadales; family Pseudomonadaceae; genus Pseudomonas; species Pseudomonas sp. FeN3W. The sequence continues at coordinate 2,456,011 of CP136010.1, forward strand.
CCACCATTGAGAAACACGCAGCTGGCCAGCGTGATGCGCCCTTCGCAGTGACGCGCCAACAGCTCCTGAGCGACGCTGTCGCCATAGTCATGGGCCAGCACATGGATCGCGCCGCCGCTACCCAGCTGCGCCAGCAGTGCCTGCTGCAGGTCGGCCTGCTCGATCAGGCTGTAAGCGTGTCCGCGCGGCTTGGCCGAATAGCCGAAGCCGAGCATGTCGCAGGCAATCAGCCGATAGCGCGCCGCCAGCGGCTGCCAGACCTTGTGCCAGTCCCAGCTGGCGGTGGGGAAACCATGGATCAGCAGCAGCGGCTCGCCTTCGCCGGCCGTCCAGTAGCGGATGCGCTTGCCGCCAAAATCGAACTCGCGAGCGCTGGCGCGCCAGGTATCCAGTGCTATGCCGTCGGTGCTACTCATTCGTTTTTCTTGTTTTTCATGGAGACGAAGCCAGTCTAGCGGGGTGGCGTGGCATGACGACTTGCCGCGCCGGCCAGCTTGGTGGCCCCGCGAGTCATCCGGGCGCAGCAAATCACTCCGGGGATGCCCAGTATCAACAGCGCTACCTTGCATCGCGAAACTCCATTTCATCAGCACAGCCCTTTTTCTCCTGGACGACATGGTGTAGGTCGTTCGGTAAAGCAAGACGGCCCATGCTGGGCATAGGGCGTTCTCCATCCGTGGAAAAGGCGGTGCGCACCATGTCTGCGCGCAGATCTTCCACGGGCTCAACGACCTCGGCTTCTCACTGGCGCCCAACGCGGTGACCTGCTGGTCGAAGAGGTCATGCAGGGCAAGGACTACAAGGACCTGCCGCAAACCCCGGAGAAGATCGACCAGGCCACCCGCACCCTGGCGCACAACAGCATCCACCTGGCGCGCCTGCTGAAGGAAACGCAGTACCTCGGCGAGGTCTGAAGCCGGCCGGCACGGACGAGACCCATCGCGGTGCGAAGCGCGCCACCATACGGGGCATTTTCTCGTATAGTGGCGCGCCCGCGCCGCCGACCTTACCCCGGAACGCCGCGCGGGACGGGGATCGGCACGAACAGGAACGATCCTCGCATGGCCTTCGTCGCAGGCCACCACCCTGGCGCTGCGTACCGCCGAACACCCTATCCGGGTCGCCGGCCTGATGCTGGAGATACACGATGTCTACCGCCCCCGTCACCCTGATGGTGGCCCGCCGCGTGCGCGACGGCCGCTACCATGACTTCCTCGCCTGGCTGCACGAAGGCGAACAACTGGCCGCCGACTTTCCCGGCTATCTCGGTTCCGGCGTGCTCGCCCCACCGCCGGGCGACGATGAATACCAGATGGTCTTCCGCTTCGTCGACGAAGCGACCCTCGACGCCTGGGAGCATTCGGCCTCGCGCCGCTCCTGGCTGCAACGCGGCGGCGAACTCTTCGTCCAGCCCCATGAGCACCGCGCCCGCGGCATCGACGCCTGGTTCGGCAATGGCGACCGCCTGCCGCCGCGCTGGAAGCAGAGTGTGGCGATCTGGCTGGCGTTCTTTCCCGTCTCGCTGCTGTTCCACGCGCTGTTCGGCGGTGCCCTGAGCGAGTTGCCCCTGATGCTGCGCATTCTGCTCAGCACTCTGGCGCTGACCCCATTGATGACCTACCTGTTCATCCCGCTGTCGACCCGCCTGCTGGCACCCTGGCTGCACCGGCCGCCCCGTGCGCGCTGGCGGCGCGGCGTCGCTCCGGCCGCGAGCCGCTGAGCCATTCAGCAAAGGGCACGACGCAGCGGAGGCGCCTATGCTTCCCGGTGCCATCGACCGGAGGATGCCCCGATGAAAGCCCGCCACCGCCTCACCGCCTGCCTGCTGGGCCTGACTTTGGCGCTGAACGCCGCATGGTGCGCGGCGCAGGAGCAGCCACTGCGCATCGGCATCATCGGCACCGGCAATATCGGCAGCGCCCTGGCCCGGCTCTGGGTGAAGGCCGGGCATTCGGTGATGATCTCCTCGCGCCATCCCGATCGCCTGCAGCCCCTGGCCGACGAGCTGGGCGAACGCGCCCGCGCCGGCACGGTGCGCGAGGCGGCGGCGTTCGCCGAGGTGATCCTGCTGGCGGTGCCCTATGCCGCCACCCCACAGGTTGGCCGCGACCACGCCGCGGGGCTCGAAGGCAAGATCGTGCTGGATGCCGGCAACCCCATCCCCGCGCGCGACGGTCCCATGGCCGAGGAGGCACGGGAACTGGGCGTCGGACTGGCCTCGCAGCGCTTCCTGCCGGGCGCGCGGCTGGTTCGCGCGTTCAATGCCATCTCGGCCTACAACCTGCGCAGCCAGGCCCATCGCGACGGCGAGCGGCTGGCCATTCCCCTGGCCGGCGATGATGACGAGGCCCTGCATGTCGCTTCGCGACTGGTCAGCGATGCCGGCTTCGATCCGGTGATCGTCGGCCCGTTGAGCAGCGCCAGGCGCTTCGACTACGACTCCGGACTCTCGGCGAGGATGCTGAGCGCCGCCGAGTTGCGCGAAGCGCTGGGGTTGTAGGACGCGCGATAGCGGAACTCCCGCCGCCGACGCTAGCCACACGCCTTGAAGGCCCGCGCCGACGGCGCGCGCCAGGAAAGGCAGTGAAAGGACATGAAGAGACGACGTCTGCTCAAGCTCGGCCTGCTGAATCTGCTGCTCGGCGAAGCCTGCAAGGCCTCGGCGGCCCCACAAAAGCAGGCGAGAGACATAGCGCAGCGGAGTAACAGCCGAAGGCTGGCCCGCAGGGTAAGCACAGCGAATCAAGCGGAGTTTACTGATGTACATGAGCATGACTCACTTCGTTCGCCCTTCGTGCCGCGCTAAAACGCGTTAGCCGCAAGCGGCTTGCCGAGCCTGTTTTTAACGCAGCAGGACCGACGCGCAGCAGATCGTGAACAGGTTCTGAGCGAAGCCTCGCCTTCCCGGACGGCGGTCAGGAGCCGTCCGGCACTGACGGCAGGCCGCCGGCGCGCTCGAGAATGGTTTCCAGTGAGCCGCGCACCTCGTCGAGCAGGCGCGGGACATCCAGGTCGAGCATGCGCCCGTCGCGTTTGCGGACGATGCCGTCGACGATCACCGTGTCGACGTTGGCCGGCGTAGCCGAATAGACCAGCAGCGCCGCGGGGTCGGTATCGCCGGGTCGAGCCAGGTTCAGCGCATCGAGATCAAGGAGGATGAGGTCGGCCCGCTTGCCCGGGGTGATAGAGCCGATCTCGTCCTGCAGCCCCAGGGAACGGGCGGCTTCCAGCGTCGCCAGCTCGAGGATGCGGCGCGGTTCGACCGCCGTTTCGGCGCGCCGTGCGCCGGACTCGTTCAGCGCCAGCAGGCGCATGTTGGCGAACAGGTCGGCGCTGCCGGCCAGGGCGGGCCCGTCGATGCCGAGGCCGATCAGCCCTGCCGCCGCGTAATCGCTCAGTTGCGTGAGGCCGTAGCCGACGCGCTGCTCGGTCACCGGCGTCAGCGACAGCGAGGCGCCCGCCCGGCGGAACACCGCGAGCTGCTCGGGCGTCGCGCCGGTGGCATGCACGATCTGCACATCAGGGCCCAGCAGGCCGCTTGCCGCCAGCGCCGCATTGTGCGCACCGCCGGAGTGCACCGACACCGGCAGCCCCAGCTGCCGCGCCACCTCGATCTCTCGGCGGCCGACCGCCAGGACCTTCGCATCCTTCCCGTCGCCGATGCCGCGCCAGCCCAGCCCCAGCGAAACCCGCCCCGCCGGCCAGTCGCGGGCGACCCGGGCCAGATGTTCCAGGTCGATCGTGCGGTCGGCGGGGAGGTCGTCATGGGCTCCATACAGCAGACGGGCGCGTATGCCGCTGTCGTGCAACGCCTGCCGCGATGCCTGCAGATATTCCGGGCCACGCAGGTTATGGAAGAACACGACACTGGTGGTCACACCCGCCGCCAGGCTTTCCAGCGCGCCAAAGGCAGTACCGATGCGGACATCCTCAGCCGTGTAGTGCCGCGCCAGATGCTTCTTCAGCAGGAAGTAGTCGGTCTGCGGCGTATTGCGGAACTGCCCGCGGGCCGCGCTCAGCCAGAGATGGGTATGGGTATCCACCAGTCCGGGGAGCAACAGCTTGCCGCGTCCGTCGATCCGCTGCGCCTCGGCGTCGGAGAGCTGCGCGCCGACTTCGACGATACGACCGTCGCGCAGCAGCACGTCCGCGCGCGGCAGGTCGCCCAGTTGCGGGTCTAGGCTGATCACCTGCGCACCTTCGATCAGCAGCGCGCGCGGTTGCGCCTGGAGCGGAGAAGAGCAGACGGCCGACACTGCCAACGACAGGACAGCAGCCACAAGGGATTGGCGGAATGAAAGGCTCATGGCGGGGTCGGCCTCCAGTTATTTGCGTTGTAGTCAAGCGAAGCCCGGCACGAAGACGCAGGACTCCATTCAGGCGCCTTCGCCGGCCGGCTCCGGCAGCGCGACCCGGCGTTGCAGCAGCAACAGCGGCAGGCCGGCCAGCAGTACCGCCACACCAAGCAGTGCGCCCTCGCCGGCGTAGCGCACGCTGGCCCAGCACAGGCCCAGGCAGACCAGCGCGAACAGCCAGGGCGTGAACGGATAACCGGGCGCACTGAACGGCCGCGCCCGCGGCGCACGACGGCGCAGACGCGGCAGGCTCAGGGCGATCAGCGCCATAAACAGCCAGAACACCGGCGCGGTGTAGGCGACCATGGTCTCGATGCCGTTGCCGACATACGCACCGAAGGCCACCAAGCCCAGGCTGATAGCCGCCTGCGCCAGCAACGCCCGACGCGGTGTGGCGCCGTGTTCGTTCCAGGCGCCCAATGCCGCCAGGCGCGGCACGTCGCGGCCGAGCGCGTAGTAAACGCGGGCGCCGGTGAGTACCGTGGCGTTGAGGGTGGACAACGCGGTCAGGCAGACCAGCAATGCCAACAGCGTCTCGCCCCGGGCACCGGCCACCAGCCCCATCAGATCGGCGCCGATCGCCGATGAGTCACGCACGCCCTGCAGGCCGAAGATGGTGAGGAAGGCCAGGTTGACCAGCAGATAGAGCCCGGTGACCAGCGCTGCACCGAGCAGCAACACACGGCTCATGTCGCGGCCCGGCCGACGCAACTCGCCGGACAGGTAGGCGGCCTCGTTCCAACCGCCATAGGTGAGCAGGACGAACACCATGCCCATGCCGAGCATGCCAGCCAGGCCGCCTTCGACAGGCGCCACGGCTCGCGTCGGCGCGCCATCGCCGGTGAGTGCCACAAACAGCCCCGCGCCACAAACACCAAGGATGGCCAGCAGCGTGAGCCCGGTGAACACTTGCTGCAGACGCCCCGATTCGCGAGTGCCCAGCACATTGAGGACGGTCAACGCCGCCACGACCGAAGCGGCGTGCCAGGCGGCGCCAGCCTCGCCCAGCGGCAGCAGGCGCTGGGCGTAGTCGCCGTAGATGAACGCCACCGCGGCGATGGAGCCGGTCTGGATCACCCCACAGCGGGCCCAGGCGAACAGCAGCGCCAGGCGCGGCCCCCAGGCGAGAGCCAGGTAATGGTATTCCCCACCGCGGTGCGGATAGGTCGCGCCCAGCTCGGCATAGCACAGCGCGCCGAGCAACATCAGCACACCACCGGCCAGCCACAGTCCCAGGTAGGCGAGGGCGCTGGGCGCGTGCTGCGCGACCAGCGGAGGAAAACCGAAGATGCCGACGCCGACGACCACGCCGACCAGCACCGCAACCCCGTCCGTGACGGAGAGGCCGCTACGCGAGCGGTGCGGAGCGCGCACCTCAGGACCGCTGAGCCGACCAGCGGCGCTGCGTGCCCTCGTTCGACAGGGGCTCGATCCGGTCACCATTGACCTTGCCGACGTATTCCCGGTCACCGAGGGAGAAGTGCAGTTCATCGCCTATCAGCCGCCCCTGGACAGGCTCCTCGCCGGCCGCGCTGCGAGCGCTGCCCTGCACTTCCTGAAACTGCTGCGTCAGGCTCAACGTCACTTGGCCCTGTTCGGTCTTCACCTGCCATTCGCCCTCCACCTTGGCCGGCACGATCCATAGATAGACGTAGCTGCCAGCCACGGTATCGGTCTGGTCGGGCTGCCAGTTATCCATGCTGAACGCGTGGGACACCACGCGGGTGCCCGGCTGCAGGGTTTCGAGAATGATGGGACGCAGGCGCAGGTTGACCCGTTGCAGCAGGTACATGGTCAGCACATCGGCTTCGGAAATGTCCTTTTCGAACAGGTCGCCCTGCTCGAACGCGACCCGGTCGGACACGCCCGCCTCCTGCGCATTGAGCTCAGCCTCGGCGACACGCTCGGGGTCGAGATCCACACCCAGGGCGGAATGCGCGCCGCGGTCGCGCACCGCGGCAATGGCGATGCGCCCATCGCCGGAGCCCAGATCGATGACCCGATCGCCCGGCCCGACTTCAGCCATTTCCAGCATGCGCGCCACCACGCTATCGGGCGTAGGTACGTAGGGAACGTCCAGCTGACGCGTCTGCGCCTGCACCATCATGACCGCGAATAGCGCCAAAGGCAGCAGGAAAAAACGAAGGGTATGAGTCATGGCAAGGAGCATCGTGATTCTCCCGGGAACGGGCGCATCGACCGTCGACACGCATCAGGAACGGATGACCCACCGGTCGCCGGATGGTTTCTGTAAGACCGAGCGGGTTGTGCAACTGGATGTGAATACGGTGTGCAGCAGGGCCCGTCCGCCGTAGTTCGAGGCCGAGGAAACCGTCCTGGTAGTTCTTTGCCTTAAGCAAGTCCCGGAGTCTCATCGTGAGAGTGCTCGTAAACGAGGTCTCGCGGGCGCTCACCACGCTGCCTCTCGCTCCGCGCTTACCCGGCTTATTCCAGCTGCAAAAAAGCAAAAGAATAAAAAGGAACAGATCTTTTCATTCAAAAAATAAATCCAGGTTCGGCCTGCACCATCGCATCGATGGTCTGGCTCACGGTCTGACGGCGAGCTGGAAGTGCGTGTTGTCGAGGGTCAGCCATGCCCTGCTGCGGCAGGTACGCACGCGAGGTGACGCGGTCACGGTCGATGTACGGCCTTGAGCAGCGCGTTGAGCTGGTTGGCGCCCTGCAACCGAATGGTCTGAATTTCGAAGCAGCGCTCGTCATCGGATGGCAGCACAGGCTGCGCCTACGTTTCGCGTCCCGGTAGCTGTTGCAGCTCCTCGAGGCGGCGGCGTTGCTCTTCGAGCAGACGTTCCTGGCGGTCACGGATCAGGTCACGGTCACCGGGCAGTGGCGTTCCGGACGGGGCACCTGCGCCGCAATCGAGTCGGCAAACAGGCCGCGCCATCAGGCCATATCAAGGCTGCCCCGCCATGATCCGCGCCACCTCGCCCTCCGCCTGCAGGTGCTCGAAGGCGGCCTGGGTGCGCTGTACGGTGTCATCGTCGGTCTGGCGGCTGTAGGCCATGTAGAGCTGCGTCGAGTTGTGCGGGCTGAAGACCTTCTCGACCGTGGCCGGGTCGACGCCGGTCTCGGCGCACAGGGCGAGCATGTCATGCTCGGGCATCGGCACCAGGTCGACCTGGCCGTTGATCAGACGCTTGAAGTTGTCGCTGTTGTGCGCGCTCACCACGATCTTGCTGAAGCCGTTGGCCTGCAGGTACTGATGCCGGACGTCCTCGCGCATGACGCCGATCCGGTAGACCTTGGCCGCCTCCAGGTCCGGCACCTGGATATCGTCCCGCTCGCTGAGTTTGTAGAAGTGGTAGTCGATGCGCATGATCTCGCCGACCCAGCGAAACAACGCCTCACGCTCGCTTGTACGTGCGATCAGGTAGATCAGCACGCCGGGCTCGCGCAGGGCCATGTCATATGCCCGCGCCCAGGGGTAGAGGCTGATCTGATAGTCGTTGAGCCCGGCGCGCTGCAGGGTGGCCTCCACGACCCGGCTGGCCGTGCCGGCCACCTTGCCGTTCTCCAGATAGCTGTAGGCGGTGTCCTCGGTCACCACGCGCAGCGGACCGGCGTCGGCCATAGGGGTGCCGAGCAACGCAAGGAAGAAAGCGGTCCAGGCAAACGGATGCATCATGCAGTCCTCATGCGATCAGGCGGAAATGCAGTTGCGACCGTGGGTCTTGGCCCGGTAGAGGGCCTCGTCCGCGCGGTGCAGCAGTTGGTCGAATTGGTCCATGGTGTCCGGCTCGAGCACGGCCAGGCCGATGCTGAAGGTCACGTAGGGTGAAACGGCGGAAGCTTCGTGGGGCAGCTCGCGCTCGGCCAGGCGTTGCTGCAGGCGTACTGCCGCCCGCCGCGCGGCCTCGGCATCGACGCCGGGCAGCAGCACGACGAACTCCTCGCCGCCGAGCCGCGCGACCACCTCGCCGGCGCGGGCAAACACGGACTGCAAGGTGTCGGCGACCATCCGCAGGCACTGGTCGCCCTGGGCGTGGCCGTAGTGGTCGTTGTAGCGCTTGAAGAAATCCACGTCGCACATCAGTACCGCCAGCGGCTGGTCCTGACGCAGGGCACGGCGGAATTCGATCTCCTTGATCTCGTCGAATTGGCGACGGTTGGCCAGCCCGGTAAGCGGATCGCTGCGCGACAGCTCTTCCAGTTGCACATTGGCCGCGCGCAGTTCGGCGGTGCGCTCTTCGACCAGCTCGGCAAGGCGGTCCCGGTGCGCCGCCAAGGCCAGCTCATCCTGGTGCTGGCGCTCGAGATAGGCCGAGAGTTTCGCCTGCAGGCTGTTGACCCCGCCTTCCAGCAGGCTCAGTTCGTCGTGCCGCTTCGGCGAACGATCGAGGCGCAGGCTGCGATCCAGATTGTCCGGCGTCAGCCGGGTCAGGTGACGGGCAATACGCCGCACGTGCAGGGTGACCGTGCGGTTGAACATCCACATGATCAGCCCGGCCAGCAACAGCGACTGAATGACCTGGGTGATGACGATGTCGTAGACCTCGGCGAGCATGCGCTCCCAGAGCAGTTCTTCGTTGCCCTCGAGCGCCAGTTCGCCCACCGTTTCACTGGCGCCGGCGTAAGGTTCGTAGCTCAGCTGATGCTGCAGGCGTGGCGCGCGGTGCTGGGCCGGCTGCTCACCCCGTTGCCGCTGAACCAGTTCCGGCTCGCGGCCGGCACGGATGATCCGCAGCTCGACGCGGCCGATGGGGGCGGCCTGCACCACGCTGTCGAGCTGCGAATGCAGGGAGTCACCGTCCATTTCCCAGATCGCCTTGGACAGGGTGCTGCGAAACACCTGATCGATCAGTGCCAACTCGGCGTTCATCTCCGCCAGGTTGTTCTGCCAGGCGGTCCAGGTCCGCAGCCCAACGGTGGCGAGGGTGAACAGCAGGCAGAAACCGAGGGTGGCCAACACCAGCCGGCGGCCGAGCGAACCCACCGGCCGCGGCACCGGCTCGCTGATCGTGGTGGTCGAGTCGTCGCTCATTTCAGCCATTTCGCGACAATCGCATCGTAGCGCCCATCGGCCCGCACGCGCGCCAGCGCCTGGCGAAAACGCTCGACGACCTCATCCGACGTATCGCGACTGAACGCCATGCACAGGCCATCCGCACCGCCAAGGTCGTCCAGGCTCAGCTGCGGCACCGCCACCTCGTTCGGATCACCACTGGCTTGACGCACCAGGTAATGGGCATTGAGCTCGTTGGATATCCACAGATCCACGCGTCCCGCCTTGAGTTTCTGGTAGTTGTGCTCGTACTTGTTGCTCGACTGCAGGTTGCGGCCGACGGCGAAGCCTTTGTCGATCAGGTACTGCTCGCCGACATCCGCCTTGACCGTGGCGATCTGGTACTGCCGGGCATCGTCCAGGGTTTTCAGGTTGAACTCGGTGCCGGGCAGCGAGAACAGGTACCAGCGGGTGGGCGCAATTACCCCGACCCACTTGAACAACGGCTCGCGCTGCGGCGTGCGGGCGACGGAATAGATCAGCACGTTCTCGTTGTTCAACGCGATGTCATAGGCACGGGCCCAAGGCATCGAACGGATGCGTACGTCTTCGCCGGCCTCCTCCAGTACCGCCTTCACCACCTCGGTGGCCATGCCGGTCAGCTCGCCGTCGACGGTCATGTTGTAGGGCGGCAGCTCTTCGGTGACCGCGGTTATGACGCGCCCCGCCATCGCCAGTGGCGCCCAGCACAGCACAAGGGCGAGCAGCAGCCTGCAAAGGCGAGCCAGCGACGTTTTCATGAGGCAGTCCCCCACGGCGCATGGCACCGGGCAACGAATCGAAGCGTGACGGCAAGGAACAGCAGTTGCCCGTCGAGCGATGCTTCTTTTTCGGCGCTCGGCCAGGAAACTTCAACCTCTGATCCGTGGCGACGGGCTAACGGCGCGGCAAACCGACGAATGGCCTTAGTCGATCAAGGCAGTTACGCGAGATCGATCGCTCCGGCTCAGTTCCAGCCAGCTCAGACCCGGGCCCGTACCTGCCGCGGGCTGATGCCGAACTGGCGCTTGAAAGCCGTGGCGAAGTTGGCGGGGCTGTTGTAGCCGGCGCGCCAGGCGGCCTCGTTGACGCTGGTACCTTCGCGTTCCAGCGCCTCGCGCGCCAGCTGCAGCCGGCGGGCACGCTGGTACTCGAACACGGTCACGCCCTTGAACAGGCGAAACTGCCGCTGCAGCGTGGTGGCATTGATGCCCACCTCCCGGGCGATGCGCTCCAGCGCCCAGTCGTCCGCCTCACCGCTGTCGAGTAGTGCGAGGAGGCGCTGCACGCGGCGGTACTCCTGTGGGCGCAGGCCCCGTTGCGCCGACGCCGAGCCATCACCCAGGCTGGTCAGCGCTTCGCAGGCGATATCCAGTGCGCGGCTTTCCAAGTACAGCCCCTGAAGCAGCGTGTCGTAGCCCGGCGGGTTGAGCATCTGGTCGGCCAGCGCCAGCAGCCGCGCCGAAGGCTTCCAGATGCGCGGCGCCAGGTGGCTATTCATGAAGCGGCGGATCGCGCCATCGCTCGAGCCGAGACCCTCCCCGCGCCCTTCGAACCAGTCCGGCGTCAGGCTCACCACCAGCTTGCGGATATGACTGCCACGGCGTGCCTGGCGGCGGAACAGCACTGGCTCGTTCATCGAAACCGCCACGCCCTCGGGCGTTCGCTGCGACGCCGGATGACCGAGCGTCAAGGACAGGTCGCCGTAGCTGACCCGGCTCTGGCCCTGCAGAAAGAGCACGAACGACACCCGCGGGCCGACCACGTTTTCGGTGACGAAATCCTGCAGCTCTTCGCAATCGGACCAGTGCAGCGACAGGCCATCACGCAGCTGCGCCCACTTCACCCGGCCGTAGAACAGACGGTCGTCATCCTCGTTGGGCAGGCGCAGCCCCGGCCTGCTCATGGCCGGCAGCTCATCGCCACGAATGATGTGATCAGCTTGATTCATGCAGCGCAGCGCCTCGAACTGACGGGATTGCAAAGCAAATGTTCGGCCCCGCAAAGGTTCGCGAAGCGGCTGAGTGGCAGACTACGCGCCGACATCTTTTGATGCAAATCATTATCATTAAGCAGTGCGAACGTTTGCCAACTCGCTACCGTCGCTGCGACAGGAGCCGCCCATGGACAGAATTCTCCGCACCTCAAGCCTCAGACCATTGCTACTCGCCGGCCTGCTCGCTCCGTTTCCGTTGAGCGCCCTGGCGCAGAGCGTAGCCGCCCAGGCCGAACCGGTGCAGCTGGAGAGCATCACCGTTGAAGGCAACCGCCTGTACGACATGCCGTCTTCGGAGCAGAGCGGCGGCTACACCGTGCCGGCCGCCACCGTCGGCACCAAGACACCGGCCGAGCTGCGCGACATTCCGCAGTCGATCAGCGTCTACACCAGCGATTACATCCGCGACCGCCAGTTCGTGAACCTGGATGACCTGGCCAAGTACTCCACCGGTCTGCGCACCCTGAGCAACGACAGCGGTCGCTCGTCGATCTATGCCCGCGGCTACGAGTACGACGAGTTCAACATCGATGGCCTGCCCGCGCCGATGGCCAGCATCAACGGCACGCTGCCGTCGCTGTCGCCGTTCGATCGGGTCGAGGTCATGCGCGGGCCGTCCGGCCTGTTCAACAGCACCAGCGAGATGGGCGGTATCGTCAACATGGTGCGCAAGCGCCCGACCCGCGAATTCCAGGGCAGCCTGACCGGGCGCTACGGCAGCTGGGACACCAATTACCTGGAAGCCGACCTGTCCGGCCCGGTCGATGAGCAGGGGCACGTGCGCGGCCGTACGGTCATCTCCCGCGCCGATACCAACGGCGAGGTCGACTACAACACCAACACCAGCGAGAGCCTCTACGGCGCGCTGGACATCGACCTCTCCGACGCCACCGTCATGTCCTTCGGACTGATCCACCAGACCAAGGACATTCTCCCGCACAACGGCTATCCGGCGGCCATCGACGGCAGCCTGGAAGACTTCAGCCGCTCGACCTACCTGGGTGCCGACTGGGGCGATTTCGACAGCCGCAGCACCGACGTCGTCGCCGAGCTGACCCATCGCTTCGACAATGGCGGCTATGGTCGCGTCGCGGTGCGTGGCTCCAGGCGCGCGACCGATTACCTCTATGCCTTCAGCGCGCGCAACGTGAACAGCGGCGCCACCAGCCTGGCCTACACCGCCCGCGATCTGGAGCAGGACACCCTCGCCGTCGATGCCAACTACAGCCAGCCGTTCGAGCTGCTCGGGCAGGTCAGCGAATTCGTCATCGGCAGCGACTTCAAGCGCTACGAGACCGAAACCGCGGAAGCCCGTGGCAATCTTGGCGGCATCGACGTCGCCAGCTATCGGCCGGGTGACATCAGCAAGCCGAACATCACCTTTGGCACACCGACCGAAACCGAGGAGCGCGAAGCCGGCCTCTACGCCAAGCTGACCTTCCGCCCCATCGAGCGCCTGGCGCTGATCGGTGGCGCCCGCGTCAGCAGCTTCGAAGGCGAGAACAGCAGCGCCACGCAGGATGTGCGCGAATCCGGCTATGTCACACCCTACGGCGGCCTAGTGTTCGATCTGGATGACCAGCACTCGCTCTACGCCAGCTACTCGCAGGTATTCAAGCCGCAGAGCGAGGCCGGCGCCGACGGCCGCATCATCGACCCGCGCGAAGGCGAGCAATACGAGGTGGGCATCAAGGGCAGCTATTACGGCGGCGACCTGAACGCGCGCATCACCGCCTTCCAGCTCACCGACGAGAACCGCGCGGCCGGCGCCATCGATGACAGCGGCGCACCGATCAGCGGCGTCTACGAGGCCACCGGCAAGACCCGCATCCGCGGTGGTGAACTGGAAATCAGCGGCTACCTGACGCCCGACTGGGAAGTGCTGGCCGGTTACACCTACATGAAGACCGAGAACCTGGCCGGCGACGACAACGCACTGTTCGCGCTGATGCCACAGCACCAGGCCTCGCTGTGGACCAAGTACACCCTGCCCGGCGGTACCCTGCGCGGTCTGGGCATCGGCGGCGGCGTGACCGCGATGAGCGACTTCCACATCGAGCGCGCCGGCAGCCCGCGGCTCAGCGCACCGGGTTATGCAGTGGTGGATGCCAAGCTGTCCTATCCGATCACCGACAAGCTGACCGGCACCTTCGACGTGAACAACCTGCTCGACCGCAAGTACTACTCGCGGGTCGGCAGCGTCGGCACCTTCAATTTCTACGGCCCGTCGCGCAGCTTCATGCTGGGCGCCCGCTACGAGTTCTGACCCACCAAGCCGCCGGCGCACGCACGCGTCGGCGGCTGACTTTCGGAGATCACCATGCCCCAGTTTCATGCCCAGGTGGCGACACCCCGCGCGTCGCGCAACATGACACGGCTGTGCAAACACTTCGCGCACAAGGCCGAGGTCCAGCTGGATGAGCACCAGGCGCAGGTCGAATTCGCCTTCGGCCGGTGCCGGATGCTCGCCGATCACGAGCAGCTGCTGATCGACTGTCAGGCCGAGGCCGGCGAAGCGGAAAAGCGCCTGCGCTTCGTCATCGACGACCACCTCCACCGCTTCTCCGGCGACGAAGCACTGAAGGTGAACTGGCTGGACGGGCCACTGCCGCCAAGCCACGGGCAGGTCGAGCCATGAAAGGCGCCCTGCTGGCCCTGCTGGCCGGTCTGGGGCTTGCCGCCATACAGGCATACGCCGGGGAAGAAGCCGGCTGGCAGCCGGTTCAGCTGCCGCACAGCAGCCAGCGTGACCTGCATTCGCAACGCACCGGCAAGGACTACCGCATCTTCGTTTCCCAGCCGCGGCACGCGCCACCGCCGGGAGGCTATCCCGTGCTCTATGTGCTGGATGGCAACGCCCTGTTTCCGGGGCTGGCGATCCAGGCTCAGGCCTTGGAGGATCGGCCCGACCCAAGCCTGCGTGATTCGGTGCTGGTGGTCGGCATCGGCTACCCCGGCGGGGCCCTGTACGACTTCAAGGCGCGCGCCGAGGATTACACGCCCAAAGCCGAGGATCGCCAACGCCTGCCGGGCCGCGAACCGCCGCCATCGGGCGGTGCCGATGACTTTCTGGCCTTTATCGAGCACGAACTCAAACCACTGATCGCCCAGCGCTACCCGATCGACGCCCAACGGCAGACCCTGTTCGGCCATTCCTACGGCGGCCTGTTCACCCTCTACACCCTGCTCAGCAAGCCGCAGGCGTTTCAGGGCTATGTCGCCGCCAGCCCGTCGATCTGGTGGTACAAGGGCTACGTCGAGCGCACGCTCGCCGCATTCGAACGGCAGCTCGCGGACCAGCCCGTCGGCGCGCGCCTGCTGGTCACCGCCGGCGGTGCCGAACAGCCCGCAGCGGATGCCGCCATGGACGACCCGCGCCAGCGCCATATGGCCGAGCGGCGCATGGTCGGCAATGCCCGGGATCTGGTCGAGCGTCTGCAGCGGCTGTCCAGCCAGGGCCTGCACAGCGAATTCCAGCTGTTCCCAGGAGCCAACCACGGCACCAATGCCGCACACAGCTCGGTCGTGGCACTGGCGTTGGCGGCCGCCATCGGGCGCCAGCCATCCCGCGATCAGGACGACTGAGGATGGCGAAAGCGACGAGAACCGACCGGTCAGCCGGCCAGGGCCAGCGCAGGCAAAGGCCCGGTGCTAGAGTCGGCGCTGCCTTTTCCATCACTGGAGACACCATGCGCCCTTTGTTCAACGCTTTGCTGCTGGCCCTGCCACTCTCGCTCTCGTCACTGGCCTTCGCCGCCGAATCGCCCGCCGGTCGCTGGCAGACCATCGATGACGAAACCGGCAAGCCCAAGTCCATCGTCGAAATCCAGCAGGCCACTGACGGCACGCTGAGCGGCAAGGTGGCGGAGATTCTGTCATCGGACCGGGGTCCCAACCCGCTGTGCAGTGCCTGCGAGGGTGAGCGCAAGGATCAGCCGATCACCGGCATGACCATTCTCTGGGACCTCAAGCCGAACGGCGATCAGGCCTGGAGCGACGGCACCATCCTCGACCCGGCCAAGGGCAAGACCTACCGCGCCAAGGCCAAGCTGCTCGAAGGCGGCGACCAGCTGGAAGTCCGCGGCTACATCGGCATCGAGGCGCTGGGCCGCACGCAGACCTGGATTCGCCAGTAACCTCGCTCGGCATCCGGGATTGCACGGTGGCGCCAGGCCAGGGTCGAACCCTGCATGCATTCACTTGCCCAGCGCCTCCTGCGCTCATCGAGCCCCCGGTATCGCCACGCATTCTGCCTGGCGATGCTGCTCGTTCTCTGTCCTCTGGCGGCCGCCGATACCCGGCTGGCCGGCGCGAGCGACGAACACGACCTGCTGGCGACACTCGTCGACAGGGTGCGCAGGGACAATGCCGAGGCGCTG
Organism: Pseudomonas sp. FeN3W; assembly: GCA_030263805.2. Lineage (NCBI taxonomy): Bacteria > Pseudomonadati > Pseudomonadota > Gammaproteobacteria > Pseudomonadales > Pseudomonadaceae > Pseudomonas > Pseudomonas sp. FeN3W. The sequence continues at coordinate 2,471,743 of CP136010.1, forward strand.
ATCGACGTTCGGCATTGAGGACAAGATCGGCCCGGCAGTGGACCGGAGTGGGAAGGCAGCCTACTGCCGCGGAAGCATGCCCGAGATGATCAGCGTCAGGGCCGCCCGAAGGTCATGCAGGCCTCGCGCCATGCTCGGATGTGGATACGAGCGCATCCACAGGTCCAGCTCTCCGTAGAACACCGAGCGGACGACCCGTGTCGCGAGGATGGGGTCGACGGTGCTGGCGAGTTCACCGGATCGCACCGCAGCCTCGAAAAGACCGCTCAGCTCGCGCTGCACGATCTCCTTTCGCCTCTCCACGCTCACGCTCTGGGGCGTGGGGCCTATGTCCACATTGCCGCGATCGTGCATCTTCAGGAGGCCGATGGGCGCCTCTGTGCTGAAAAAGCGCAGGAATGGCTCGTACCAACGCAGCAGCCTGTCTACCAACGGACCGGGCTTCTTGACCGCGGCCGAGGATTTGGCGAGCACATCGTCCATATCCTCGTTGAACACGAGAAAAAGAAGATCGCGCTTGTCCTGCGCGTAGAGGAAGACCGTGGCGTGCGATACATCCGCAAGCTGCGCGATCTCCCGCGTCGTGGCACCGTCATAGCCCTTCGAGATGAACACGCTGCGTGCCGCGGTCTTGATGCGGTGCAGCTTGTCCTGCTTGTGGCGTTCGCGCAGCCCGATTGGTTTAGGGGCCTGCGGCTTGCCGCCCGGCGCTTTCGCCGTGGGCCGCTTCTTCGCTGCCGGCCCGGATGGAGCAGCAAGGGGAGAAGCCATGATCCGTGAAGGCATTGCTCAGCAATCCTCAATACATGAACTGACATTGATTATAAATAACTATGGTCAGCAAAAGACAGCCGCATCGGCGGTCTCGACGTCACAAATACAGCCAATAGTCGGCGAGGGCGAAGACCTGTCCAGCAGTACGCCCCCATCGCCTTGACGCCCCCTCCTCCCTTGCTACGCTGATTGCGAGTGGTTCCGCTCCGAGCGTCATGCCCCGTGTGGGCTCGCTCCTCTTCGCGATTCCTCCGCAGGCGTCCCTCGCCGCGCATCCGCTCTCCCCGATTCGACGTCGCCCGGACGGTCGCACCCGTTGCCTCCTGCCGGCCTCCCCCTTTTGGAAGTGAACATGGATGAACTCGCGACCGCCACCACCTTCGACGCCGCTGACATGGGCTGCGGCGAACTGGTGATGCGCCTGCGCATGCACCTGAAGAGCCTTCCCGGCCAAGTGGTCCGCGTCATCGCCTACGATGCCAGCGCCCCGGCGGACCTGCCCGCCTGGTGCCGCATGACCCGCAACGAACTGCTCCGTCACGATCCCCAGAGCCACAGCTTCTGGATACGTTCGCGCACGGACTGGACCTGATCCCAACCAAGGAGCATTGCCATGCCCGGTAAATTCGTCGTTTCCATCAGTTGCGCCAAGGATGACACCGACAAGGCCACCGTCGGTTTCGTCATCGCCAACGCCGCGGTCGCCTCGGACAAGGACACCGTGGTCTTCCTCTCCACCGAAGGCGTCCGCCTGTCGCAGGCCGGTTATGCCGACGACATCCACGAAGAAGGCTTCGCGCCGCTCAAGGAGCTGATGAGCAATTTCGCGGCTGCCGGCGGGGTCATCTACGTCTGCTCGCCGTGCTTCAAGAAGCGCAGCCTGGACGAGGACAACCTGGTCGCCGGGGCGAAGATCGTCGGCGGCGCCAAGCTGGTCGAGTTCATGGGCGAAGGTGCGCCCTCGATCAGTTACTGACGTCGAACCCCCGCAGGAGAAGGCCGATGATTTCCGTACGCCTGATGGCCACTGTCTTTCTCATCGCCGTGCTGGGCTATGTGGCGGTGTCCTTCGCGGTGTTCCGCATGCCCGAGAGCGTCGCCGCGGCGGAGGAATGCGGTTTTCTCCCTGAGGAGTTCGTCTCTTCGGGCGCCCTTACCTACCCGCGCAGCGAAGCCTTTGCGATCAGCTTTTTCCGCAAGCAGGAATACTTCAGCGCCGGCACCCTGGGCCTGGCGGCGGCCTTCGCCGCCTTCGCCTTGCGTGCCGGCCGGCGTGGCGGCACTGCGGCTGCGGGGTTGGCCGCCGGTGGCGGTCTGCTGGCTTTCTCGGCGCTGTGCATCGGTTGCCTGGCGCCGGTGCTCTCGGTGGTCGGGCTGGGCATCGCCGGCAGCTTCCTGGTCGGTGTACCCAAGTGGTTGCTGTTTCTCAACACGCTGTTGCTGACCGGTTGGGGCACGCTGTTCCTGGCGCGCCGGGCCGGCAGTTGCCCGCTGCCGACGGCCCCGCAGGCCCAGGCCTGATCCCCACCTTCTGCACGTACAAGGACAACCAGGACATGCGGAGCGCCCTCGCCTCCTTCGCCAGCGCCCCGGCATTCGCCACGGATTACTCCAAAGTGCTCACGCCGGCCAGGCCCGACTGGCCGCTGGCCCATCCCATCGCTTCCGAGCAGAAGGCGCCGCCGCCTTTCGCGCTGCTCTCCGAGCGCGGGGTGAAGCCGGCCTACGTGCCGGGGCTGCCCGGCCTGCCCCAGGGCCGCGCGGTACAGGACGACTTCGGCCGCAAGCCGCTCAAGTACGACGCCGTGTTCATCCGCCAGAGCCGGGTGGAGAACGGCGAAGTGCTGATCCCGCCCGGCGGGCTGGCCTATCTGGAGGACACCTGGGGCGGCGAGGTGGCGTTGCGCGGCGAGCAGGTCCCGGTGCTGGGCCGGTTGCCCACCTACATCGACTACGACATGTCCATCGAAGTGAAGGAGAACGTCACCCTTCCCGCCGGCGGCAGCACGGTGGTCGGCGGGCAGGTCTACCACTACTACGCCACGGTCGGCCACGAGCGGATGGCCAACCACACGCTGCACGTGCGCACCATCGCCGGCACCGACTGGGAGTGGGCGTTCGGCGCGCCGGTGCTGTCGGAAACCGAGAGCGGCTGGTGGGGCAAGCGTTTCGCCCAACTGTACAACCAGGGGCAGGCCCGCGAGGTGTCGCCCCGGCAGATGGTCTTCGACTGGCTGTCCGGGGTACGCATGGACCGGCTGCTGTTCGCCGACGAGCGCGTGCATGCCGGCCTCGCCGCGGTAGGCGACACCTGGCCGCTGGGCAGCCGCAGCCTGCGCGTCGCGGCAGTGGACGAAGCCGCCGGCACCGTCACCCTCGAACTGCTCGACCAGGGCAAGGTGACGACCAGCAGGACCCTCGGGCCGGTCCAGGCCGACCGCCTGATCGAGGATACCCAGGCGCGCAAGGCGCTGGTCTTCGAGGACGGCGACATGGTGGCCTTCCTGTCGCCCTGGCCGAACGCGTTCGACGGCGGCAAGGCCAACCTGAAGGTCTACGACAAGGCCTTCAGCCTGTCCTACGGCAGCGACTACGCGCGCGACCCGCGCTTCGCCGTCTACCCGGTCGGCTGCCCGACCGGGCACAACTTCGGCTTCATGCTGGTGAACAAGGACGAGATCCGCATCAGGCCCGGCGCCGCCTTCGACGGCCCCGAGGGCTACTTCAAGGTCGCCGTGGACGCCGCCTCCGGCAGCAGCGTCAGCGCCTGGCACGTCGAGGACGCCCAGGGCAACCGCTCGATCAACCTCGGCGGCCCGGACGTGGGCAACGTCGACCTGGTGCTCGGCCAGGGACGCGTCGCCGGCCAGGCCATCCTCAAGGACGTGGGCCGCACGCTGCTGGCGACCACCTACGACAGCGCCGCGCGCCTGGAGTCCACATTGCTGCCTGAAGGCCAGCGCCCCGCGATGGCGCCTGCGCCGCAACCGCAACCGCAACCGACCGCCGAGGGGACCTCCTCCACCGCCCTGATGATCGCCGTGCTGGTCATGGGGCTGGCGGCCGGCGCCATTGGCTTCGAGCTCGGCCGTCGCCAGCGCCAGGCCTGATTCCGGAGAAATGCCATGACCGATCCCATCGCCCAGCACAGCCAGCAGCCGGACGTCTCCTTCGACGGCGGCGACCTCGACTGCGGTAATGGCCTGCTGCTGCTGATCCGCAAGCACATCGACCCGCTGCCGCGTGGCGGCCTGCTGGAAATCCGCTCCACGGAAATCTCCGTGGACGAGGATCTGCCCGCCTGGTGCCGGCTCACCGGCAACGAGCTGGTGTCCTGGACCAAGCAGCAGCGCCAGCGCTCCTTCCTGGTCTGCAAGGGCGCGCTGGCCGAGCGCGAGCGTGCGCCCTCGGCGCCAACGATGGCGCCGGTTTCGGCGCAGGCGACCGGCGCCCAGCCCCGCGCGCCGCGCGTGCCGGTGGCGCCGCCGACGATTCCGGAACTGGCGGTGATGGGCGTCGGCTCCTGGCCGCGGCCGCGCTGGATGATCGAGGCGATGCACGCCCACGTCGAAGGCCGGCTGTCCGAGACGGCCTTCCAGGAAACCGCCGACGACGCGGTGCGCCTGGCGATCGCCGCCCAGGAGAAGGCCGGCGTCGACGTGGTCACCGACGGCGAGCAGCGCCGCGACAGCTATGCCAGCTTCGTCGCCAGCCGGCTGGACAATTGCCAGCTCATCCCGCTCACCGACCTGCTGCCGCTGGTGGACGATCCCGAGGAGTTCGAGGCCGAGCTGCGCGCCCTGGACATTCCCGCCGGCGAGGTACGCCACCCGGCGCTGTTCGGCAAGCTGGGGCGCTCGCGGCCGCTGGTCGCCCACGAGGTCGACTTCGCCCGCAGCCTGACCGACAAGCCGGTAAAGGTGGCGCTGCCCGGCCCCTACCTGCTGGCCCGAACCATGTGGATGGAATGCATCTCCGACCAGGCCTACGAGAGCCGCGAGGCGCTGGCCGAGGACATCGTCCGCATGCTGCGCGAGGAACTCGCCGAACTGATGGACGCCGGCGCGGCGCTCGTCCAGTTCGACGAACCGGTGCTCTCCGAGGTGGTGTTCGCCGGCGCCAAGAACAAGCGCTCCTTCATGTGCGGCGCCCTGTCCGAATCGCTCGGCCCGGCCCACGAACTGGGCTTCGCCCGCGACCTGCTGAACGCCGTGCTGGACGGCTTCCCACGGGCGCGCACCGCGCTGCACGTCTGCCGCGGCAACTGGACGCCCGACGAGCGCGTGGCGCTGGCCGGCAGCTACCTGCCGCTGGTGGACACCCTCGCCCAGGTTCGCGTCGGTGCCTACCTGCTGGAGATGTGCACACCGCGCGCCGGCGAGATGGAGATCCTCGAACGACTGCCGCAGGACGCCCGCATCGGCGTCGGCGTGATCAACCAGAAGGACCCGCAGACCGACCCGCTCGACGCCATCGAGGCACGCATCCGCCACGCCGTCGAGCTGTTCGGCCGCGAACGCGTGCTGCTGCATCCGGACTGCGGTTTCGCCACCTTCGCCGACAACCCGATCTGCTGCACCGGTTCCGCCCAGGACAAGCTCACCGCCATCGCCGAGGCCGCTCGGCGGGTACGCTGAAAGCCAGTAGCTCCCGGCAAAGCCGGGGGCTTTCTTCATGTGAGCCGCTCAACGGGGCTGGCGGATGCGTTGCGCTTTCCTTGTCTTGTCCACCCGACAGCCTTCACCCACCCTATGCGAATCTTCTCGACGACGGCCGTGGTCGAGCTGTTTCACACCCCGCCCCGGCACCTGATGTTGCCTTGTTTGATCGGTTGCCATTGACCTTTCTCGTCGCGATAGAGATCGCGATTACGCACACGCCCCACGTAATACCGACCTTTGGCCTCGATGGCCTGGAACCAGGGACCAGCCTGGAACAGAACGCCGACGCCGATGCAGCACTGAACGATGCGATGAGGCGATTGCGCGGAGATTTCGACCTCACATGCAATCCCAGCTCATTCGACAGCCATTACCGCCGTAAGCCTCCGTCGGAGTTACCCTCCCGCCCACAACATCCCCATCGGCACCGCCACCAGTTCCTTATCTAACGGCACAACTGTTCACGGTATAAAACAGAATGCCGCGCTTGAACTGCTTTGGACTTGTTTCGCGCAGGTGGCGAAAGCCATTGAAGTCCTTCGAGGTGAGGGTGGCGGCGGCTTTCACTTCGATGCCGATCAGTTCGTTGCGGCGATTTTCCAGTACGAAGTCCACCTCCACGCCCGTGGAGGTGCGCCAGTGCATCAGAGTCGTGCGCTGCTCGGCCCAGCTCTGGTGCTTGGCCAGTTCGGCGAACACGAAGACTTCCACCAGATCGCCGGGCAGGCCCAGCCCAGTCTTCAGAGCGGTTTCGCCCAGTCCTTGCAGGTGCGCCATCAGACCGTAATCGGAGAGAAACAGCTTGGGCGACCCTCCAGCGGCGCCATGGGGCATCGCAACGCGCTACACCGGCTGCTCGGCGACATCATCGGCGCACTGCACGAGCCGTCTTCTGCAGCAGCCCCTAGCCCTGCACCAACCGCTGCAACGCAGCGCGGTCCAGGCAGCGATAGCGAAACGAGGGCCGGCCGATCTGCCCGTAGTGAAAGGACTCTTCCAGCAGCTGGGCGTCGCTCAGATGCTTGAGGTACTTGCGTACCGACACGCGCGACATGCCGGTCGCCGGCAGCAGGGTTTCGCTGGTGAAGCTGTCCTCGTCCAGCGCCAGGATCGCCTGCACCACTTGCGTCAGCGATGCCGGCGTCAACCCCTTGGGCAAGTCGCCGGGCCGGCGCAGCTCGGCGGCGGGCGGTTGGCTGAACAGCCGGTCGATATCGCCTTGACCGAGTTGATCCGGCAGACGGGAAAGCGCCTCGCGGGCACGGCGACAGGCCTCCACCGCATCGCGGAAGCGCTCGAAGCTGAACGGCTTGACCAGGTAATCCCGCGCACCGAGGCGCTGCGCCACGCGCACGGTCTCGATTTCCGACGCGGCGGTGATCAGCACCGCCTCGGTGTTGCGGTCCTGCGCACGCAGATGGCGCAGCACCTCCAGCCCGGAGCGGTTGCGCAGGTAGACGTCGAGCAGCAGCAAGTCCACCGCTTCACGCTCCAGCAACTCGAGCGCGGCCGGCACGCTCTCGCACTGGCCGACCAGCTCGACGCCTTCGAGCCGGGCCAGGTACTCGACGTTCAGGCGCATGACCATCGGATCGTCCTCGACGATCAGCACGCGCATGGCGGCTTTCATGATTCGACGTCTCCCACGGCACTCCGATAGGGCAATTCGACCTCGAACAGGCTGCCACGGCCAGCTTCGGAATACACCGCCAGACTGCCGCCCCAGGCCTCGACCTGTTCCTGCACCGCCGCCAGGCCGATGCCGCGCCGCTCGCCCTTGGTGGATACGCCGCGCAGGAATATCTGCTCGCGCACTGCGGCTTCGATTCCGCCACCGCTGTCCTGCACGTGCAGCGAGAGCAGCGCTTCGTCGTAGTCCAGCGTCAGGTTGACCCGTCGCTCGTCCTTTTCGGCCACCGCTTCGAAGGCGTTCTCCAGCAGGTTGCCGAGGATGGTCACCAGCCCATGGATCTGCTCGGGCGTGGCGGCCGGCACCGGGTGTTCGACATCCACTTCAAAGTCGATGCCGCGCTCGCGGGCCTCGCTCTGCTTGCCGAGCAGAAAACCCGCCAGCACCGGCTCACCGATCCCCTCGACCAGCGATGTCGCCGGCGCCAGCTGATGATCGGCAAGGTCGCGCAGATAGGCGCGCAGCGCATCCAGATCACCCATCTGTGCAAGGCCAAGCAGCACGTGCAGCTTGTTCTTGAATTCGTGAGTCGCCGCCCGTAGTGCCTCGGCATAGCGACTGACACCGGTCAGCTGTTCGGCCAGCGCGTTGACTTCGCTCTTGTCGCGGAAGGTCGCGATGGCACCGATCACCCGCCCCTGATGACGGATCGGCGCACGATTGGCGAGGATCGCCCGGCCGTTGAGGCTGAACTCACGATCCCGCTGTTCGGTCGCGCTGGCCAGTACCTCGGGCAAGCCACTGTTCGGCAGGTATTCGGCGACCGGCCGGCCCAGCGGTGGCTTGCCGAGGCCGGTGCTGGCCAGCAGGCGCTCGGCGGCGGGGTTGACCAGGGTGATGCGCGCCTGGTCGTCGACCGCCAGAACGCCTTCGCGCACCGAGGCCAGCATGGCCTGGCGCTCTTCCACCAGCCAGGTGATCTCGTAGGGCTCCAACCCCAGCAGCACGCGCTTGATATAGCGCGCCAGCAGGTGCGCACCGAGCGCGGTGAGCAGCATCAGCGCCAGTACACCGAGCACCACGTCGCGTTGATGAGCCTCGAGCCGTTCGCCGAGCGAAGCCAGGGTGACACCCACCGAGACGGCACCGATCGCCGCCCCCTCGCCATTCAGCACCGGAGCGAAACCACGAATGCTGCGTCCCAGGCTGCCATCGGCACGCGAAGCATAGGTCTCGCCGGCCAGCGCCGGGCCTTCATCGTCACCGCGAAAGGTTTGACCGATGCGCGCTGGTTCCGGGTGAGTCAGGCGCAGGGCGTGCAGCTCCATCACCACGATGAAGTCCACGCCCAGGCGCTGGCGCAGGCCGTCGATCTCCCGCTGCAGCGGGTTGTCGGGACTGAAGTCGACATCCGGGCTGGCCAGCGCTCGCTGCACGTCCGCGCGTGCGGCCACGCTCTGCGCCAGGTTGGTCACTCGCGAGGCCTGCCCCTCTTCGAGGGTGTCCTGCAGCTGTACGTTGAACAGCCAGAGGGCGAGCGCCAGCGCCAGCACCACCATGACGGCGACCAGCAGCGAGATCAGCGTATTCAGGCGCAAGCGCACAGCCATCACTCCCGTATGAGCGGACGCTCGACGCGCCGCGCTAGAGGGCCGGATCGAGCCAGCCCGGCGCTCCAGGGTCAAGCTCGGCTCCACTTTTTTTAGTTTCGTAATGGTTTTTTAACTTCGTCAAACATTGGCCGCGAAGCATCTCTGCTTAAGGTAGCCCCGGCGCGGTTGTCCGACCGCGTATTCGCAAACATCGCCCGTACGTGCGCCGCCTGGCCGCCACGTTCGAAGGAGTACAACAATGAATCGGACCACGCTGAACGCTGCCGTGCCTGAAGGCAGCCCGAACATTCCCCTGCTGTCCCAACGCATCTTCAACCTGCCGTTGCCACTGTTCGCCATCGCCCTGCTCGTCATGGCCGCCGCCATCGCTACCGACACGCTGCCCAGCGGCATGATCGGCGCGCTGCTGGTGATGATGTTGCTCGGTGAGCTGCTCGGCTTCGCCGGCGACCGCCTGCCCGTCGTCAAGACCTATCTCGGCGGCGGCGCGATCCTGGCGCTGTTCGGTGCCGCGGCGATGGTCTATTTCGGCTGGTTGCCGACCGCCATGGCCGATGACATCGCCAGCTTCATGAAGAGCGGCGGCTTCCTCGACTTCTATATCGCCGCGCTGATCACCGGCAGCATCCTCGGCATGGACGCCAAGGTGCTGGTCAAGGTCGGCTCGCGCTACGCCCTGCCACTGCTCTGCTCGGTGCTGTTCGCCGCGCTGTTCGCCATGGCCGTGGGGACGCTGCTGGGTTTCTCGCCGCAGGATGCGGTAGTGGTCATCGCCATGCCGATCATGGGCGGCGGCATGGGTGCCGGCGCGGTACCGATGAGCCAGATCTACGAGCAGCTGCTCGGCCAACCGGCGAGCTATTACATCTCGATCCTGGTGCCGGCCCTGGCGCTGGGCAACGTCTTCGCGATCATCATCGCCGGTCTGCTCAACGGCCTCGGCAACCGCTATCCGTCGCTGACTGGCAACGGCCAGATGATGCCGGGCGTGGACGTCAACGAGAAGGAAGGCGCGATCACTCTGCCGGCGCTGGGTGTCGGCCTGGTCGCAGCGCTGTGTTTCTTCGTCGCCGGGCAGATTCTTGGCGAATTCGTGCCGCTGCATCCCTACGCCATGATGATCGTGCTGGTGGCGCTGCTCAAGATCAGCAACCTGGTGCCGGAGTCGATCAACGACGCCGCCTCGCAGTGGTTCCGCTTCGTCGCGCGCAACTGGACCTTCGCCCTGCTGTTCGGCATCGGCGTGGCCTTCACCGACCTCGGCCAGGTGATCGACGCCATCTCGCTGACCTATGTGCTGATTGTTTTCGCCGTGGTCGCCGGTGCGGCGTTCGGCGCAGGCCTGGTGGGCAAGCTGGTGGGCTTCTACCCGATCGAATCGGCGATCACCGCCGGCCTCTGCATGGCCAACATGGGCGGCACCGGCGATGTCGCGGTGCTGTCCGCCGCGCGCCGCATGTCGCTGATGCCCTTCGCGCAGATTTCTTCGCGCCTGGGTGGCGCGCTGATCCTGCTGATCTCCAGCGTGGTGGTGCCGCTGTTCTTCGTGTGAGCCAAAGTTGGGCAAGGCGAGCAAGAATCCACCCGTGTTCACGGCACCCCCAGCGCAAACCCTGCCGCCTACCCCGGTACAGTAAAACGCGCCAGGTAACACCACATAAAACAAGGGCGCCCGAAGGCGCCCTTGTTTTATCGCGAAGCGATCAGACCTTGCTGCGCTCGAAGCGCTTGCGGTCGTTCTCGTTGAGGTACTTCTTGCGCAGACGGATCGACTTCGGCGTCACTTCCACCAGCTCGTCGTCGGCGATGAATTCCAGCGCCTGCTCGAGGGTGAACTTGATCGGCGGCACCAGGGCGATGACCTCGTCCTTGCCGGAAGCGCGCATGTTGTCGAGCTTCTTGCCCTTGGTGGGGTTGAGCACCAGGTCGTTGTCACGGCTGTTGATGCCGCACAGCTGGCCTTCGTAGATCTCGTCGCCCGGGGCCAGGAACAGCTTGCCGCGTGCCTGCAGGGTTTCCAGCGAGTAGGTCAGCGCGGTACCGGTGGCCATCGAGACCAGCACGCCGTTCTGGCGGTTGCTCACTTCGCCGGCCTTGATCGGGCCGTAGTGACTGAAGGTCGAGGTCAGGATGCCCGAACCCGACGTCAGGGTCAGGAAGTTGTTACGGAAACCGATCAGGCCACGCGCCGGGATGGTGTATTCCAGGCGTACCCGGCCCTTGCCATCGGGAACCATGTTGCTCAGGTCGCCCTTGCGCAGACCCATCTGCTCCATCACCGGGCCCTGGTGCTGCTCTTCGATGTCGATGGTGACGTTCTCGTACGGCTCCTGCTTCTCGCCGTCCTCGTTCTCGATGATCACCACTTCTGGACGGCCTACGGCCAGCTCGAAGCCTTCGCGGCGCATGGTTTCGATCAGCACCGACAGGTGCAGCTCGCCACGACCGGAAACCTTGAACTTCTCGGGGCTGTCGCCCGGCTCGACGCGCAGGGCGACGTTGTGCAGCAGTTCCTTGTCCAGACGGTCCTTGATGTTGCGGCTGGTGACGAACTTGCCTTCCTTGCCGGCGAACGGCGAGTCGTTGACCTGGAAGGTCATGCTCACGGTCGGCTGGTCGACGGTCAGCGGCGGCAGCGCCTCGACGGCGCTCTGGTCGCACAGGGTGTCGGAGATGTACAGCTCGTCCATGCCGGATACGCAGACGATGTCGCCGGCTTCGGCTTCCTGCACTTCAACGCGCTGCAGGCCGGAGTGGCCCATGATCTTGAGGATACGGCCGTTGCGCTTCTTGCCGTCGGCGCCGATGGCGGTCACCGGGCTGTTGGCCTTGATGGTGCCGCGGGCGATGCGGCCAATGCCGATCACGCCGAGGAAGCTGTTGTAGTCCAGCTGCGAGATCTGCATCTGGAACGGACCGTCGAGGTCGACCTTCGGAGCCGGGACGTGGTCGATGATGGCCTGGAACAGAGCATCCATGTTGTCGTCCATCTTCTCGTGGTCCATGCCGGCGATGCCGTTCAGGGCACTGGCGTAGACGATCGGGAAGTCCAGCTGCTCGTCGGTGGCGCCGAGGTTGTCGAACAGGTCGAAGATCTGGTCGATGACCCAGTCCGGACGCGCGCCCGGACGGTCGATCTTGTTCACCACGACGATCGGACGCAGGCCGGCCTTGAACGCCTTCTGGGTCACGAAGCGGGTCTGCGGCATGGGGCCGTCCTGGGCGTCGACCACCAGCAGCACGGAGTCGACCATGCTCATCACGCGCTCGACTTCACCGCCGAAGTCGGCGTGGCCGGGGGTGTCGACGATGTTGATGTTGTAGCCGTTCCACTTCAGCGCGGTGTTCTTGGCCAGGATGGTGATACCACGTTCCTTTTCCTGGTCGTTGGAGTCCATCACGCGCTCGTTCTCCAGCTCCTTGCGGTCCAGGGTGCCGGACAGGCGCAGCAGTTTGTCGACGAGGGTGGTCTTGCCATGGTCGACGTGGGCGATGATGGCGATGTTGCGTAGATTCTCGATCACTGATTCGTTTCTCTGTAGATGGCTTCGAGCTCGGGCTGGAAGCTGGGAATAGTCCGGACGACGTCAGGCTGTCCGATTGGTTACTACTGGGGCCTTGCGATCAGCAGCGGTCGGGAGGGCGGTGGCGAATGCTGCCACCCAATAGCCCCGGCTGTTTCACCGATGCGTCAGGCCGGACGATAGACGCGAACATTTACATGCCCCTCGCTCAGCAGATGGTGAGCATGCAGGCGGCTCATGACACCTTTGTCGCAATACAGCAGGTACTGGCGGTTTTCATCCAGCTCCTTGAATCGGTTGTTCAGTGCATAGAACGGCAGCGTCTGAACTTCGATGCCCGGCAGCTCGAGCGGTTCGTCCTCGGCACTGTCGGGGTGACGAATGTCGAGGATGACCTGGCCGGCGCTCGGTTCGACCACTTCTTCCACCTGCAAATCCTGGCCCAGTTCGTCGATCACGCGGTCGATGGCAACCTGCCGGGCATTGGCCAGCGCACGTTCGAGGATAGCCATGTCGAACTGCTTTTCTTCGTGCTCGATGCGGTAGCGCTTGGCCTTGGTGGTCGGGTTCACCGAGATCACGCCGCAGTACTCGGGCATGTTCTTGGCGAACTCGGCGGTGCCGATCTCGAAGGCGGTGTCGATGATGTCCTGCTTGTGGCTGGCGATCAGCGGCCGCAGCACCAGCATGTCGGTGGCCGAGTCGATCACCGAGAGGTTCGGCAGGGTCTGGCTGGAGACCTGAGAGATCGCCTCGCCGGTGACCAGCGCATCGATGTGCAGGCGCTCGGCGATCTGCGTCGAGACGCGCAGCATCATGCGCTTGAGCACCACGCCCATCTGGCTGTTGTCGACCTTCTGCAGGATCTCGCCGACCACTTCCTCGAACGGCACGCTGATGAACAGCACGCGGTGCGAGCTGCCGTATTTCTTCCACAGATAATGAGCGACTTCCATTACGCCCAGCTCGTGCGCGCGGCCGCCGAGATTGAAGAAGCAGAAATGCGTCATCAGCCCGCGGCGCATCATCTGATAGGCGGCGACAGTGGAATCGAAACCACCGGACATCAATACCAGGGTCTGCTCCAGCGCACCCAGCGGGTAGCCGCCGATGCCGTCATGCTGCTCGTGCACGACGAACAGGCGCTGGTCGCGGATCTCCATGCGCACTTCGACTTCCGGTGCTTTCAGCGAAATACCGGCGGCGGCGCACTGCTGGCGCAGCTGGCTGCCAACGTGGCGCTCGACGTCCATGGAGCTGAATGGATGCTTGCCGGCACGCTTGCATCGCACGGCGAAGATCTTGCCCGGCAGGCGCTCGGCGTAGTGCGCCTTGCACTTGGCGACGATGTCATCGAGATCGCCCAGCGGGTACTCGTGCACCTCCAGGCAATGGGCGATACCGGGGGTGCAGCGCAGGCGCTCGATCATCTCGCGCAGCGCCTTCGGCTCGGCCAGCGCGGTTTCCACCTCGATGTTGTCCCACACGCCCTCGACCCGCAGGTCGGGATCGAGCTCGCGCAGCACGGTGCGAATGTTCTTCGCCAACTGGCGAATGAAGCCCTTGCGCACCGGCGGGCTCTTGATGGTGATTTCGGGGAAAACCTTGACGATCAGCTTCATGGAAACAGCGCGGGCGCCGACGTGGCAGGAAAAGAGGGGCGCGGAGTATAGCGGAAACTGCTCAACATTTAATCGCTTTCTTCAAATGCAGCGGATCGCACCAAAAAGATGCACACCACAATCAAAACGCACCAACACCGCGCACCGATTCATCGCAGCGGCTACGCTTTGAGGCGCGCAAACACTGCGGCATCGCTGCTAGCGGCCTGCAGTCCCAAGAAAGAGCACTGGCATGCAATTTGCTCCCTTGTGAGGCAGGTCGCCTTGGCGGAACATCGCCGCCCGGCTTCACCCTGATTCGGAAGCTCACTGTCACGCTTCCACCACTTGGAGAACACCATGTCGAAGTCGCTTCAACTGATCAAAGATTACGATGTGAAGTGGATTGATCTGCGCTTCACCGATACCAAAGGCAAGCAGCACCACGTCACCGTTCCGGCTCGTGATGCCCAGGATGAAGACTTCTTCGAGCACGGCAAGATGTTCGACGGCTCCTCCATCCATGGCTGGAAAGGCATCGAAGCCTCCGACATGATCCTGATGCCGGTCGACGAAACCGCCGTTCTCGACCCGTTCACCGAAGAGCCGACCCTGATCCTGGTCTGCGACATCGTCGAGCCGAGCACCATGCAGGGCTACGACCGCGACCCGCGCTCCATCGCCAAGCGCGCCGAGGAATTCCTCAAGTCCACCGGCATCGGTGACACCGTATTCGTAGGCCCGGAGCCGGAGTTCTTCATCTTCGACCAGGTCAAGTTCAAGTCGGACATCTCCGGCTCGATGTTCAAGATCTACTCCGAGCAAGGTTCCTGGATGACCGACCAGGACGTCGAAGGCGGCAACAAGGGCCACCGTCCGGCTGTCAAGGGCGGCTACTTCCCGGTTCCGCCGTGCGACCACGACCACGAAATCCGTACCGCCATGTGCAACGCCATGGAAGAGATGGGCCTGGTCGTCGAGGTGCACCACCACGAAGTGGCTACCGCCGGTCAGAACGAGATCGGCGTGAAGTTCAACACCCTGGTGGCCAAGGCTGACGAAGTTCAGACCCTGAAGTACTGCGTACACAACGTCGCCGACGCCTATGGCAAGACCGCGACCTTCATGCCGAAGCCGCTGTATGGCGACAACGGTTCGGGTATGCACGTACACATGTCCATCTCCAAGGATGGCAAGAACACCTTCGCTGGCGAAGGCTATGCCGGCCTGTCCGAGACCGCCCTGTACTTCATCGGCGGCATCATCAAGCACGGCAAGGCGCTGAACGGTTTCACCAACCCGTCGACCAACTCCTACAAGCGTCTGGTCCCGGGCTTCGAAGCACCGGTCATGCTGGCCTACTCGGCCCGCAACCGTTCCGCCTCGATCCGTATTCCGTACGTTTCCAGCCCGAAAGCCCGTCGTATCGAAGCACGCTTCCCGGACCCGGCTGCCAACCCTTACCTGTGCTTCGCTGCACTGCTGATGGCTGGCCTGGACGGCATCCAGAACAAGATCCACCCTGGCGATGCGGCCGACAAGAACCTGTACGACCTGCCGCCGGAAGAAGGCAAGCTGATCCCGCAGGTGTGCGGCAGCCTGAAGGAAGCCCTGGAAGAGCTGGACAAGGGCCGTGCCTTCCTGACCAAGGGCGGCGTGTTCTCCGACGAATTCATCGATGCCTACATCGAGCTGAAGTCCGAGGAAGAGATCAAGGTGCGCACTTTCGTGCACCCGCTGGAATACGACCTGTACTACAGCGTCTGATCCAGCTCGCGTGACAGGAAGGCCACCCTAGGGTGGCCTTCTGCGTTTCTGCCCGGCGACGGCAATCCGTGCAGCTTGTCACGCCTCGCAATTCGCACCGATCGTGCTTGCCTGCAACTCTGTGCGGTGCAAGGCTTTGGCAGTCCAACTCCGCGGAGCCTCCCATGCGTAGCGCACTGTTCAGCCTGCTGTTCATTCTCAGCCTTCCGGCCTTCGCCGAGATCTACAAGTACACCGATGCACAAGGCAATACGGTGTTCACCAATCAGCCACCGGAAGGTGTCCAGGCCGATACCGTCGACCTGCCGCCGGCCAACACCGTGAATATCCGTACGCCCGAACCGCCACCGCCGCTGCCGGACAGCCAACAGACGCAGCAAGCCCCTTACCAGACGCTGATGCTGAGCGGGATTCCCGATGAAGAAGCTCTGCGCGCCAACAACGGCACCTTCGTCGTCAGCGCGCTGTTGGAGCCGCCGCTACGGCCCGGCCACAGCTTGCGTTTCGTGCTCGACGGCATTCCTCAGGCTGCCGCCAGCGCTGCCACCTCCCTGCAATTGAACAATGTCGAGCGTGGCGAGCACCGCCTGCACATCGAGGTGCTGAGCGGCGAACAGGTCATCCAGCGCAGTCAGCCGGAGCTGTTCACCGTGCAACGGGTGAATACCTCCAGTCCGGCATTGCGGCCGAAGCCTCCGAGGCCCGCCCCTTGATCACTCTGCGGCAGATCCTGGCCGTCGCACTGCTGGCGGCCGCCCTGCCCTGTCTTGCCGGCGTCTACTCCTATGTCGACGCCGAGGGCAATCGGGTCTTCACCGATCGTCCGGCCGGCGAGGCGGCCGAAGAGGTGCGTCTCAAGCCCTCCAACAGCATGCCTGCGCCGCCGATGCCGACCGCACGCGCTACGGAGCCGGCAGCGCCGAAGGCCGCGACCATCCGCTATCAGCTGCGCATCCTCAGCCCGGCAGCAGATGAGGCGATCCGCAACAATGCCGGCAACGTCAGCGTCACGCTGCAGACCGAGCCGGCGCTGCAACCCGGTCACGCCTATCAGGTGCTGCTCGACGACCAACCGTTCGGCGCAGTGGGCGAGCAGACTTCCTTCGCCTTGAGCAATGTCGATCGCGGCACCCATCAGCTGGCCGTGGCCGTCGTCGATGAACAGGAGCGCGTCCTGCAGCGCACCGCGAACCAGCCCTTCCATCTGATCCGCACCTCGCTGGCCCAGCGACGCATGGTCAATCCGTGCAAGAAAGCCGATTACGGCGTCCGCCCGGAATGCCCGCTGAAGGACAAGCCGGCGGAAAAACGCGACATCCCCTTCGTGCCCTTTCTATGATCATGCGGTGCACCTGTTTGGTGCGCCCATCAGGTGAGCGGATCGCTCGTCACCAATTTGGGTCACCGGACAGCCCGTAGGGCTGCAGCATCACGCCGATCCGCGCCGCAATGGCGCGCTTGGTTTGGTTCTTGCATTTCCTGCCTGAACTTCCGGACGCAGACCCGCCATGATCAACGAAGCCCTGCAACGCCTGCTGATCGAGAATCTGACTACCGCGACGCTGTTGCTCAACTCGCGCCTGCGCCTGGAGTACATGAACCCGGCTGCCGAAATGCTGCTGGCCGTCAGCGGTCAACGCAGCCACGGGCAGTTCATCAGCGAACTGTTCACCGAGTCGCCGGAAGCCCTGGCAGCCCTGCGCCAGGCGGTCGAAGAAGCCCATCCGTTCACCAAGCGCGAAGCCACCCTGACCTCCGCCACCGGCCAATCATTGACCGTGGACTACGCGGTGACCCCGGTGCTGACCCGCCAGGAAACCATGCTGCTGCTGGAAGTGCTGCCGCGCGACCGACTGTTGCGCATTACCAAGGAAGAGGCCCAGCTGTCCAAGCAGGAAACCACCAAGATGCTGGTGCGCGGCCTGGCCCACGAGATCAAGAATCCGCTGGGCGGCATTCGTGGCGCGGCACAACTGCTGGCCCGCGAGCTGCCCGAAGAACATCTGAAGGACTACACCGAAGTCATCATCGAAGAGGCCGACCGCCTGCGCAATCTGGTCGACCGCATGCTCGGCTCGAACAAGCTGCCGTCGCTGTCGATGACCAACATTCACGAAGTGCTCGAACATGTAGCCAGCCTGATCGAGGCGGAATGCCAGGGAAGCATCATTTTGGTGCGCGATTACGACCCGAGCATTCCCGAAGTCCTGATGGACCATGAACAGATGATCCAGGCCGTGCTCAATATCATGCGCAACGCCATGCAGGCGCTGGCCGGGCAGAACGAACTGGGCCTCGGCCGCCTCACCCTGCGCACCCGCACACTGCGCCAGTTCACCATCGGCCATATCCGTCATCGTCTGGTGGCGCGCATCGAGATCATCGACAACGGCCCGGGCATCCCCGCCGAACTGCAGAACACGCTCTTCTATCCGATGGTCAGCGGCCGCCCGGACGGAACGGGACTGGGCCTGGCCATCACCCAGAACATCATCAGTCAGCACCAGGGCCTGATCGAATGCGAGAGCCACCCCGGGCACACCGCGTTCTCGATCTTCCTGCCGCTCGAACAAGGAGCCCCGACAGCATGAGCCGAAGCGAAAACGTCTGGATCGTCGACGACGACCGCTCCATCCGCTGGGTCCTGGAAAAGGCCCTGCAACAGGAAGGCATGGCCACGCAGAGCTTCGACAGCGCCGACGGTGTGCTGGCACGCCTCGCCCGCCAGCAGCCGGATGTGATCATCTCCGACATCCGCATGCCCGGCCTCAGCGGTCTGGACATGCTCTCGCAGATCCGCGAGCAGTATCCGCGCCTGCCGGTGATCATCATGACCGCGCACTCGGACCTGGATAGCGCGGTGGCTTCCTACCAGGGCGGCGCCTTCGAGTACCTGCCCAAGCCGTTCGACGTCGACGACGCCGTGTCGCTGGTCAAGCGCGCCAACCAGCACGCCCAGGAGCAGCAGAACCAGCAGCAGCCGGCCAACCGCCATCACACGCCGGAAATCATCGGCGAGGCACCGGCGATGCAGGAGGTGTTCCGCGCCATCGGCCGCCTCAGCCACTCCAACATCACCGTGCTGATCAACGGCGAATCTGGTACCGGCAAGGAGCTGGTCGCCCATGCCCTGCACCGCCACAGCCCGCGTTCGGCCTCGCCGTTCATCGCGCTGAACATGGCGGCGATCCCCAAGGACCTGATGGAGTCCGAGCTGTTCGGCCACGAGAAAGGCGCCTTCACTGGCGCGGCCAACCAGCGCCGCGGCCGCTTCGAACAAGCCGACGGCGGCACCCTTTTCCTCGACGAGATCGGCGACATGCCGGCCGATACCCAGACCCGTCTGCTGCGGGTACTGGCCGATGGCGAGTTCTACCGGGTCGGCGGTCATACGCCGGTGCGGGTCGACGTGCGCATCATCGCCGCCACCCATCAGGACCTGGAAACCCTGGTGCAGGCCGGCAAGTTCCGCGAGGACCTGTTCCACCGCCTGAACGTCATCCGCATCCACATTCCGCGCCTGTCCGATCGCCGCGAGGACATCCCGGCGCTCGCCGAACACTTCCTCGCCAGCGCCGCGCAGGAGCTCTCGGTGGAAACCAAGGTGCTCAAGCCGGAAACCAAGGAATACCTGCAGCACCTGCCCTGGCCGGGCAACGTGCGCCAGCTGGAGAACACCTGCCGCTGGATCACGGTAATGGCCTCCGGACGCGAAGTGCACATCGACGATTTGCCGCCGGAGCTGCTCAATCAGCAGGCCGAGGCGCAGCCCGCGCACAACTGGGAACAGGCGCTGCGCAACTGGTCCGATCAAGCCTTGGCGCGCGGCCAGAGCAACCTGCTCGACGAGGCAGTGCCGGCCTTCGAGCGCATCATGATCGAGACCGCGCTCAAGCACACCGCCGGCCGCCGCCGCGACGCCGCCCTGCTGCTTGGCTGGGGTCGCAACACCCTGACGCGCAAGATCAAGGAGCTGGGCATGCGCGTCGATGGCAGCGATGACGATGACGGCGACGATAGCTGAACACGGATGACACCAAACCGAGCGTAACGATGAACCCCGCACTTGGCGGGATTCATCGTTTTCAGCGCCCTGCCAAGGGCGTCACCTGCACGGCGATACGCCAGCCGCCATCGTGGCGTTCGCCATGCCATTGCCCCTGCAGCCGCCGTGCGGCCACCAGATGCAGCAACAGGCCCTTCCCGGTCTGCTGCACGCGCCAGGCCACCGGCATGCCGTCTATCTGCAGTTGCCCGGATTGCGGCTCGCCCTCGGCCTGGAACAGCAGGGCGAACGCCCCTTCGAGGTGCTCGTCATACACCTCGGGCTCGCGGTCGAATTGCAACGAAAGACCTTGCGGCTGCGTCTCCACCGCTTCGAGCTGGAGCGGCCCCGGCGCGGTGAGCCGGCCGATCATCAGCCCGATCAACAGACCGATCAGCACCAGCGAGCCGAAAAAGCGCCGGCGCAACCGCGGCATCGGGTCCTGCTCCCCGGTAGAATGCCGCCGATTCTCAACCTCGGTGCTGCGCATGTTTCACGTGATCCTGTTCCAACCGGAAATTCCGCCCAATACCGGCAACATTATCAGGCTCTGCGCCAATACCGGCTGTCACCTGCACCTGATCGAGCCACTGGGCTACGAGCTGGACGACAAGCGCCTGCGCCGCGCCGGCCTCGATTACCACGAGTACGCCACGCTGGAGCGCTACCCCGATCTGCCAAGTTGCCTGGAGCGAATCGGCATCGACGCCGCGAATCCCGAGGGCCCGCGCCTGTTCGCCTTTACCACCAAGGGCTCGCAGCCGTTTCATGAAGTGTCCTATCGACGCGGCGACGCGCTGCTGTTCGGCCCGGAGAGCCGCGGCCTGCCTCCGGAGATCCGTGATGCCCTGCCCAACGAGCAGCGCCTGCGCCTGCCGATGCGCCCCGACAGCCGCAGCCTGAACCTGTCCAACACCGTGGCCGTCGCGGTGTACGAGGCCTGGCGCCAGCACGGCTTCGCCATGCAGTGAGCCGGCACAATCTTGTGACAAAAGGTCCCGAACGATCCGCAGCGGTCCTCGTCGTAAACAGACAAGCTCCCTTGGCAGCAGGAGAAACGACGTGTCCCAGACCAAGTTCAGGCCCTACCGTGCGCCCGCCGGCGGCTGGGGATCAGCCTACTCCGTCGCCAACATCCTGCTCCGTGAGCGCGTCTCACCGACCGGCATCGGCCTGCTGCTCAAGCAGAACAAGCCGATCGACGGTTTCGCCTGCGTCAGTTGCGCCTGGGCCAAGCCACACCCTTCGCGACCGCTGTCCTTCTGCGAGAACGGCGCCAAGGCAACGGCCTGGGAAAACACCTCGTTGCGCTGCGACCCGGAATTCTTCGCCAGGCACAGCGTCAGCGAGCTGCTCAACTGGAGCGACTACGACCTCGAGCAGCAGGGCCGGCTGACCCATCCGCTGCGCTACGACGCCGCCAGCGACCACTACCAACCGGTCAGCTGGGATGAGGCTTTCGCTGAGATCGCTACCGAACTCAGAGCCATGGCCGATCCCGATCAGGTGGTGTTCTACATGTCCGGGCGCGCGGCGCTGGAGACGGCCTACATGTATGCGCTGCTGGCACGGATGTACGGCACCAACAACCTGCCCGACAGCTCCAACATGTGCCACGAGAGCACCTCGGTGGCGCTGCCGGAGAGCATCGGTGTACCGGTGGCGACCGTCACCCTGAACGATTTCGCACACACCGACGGGCTGTTTTTCTTCGGCCACAACACCGGCACCTCCAGCCCGCGAATGTTGCACCAGCTGCAGGAAGCCCGCGAGCGCGGCGCGCAGATCGTCACCTTCAACCCGCTGCGCGAGCGCGGGCTCGAGCGCTTCACCAATCCGCAATCACCGCGCGAAATGCTCACGCCGGACAGCACAGTGATCAGCACCCAGTACCACCAGTTGGCCATCGGCGGTGACATGGCCGCCATCGCCGGCATGTGCAAGGCGCTGTTCGAAATGGACGACCAGGCCATTGCCGGGGGTCGTAAGCGGGTGCTCGACGTGGCCTTCATCGAGCAGCACACCCATGGCTTCGAGGATTTCGAACAGCGCATCCGCAGCTACAGCTGGGCACAGCTGGAACGCCGCTCGGGGCTCAGCCGCGCGGCGCTGGAAGCGGCAGCGACCGTCTATGCACGCTGCGAACGGGTGATCGCGCCTTATGGCATGGGCCTGACCCAGCACCGCTACGGCGTGCAGACCATCCAGATGCTGGTCAACCTGCTGCTGTTGCGCGGCAACATCGGCAAGGAAGGCGCGGGCATCCTGCCAGTGCGCGGTCACTCCAACGTGCAGGGCCAGCGCACCGTCGGCATCACTGAAAAAGCGGCGAAGGTGCCGGCGGACCACCTGCGCCGGCAGTTCGGCTTCGAGCCACCGGGCGATGACGGCGTGAACACCGTGGAGGCCTGCGAAGGCATTCTCGACGGCAGCATCTGCGGTTTTATCGGCCTGGGCGGCAACTTCGTCCGTGCCATTCCCGACACCCTGCAGATGGAGCCGGCCTGGCGCAGACTGCGGCTGTCGGTTCAGGTATCGACCAAGCTCAATCGCAACCACCTGATCACCGGCGCGGTGTCCTACATCCTGCCCTGCCTGGGGCGTACCGAGATCGACCGTCAGGCCACCGGCGAACAACGCCACACCACCGAGGACAGCACCGGCTGCATTCGCGCCTGGCGCGGCGCCGCCGAGCCGGCCGGCGAACTGTTGCTATCGGAACCGGCAATCATCGCGCGACTGGCCAAGGCGACGCTGGCGCCCAACCCGATGCTCGACTGGGACGCCTGGGTCGCGGACTACAGCCTGATACGCGACGCCATTGCCGAGAGCTACCCGGAGATCTTCCACGACTTCAACGTGCGCATGATGGAGCCCGGCGGCTTCCACCGCCCGCTCGGTGCCAGCCAGCGACGCTGGGATACCGAGTCCGGCAAGGCCAACTTCATCAACCCGCCATCGCTGGCTGCCGATCCTGATACCGAAGAGGATGGCCACGAGCAGCACGACGTGCTGCAGATGATGACGCTGCGCAGCAACGACCAGTTCAACACCACCGTCTACGGCTACGACGACCGCTTTCGCGGCATCCATGGCACCCGTGCGGTGATCCTGATGAACCGTAACGACATCGTCCGCCTCGGCCTGGCCGAAGGCGACCGCATCGAGGCGATCACCGTGGTCGACGATGGCGTGCACCGCGCGGTCAGCCCGTTGCGGGTCACGCCGTACAACATCCCCGAAGGCTGCTGCGCCGGCTATTACCCAGAATGCAACGCGCTGCTGCCGGTCTGGCACCATGCCGAACGCAGCAAGGTGCCGGCGGCCAAGTCGATTCCGGTGCGCCTGCGCAAGCTGATCGCCGCCGCGGTTGCCGGCGACGTGCCGCGCCAGCCCAGTCGCCCGCAGCGCAGCGAACAACCCGGGCCTGCCTGAGCGCCTCGTGCAGAAGCACGGCTGTCGATGAACCTCGCCGACAGCCGTTGAAAAGCCGGCAGCGGTCCCCCATATCAACCGCATTCGGGCAGTCATTGCCCCGCAGTGTGGAGATTTTCCTTTGACCACCATCGTTTCAGTGCGCCGCAACGGCAAAGTCGTCATGGGCGGCGACGGCCAGGTTTCCCTGGGCAACACCGTCATGAAAGGCAACGCCAAGAAGGTCCGCCGCCTCTATCACGGTCAGGTTCTGGCGGGCTTCGCCGGCGCCACCGCCGATGCCTTCACCCTCTTCGAACGCTTCGAAGGGCAGCTGGAGAAACATCAGGGGCATCTGGTCCGCGCCGCCGTCGAGCTGGCCAAGGACTGGCGCACCGACCGCTCCCTCAGTCGCCTGGAAGCCATGCTCGCGGTGGCCAACAAGGATGCCTCGCTGATCATCACCGGCAATGGCGACGTGGTGCAGCCCGAGGACGACCTGATCGCCATGGGCTCCGGCGGCGGTTTCGCCCAGGCCGCGGCCAAGGCACTGCTGCTCAAAGCCGGCGACGATATGTCGGCCCAGGAAATCGCCGAGACAGCGTTGAACATCGCCGGCAGCATCTGCGTGTTCACCAACCAGAATCTGACCATCGAGGAACTCGACAGCGCGATCTGATCGCCTGTCGTTCCGGAGTACCGCACCATGTCCATGACGCCCCGCGAGATCGTCCACGAACTCAACCGCCACATCATCGGCCAGGACGACGCCAAGCGCGCCGTGGCCATCGCCCTGCGCAACCGCTGGCGGCGCATGCAGCTGCCGGCCGAGCTGCGCCAGGAAGTCACGCCGAAGAACATCCTGATGATCGGCCCGACCGGCGTCGGCAAGACCGAGATCGCCCGACGCCTGGCCAAGCTGGCCAATGCGCCCTTCCTCAAGGTCGAAGCGACCAAGTTCACCGAGGTCGGCTATGTCGGCCGTGATGTCGAATCGATCATCCGCGACTTGGCCGATGCAGCCTTGAAAATGCTGCGCGAGCAGGAGGTGCACAAGATGCGCCACCGCGCCGAAGATGCCGCTGAAGAACGCATCCTCGACGCCCTGCTGCCGCCGGCGCGACCGGTGGGCTTCTCCGAGGAGCCGGTGCAATCCGGCGATTCGAACACCCGCCAGCTGTTCCGCAAGCGCCTGCGCGAAGGCCAGCTGGACGACAAGGAAATCGACATCGAGGTCGCCGAAAGCCCGGCCGGCGTGGAAATCATGGCCCCGCCCGGCATGGAGGAAATGACCAACCAGCTGCAGAACCTCTTCGCCAACATGGGCAAAGGCAAGAAGAAGAGCCGCAAGCTGAAGATCAAGGAAGCCTTCAAGCTGATCCGCGACGAGGAAGCCGCACGCCTAGTCAACGAAGAAGACCTCAAGGCCCGCGCGCTGGAAGCGGTCGAGCAGCACGGCATCGTCTTCATCGACGAGATCGACAAGGTCGCCAAGCGCGGCAACACCAGCGGTGCCGACGTTTCCCGCGAGGGTGTGCAGCGCGACCTGCTGCCGTTGATCGAAGGCAGCACGGTCAACACCAAGCTCGGCATGGTCAAGACCGACCACATCCTGTTCATCGCCTCCGGCGCCTTCCACCTGTCCAAGCCCAGCGACCTGGTGCCGGAACTGCAGGGTCGTCTGCCGATTCGGGTCGAACTCAAAGCGCTGTCGCCGGAAGACTTCGAACGCATCCTCACCGAGCCACATGCCGCGCTCACAGAGCAGTACCGTGAACTGCTGAAGACCGAAGGCCTGCACGTCGAATTCCTCGAAGATGGCATCAAGCGCATCGCCGAGATCGCCTGGCAGGTCAACGAGAAGACCGAGAACATCGGCGCCCGTCGCCTGCACACGCTGCTCGAGCGTCTGCTGGAGGAGGTTTCCTTCAGCGCTGCCGATATCGCCGCCAAGCAGGACGGCGAGGCGATCCGCATCGATGCCGCCTACGTCAACGAGCACCTCGGCGAGCTGGCGCAGGACGAAGACCTGTCGCGGTACATTCTTTAAAAAGCAGCCTCGAGCCGCAAGCTACAAGCCGCAAGCAGGTCCTGCTTCACTTGTCGCTTGCAGCTTGGGGCTTGGAGCTGACCCATGCGCATCCCCACCGCCATCAAGTTGCACAAGGCGTCGAAAACCCTGGAGCTGGAATACGGCAGCGACGAGCGCCATGTGCTGTCCGCCGAATTCCTGCGCGTGCATTCACCCTCGGCGGAGGTGCAGGGTCACGGCAATCCGGTGCTGCAGACCGGCAAGCTGAACGTCGGCCTGGAGCAGATCGAGCCCGCCGGTCAATACGCGCTGAAGCTGACCTTCAGCGACGGCCACGACAGCGGTCTGTTCACCTGGGACTATCTGGAGCGCCTGGCACTGAATCGGCAGGCGTTGTGGGAGGACTATCTGGAGGCGTTGAAGAAAGCTGGTAAATCCCGCGATCCCGATGAGTCCGTGGTCAAGTTGATGCTCTGAACCCACGCGGCGGGGTCTTGCGCACCCGCTCTCGCGCGGATCACCAGTGCCTGACGCAGCCGGCAGGCGCCGCGCTCTGCTTCACATCCAGCCCCATACGACCACGGGGCGACCCCGCGGTCGAAAAGCGACAGGCGTGCAGCCCACGCGCTCAAGAAACCTTCGAAGTCGGCCGCTAAGTGCAGGGACACTTACGCGCCGCTATTGCGGCGCCCCGGCACAAGACGCCTCGCTGCAGTGCTTTCGCGACTGAGCCTGCCTCGACTTTCTGGAGCGTTTACACATGTTCTCCCGTTTTTTCACCGACCTGGCCGTGACGCGCAAGCTTGGCCTGGGCTTCGGCTTCATTGTCCTGCTGACACTCCTGGTTGCCGCCATCACCGTCACCAGCCTGAACGGGCTGCTGGAGCGCAACCAGAAGCAGACCCGCCTGTCCCAAGTCCAGGAGGCCTCCTATGCCGTGGATACCGCACGCACGCTGTTCGAACAAAGCGGCAGCGACGCCCACGCCCAGCAGGTGACCGGCAAGATAGCCGAGGTCCGCGACCACCTGCAGGACATCCGCACCACCCTGACCGCCGCCGAAGATCAGCGCGACATCGCCGCCGCGCTCCAGCATGCCGAGCGGATCGAGCGCAGCTTCCAGGAGCTGAAGCAGGCCCGCGAAAGCCGCGAGCAGAGTCGGGGCGTGATGGTCAGCAGCGCCGGCGAGGCCTTGAAGGCACTCGGCGAACTGGAAAATCAGATCTACCAGGCGCTCGAACAGTCCGCCGACGATCCTCTCGTCGTGCAGCAAGCCCGCACCCTCGCGGAACTCACCCGGCGTGTGCTGGAGAGCCGCTACCTGGTGCGTGGCTACATCTTCCAGCACACCGAAGAGTCTGCGCAGCTCGCCTATGCCGGTCTCGATCGCTCGCGCGAACAGGCCGATCTGCTGCGTGGTTTGCTACCCGCCGATCAGCACAGCCACCTCGACCGCATGGCCAGCGCCTTGCAGCGCTACCGTGCGGCGATCGAAACCTTCAAGGTCGGCATGGACGCGACCATCCAGGCCCGCACGGCGCTGTCCACTGAGATCGGCGGGCTGCTCGAGATCAACGGTAAGCTCTACCACAACCAGCAGACCAAGATGCTCGGCGAAACGCAGCAGGCACGCATCCAGACGATGCTGACCGCCCTCGCCAGTGCACTGCTCGGCGTGCTCGCGGCCTGGTTCATTGCCCGACAGATCATCCTGCCGTTGCGCCACACCCTGGCCATGGCCCGACGCATCGCCGACGGCGACCTCTCCGGCCAGGACAACGCGCATCGCCGTGACGAGCTGGGCCAGCTGGAAAGCGCCATGCAGGACATGCGCCAGAGCCTGCGTAAGCTGATCGGCAGCATCGGCGACAGCTCGACGCAGATCGCCGCCGCTGCCGAGGAGCTGTCCGCCGTCACCGAGCAGACCAGCGCCGGGGTCAACGATCAGCGCCAGGAGACCGATCAGGTGGCTACGGCGGTGAACGAGATGGCCGCCACCGTTCAGGAAGTGGCGCGCAACGCGGTCGATGCTGCGCAGGCCACCGCCGAGGCCGACCAGCAGGCGGTGCAGGGCGAGAAGCTGGCAGGCGATGCCGTCGCCCAGATCGAGCGCATGGCGATGCAGGTCGCCAACACCGGCGAGGCGATGGAGCATCTACGCCGCGACAGCGATGCCATCGGCAGCGTGCTGGACGTGATCAAGGCGGTCGCCGAGCAGACCAATCTGCTGGCGCTCAACGCCGCCATCGAGGCGGCGCGGGCTGGCGAAGCCGGCCGTGGTTTCGCCGTGGTGGCCGACGAGGTGCGCGCCCTGGCGCAACGCACCCAGCAATCGACCGAGGAGATCGAGAAGCTGATCGGCACCCTGCAGAACAGTGCCCAGAGCGCAAGTCAACTGATGCGCGACAACCAGCAGCTGAGCGACAGCACGGTCGAGCTGACCCGCCGGGCCGGAGACGCCCTGAGCGTCATCGCCCGTACCGTGTCGACCATCCAGAGCATGAACCAGCAGATCGCGGCAGCTGCCGAGCAGCAGAGCGCGGTAGCCGAGGAGATCAACCGCAGCGTGGTAAGCGTGCGCGACATTTCCCTACAGACCGCCACCGCCAGCGACGAGACGGCGCGCGCCAGTACCGAACTGGCCCAGCTGGGCAACGCGCTTCAGCAACAGATCGGCCGCTTCCGCCTCTGACCACCAGGCGCAGGGCCGCGTGGCCCTGCGCCGCCGTCAGGCCAGGGCCTTGTCCAGTACCCTCTCGATCTGCCCCTGAATGCTGCCGCCCATGGCCGAGAGCAGCAGGCCGAGATTGAGCAGCACCTTGACGCGGTCTTCGTAGACTTCGATGCGTCCGTCCGCGCCGCTGCGCTTGACCGCCAGCACATCGCCCTGCCACTGACAGCTCACGCCGAACTCGCGAGCCAGGCGTGCGGCCAGTGCATCGGCCTTCTCGCGTGCGGCCTCGCGGCCAAGATTGTGGGTACGTTCGACGAGAATCTGGGCCATGAGAACTCCTGACTGCGCCCGAAAGGGCGCGCACTATAGCAGCAGCTGGAAGCTGGAAGCTGGAAGCCGGTGTGCGGGGCAGTGGCTCACGCCGCTCAAGCTTTTTCTTCCAGCTTCAGGCTTCAAGCTTCCAGCTGCTTTTGGGTTTAGAATGCCGGCACATTCTTTCCGGCGAAAGTGACATGACCGACCCTCGCAAAGCGCATGACGCAGAACCGACCACCCATTTCGGCTACAAGAACGTGCCGGAAAGCCAGAAGGCGCAGAAGGTGGCCGAGGTGTTCCACTCCGTGGCCGCCAAGTACGACCTGATGAACGACCTGATGTCCGGTGGCGTGCATCGGCTGTGGAAGCGCTTCACCATCGAGCTGTCCGGCGCCCGCCACGGCAATCGCATACTGGACATCGCCGGCGGCACCGGTGACCTGACCCGCCAGTTCTCGCGCATCGTCGGCCCCACCGGCGAGGTGGTACTGGCCGACATCAACGCCTCTATGCTCAAGGTCGGTCGCGACAAGCTGCTGGACAAGGGCGTGGCCGGCAACGTCAAGTTCGTTCAGGCCGATGCCGAGAAGCTGCCCTTCCCGGATAACCACTTCGACGTGGTCACCATCGCCTTCGGCCTGCGCAACGTCACTCACAAGGAAGAGGCCATCGCCTCCATGCTGCGCGTGCTCAAGCCGGGCGGCCGCCTGCTGGTACTGGAATTCTCCAAACCGACCAACCAGCTGTTCTCCAAGGCCTACGACGCCTACTCGTTCAGCCTGCTGCCGATGATGGGCAAGCTGATCACCAACGACGCCGACAGCTATCGCTACCTGGCCGAGTCGATCCGCATGCATCCGGATCAGGAAACGCTCAAAGGCATGATGGAGACCGCCGGTTTCGAGCGCGTCAGCTACCACAACATGACCGGCGGCATCGTCGCCCTGCACCGCGGCATCAAACCCTGATGCTGCGCGCTGCCCTGCTGGCCGGTGCCGAACGTGGCATCAATCGCATCCTGCGCCTGGATCCCACGGCATTGCCGCGACTGGCACGCCTGAGCGGACGGATCATCGAGATCGACTGTACGGCGCCGGCCTGGCGGCTGTTCATCCTTGCCGACGACGAAGGCCTGCGCCTGGCCAGCAACTGGGGCGCGGATGCCGACTGCCGCCTGCGTGCGCCGGCGCGCAGCCTCTTGCGCCTGGCCGTCAGCCGCAACAAGACCGCCGTGCTGCATGGCCCCGAGGTCGAGATCGATGGCGACAGCGGCCTGCTGATGAACCTCGCCGAAGTGCTGCAGGATCTGGAACTGGACTGGGAATACGAAATTTCCCGCTGGCTCGGCCCGGTCGGCGCACAGCTGCTCGGTTCCAGCCTGCGCAGCCCAGTGGACTGGGCACGCGACAGCGCTGACTCGCTACGTCAGGACCTTGCCGACTACCTCAGCGAAGAATCCCGCGCGCTGGTCGGCCAAGCCGAAGCCCAGACGCGTTTCGACGAGCTGGATGACATGAAACTTGCCCTCGACCGACTCGAAGCCCGCATCGAGCGCCTCGCCCTCAACCTGAATCCAGATCGCCCCGAATGAAGCTGTTCGCCGCCGCACGCCGCCTGTTTCGCATCCTGCTGGTGGTGATCCGCTACCGCCTCGATGACATCATTCTCGACCTGCCGATGCCCTGGTGGTTGCGCGCCACCAGCTATCTGCTGCCCTGGCGCTGGATTCCGCGACGCCACAGCGAGCTGTCGCGCGGCGCACGCCTGCGTCTGGCACTGGAAGGGTTGGGGCCGATCTTCATCAAGTTCGGGCAGATCCTCTCTACCCGTCGCGATCTGCTGCCGCTGGATATCGCCGAAGAGCTGGCGATGCTCCAGGACCGTGTGCCGCCCTTCGATTCAGCCGTCGCCACAGCACTGATCGAGCGCCAGCTGGGCGCACCGGTAGGGGAAATCTTCGCCCGTTTCGACAGCAAGCCGCTGGCCTCCGCATCGGTGGCGCAGGTGCATGCGGCCAAGCTGCGTTCCGGCGAGGAAGTGGTAGTCAAGGTGGTGCGCCCGAACCTCCGGCCGATCATCAGCCAGGATCTGGCCTGGCTGTTCATGCTGGCCAAAACCGCCGAGCGCATTTCCATCGACGCGCGCCGCCTGCACCTGGTGGAAGTGGTCGACGACTACGCCAAGACCATTTACGACGAGCTCGACCTGCTGCGCGAAGCGGCCAACGCCAGCCAGCTCAAGCGCAACTTCGAAGGCTCGGCGCTGCTTTACGTGCCGCAGGTCTACTGGGACTACTGCCGCCCGCAGGTGCTGGTGATGGAACGCATCTACGGCGTGCCGGTGACCGACATGGCCGGACTGACACGGCAGAACACCGACATGCGCCAGCTGGCCGAGCGCGGCGTGGAGATATTCTTCACCCAGGTGTTCCGCGACAGTTTCTTCCATGCCGACATGCACCCCGGCAACATCTTCGTCAGCACCCATCAGCCCTGGAGCCCGCAGTACATCGCGGTGGATTTCGGCATCGTCGGCAGCCTGACACCCGAGGACCAGGATTACCTGGCGCGCAACCTGATGGCCTTCTTCAAGCGCGACTACCGCAAGGTGGCGCAGCTGCACATCGACTCGGGCTGGGTGCCGGCGGAGACCAAGGTCAACGAATTCGAGGCGGCGATCCGCACCGTCTGCGAACCGATCTTCGAGAAGCCGCTGAAGGACATCTCCTTCGGCCAGTTGCTGGTGCGCCTGTTCCAGGTGGCGCGGCGCTTCAACATGGAAGTGCAGCCGCAGCTGGTATTGCTGCAGAAGACCCTGCTCAACATCGAAGGCCTCGGCCGCGAGCTGTACCCCGATCTCGACCTCTGGAGCACCGGCCAGCCTTATCTCGAGCGCTGGATGCGCGAGCGCATGAGCCCCAAGCAGCTGATCAAGAACGTGCACGCGCAGATCGAACAACTGCCGCACCTGGCCAACATGACCCGCGAGCTGCTCGAGCGCATGGCGCACCCGCATGCGAACAACCCACCGCCGCCCTGGCGCGAGCGTCACCACGGCTGGCCGCTGCGGCTGATCGGTGCGCTATTGCTCGGCAGCGGTGCGATCCTGGCCGCCAGCGCCGACAGCCTGACCGCCGTAACCGCCTGGCCGGCGTGGGTGATGCTGGTGGCCGGCATCTTCATCGTGGTGCGCCGATAGCCATCCCTGGTGCAGGCTGGCACACTTGGCCCATTGAGCGGAGAATCCGATGAACTGGCTGGACGAAATCAACTGGAACGCCGACGGTCTGGTGCCGGCGATCGCCCAGGACCACAAGACCGGCCGCGTGCTGATGATGGCCTGGATGAATCGCGAAGCGCTGACGCTGACCGCACAGGAAAACCGCGCCATCTACTGGTCGCGTTCGCGCAACCGGCTGTGGCGCAAGGGCGAGGAGTCCGGCCACGTGCAGCGGCTGCACGAGCTGCGCCTGGACTGCGACGCCGACGTGATCATCCTGATGGTCGAACAGATCGGCGGCATCGCCTGTCACACCGGGCGCGAAAGCTGCTTCTACCGCGTGTTCGAAAACGGCGCCTGGAAGGTCGTCGAGCCGGTCCTCAAGGACCCGCACGCCATCTATGCGGAGCACAAGCATGAGTGACACCCTGACCCGTCTGGCCGAGGTGCTGGAAGCCCGCAAGGGCGCGGCGCCGGACAGCTCCTACGTGGCCAGCCTGTACCACAAGGGCCTGAACAAGATTCTCGAGAAGGTCGGCGAGGAATCGGTGGAAACCATACTCGC
Source organism: Pseudomonas sp. FeN3W (assembly GCA_030263805.2). Classification (NCBI taxonomy): domain Bacteria; kingdom Pseudomonadati; phylum Pseudomonadota; class Gammaproteobacteria; order Pseudomonadales; family Pseudomonadaceae; genus Pseudomonas; species Pseudomonas sp. FeN3W. Next base: position 2,503,577 of record CP136010.1, read on the forward strand.
TGCCAAGGACGCCGCCGTCAGTGGCGACGCCAGCGACCTGATCTACGAAACCGCTGACCTCTGGTTCCACAGCCTGGTCATGCTCGCCGCCCTCGGCCAGCACCCCCAGGCCGTACTGGATGAACTGGACCGGCGCTTCGGTCTCTCCGGACACGCGGAAAAGGCCGCGCGTCCGCAAACCTGATACACATCGGAGATAACACCATGGGTTTTGGCGGCATCAGCGTCTGGCAACTACTGATCATCCTGCTCATCGTCATCATGCTGTTCGGCACCAAGCGCCTCAAAGGCCTGGGCTCCGATCTCGGTGATGCGATCAAGGGCTTCCGCAAATCCATGGGCACCGACGAGGAAAAGCCCGGCGTCGAAGACAAGCAGAACCAGACCATCGACGCGCAGGCGCGCAAGGTCGAAGAACCGACCAAGAAAGACCAGTGATAACGTTCCATGCGGCCGAGCGGCGACCTTCGCTGCCCGGCCGATCTCCCTATTGATGTGAGCACGTCCTGATGTTCGATATCGGTTTCACCGAACTGCTACTGGTCGGCCTGGTGGCATTGATGGTGCTCGGTCCGGAACGCCTGCCTGGTGCGGTGCGCACCACGGGACTGTGGGTTGGCCGGCTGAAACGCAGCTTCAGCAACATCAAGGCCGAGGTGGAGCGCGAGATCGGTGCCGACGAGATCCGTCGCCAGCTGCACAACGAGCGCATCCTCGACCTGGAACGGGAAATGAAGCAAAGCATCATGCCGCCGTCGTCGACCGCCAGCTCGAGCACCGCCACACCGCCGCCGCCGATCGAAAACAAGGCTAGCGACACTGCGAACAGTACCGCCGCCGTTACGCCCAACCCCAGCCCGGAACTGCCGCCATCCACACCTGTTGCTGAACCTGCAGCTACCCCCCGCCCCGACAGATCGCCCGAACCATGAGCCAGTCTTCCATCGACGATCAGGAAATGCCGCTGGTCGCCCACCTGACCGAGCTGCGTAAGCGCCTGCTGCGCTGCGTCGTGGCCATCGGCCTGCTGTTCGGTGGCCTGTTCTACTTCTCCCAGCAGATCTATGCGCTGGTCGCCGCCCCGCTGCGCGCCTACCTGCCCGAAGGCGCGACCATGATCGCCACCGGCGTCGCCTCGCCGTTCCTCACGCCGTTCAAGCTGACGCTGATGGTGGCGCTGTTCCTCTCGATGCCGATCATCCTGCACCAGATCTGGGGCTTCATCGCCCCCGGCCTGTACAAGCACGAGAAGCGCATCGCCGTGCCACTGCTGGTGTCGAGCATCTTCCTGTTCTACGCCGGCATGGCCTTCGCCTATTTCGTCGTGTTCCCGATCATGTTCGGCTTCTTCGCCAGTGTGACGCCGGAAGGCGTGGCGATGATGACGGATATCGGCCAGTACCTGGACTTCGTGCTCACGCTGTTCTTCGCCTTCGGCGTGGCATTCGAGATTCCGGTGGCGACCTTTCTGCTGATCTGGGTCGGTATCGTCGACGTTGCCACCCTGCGCAAGAGCCGCCCCTATGTGATCGTCGGCTGCTTCGCCGTCGGCATGGTGCTGACACCGCCGGATGTATTCTCGCAGTCGCTGTTGGCCGTGCCCATGTGGCTGCTGTTCGAAGCCGGCGTGATCTGCGGCAGCATGATCCGAAAGCGCGAGGAGCACTTCCGCGGCGATGCCGAGCAAGACCCTGCAGAAGCCAGCGACCAGCCCCCCGCGCCGCGTCCGTGAACCTGCTGCTGCTCGATACGGCCGATTTCATCGGCGATGACCGTGTGTTGCTGCGTGACCGGCGCCTGACTCACCTGCAGCAGGTCCATCGCGCCGAGGCGGGCGAGCAGCTCAGAGTCGGCCAGGTAGGCGGCAAGATGGGCAGCGGTCAGCTCCTGCGCCTGGACGCCCACGAGGCAGAGCTGCAGGTCAGCTTCGACCAGCCGCCGCCGGCGAAGCTGCCGGTGACCCTGCTACTGGCGCTGCCGCGGCCGAAGATGCTGCGCCGCGTGCTGCAGACCGTGGCCGCCATGGGCGTGCCGCGGTTGGTGCTGCTCAACAGCTACCGCGTCGAGAAAAGCTTCTGGCAGACGCCATTCCTCGAACCTGCCGCCATCCACGAGCAGCTGATCCTCGGCCTGGAACAGGCGCGCGACACCGTACTGCCGGACGTCATCATCGAGAAGCGTTTCAAGCCCTTCGTCGAGGATCGCCTGCCTCAGCTCGCGGCCGGTACCCTCGGGCTGGTCGGCCACCCTGGCGAGTTTCCCCACTGCCCGCGGGCGCTGGCCGAGCCCGTCACCCTGGCGATCGGCCCGGAAGGCGGCTGGATACCCTACGAGGTGGAAAAACTCGCCGCGGCCGGCCTGCAGCCGGTCCAGTTGGGCGAGCGCATCCTGCGCGTGGAAACGGCGGTCAGCGCCCTGCTGGCCAGGCTGTTCTGAGCCTGAACGGCTGACGCACCACCTTCACCGCTCGCCGCCTGACCGATGCGCCCCGATGAACGTAACGCACCCACCCGGTGCAAGGGAGTCACAGATTAGGACTGCTCACGCTTCAGCGCGCCTGCGCTGCGGCCTCGACACCTCAACGACCCTAAAAGAGCCGTTCTTGCCATGCGACCATTGACCATCGACATGTACCGTCTGGAGTACGCCCTGGAGGGACGCGACAGCGCCGAGTACTACCTGGACCTGGAAAGCGGCGCCATTCGCGCCGTTTTCCCCAGCGAGCCAGCCCCCGGTGTCATGGAGAAATACGACGTGCAGCAGGATCGCTATCTGCACATCGAGCCGCTGGAACTCGCGCAATCCGTTGCAATGCGCGAGGCGTTTCTCTTCACCCAGCACGACCCCATCGCCCATGCGGTGCTGAGCAACGCACTCAAGGGGCGCAAGCCGTTGCGCACCTTCGACTTCAAGCTGGAGGATTTCCCTGCGGTGAGAGAGGCCTGGCTGGACTACCAGACCGTACAGCTGCGCGAGTACGCGATCAGCTGGCTGCGCGACAACGATCTGGAACCGGTCCGGCACTGAGTCGCACGCGTCAGCTTTCGAGGAGAAAGGTCACCGGTCCGTCGTTGACCAGGTGCACCTGCATCTCGGCGCCGAAACGCCCGCAGGCCACCTGTGGATGCTGCTGGCGTGCCTGAGCCAGCAGGTAGTCGTAGAGCGCTTCGCCGTGCGCCGGCGGTGCGGCACTGGAGAAACTCGGCCGCAGCCCGCTGCGGGTATCGGCCGCCAGGGTGAACTGCGATACCAGCAGCAGACCACCGTCGATGTCCTTCAGCGAACGATTCATTTTGCCCTGCTCATCGCTGAAGACCCGGTAGTTGAGCAGCTTGTGCAACAGCTTGTCGGCACGGGCATGATCGTCTTCGCGCTCGACGCCCACCAGCACCAGCAAACCCTGATCGATGGCACCGACCACCTCACCCGCGACCTCGACCCGTGCCTGACGGACACGCTGGATCAACGCTTTCATCGCTAGGCGGCTCCCTCAGGCGTCTGCCGGCGGCAGATCGAGCAGGCGATGGGCGATCTCACCGGTCGCCCGTACCAGCGCATCGGTAATGCCCAGTTCCGCCGCCGAGTGTCCGGCGTCGCGGATGATCTGCAACTCGCTGTTCGGCCACGCCTGGTGCAGCGCCCAGGCATTGTCCAGCGGGCAGATGGCGTCGTAGCGGCCGTGCACGATGATGCCCGGCAGGTGGGCGATCTTCGGCATGTCGCGCAAGAGCTGATCCGGCTCGAGAAAGGCCTGATTGACGAAATAGTGGCATTCGATGCGCGCCATCGACAGCGCCCGGTGCGCATCGGTGAAGCGCTCGACCACGTTGTGATTCGGCCGCAGCGTGGCGGTGCGACCCTCCCAGCAGGACCACGCCTTGGCGGCGTGCATCTGGGCGATCTGGTCGTTGCCGGTGAGACGGCGGTAGAACGCTTGCATCAGATCGTCGCGTTCCTCCAGCGGAATCGGCGAGAGGAAGTCCTGCCAGTAGTCCGGGAAGAGCCGGCTGGCGCCTTCCTGATAGAACCAGGCGAGGTCCTGCGGACGGCAGAGGAATATCCCTCGCAGGATCAGCGCATGCACATGCTCGGGATAGCGCTGCGCGTAGGCCAGGGAGAGCGTCGAGCCCCAGGAACCACCAAACAGCACCCACTTGTCGATGCCCAGATGCTCGCGGATGCGCTGCATGTCGGCGATCAGATGTGCGGTGGTGTTGTTCTCCAGGCTGGCATGGGGCGTCGAACGTCCGCAGCCACGCTGATCGAAGGTGATGATGCGGTACAGGGTCGGATCGAAGAAGCGGCGGCTGAGGGCATCGCAGCCGCCGCCGGGACCACCATGGACGAACAATACGGGCAGACCATCCGGCGACCCACTCTCGTCGACATAGAGCACATGCGGTTCTTCCACCGCCAGCTCGTGTCGGGCGTAGGGTTTGATCTCCGGATACAAGGTCTGCATGGCACACTCCTGATCTGCGGCGGGCCGGCTGGCCCCCATGACGTTAGCGGCATCATAACGAGGTTCACGGAGTTGAGCATGTCAGCATGGAAAATAGCGGCACTGGCGCTATTAATGACCCTGGCCGGCTGCGGCCGGGACGACCCGGAAGCGGCGCTGCAGCAGGCCGCCGAGCAGTTGCAGACGACCCTGGAGAACAAGCAGGTCGGCGACCTGATGGAACTGCTGCACGCAGATTTCCAGGCGCAGCGACAGTACCATCGGGAATGGGCGCGGCGCACGGCAACGCTGATGTTCCTGCGCCATCGCAATGTCCGGGTAATCGCCCTCAGCCAGCGCAGCTGGGTCGATCCGACCTATCCCGATCGCGGCCATACCGAGGCACAGGTGACGCTCGCCGGCGCCGAATCACTCCTGCCGCAGCAGGCGGGACATTATCAGGTCAGACTCGAGTGGCGCCAGGAGCGAGGCGAATGGCAGCTGGCGCGTCTGGAATGGGACTGAGCAGGCCAAACGATTACTGGCGCCAGATCAGTTCGCTGGTGTCATAACCGTGCCGCTCGGCCTCGGAGAGCAGGCGATCGCGGGTCGCCTGGTCGACCTCGGTGTCCCGCGCAAGCAGCCAGAGATACTTGCGATCCGGGCTGCCGACCAGCGCAGTGCTATAGCCCTCGTCCAGATAGAGCACCCAGTAGTGGTCCTTGGTCAGACCGGGAAAGAGCCGGCTGAACCAGTTGTCGAAGCGCACCCACAGCCGATCGGTAATACCGGCTTCCTGCGGCACCGCTTCGCCTTTGGCTTCCTGCCAGTCGCCGTCTTCTGTTTCGCAACGGTTGGTCACCGCCACGCTGCCATCGGCCTGCAACTGGTAATTCGCTTCGGAGCGTATGCAATTGCGCTGAAAGAACATCGGCAAGCGCGCCAGCTCGTACCAGGTTCCCTGATAGCGCTGAAGGTCGACCTCGCCGACCGTCTCAGGAGGCTGTTCGCGCCCACCTCCTGCGCAGCCGCTCAACAGCATCAGGCACAGCAGGGCAACGGCACTCGCACGCATGGGATATCTCCTGAGTTACATCAGCGGTTATTTCAGCCCCTTGCCGGAAAACATCATCACCTTGTCGCCCGCGAACTGGACGCTGATGAAGCGATTCTTCTCGCCCCAGGTGCAGCTCGACATACCCAGTGCTCCGGCGCATTCGGAGGGTTTGCCAAGCAGCTGCTCGACTTCTATCCGTTCCATGCCGGGCTTGAGCTTGGCGAAGTTTTCCTGGGTGATCGGACTGCAGGCAGCCAGCAGGGCGGCGCAGGCAATCAGCAATGGGGGACGCAATGGCATATCGAGCTCCTTGCTTGAAGGCTCAAGGCCCGGCGGTAACGGTGCCGCGGAGCGTTGGCCTGAAATGGCATCCGCGCTCAGAAGGACGAGCCCGGCTGCTCCAGAAATAGTCGCTCGGCGTCGCTGGTTTCGCGGCCGAGAATTGCATTGCGATGCGGGAAGCGGCCGAAGCGGGAGATCACCTCACGGTGGCGCTCGGCATAGTCGAGAAAGCCGACGTACAGCGGTTGTTCCGCCTCGTCGGCAATGTCGCGCAAGGCGGTGAACTGTGCGACGGCCAGATCCTGGGTTGCCAGATTCTCCGCGTGCTCCAGCACCAGGTAGATGAATACGCGCTGGATCGGCGCCAGCAGCATGTCGCCGCCGTGGGCCAGGCCATCGCGCACCAGTTGCTGGGCACGCTCGTCGCCGGCGAACGCCTTCGGCGTGTCGCGATGGATCATGCGCGGCAACTGATCGAGCAGCAACACCAGCGCGAGCCAGCCCTCGGGCAATTCGGCCCAATCCTGCAGCTCGCCGTTCATGGCCTGTTCGGCCAGTGCGCCGAAGCGCTGGCGCGCCTCGTCGTCCTGTTCTGCGCGGTAGCCAAACCAGAGTTGCTGCTTTTCAGCCGCGATCTCGCTGGCGCTGGTGCCCTGGCCGAACCACCAGTGGAGCAAGTCCTGCCAGGGCGCCTGCATCGGTCAGCCCTGGTGGTAGCCGGTGACGCGCTCGACTTCTTCCTTCGAGCCGAGGAACACCGGCACGCGCTGGTGCAAGGACTCCGGCTGGATTTCCAGAATGCGCTGCGTACCGTTGGTGGCGGCGCCGCCGGCCTGCTCGACGATCATCGCCATCGGGTTGGCTTCGTACATCAGGCGCAGCTTGCCGGCCATGGAAGGGTCGCGGTTGTCGCGCGGGTACATGAACAGGCCGCCGCGGGTGAGGATGCGATGCACGTCGGCCACCATCGAGGCGATCCAGCGCATGTTGTAGTTCTTGCCCAGCGGGCCTTCCTTGCCGGCCAGCAGCTCGCCGACGTAGCGCTTGACCGGCTCTTCCCAGTGGCGCTGGTTGGACATGTTGATGGCGAATTCGGCGGTGCTCTGCGGAACGCTGAGGTTCTCGTGAGTGAGCACGAAGCTGCCCAGCTCACGATCCAGGGTGAAGCCCATCACGCCGTGGCCCAGGGTCAGAATCAGCATGGTCTGCGGGCCGTAGATGGCGTAGCCGGCGGCAACCTGCTTGGTGCCCGGCTGCAGGAAGGCCTCTTCTCCGAGTGCGTCATTCTGGCTGAAGCAGGCATCCGGGCAGCGCAATACGGAGAAGATGGTACCGACCGAGACGTTGACGTCGATGTTGCTCGAGCCATCCAGCGGGTCGAAGACCAGCAGGTAGGCGCCCTTGGGGTACTTGCCGGGAATCTGGTAGGCGTTGTCCATTTCCTCGGACGCCATGCCGGCCAGGTGACCGCCCCACTCGTTGGCCTCCAGCAGGATTTCGTTGGAGAGCACGTCGAGCTTCTTCTGCACTTCGCCCTGGATGTTCTCGCTGTCGGCGCTACCCAGCACGCCGCCGAGGGCGCCCTTGGAGACCGCGTGGCTGATTTCCTTGCACGCTCGTGCCACGACCTCGATGAGAAAACGCAGATCGGCAGGCGTGTTGTTACTGCGAGTCTGCTCGATGAGGTAGCGACTGAGGGTTACGCGTGACATGGAAATGACTCCGGAGGAAGGATAAACCCGCGCAGTTTAGCAGGCCGTAGGAAAACTAACTCCCCTCAGACAGGTCCGCCCCCTGCAGAGTTCAGCGAAGCGGCAGCCAGATTGCCAGCACGGCCGGCAGCCCTCGCCATTTGCGGCTGCGCGCCGGCGGCTGACCCTCCGGCGCGCCCGCCATCACAGCACTTGCCAGATCTCCCGGGCGTACTCGCGAATGGTGCGGTCCGACGAGAACCAGCCGGTGCGGGCGGTGTTCAGCACGGAGGAACGCCACCAGCGTGCCGGATCACGCCAGCACTCCTCGACATCCAGCTGCGCCTGCCAGTAGGCCTCGAAATCGGCGCAGACCATGAAGGTGTCGTGCCAGCTGATGCCATCCACCAGCCCGGTGTAGCGGCCCGGATCGCCTGGCGAGAAAGCACCGCCACGAATCGCCGAGAGCACTTCGCTGAGCCGCGGCGAAGCGCCGATGATGGCTTCGGCGTTGTACTCGTTGGCCTGCTTGCGCACATTCACCTGCTGCGCGGTGAGACCGAAGATGAACATGTGCTCCAGGCCGATCTGCTCGCTCATCTCCACGTTGGCGCCGTCCAGCGTGCCGATGGTCAGCGCTCCGTTGAGGGCGAACTTCATGTTGCTGGTACCCGAGGCCTCCAGGCCGGCGGTGGAAATCTGCTCCGACAGGTCCGCAGCCGGGATGATGTCCTCGGCCAGGCTGACGTTGTAGTTGGGCAGGAACACCACCTTGAGCAGGCCGCGCACGGTGGGGTCGGCATTGATGGTGTTGGCGATGTCGTTGGTCAGCTTGATGATCAGCTTGGCCTGGTGATAGCTCGCCGCCGCCTTGCCGGCGAAGATCTTCACCCGCGGCACCCAGTTGCCGCCCGGATCGGAGCGAATGGCCTGATACAGCGCGACGGTGTGCAGCAGGTTGAGCAACTGGCGCTTGTATTCGTGGATGCGCTTGACGTGCACGTCGAACAGCGCGGTCGGGTCTACGCTGATGCCCAGGCGCTCCTGGATCACATTGGCCAGATGGCGCTTGTTGGCCAGCCGCTGCTCGGCGAAGCGCTGGCGAAACGCGGCCTGTTCGGCAAAGGGTTCGAGCTCGCGCAGGCGGGTTTCCGGCTCATCGAGCACTGCCTCGCCGAGATGCTCCACCAACAGCTGGGTCAGCTGCGGATTGGCCTGGTAGAGCCAGCGGCGGAAGGTGATGCCGTTGGTCTTGCTGTTGATCCGCTGCGGATAAAGGCTGTGCAGATCGGTGAACACGGTCTTGCGCATCAGCTGGGTGTGCAGCCCGGATACGCCGTTGGTGCTGTGCGAACCGAGGAATGCCAGATTGCCCATGCGTACCCGGCGACCATGGTCTTCCTCGATCAGCGATACCGAGCGCAGCAGCTCGGCATCGTGGACGCCGCGTTCGCGCAGCTGGTCGAGATGGTGGGCGTTGATCAGGTAGATGATCTGCATGTGCCGCGGCAGCAGGCGCTCCATCAGGCCTACCGGCCAGGTTTCCAGCGCTTCGGGCAGCAGCGTGTGGTTGGTGTACGATAGCGTCGCCGTGGTCAGCCGCCAGGCGTGCTGCCACTCGTAGCTGTGCACGTCGACCAGCAGCCGCATCAGCTCGGCCACGGCAATCGCCGGATGGGTGTCGTTGAGCTGGATGGCGTTGTACTCGGGCAGGCTGTCCAGCGAGCCGCGCTGCTTGATGTGGCGGCGCAGCAGGTCCTGCAGCGAGGCGGCGACGAAGAAGTATTCCTGGCGCAGGCGCAACTCCTGCCCGGCCTCGGTGCTGTCGGCCGGATAGAGCACGCGGGAAATGCTTTCGGCGCGGGCCTCTTCTGCTGCCGCACCGATGTGGTCACCGGCATTGAAGCGCGCCAGATGGAAATCCGCCTCCGGCCGCGCACGCCAGAGGCGCAGGGTGTTCACCCCGGCGCCACGCCAACCGACGATGGGGGTGTCATAGGCAATCGCGCGTACCCCTTCGGCCCAATGCCAGAAATGCTGAACTTCGCCTTTCTCATTGGTGGCCGCCGTGACGCTGCCGCCGAAGCCGATCAGATACTTCACCTCGGAACGCTCGAACTCCCAGGGGTTGCCGAAATCCAGCCAGGTCTCGGTCTGTTCGTGCTGCCAGCCATCGACGATGGCCTGGCGGAACAGACCGTGGTCATAGCGGATGCCGTAGCCGTGGGAGACCACGCCGAGGGTCGCCATGCTCTCCATGAAGCAGGCCGCGAGCCGGCCGAGACCGCCATTGCCAAGCGCCGCATCCGGCTCCAGCAGGCGGATGCGTTCGATATCCACGTCGAGCCCGGCGAGCGCTTCACGCGCCACGTCGAACAGGCCGAGGTTGCTCAGGCTGTCGACCAGCAGGCGGCCGATGAGAAATTCCAGCGAGAGGTAGTACACCCGTTTCTGACCGCTGGTGTAGGCCTTGCGCGTGCAATCCATCCAGCGGTCGATGGTGCTGTCGCGGGTGGCCAGGGCAACCGCATGGAACCAGTCGTAATCGGAGGCGTTCTCCGGATCCTTGCCCACCGAGTAGGTGAGCTTGCGCAACACCCGCTCACGGAAAGCGGCAACTTCTTCGGCGGTGGCAATGGCTGTTTCCTGCGTCATGGACAGACCTCGGTTAGCGAAGACACACAAGAGGGACTCGCGGCAGCCATGCCCGTTCACCTCCATTAGACATTCCAGAAAAAGCGTTGCAGGTTTCCTTTACATCTGCGCTACCGCCCGTCCGGTCGCCGTCGTCGGAAGACGCTGGCAATCGCCGCGCGACTCGCTATGATCCGCGCGCCCGAACGCACCGAAGACTGCCCGTGAAGACAAGACTGATCGCCTCCGCCGACCCGGAACGCCTGGAAACCTGGGTGCGCTACAGCGCCGGCCTGTGCCGCGACTGCCATGCGACCTGCTGCACCCTGCCGGTGGAGGTACGCATCGACGACCTGATCCGGCTCGAGCTGGTCGATGCCTTCGAGCGCGACGAGCCGGCGAAGAACATCGCCAAGCGCCTGAGCAAGGCAGGCATCGTCGAGCACTTCAATCACAAGCACGAGATCTTCACGCTGACCCGCCTGACCAATGGCGACTGTCTCTATCTGGACCGCAAGACCCGGCTTTGCACGGTCTATGCCAAGCGCCCGGACACCTGCCGCAACCATCCGCGCATCGGCCCGCGCCCTGGTTATTGCGCCTATCGAAGCAAAACCGCCGGCTGACACGGCGCACCATCCGACAACGCCGACCTGCCCGCCAGCACCGATGCGGAACACTGCAGACAGCAGCGCGGCGTGGCTCGGATTCGTCGCCACGAATAGCCTGAACGGACTGGCCAAAGCGTGACTCAGGAGTCATGCTTGGCGTCTGTCTGTATCTTCGTAACGTTTAGGAACCTCCCCGGCATGAGCCGCGATAGTCGCTACCTGGAAGCCATCCTCCATCACGACATTCCGCTGACCCGCTCGCTCGGGCTGCGCGTCGAGCAGTGGGAAAACCACGAGTTGCGCCTGCAGGTACCGCTGCAGCCGAACATCAACCACAAGAGCAGCATGTTCGGCGGCAGTCTGTATTGCGCTTCGGTGCTGGCAGGCTGGGGCTGGCTGCATCTGCGGCTGCGCGAGGCGGGCATTGAGGATGGGCACATCGTCATCCACGAAGGGCAGATCGAGTATCCGCTGCCGGTGGTGGACGACGCGATCGCCATCTGCTCGGCACCGAGCCCCGAGGCCTGGGAGCGCTTCGAATCGATCTATCGTCGCCGCGGCCGCTCGCGCCTGGAGCTGAAAAGCCGCATTCTGGCGGCCGACGGCCGTGACGCGGTTCGCTTCACCGGGCAGTTCGTGTTGCATAAATAAGCCTGAAGCCTGAAGCCTGAAGCCTGAAGCCTGAAGCCTGAAGCCTGAAGCCTGAAAAGCGTTCGGCTCATCACCGATATCCGCCAAGCTTTTCCTTCCAGCTTCAAGCTTCCGGCTTCAAGCTGCTTTCACTGCCTCGCGCGATACCGATCAGTCCGTCACGCCAGTCGACGCCTCTGGGCAGCGCCAGAAAAGACGGGTTCAGATAGCCTTCCCGCGCGTCATAGCGCAGCGCCGCACCACTGACCTCCAGCACCTCGCCACCGGCACCTTCCAGCACCCCCTGCGCGGCCGCGGTATCCCACTGCGAGGTCGGCGCCAGGCGGGGGTAGCAATCCGCAGCACCTTCGGCCAGCAGACAGAATTTCAGCGAACTGCCGACATTCGCCAGCGCCAGCTCGCCAAAACGTTCGCCCAGACGGCTCAACAGCTGCTCCTGCGCCGGGCTGCTGTGGCGCCGGCTGGCGACCACGGTGAACACTCCCTCCGGCTGCTGGCGCACGCGCAGCGGCTGAGTCGCGCCGGACAGCTCGCTGCGCCAAGCGCCGAAATCCTCGCCGCCGTAGTAACAGCGGCCGGACGCCGGAATGCCGACCACACCGAAGCGCACCTTGCCCGCCTCGATCAGCGCGACGTTGACCGTGAACTCCTCGCTGCCGGCGATGAACTCCTTGGTGCCGTCCAGCGGATCGACCAGCCACCAGCGCGTCCAGCCGCCGCGCTCGCTCAGCGGCACCTCGCAATCCTCCTCGGACAGCACCGGGATGGCGCTATCCAACGCCATCAGGCCATCCACCAACACCTGATGCGCCGCCATATCGGCGACGGTCACCGGCGATTCATCGGTCTTGGTCTGGACATCCAGCTCGCTGCGCCAGTGCGGCAGGATCGCCTCGCCCGCCTGACGCACCAGGTCGATGACCGACGACAGATAGGGATGACTCATTGGCCGAACTCTCCACGCTGGGTCAGCAGATCCTTGGCCAGGTACAGCGCGGCCAATGCGCGCCCCTCGCTGAATTGCGGATGCTGCACCAGACTGGACAGCTCGCGCAGGTTGACCTTGTCGAGCCGCATCGGCTCCGGCTCGTCGCCGGGCAGCTGCTCCGGATACAGATCGCGCGCCAGCACTACCTGAATCTTCTGGCTCATGTAACCGGGCGACAACGACAGCTCGGTGAGCAGCTCCAGGCGCCGCGCACCGAAGCCGGCCTCCTCCTTGAGCTCGCGGTTGGCCGCTTCGAGCACGTCTTCGCCCGGCTCGATCAGCCCCTTGGGCAGCGACAGCTCATAGGTGTCGGTGCCGCCGCAGTATTCCTCGACCAGCAGCGCATTCTCCGCATCGGCCAGCGCCACGATCATCACCGCGCCGTAGCCGCTGCCCTTGCCGACCAGGCGTTCATAGGTGCGCTCGACACCATTGGAAAAACGCAGCTGCAGCTCCTCGACACGGAACAGTCGGCTGCTGGCGACGATCTCACGGGCTAGCACGGTGGGTTTCTGGCGCATGGGAAACTCCTGGAAACGCGAGCGGCTATCATAACCCGGCTTTCTGCGCTGGCCGTGAGCGCTTTGCGACCAGTTGACCGACACCGACCCGTCCATACACCGCGACGCGAGCCCGCACATGACCGCCACCCTACCCTGGTCCGACATCGATACCGTTCTGCTCGACATGGACGGCACGCTGCTGGATCTCCATTTCGACAACCATTTCTGGCTCGAACTGCTGCCACAACGCTACGCCGAGCTGCACGGCATCAGCCGCGCCATGGCCGAGCTGGAACTGGCGCCGCTGTTCAACGAGCACGTCGGCAAGCTCACCTGGTATTGCCTGGACTACTGGACCCGCGAACTCAACCTGCCGATCCGCGAGATGAAACGCGAGATCGCCGAGCTGATCGCCCTGCGGCCCGGTGCCGACGAATTTCTCGCTGCCCTGCGCCAGGCCGGCAAGCGCGTGGTGCTGATCACCAATGCGCACCGCGACTCGTTGTCGCTGAAGCTGGAGAAGATCGAGCTGGCGCCCTGGTTCGACCGGCTGATCAGTTCCCACGACTATGGCTATCCGAAGGAGGAGCCGCAGTTCTGGCATGCGCTGCGTCAGGACCTGGAGTTCGAACCCGCACGCGCCTTGTTCATCGACGATAGCCTGCCGATCCTGCGCAGTGCGCAGCGCTTCGGCGTCGCGCATCTGCTGGCGGTACGCGAGCCGGACAGCCGCCGCACGCCGAAGGACACCGAGGAATTCGCTGCGGTTGACGATTACCTCGACCTGATCCGCAATCTGCACGGTGATCCAGCGTGACGGCTGGCGCTGCCTTCGAGCCTCGGAAGCTTTACACTACGCAACAGTTGCCGTCGGCGGGAACCGGCTCAGGACGAGCCCGGGCCGGCATGCATCGAAACAGCGCAGCGGTGCGCAGTACATGCCTTGCCGCTCGTAGTTCGCCCACGGATGATCGATAGGAAGCAACATGGCAGCAGTAGGCGCCGAATTCTGGCCCCATAGTCACAGCGAGATGAGCGAGCGAATTCGCCGGCATGACTGGGGCGCGACTGCGCTCGGAACCCCTGACACCTGGCCGGCTTCGCTGCGGCTGCTGCTGGACACCATCCTCGAAGCGCCCCTGCCGATGTGCGTCCTCTGGGGCGACCAGGCGCTGCAGCTGTACAACGACGCCCACGCCGCACTGATCGGCGATCGCCACCCGGCCGAACTCGGCCAACCCGCCTGCCGCCGCTGGGGTGCAACCTGGACCCTGCTGGAACCGGCCTGCGACACCGCCCGCCGCGGCGAGCCACGGGTGCTGCGCAATCAGCAACTGGTCATCGAACGCGATGGCGTTCCGGTGGAAGCCTGGTTCGACCTCGCCCTGAGCCCGATTCGCAACGCCTCGCACGGCATCGGCGGCCTGCTGCTGTGCCTCAGCGAAACCAGCGAACGCGTGCGCACCGAAACCCGCCTGTCGCAGACCGCTCTGCACTACAAGCTCAGCGCCGAGGTACACCGTTCCAGCGAACAGCGCCTGCAGCTGGCACTCGAGGCCAGCGACCTGATCGGCATCTGGGACTGGGCCATCCAGAGCAGCGAAATCCCGGCGGGCGCGGAGCTTTCCCGCATCCTGCCGGTCGCCCAGTCCGGGCCGAACGGCCTGAGCAGCGAAGCTTTCTTCGATCATGTCCACCCCGACGACGTGCCACGCCTGCGTGCCGCGCTGGAGCGCTGTATCGTCGAGCGCGGCACGCTCGACGAGCGCTACAGGCTGCGCAGCGACGATGGCGTCACCCGTTGGGCGCTGGCGCGCGGCCGCTGTCATTGCGACGAACAGGGCTGGCCACAGCGCTTCCCCGGCGCGGTGATGAACATCACCGGACAACAGGCCAGCGAAGATGCCCTGCGCCAGAGCGAAGCCGAGCTCAAGATGATCACCGACGCGCTGCCGATACTGATCGGCTACGTCGACGCCGAGGAACGCTTTCGCTTCAACAATCGCTACTACTCCGACTGGTTCGGCCACTCGACCGAATGGCTGCTGGGCAAGACCGCCCGCGAAGTGCTCGGTGAACGCGGCTATGCCGAGCGCCAGGCGAGCATCCGTGACGCCCTCGCCGGCCGCGACGTCACCTTCGAGGCCCATAGCCCGCACCATGACGGCCAGTCCCGACGCATGCTGGTGCACTACCTGCCGCGCCGCGACGGCCAGGGCAACGTGCTCGGCTTCTTCGTCATGGCGCTGGATGTCACCGAGCGCTGGCGCGCCGAACAGGCTCTGCGCGAACTCAACGAGACGCTGGAAAGCCGCATCCAGGAGCGCACCCAGGCCCTGGCGGAAGTCTACGAACGCCTGCTCAAGGAGATGGCCAGCCGCGAACAGGCGCAGGAAGCGTTGCGTCAGGCGCAGAAGATGGAAGCGGTGGGCCAGCTGACCGGCGGCATCGCCCACGACTTCAACAACATGCTGACCGGCATCATCGGCGGCCTGGACCTGATCCAGCGCTACATCCAGTCCGGCCGCCACGGCGAAACCCAGCGTTTCATCGATGCCGCGGTCACTTCGGCCAATCGCGCCGCGGCACTGACCCATCGCCTGCTCGCCTTCGCCCGGCGCCAGCCGCTGAATCTCAAGCGCGTCGAGCTGAACCAGCTGATCGAGTCCATGCACGACCTGCTCAGTCGCACGCTGGGCAGCCACATCCACATCCGCAATCAGTTGCAGCAAGGTCTGTGGCCGGTTTCCAGCGACGAAAACCAACTGGAAAGCGCGCTGCTCAACCTGGTCATCAACGCCCGCGATGCAATGCCCGACGGCGGCACCCTGCTGCTGGAGACCCGCAATGTCGAACTGCACAGGCAAGGCGATGTGGGCGATCTGGCTGCAGGGCGCTACGTCATCCTCTGCTTGACCGACAGTGGCTGCGGCATGAGTCCCAAGGTACTGGCCAGCGTCTTCGAGCCGTTCTTCACCACCAAACCCATCGGCCAGGGCACCGGGCTCGGTCTTTCCATGGTCTACGGTTTCACCCGGCAGGCCGGCGGCCATATCCAGATCGCCAGCGAACCGGGCGAAGGCACCCAGGTCAGCCTGCACCTTCCCGTCTTCGAGGACCAGGGCGTCAGCGTCGCAGCAGCCGGCGAAGACGACGGCCCGCTTCAGGCCCAGCAAGGCGAAACCGTGCTGGTGGTCGAAGATGATCCGGCGGTGCGCCTGCTGGTCATCGACGTGTTGCGGATGCTCGGCTATCAGACCCTGGAAGCCGCCGACGGCAATGCGGCGATCCGCCTGCTCGAGAGCACGCCCGCCGTCGACATTCTGGTCACCGATGTCGGGCTGCCTGGCATGAACGGCCGGCAACTGGCGGATGTCGCGCGTCAGCAGCGCCCCGAGCTGCCGGTGCTGTTCATGACCGGCTATGCCAAGCAGGCCGCCAGTGCGGACTTCCTCGAACCGGGCATGGACATGATCAGCAAGCCGTTCAACCTCGATGCGCTGGCCAAGCGCGTACGCGACATGCTGGCGGAGAACGACCAGCGGTGAATCGTCCACGGCCGGCGGGGGTCATAACCCTATCCGCCGGCCGCGAGCATGCACTGCAGTTGCAGCGATGCAGAATGCCGGTCTCGTCAGCCCTCGTGACCTGTGCGGTGAGTTGGTGAGGCAAGTTCGGCGCTGCAACGGTCATAGCGGTATGACGAGAAGCAGCAACACAGTATCGGGGCCATAAACGCCGAAATTGGCCAACCGAAATTGCCAAACAGGCCACTAACTGGACCGAACCGCCGATGAACGCACCGTCTCGCCTGAACGCTGGCGTCGCCACTGCCGCGCAACCCCCTGCCGGCGCCAGTCAGCGCTACTGCTACCAGCCGATCGACGATGTCGCGCAATGCGCGGTCGATCTTGCCGAAGAGTGCGCGCTGGCGATCGCCTACAACGGGCTGAGCCAGGCGGTGATGATGATCTCGCCGGCCGATCTGGAAGATTTCGTGGTTGGCTTCAGCCTGGCCAATGGCTTCGTCGAGTCGCTGGATGATATCTACGACATTCGCCTGCACGGCAGCGGCAATGCGCGGCGTGCGGAACTGGACATCGCCAGCCGCGCGTTCTGGCGCCTCAAGCAGCAACGCCGCCAGCTACCCGGCAACAGCAGCTGCGGGCTCTGCGGGGTCGAAGCGCTGGAGCAGGCACTGCCGCGCCTGCCGGTCATGCCGGCAGCGCCACTGCCACCCCCACACTGGTTGCAGGACCTGCGTCAACGAATCGAAGCGTTTCAACCGCTGGGGCGCGACTGCGGGGCGGTGCACGCCGCACTGTTCATGGACGCCAACGGCGAAATCCGCCTGGGCCGCGAGGATATCGGGCGGCATAACGCGCTGGACAAGCTGATCGGCGCCATGGCCCGCTCCGGCTGCATAGCGGCCGGTGGCCTGGCGATCGTCACCAGTCGCTGCAGCCTGGAGCTGGTGCACAAGGTGCAGCGGGCCGGGATTCCGGCGCTGGTGAGCCTGTCTTCACCCACCGGCCTGGCCGCCCAGTGGGCGCAGCGGCATAACCTCAACCTCATCCACCTGCCGCAGCACAGCCCGCCGCGGGTCTATAGCCCTGCCGCAGCGGTGCGCGCGCAAGGCTGATGCCCATCTGCAGCGGGTAAAAGCGCTGCGCACAGGCCCCACAAACGAGCTGAGACCGCTCGAAACACTCCTAGTTCCTTAACGAAATCAAATAGTTAGAAAACGCCGATCAGATCACGCATTTCATCGGAACGCTCTTGCCGCAAGCGCAACGGCACGTGAGGATCACGCCGCAATTCCACATACGGGATCACTCCATGAAGTACGCCTCGATTTTCCTGTTGTCCACCAGCCTGCTCAGCGCTGCAGCCTTCGCCGGCAGCAACACCGAAGCCGCCGTCGGCGGCGCGCTCGGCGGTGCACTGGGTTCAGTGGTGGGAGAGCACCTGGGGGGCTCGACCGGCGCCACCATCGGTGCCGGCGTTGGCGGTGCAGCTGGCGGCATGGTCGGTGCGGACAAACGCAGCCGTACCGAAGCGGCCATCGGCGGCGGCCTCGGCGCGGCCGGCGGCAACGTCATCGGCCAGCAGGTCGGCGGCAGCACGGGCGGCCTGATCGGCGCGGCCGTCGGTGGTGGTGCAGGTGGCGCGATCGGCAATGCCTACGGCGACGATGATGATGACTACCGGCGTGACCGTCGCTACCGGGATGATCGCCGCTACTACGGCCATCCAGGCAAAGCCAAAGGTCATTACAAGCACAAACACAAGCATCACTGAGGGCCGCCGACGGCACGCATTGCCGTTTCGCAGAGACCACAGCATCGCCCGGACCGGCCCAGCCGCTCCGGGCGATCTCGTTTAAGCCTCTGCTGTCTGCGCCGAGCGGTTTAGCTCAAGGCTTCCAGCGCGGCGCGCAAACGCTCGGGAATGGCGGTAGGACGATTGCTTGCGCGCTCGACGAAGACATGCACGAAGCGGCCCGCGGCGCAGGCCTCCTGCTCACCCTCGCGGAAGATCGCCAGCTCGTATTGCACCGACGAGTTGCCCAGCCTGGCCACCCGCAGGCCGACCTCGATGAGGTCCGGATAAGCGATCGATGCGAAGTAGTCGCAGGCGGAGCTGACCACGAAGCCGACGATGTCACCGCCCTGGATATCCAGCCCGCCCTGCTGGATCAGGTAGTTGTTCACCGCGGTATCGAAGAAACCGTAATAGACGACGTTGTTCACGTGGCCATAGATATCGTTATCGTGCCAGCGCGTGGTAATCGGTTGGAAATGCCGGTAATCGCGGCGCAGGTGCTTGGGTTGCTCGGGCATGGGTCGTTTTCCGCGTGCAGTAGTGAAAAGGCGCTCAATACGCCGCCTGATAGATCGCCAAGGCATCGGCTTCGGTGACTTCGCGCGGATTGTTCACCAGCAGGCGCTGCTGCAGCATCGCCTCCTTGGCCAGCTGCGGCAGCATGTCTTCTGGCACACCGGTGTCGCGCAGGCGAGTCGGCAGACCGACACGAGCGCTCATCTGCTCGAATTCCTCGATCAACTGCTCGGCGTAGGTGGACGGATCATCCGTGCGCAGCCGATCGCCAAGAATGATCGGCGCCAGCTCCCCATAGTGCGTGGTCGCCGCGCTGACGTTGAAGCGCAGCACCTGCGGCAGCACCAGCGCGTTCGACAGCCCATGAGGAATATGGAAATTGCCGCCCAGCGGATAGGCCAGCGCGTGCACGGCGGCGACCGGCGCATTGGCGAACGCCTGCCCGGCCAGACAGGCGCCGAGCAGCATGGCCTGGCGCGCCTCGCGGTTGCTGCCGTTGTGCACCGCCTCGTCCAGATTGGCCGCCAGCAGCCGCAGCGCCTCGCGGGCCAGCAGGTCGGACATGGGGTTCTTCTTCAGCGCGCTGGTGTAGGCCTCGATGGCATGCACCATGGCGTCGATGCCGGTGGCCGCGGTCACCGCCGGCGGCAGGCCGAGGGTGAGATCGGCATCGAGCAGCGCCAGATCGGGCAGCAGCAGGGGCGAGACCACACCCATCTTGGTCGTCTCGCCGGTGGTGACGATGGCGATCTGGGTGACTTCCGAGCCGGTGCCGGCGGTGGTCGGCACCTGGATCAGCGGCAGGCGCTGGCCCTTGGCATTGCCGACGCCGTAGATGTCCTGCAACGACTGCATGCAGTTCGGATGCGCAAGCAATGCCACCAGCTTGGCCACATCCATCGAGCTGCCGCCGCCGAAGCCGATGATGAGATCCGCACGGGATGCCCTGGCCTGCTCCACCGCCGCCATGACGATGTGCTCCGGCGGATCGGCAATGACCTGATCGTAAACGGCGACCTGCAACCCTTCCGTCACGAAGCCAGGTAATACCTCGTTGAGCAGGCCGAAGCGGGTGATGCCGGGGTCGGTAATCACCAGCACCGAACGCCCCCCGCGCTCCTTGCAGAGGCTGGCCAGACGCCGTGACGAGCCGGGCTCGCAGATCAACTGGGCGGTTGTGGCAAAACTGAACGGATGCATCGATGCCTCCTGATTTCTTTGTGGTTCGGCTGCGGCGAGGAACTTCAAAAGCACCCTCACCTCTCGCCAGGCGCCCCAGCCCTCTCCCGGAGGGAGAGAGGGGTATTCCGTGCAACGGCGAACACTGTGCGCGAAGCTAACTCGGTCCAACTCCCTCTCCCCTCCGGGGAGAGGGTTGGGGTGAGGGGGCACCGCTCAGAGCAGCGCTAAAACACGAAATTTGCCTCCGGCAGCGCCATCAAACATGCAGCCCCACCCTGAATCGCTTCACGATGCGCACTGGCACGCGGCAGTACACGGCGCAGGTAGAAATCCGCACTGGCCAGCTTGGCCTGATAGAACGCCTCGTCAGCTGCGCCCTGCTCCAGCGCATCCTGCGCGCGCGCCGCGGCCTGCAGCCACAAGCCCGCCAACAGGACATACGCCGAGTACTGGAGGAAATCCACCGAAACCGCGCCGATTTCCTGCGGGTCGCGCCCGGTGGCGGCGATGATCTCGGCGCTCAGCTCACGCCATTCACCGATACGCGCCTGCACCTTCGCCGCCATGTCCCGCAGCGCCGGTCGATCGATCTGCTGGTCGCAAATCTCGCTGAACTCCGCCTGCAACGCCGACAGCTCCGCGCCACCATCGCCCAGCAGCTTGCGACGGATGTAATCCAGCGCCTGAATGCCGTTGGTGCCCTCGTAGAGCTGGGTGATGCGGCTGTCACGCATCAGCTGCTCCATGCCCCACTCGCGGATGTAGCCGTGGCCGCCGTAGACCTGCACGCCAAGGCTGGCGACCTCCTGGCCCATATCGGTGAAGAACGCCTTGACGATCGGAATCAGCAACGCTGCGCGCTTGCTCGCGGCCTTGCGATAGCTCGGCTCGGGATGGCCGTGTTCGAGGTCCAGCTGTCGGGCGCAGTAGGCGGCCAGCATGCGGCTGCCTTCGATCAGGGTTTTCTGCGTCAGCAGCATGCGCCGCACATCCGGGTGAACGATGATCGGGTCGGCGACCTTGTCCGGGTGTACCGCGCCGGCCAGTCCGCGCGATTGCAGTCGCTCACGGGCATAGGCAAGCGAGCCCTGATACGCCTGCTCGGCGATCCCGAGCCCCTGCAAGCCGACCTGGAAGCGCGCGTCGTTCATCATGGTGAACATGCAGGCCAGGCCCTGGTTGGGCTCGCCAACGATCCAGCCGGTGGCGCCGTCGAAGTTCATCACGCAGGTGGCGGCGCCCTTGATGCCCATCTTGTGTTCGATGGCGCCGCAGCTCAGGGCATTGCGCTCGCCCGGCGTACCGTCGGCATTGGCGACGAACTTGGGCACCAGCAGCAGGCTGATGCCTTTCACCCCGGCCGGTGCATCCGGCAGGCGCGCCAGCACCAGATGCACGATGTTCTCGCTCATGTCGTGCTCGCCGCCGGAGATGAAGATCTTGCTGCCGCTGACCCTGTAGCTACCGTCCGCCTGGGGTTCGGCCTTGGTGCGCAGCAGCGCCAGATCGGTGCCCGCCTGCGGCTCGGTGAGGCACATGGTGCCGCTCCAACTGCCGCTGACCAACTTCTCCAGATAGGCGTTCTTCAGCTCATCGCTGCCATGCTTGTACAGCGCCAGCACCGCACCCTCGGTGAGGCCGGAGTAGATGCGGAAGGACAACGAGGCGCCCATCAGCATCTCGTGGAAGTTGCAGGCCACCAGCTGCGGGAAGCCCTGACCACCGTACTCGGTCGGCCCGGTCATGCTCGCCCAACCATTGTCGACATACTGCTTGTAAGCCTCGACGAAGCCCTGCGGGGTGCGCACTTCGCCGTTTTCCAGGGTCACGCCTTCTTCGTCGCTGTTGCGATTGAGCGGGGCGATCTCGCCGCCGGTATAACGCGCGGCTTCTTCCAGCACACCGTCGATCAGCTCGCGGTCCAGGCCGTTGCCGAGCAATTCGCAATGGCCGGTGGCATCGAACAGCTCGTGCAACACGAAACGCATGTCACGCAGCGGGGCCTTGTATTCCATGCTCAGGCCTCCTTCTTGTAGTCGACGAAACGACCGCCGAGGGTGGCCAGGCTGTCGATCAGTTCGGCCGGCTTCCAGTGCTCGCCGTGACGCTCGGCCAAGGCATTCAAGCGATCACGAATCGCCGGCAGGCCCTGGCGGTCGGCCCAGGTCATCGGTCCGCCGACTTCCGCCGGAAAGCCATAGCCGTTGAGATAGACGGTGTCGATATCGCTGCTGGATTCAGCCATGCCCTCTTCGAGAATCTTCGCGCCCTCGTTGACCAGCGCCAGTAGGCAGCGCTCGCGGATTTCCTCATCGCCGATCTCGCGACGCTGGAAGCCGAGCCGCTCGGACTCGCGCTGCACCAGCGCATCCACTTCTGGGTCGTGTTCGGCCTGGCGGCTGCCCTCGGCGTAGCGGTAGTAGCCCATGCGCGATTTCTGACCGAAGCGGCCCAGCTCGCAAAGGCGATTATCGACCTGCACCTCGGGTTCGTCCTGCCCCTTGCCGGCCAGCTCGCGGGCGCGCCATTCCAGGTCGATACCAACCACGTCGTACATGCGGAACGGCCCCATGGCGAAACCGAAGCCCTGCAGCGCGGCGTCCACCTGATGCGGATAGGCACCTTCGAGCAGCAGCATCCGCGCCTCGCGCACGTAGGTGGCGAGCATGCGGTTGCCGATGAAGCCCTGGCAGTTGCCGGCGATCACGCTGACTTTGCCCATGCGCTTGCCCAGTTCGGTGGAGGCGTCGAGCACGGCCTTGGAGGTCTTCGCGCCGCGAACGATTTCCAGCAGCTTCATGATGTGCGCCGGGCTGAAGAAGTGCAGGCCTACCACCTGTTCCGGGCGCTTGGTGACTGCCGCGATGGCGTCGATATCCAGCGCCGAGGTGTTGCTGGCCAGAATGCCGGCCGGCTTCACGATGCCGTCCAGCTCGCGGAAGATGTTCTGCTTGAGTTCCAGATTCTCGTACACCGCCTCGATCACCAGATCCACATCCGCCAACGCCTGATAGTCGGCCGCCTTGCTGATGCAGGCGCGTCGCGCAGCCGCTTGGGCCTCGTCGATCCGGCCCTGGCGCACGTTGTGCGCATAGGTGTCAGCCACCACGCCCAGCGCCTGTTCCAGCATCTCGGGATTGTTATCCAGCCAGCGTACCTGCACGCCGGCATTGGCCAGGCTCATGACGATGCCGCGGCCCATGGTGCCCGCGCCGATCACGGCGGCGGTCTGGATATCGAAGCGGGGTTGGCTCATGTGAACGGTCCTCGTCGCAGGCTGGAAAAAGTGGAGACCAACCATAGACGAAGACGCTACTATTTTTGAAATTTAGTCTTGTGATATTTCGGATTCACCAAGTGAATATCTACAACTTCGACCTCAACCTGCTTCGCGTGCTGGACGCCCTGCTGCGCGAACGCAATGTCTCGCGTGCCGCCGAGCGGTTGTCCCTCAGCCAGCCGGCCGTCAGCAACGCGCTCAACCGCCTGCGCGAACTGCTCGACGATCCGCTACTGGTGCGTGCCGGCCGTGTCATGCAGCCGACGCCAAGGGCGCTGGCACTGGAAGCGCCGATCCGTCATGCGCTGCAGCAGATCGAACACAGCCTGATCGCCGGCGAGGCCTTCGATCCGTCGCGCAGCCATCAGCGTTTTCGCATCGCCGTCACCGACTATGTCGAGCTCATCTGCATGCCGGCGCTGATGCGGCGTCTGGCCGAACGTGCACCTGGCATACAGCTGGCGATCCAGCATCTGACGCCGACGCTGCCGGTCGAAGCGCTGGACAACGGCGAGATCGACCTGGTGCTCGGACGCTTTCTCGACGTGCCCTCGCGCTTTCATGTCCGCCATTGGGCCAGCGAAACCCTGCAGGTGGCGGTGCGCCGCGAACACCCGCTACTCACGGCAGGACTGGATCTGGACGCCTTTTTACGCCTGCGCCACCTGTGGGTGCACGGCGGCCAGACCCGAGGCATGGTCGACCAGTGGCTGGAGGCCCAGGGGCGCCCGCGTGAAGTCGTCTACACCACACCGAACTACCTGCAAGCCGCCCATATCGTTGCCAGCAGCGACCTCGCCGCCGTATTGCCGACACAACTGGCGCGCTATTTCGCCACCCTGCTGCCGCTGCAATTGTTCGATCTGCCGTTCGACCTGGGCAGCTTCGCGCTGGATATCGTCAGCGTCGCCCAGCGGCAGAACGACTCGGCGCTGCAATGGCTGATCGAACAGATCGCTGCCGTGGCACCTAGCTGAGCGGCGAAGCGAGCGCAACGAATCCCACGCCTAACCAATGCCTATTTGCTAGTATCCCGCAGCTTTTCCGTCGGAAATTTCCCGAAAGCGGGCGACTGTGACCAGCCTTGCGGAACATCGCCGCGCGGCGGACATCTATTCCTGTTAACGCGCCATGGTGAACATGGACCATCAAGCCAAATCTGGAGCGACATCTATGGCAGCGCTGCTGCAACGCACCCTCGATACCATCACCCGCAATCAGGCCGAACTGCTCAGCAGCTGGAAGTCTGATCTTCAGAGCCTCGGCGGCTACCATAACGTCAAGCCGGAAGAGCTGGCCCAGCAGACCGCCGACTTGATCCGGCAGCTGATCAGCGGAACAGCGGACGGCTCTGCCGACGTCAACGGTCCGGCCTGGGACGGCATGCGCCTGTATCTGGAAAAACTGGGTATCCGGAATTTCTGGTTGATAAAATGCCAAAGATGTAAAGAAGAAAATCTTTCTCAGCGGATTATCTGATTGATCCTCTTCAGCCTACTCTACTGCCAATTTTCTGTTTCCACCTTCGCCTGAGTCTTCATAGCGATGCTGACTAGGGAGGACAGCGAGAGCTGGGCAAGCGTCAAAGCGGTTCTGGTTCATGCGCAATCCGAACACCTGCACAACATTCCTCTTGTAAGAAACCGATCAAATTCTCTAGGTGCCCATACTCGGGTATACAGACAATCGTGCGGCTATGTTTCTCCTGCCAGATCAGCCCTACCTTGGCCATGCGCGCAAGGTGATGTGATAGCGTCGAAGCAGGAATACCCAGCCCCTTCTGGATATCTCCGACCGAAGCCCCATCATGGCCAGCTTTGACCAGAAAGCGGAACACGGACAGTCGGTGACTATTCCCTAGCTCAGCTAAGCTGGCTGCAACCTTTTCGTGATCCATAGCACGCCCCAATAATTCGATGTTTCTAGAATTATAGTTGACAGGTCGGATAAACGCAAGTAGGCTGCGTACATCATTTCGACAATACTAGAAATATAGGAGTAATATTGAATGTCATCTCAACTCCAAGACGCTCTAGGCATGTTCGCCTTTCTCGCTATCGAGCTATCGGTTTTATTCATTGGCATTAGCTTGCTGGTCGGAGTTCTTCAACGTCACATCCCACCATCCAAGGTGGAAGCGTTACTGACTTCCAGTGGGAAGCGAGGCTATTTTCTTGCTGCTGGTTTAGGAGCTATAACGCCCTTCTGTAGTTGCTCGACTATCCCCATGTTGAAAGGGTTGATTCGGGCACGGGCCGGTTTTGGGCCGATGATGGTGTTTCTTTTCTCATCTCCGTTGCTGAATCCTATCGTCGTCGGCCTGCTGGTTGCCACGTTTGGATGGACACTTACTGCTATCTATGTGCTCGCCGCTTTGGTGGTCGCGGTAGGTGCCGGATGGCTGCTTCACACGCTTGGCTTCGAGCGTTATGTGCGCCGGACGGCGACACAAGAGAGCAGTGGATGTAGTTCATCAGCAAGCCCGTGCAGTGCTACATCGACCGCATCGAGTTGCGGCACCAACAGCTGCGACACCACTCCGAAGACGGCTTCTTGCGGGGCTGATAGGAAGACAACAGTCTCTACGTCTAGCGAATGCTGTGACAGTCAACCCACTGTCACGGTTAAGAAAGAAGGGAAGTACAGTGGTGTGTGGCGGGAAGCTTGGTCGGACTTTATCGATGTGTTGCCTTACCTGCTCATCGGTATTGCGATTGGCAGCGTGATCTATGGTTTCATGCCCACTGACTTATTGGAGCAGTATGCAGGCCCAGATAATCCCTTTGCCATTCCAGTTGCCGCTGTCATCGGCGTGCCGTTGTATATTCGCGCTGAAGCCGTCATACCTCTGGCAGCGGCTCTGATGGCCAAAGGCGTGGGTGCCGGGACGGTGCTAGCGTTGATCATCGGCAGTGCCGGAGCCAGCCTGACTGAGCTCATTCTGTTGCGCTCTTTGTTCACGCTGAAGCTTTTAGCGGCGTTTTTAGCAGTCATTTTTGCTATGGCGATGATTGCCGGTTACGCCACCTACCTGTTTTTCTGATCAAGGCGGGAGATGATTAATTCGTTAAGCCTTCCTGGGTACCAGTTGGTGGATTCTGATGAGCAGAATGAAGACATACATTTTCGGCTTGAAGCACCTACACCAGTAGCCTGCGAGGGGTGCGGCGTGCAGGGTGAGTTCGTGCGGTTCGGCAAGCGTGACGTTCCCTATCGTGATCTGCCCATCCACGGCAAGCGGGTCACTCTCTGGGTGGTCCGCCGCCGATACACCTGCCGGGCCTGCAAGACAACATTCAGGCCCCAGCTACCGGAGATGGTGGACGGATTCCGTATGACACTGCGGCTGCATGAGTACGTGGAGAAGGAATCCTTCAACCACCCCTACACCTTTGTGGCGGCACAGACCGGCCTGGACGAGAAGACGGTGCGCGACATCTTCAACGCCCGCGCCGAGTTCCTGGGGCGCTGGCACCGCTTCGAGACGCCCCGCATCCTGGGCATTGACGAGCTATACCTGAACAAGCGCTACCGCTGCATTCTGACCAACATTGAGGAGCGAACCCTGCTCGACCTGCTGGCCACCCGCCGCCAGGACGTGGTGACCAACTACCTGATGAAGCTGAAAGACCGGCAGAAGGTCGAGATCGTCAGCATGGACATGTGGAACCCCTACCGGGCAGCGGTCAAGGCTGTGCTGCCCCAGGCCCGTATCGTGGTCGATAAGTTCCATGTGGTGCGCATGGCCAACGATGCCCTGAGAGAGTGCGCAAGGGCCTCAGAAAGGAGCCGAAACCGTCCCAGAGCCGGACTCTCAAGGGAGACCGGAAAATCCTGCTGAAACGCGCTCACGAAGTCTCAGACCGGGAGCGCCTCATCATGGAGACCTGGACAGGCGCGTTCCCGCAACTGCTGGCCGCCTACGAGCACAAGGAGCGCTTCTACGGCATCTGGGACGCCACCACACGGCTCCAGGCAGAAGCCGCCCTGGACGAGTGGATAGCCACCATCCCGAAGGGCCAAAAGGAAGTCTGGAGCGATCTGGTCAGGGCAGTGGGAAACTGGCGCGAAGAGACCATGACCTACTTCGAGACGGACATGCCCGTCACCAACGCTTACACGGAGTCCATCAACCGACTGGCCAAGGACAAGAACCGTGAAGGGCGCGGTTACTCCTTCGAGGTGATGCGGGCACGAATGCTCTACACCACGAAGCACAAGAAGAAGGCACCGACTGCGAAGGTCTCTCCTTTCTACAAGAAAACCATCGGTTACGGACTGCCGGACTTCGCAGAGGAACTCAACTACGGAGTCGATCTATCAACCATCTGAGGGTGGTATCAGATTGATGGGGTGAAGGTGCCCCATCAACCATTAAATCCGTATACCCAAAAAACTCTCGCGCAGCCGCGCACTGCTCGGCATGGATTCGCAACAGACCGCCGGCTTCATCTTCGCCATCAAGCGTCCGCTGATGGCCCTGCTGCAGAGCGAGTACGCCAATGAGCCGGCAGTATTCGCCGAGCAGCTGTGGGCGGTCTCCGAGCTGATCGACAGCCTGGGTCTATACACCGTGCGCACCTTCCAGAAATCCCGCGAAGAGGTGATCAAGCGTCAGCAGGAAGAGCTGCTGGAGCTGTCGACCCCGGTGGTCAAGCTATGGGACGGTGTGCTCGCCCTGCCGATGATCGGTACCCTCGACTCGCAGCGCACCCAGGTGGTGATGGAGTCGCTGCTGCAGCGCATCGTCGATACCGGTTCGGAAATCGCCATCATCGATATCACCGGCGTGCCAACGGTCGATACGCTGGTCGCCCAGCACCTGCTCAAGACCGTCACCGCCATCCGCCTGATGGGCGCCGACTGCATCATCAGCGGCGTGCGTCCGCAGATCGCGCAGACCATCGTACACCTGGGTCTGGACCTGCAGGGCATCGTCACCAAGGCCAGTCTGGCCGACGCCCTGGCCCTGGCCCTGCGCCGCTCCGGCCTCACCGTCACGAAGGCCGTTTAATGGACCGCATACCCATTCTGCGGATGGGCGAGTTTCTGCTCGTCACCATCCAGGTCGACATGCACGACCAACTGGCGATGACCCTGCAGGACGACCTGGCCGAACGCATCAGCGCGACCTCGGCAAAGGCCGTGCTGATCGATATCTCCGCGCTGGACATGGTCGACTCCTTCATTGGCCGGATGATCGGCACCATCTCCGGCCTGTCGCGCATCATGGATGCCGAGACCGTGGTGGTCGGGATGCAGCCCGCCGTAGCCATCACCCTGGTCGAACTCGGCCTCGAACTGCCCGGCGTCAGCACCGCGCTGAACGTCGAGCGCGGCATGCAGCTGCTGCGCACCCGCGTGGCCACGCAATGATCGTGCGCAGCAGCGGCAGCCAGCCGGTGCGCCTCGAACAGGATGTCGTGCTGGCCCGGCAGACCGTGCGCAAGCTGACCCAGGAATGCGCCATGCGCCTGATCGACCAGACCAAGCTGGTCACGGCGGTCAGCGAGCTAGCGCGTAACACCGTGGTCTACGGCGGCGGTGGCGACATGGATTGGCAGCTGATCGAGGACGGCACGCGGGTCGGCGTGCGCCTGACCTTCCGCGACGAAGGCCCAGGCATCGCCGACATCAAGCTGGCCATGACCGACGGCTGGACGTCCGGCAGCGGCCTCGGCCTGGGGCTGACCGGCGCCAAGCGGCTGGTCGACGAGTTCGAACTCGACAGCACGGTCGGCGCGGGCACCCGAATCACCATCACGCGGTGGACATGAACGTTCAGGGAAGCGTCTCTCAGGTCCTGCTGATCGAAGAAAACAGCCAGATCGGCCACGCCCGCCGCGTCGCCCAGCGGCTGGCCGAACAGCATGGCTTCGACGCCACCGATGCCGGGCGTGTCGCCCTGCTCGCGACCGAGCTGGGCAGCAACCTGCTCAAGCACGCCACCCGCGGCGAGTTGCACTTGCGCGTGATCGATGGACGTGACGGTCGCGGCGTGGAAATCATCGCGGTCGACCGCGGCCCCGGCTTTGAACTCGACCAGTGCCTGACCGACGGTTTTTCCACCCACGGCACCCAAGGCATCGGGCTCGGTGCCCTGGCGCGTCAGGCCCAGGTGTTCGACGTCTATTCCGATGCGCGCGGCTCGGTAGTGCTGGCGCAGCTATTTCCCCGCTGCGTGCAGCCACCGTCGTGGCGCTACGGCGTCAGCCAGCATCCGTACCCGGGTGAACAGGTTTGCGGCGACACCTGGCAGCTGGCCTTCGATGGGCAGCGTTGCAGTGCCCTGGTCATCGACGGCATCGGCCATGGCGAGCTTGCCCGCCAGGCCGCCGAGGCAGGCGCCGCGGCGTTTGCAGAAACCCCGCTGGATTCCCCCTTCGCCCTGTTCAGCAACATGCACCTGGCGATGAACGGCACTCGCGGCGGCGCCGCGGCCATCGCGCACTTCGACAGCCAACGACAGACGCTGGATTTCGCCGGCATCGGCAATATCGGCGCCAGCCTGATCGGTAGCGAGGGATCGCGTGGCCTGGCCTCACACCCCGGCATCGTCGGCATACGCTTTCGCAAGGCACATGTCTTCGACTACCCACTGGGCGAGGCGCGGCTCCTGGTGCTCTACAGCGATGGCCTGCAGACACGCTGGAATCTGCGCGACTACCCCGGTCTCGTTCACCGTCACCCAGCTATCATCGCCACACTGTTGCATCGCGACTTCTGCCGCGGCCGCGACGACGTAACCGTGCTGGCACTCAATCTGGAGGCTCCTCGTGGCTGATCCGACACCCCCCGAGTCCAGTGACGCCGGCCTGCTCGAGCAGCTGCGCCGCGATAACGAATCGCTGCGCGCCGAGCTCGAAGAAACCAATCAGGGTGTGCTGGCGCTGTATGCCGAGCTGGATACCCAGGCCGAGCAACTGCGCCAGGCGTCGGACCTGAAAAGCCGCTTTCTGTCGTATATGAGTCACGAGTTCCGCACGCCGCTGGGCTCGATTCTCAGCATCACCCGCCTGCTCAGCGATGAACTGGACGGCCCGCTGAGCCCGGAACAGCACAAGCAGGTGCGTTTCGTCAGCTCGGCCGCCAGCGAGCTGAGCGAGATGGTCGACGATCTGCTCGACCTGGCCAAGATCGAAGCTGGCCGCGTCAGTATTTCCCCGGCCTGGTTCGACATGCTCGACCTGTTCTCGGCGTTGCGCGGCATGTTTCGCCCCATCGTCGAGGGCTCGCCGATAGACCTCATCTTCGAAGAACCGCAAGACATTCCACGGCTCTATACCGATGACAAGAAGCTGGCGCAGATCCTGCGCAATTTCATCTCCAATGCGGTGAAATTCACGCCTCAGGGTGTGGTGCGCGTGTCGGCAAGGCTGGAAAGCCCGCAGCAGGTCCGCTTCGCCGTCAACGATACCGGTATCGGCATCGCCCCCGAGCTGCACGATCGGCTTTTCGAGGATTTCGCCCAGGTCGACTCGCCTCTGCAGAAGCGCCTGCGTGGCACCGGCCTCGGCCTGGCGTTGTGCAAGCGTTTCGCCGAGCTGCTCGGCGGTCACGTTGGCGTGGAAAGCGAACCGGGCAAGGGCTCCGAGTTCTACGTGATCCTGCCTCTGGCGATTGATACGGAGCCTTCCGATGCAGCGTGACAGCCGCCTGTTGATCGTCGACGACAACGCCCCGACGCGCTATGCGATGCGCCGGGTGCTGGAGCGCCATGGCTATCAGGTGCTGGAAGCCGGCACCGGCAGCGAAGGCCTGGAACTAGTGGCCAACGCCGCGCCGGATGCGCTGATCCTCGACGTCAACCTGCCGGACATGAGCGGCTTCGATATCGCCCGTCAACTGCGGGCCGATCCGAACACCGCCCTGCTGCCGCTGATTCACGTGTCCGCCGCCTCCATCGAGACCAACGACATCATCACCGGTCTCGACGCCGGCGGCGACGCCTACCTGATCCACCCGGTCGATCCCGACGTGCTGCTGGCGACGCTGCGCACCCTGCTGCGGGTGCGCGATACCGAGCGCGCACTGCGTGACAGCGAAGCGCGCTTCCGGGAAATCTTCTTCCATGTCGCCGCACCCATCGCGGTACTCGACGCCGAGCTGCAGCTGCACGAGTGCAATCACGCATTCGAACTGCTGATCGGCGCCGCCAGCCCGGCTTCGCCCCTGTCGCAAAGCGTCGCCGCGGGGCAGGAAGCGATTCTCGCCGAGCTGCGCGCGCATCTGCGGGCCGGCGAGCGCTGGCATACGCCGCTGCAAATGCAGGTCAATGGCGAGACCCGCGAGACCGAGTGGCAGATTTCCCCGTACCGGGCGCAGGGCCTTGGCCTGGTCTTCGTCGAAGACGTAACCGAACAGCGTCTGCGTGAACGCGCCCAGCGCCAGGAAATCGCGACCACCACCAGCCAGCTGGCCCATGAGGTCGCCGAGCGCGCACGTACCGAAGAGCAGCTGCTACAGGCGCAGAAGATGGATGCGCTGGGCAAACTCACCGGCGGTATCGCCCACGACTTCAACAACCTGCTCACCGGCATCATCACCGGCATAGAGCTGATGAAGCAGCGCATTATCGAAGGCCGTGCCGACAGCGTACTGCGCTTTGCCGACGCCTCGCTGAGTTCGGCGCGCAGTGCCGCATCGCTGACCAATCGCCTGCTGGCGTTCGCCCGCAAGCAGCCACTGGACGCTCGCGCGCTGGACATCAACGAACGCATCCGCTCGCTGCAAGACCTGCTGCGCCGCACGATCGGTGAACGCATCACGCTGACCTTCGATTTCACCGCCGAGCCCGCAGTGGCGCGGGTGGACGTCAGCCAGTTCGAGAGCGCCCTGCTCAACCTGGTGATCAATGCCCGCGATGCGCTGCCCGAAGGCGGGCATATCCGAATCAGTACCTTCCCTTCGGATGGCAGCCAGAAACAGGAACTCACGCCAGGGCGCTACATCGGTTTGTGCGTGAGCGACGACGGCACGGGCATCGAACCCGGCGTGCTGGACAAGGTGTTCGACCCCTTCTTCACCACCAAGCCCCAGGGTCGTGGCACAGGGCTGGGCCTGTCGAGCATCTACGGGTTCGCCTTGCAGTCGGGCGGCGATGCGAGCATTCGCAGCACGCTCGGTGCCGGAACCGAAGTCACCCTGCTGCTGCCCGCCGCCAACGGCGAACAGACAGCGACACCCGCCGCTGCGCCCGACAGCTCGATGCGCCTGGTCGGCCATGAGCACGTGCTGGTGGTGGAGGACATGCCCAGCGTGCGCATGCTGATCGTCGAGACGCTTATCGAGGCCGGCTACCGTTGCAGCCAGGCGGGCGACGTGGAAACCGCGCAGTCGTTGCTCGCGGCCGACTCGTCGATCGACCTGCTGCTGACCGATGTCGGGCTCCCCCGTCTCTCCGGCAGCCAGCTGGCCGAGTGGGCACGCCGCGAGCGCCCGACACTGCCGGTGGTGCTGATGACCGGCTATGCGGAGAACGCTTCCAGTCGCGAGGGCTTCGTCGATGAGCGCATGGAACTGGTACTCAAGCCGTTCGAAGGCGCAGACCTGCTGATCAAGATCCGCGGCCTGCTCGACGAAGCCTGATGTTGTCGAGCGACATGCGCCGCCGCTGAAATAGCTCGATCTGCGTGTGATGGCGCATGTGCGCAGGCAACAAAAAACCCGCCGAAGCGGGTTTTTTCTGACCTTTCCGAATTCCCTTCGATTGCCGTCCTGGCGATGGTCGATCTTCCTGATCCTGAGCGCATCCTGCGCTTCAGAGTGGGTGTAGATTAATTACATGCCGCGGCCAGAAAAAGGGTCGAACGCCGCAGCCTCTTGTAAGCCTTTTGCTATAGCCACATCAGGCCGGGAACGTTCAGCTTCCTGGATCAGCTCGTATCAGCTATGAAAACCTTGAAGTAGAGCCGTCGACAATACGCTGACACGCCGTATCGACCGTGTATTGCTGCGACGCGATCCAAAACTCGCAAACGCGGCCAGCGGAAGTATTAGTCCTTGGTCAGGTCAAACGAGCCATGAAATTCCCTTTGATGTCATGACTCCTGCTTAAGGCAGATGAAAGGCTTCATCTGCCGAGGCAAAGCGGTTCTTGATGACCGAAGGCGACCAAAAAGGTACAGGAATGGGAGGCCCCGGGATCATCGCTCAGATTTTGAGTAGCGACTCGGCTGCCAGTAGCCGCTGAGCAGCGGCAGCGCTGGACCACACCAGCCGCGCTGACGAAGCTGCCGGGCGATCAACGCGTTCATGATCTTGTGCCCCATCAGCAGCACGCTTTCATTGGCCTCGGCCAGCTCTATCAACCGTTCTGCCGCCGCACTGGCGCGCCTGCGGGACTCGCGGATGTGCTCGGTATGGCTGGCGAAACCGAGGAACCAGGCGCTACGGAACACCAAGCGCCAGAAGCGCGACGGTAATAGCGGCAGGCCCCACTCCGGGTATGGCAGGTGCGCCTCCGCGAACAGTGGATCGGGCAGCTCGCAGCAGTCGCATCCCAGGTATGCGCGCGATTCTATGCAGCGCTGCACGGAGCTGCAGACCACGATGCCAACCGAACCCGCCAGCTCGACCAGATTTTGCGGACGCTCGCTAGCGACGACATCGGCAGAGTTGTAGCGCTCTACCCAGGTCTTCATGCCGACCGGCGTGCTCCAGCGCGCTGCTCCATGATCGGGTCTACCGTGCCGCACGAGGATGATCTGCATCTGATTACCGGATACGCAGGCCCGTCCCGCCAAGTACGGGCCTGGCAGCAGGCGGATAGAAAGAAATTGAAGCTGGGTGGGCGCCGGGGGTCACTTATCGAGCTCGTCCTGCTTTTGGAGGAACTCCTCTTCGAGCATCGCATCCTTGACGGCCTGAGGCTGCTCGTCGAGTAGCGGATCATTCAACTCGCCGCTGGACAGTACGCGGGCGTCCAGCTTGCCCATCAGATGTTCCAGCGCATGCTGCATCTTGTCCGCCGCGCCATCGACCGCCAGCTGCAGCGACTCGGCCTTGTGCGTCACCGACATCGCCTGATGCCCCTTGGGCCGCGCCTCGATCTGGCAACGCTTGTCGTCGGCACCGGCCTTCTGCGCGTTTTCATCGCTGACATGGACTTCCACTCGGGTGAGGAAGTCATCGAAACGCTCGAGCCGATCCTCAACGGTCGTGCCGACCCACTCATGCAGCTCTACGCTGCCGGGGATGTGGTTGCTATTGACCTGCACTTGCATACGACTACTCCTGATAGATGACGTACCTACTAGGATTCGAGACGTGCGCGGCGGCGAGGTTCAGGTGCTTCGTCCGGTTGCGGGCCCAGACGAGTCGGCTGGTGTGGCGCCAGCACGGTCAGCCCGCCCACCGAGCAGCCAACCCAGCACACCCCAGATCGCCGCGCACAAGGCGCCAACCAGGGCAATCAACCAGACGCCCTGACCGAGGCTGTCGAGCAGGCTCTTGGCCCAGCCACTCAGGGCATCGCCGCCGCGATAGACCACGGTGTCGATGAAGTTCTTCGCCTTGTACTTGCTCTCGGCATCCAATGGCGCGAAGAGCATCTCGCGGCCCGGGCGGACAAAGGCGTATTCGCCCACTCGACGCACGACCATCACCGCGGCCAGCACGGCAAAGGTCGGCGCCAGCGCCAGACCGACGAAGCCCAGGCAGACCAGCGCCGGCACTGCGGCCAGCAGAATCCGCACGCCCAGTCGCTGCGCGATTCGCCCGGTGATGAACAGCTGCGACAGCAGAGCACCCGCCTGCACCACGAAATCGATCGCACCGAACACCCGCACCTGCTCGGCACGATCCGGAAACAGCTCGGCGACCAGCCTTGCCTGTTCGAAATAGAGAAAGGTACTGGCGGTCGTCAGCAGCAATACGAAGGCCGCGATGCCGAGCAGATAGCCCGAGCCCAGCACCCGCGTCAGGCCACTGAACGGATTGCCCGCGACCGGTCGTCGTGGGCTTTCGGCGTGCTCGGCGCCGGGGCGGCCGGCTCCCAGCGTCTCGCGCCAGACCATCAGGTAGTGCTTGAGCGCCACCGCGGCGACCAGCAAAAGCGCCGCCAACAGCATCAGCCCGAACTGACCGAGTACGCCGACCAAGAGCGCACTCGTCGCCGGTCCGACCAGCCCGCCCACGCTGGCGCCAGCGGCGATGAAGGCGAACAACCGGCGCGCCTGGTGTGCGTCGAACACATCGGCCATCAGGCTCCAGGCCACCGAGACCACGAACAGGTTGTAGACCGAGATCCACACGTAGAACACCCGCGCCAGCCAGACGCTGTCGCCGAGCAGGAAGAACAGCCCGGCGAACAGGAGCAGGTTGGCGCAGAAGAAGCCGTACACCCAGTCGATGTAATGGATGCGCGCCACCCGCGAGTTGAGCCAGGCGAACAGCGGCACCGCCACCAGCATGGCGATGAAGGTCGCGGTGAACAGCCATTGCAGGTTCTCGACGCCGCCCTGAATGCCCATCGACTCGCGAATCGGCCGCAGCATGAAGTAGCCAGAGAAGAGGCAGAAGAACAGGCTGAAGCCGGCCAGCGCGGCACGCAGCTCGCCGGGGCGGGCATTGATCAGCGCGGCCCCGCGGGTGGCTAGCGAAATCTGCATTCGGTGCTCAGCGGAAGGCGTCGACGATCATCTGCCGTTGTCGCGCATCCGGCAGCCGCCCCTGGCCGGCGAGCAGGTTGTCGGCCATGTAGCGCGGGTTGGAAGTCGCCGGAATCACCGCCGTTACCGCCGGTTCGGCAAGGATGAACTTGAGCAGCAGCTGCGCCCAGGAGCTGGCATCGATCTCCGCCGCCCAGTCCGGCAGCGGCTTGTCTTTGACGCGGGACAGCAGATTGCCGCGGGTGAACGGCCGGTTGATCAGCGTAGCGATGCCGTGATCGGCGCAGTACGGCAGCAGCTGCTTCTCGGCGTTGCGCTCGCTGACCGAATAGTTGAACTGCACGAAGTCGACCTTCTCCTGTTTCAGCGTCTCCAGCAGCCGGTCATGGGCCGACTCCAGATAATGGGTCACGCCGATGTAGCGCACCCGTCCCTCCTGCTTGAGTTCGCGCAGCAGGCCGAGCTGGGTGCCAGTGTCCTGCAGGTTGTGCACCTGGATCAGGTCGATGGTGTCGGTCTGCAGCGCCTCGAAGCTCGATTCGATCTGTGCCATGCCGCGTTCGCGGCCGGTCGAAGACACCTTGCTGGCGAGAAATACCTGGCCGCGCTGGCCCAGGCGCTCGACCAGCTCACCGACGACGCGCTCGGCATTGCCATAGCTCGGCGCGGTGTCGATCAGCGAGCCACCACCCTCAACCAGCACCCGCAGCACCTCGAGCAGGCGGTCCATGCGCGGATCGTCGAGGCTGACATTGTGCGTGATCGAGGTGCCGAGGCCGATGACGGGCAGCATCTCGCCGGTTGACGGGATCGCGCGTCGACGCAGCCCCGCGGCTGCCCGCACCAGCGACGGTAGCAGCGGACCGAGCGCCAGCAGCGCTGCGGCCACTGCTGAACGTTGGATGATCTGGCGGCGCGTCGGCATGGGCGGAGTCTCCGATCAGTTGCGGTATCGACCTCTGAGTATGGTCGAGCCATCCCGCGATACCGGTCCGGCGACGTACGGAGCTTTTCCTGATGTTTCAGAGCGACGCGAGGCGTACGGAAGCGATGCCACAGTAGTGGCGATAAGCCTCCATTTGCGCTTTACTGCGCCGCTTCCGATGCCTGCTGCGTTGACGGCGGGCTGATAACTGTCGAGACGAGCATGTCCTGCCACATACCCCAGTCGCGCCAGCCGAGCCCAGACGGCAAGCCACCTGCCGCGTCGCGCCCGCCCCGCGCACGCTCCCGGCTGAGCAGCCTCTGCTATGCCGCCGGACTGCTGCTGGTGTTCATTCTCAGCCTGCTTTTGCTGCCGAACGACAGCGGTCTGGGTCGGCTGCTTTGGGGCTCGCTGTAACGGCAGCGCGCCCGGCCTCAGGTGCGGAAACGGCCAACCAGTTCCGCCAGCGTCTTCGACAGCCCGGACAGCTTTTGACTGGCGAGCATGCTCTGCGAGGAGTAAGTGGCCGCCTCGTTGGACAGGTCACGGATATCTGTGATGTTGCGAGCGATTTCCTCGGTGACGCAGCTCTGCTCCTCGCACGCGGTGGCGATCTGGGCGGCCATATCGTTGATGCGCTGCACCGACACGGAGGTTTCCGCCAGCACCTGATCGACACCGGATGCCCGCTCGACACTGTCTCGCGCCTCGTCACTGCCGGTCTGCATGGCCTGTACGGCCTTGCCGACGCCACTCTGCAGGCGCTCGATGCGCGCCTGGATATCCTTGGTCGAATCCTGCGTGCGCGCGGCCAGTGCCCTTACCTCGTCGGCCACCACGGCGAAGCCACGGCCCTGCTCACCGGCGCGCGCCGCCTCGATGGCGGCGTTGAGCGCGAGGAGATTGGTCTGCTCGGCGATGCCGCGAATCACTTCGAGCACCGCGCCGATGCTGGCGGTTTCCTCGGCCAGCGCACCGATGGTCTGCGATGCGCCTTCGACCTCCCCGGCCAGCTGACGGATCGACTGGATGGTGCTGCTGACGACCGACGCGCCCTGGCGTGACTGGGTTTCCGCCGCACGCGCGGCGTCCGATGCATTCTGCGCATTGAGCGCAACTTCGTGCACCGCCGCGCTCATCTCGGTCGCCGCGGTGGTCACCTGATCGACCGCGGCGTGTTCGCTGCTGATCAACTGATCGTTGGTTTCAGCCATCGCCGCCATGCCACGCGCGGCTGTCTCGACCTCAGCGGTAACCCGTCCGACCTCGGCGATCAGCGGCTGCAGCTTGTCGAGAAAGCGGTTGAAGGCATTGCCGAGCTGGCCCAGCTCGTCAGCCGAATGCACCTCCAGGCGAGCACGCAGGTCGCCATCGCCATCGGCGATCTGCTTCAGCCGATCGAGCAAACGGCGCATCGGGCGCAACACCACCAGCGGCAGACCGAGGATGAGCAGTGCGCAGCCCAGCAGGCCGATGATCAGCACCACGGTCTGCTGACTGGATGTGGCGGCGCCCTCGGCGATCGCCGCCGCGCCCTCGGCCTCGGCGGCTGCGCCTTCGAGTTCACCGAGTTTGTCGATGGCATCGCGCATGGCATCGAAGCGCGCCTCACTGTCACCGAAGCTCAGCGCGCTGGCGGCCTGAGGATCGAGATCGACCTGCTCGATGACCCGCTGCGATACCGCAGACCATTGCTGAAAGCCGCCATTGAATTGCTCGACCAGCGCCAGTGCCTCGGCGCCCGGTTGCATGGCTGCGTACTTCTGCACACGGTCGTAGGCCTGCCTGAGGTTTTCCGCATGGCTGGCCTTGAGTGCCTGCACATGCTCGCCAGCATCGCTGTCGAGCAGGCTACGCTCGGCGACGAAGGCCTGATACAGGTCGCGATCGGCATTGAGCAGCAGACCGATGGCCGGCAGATGGCGTGTGGCCAAGACCTCACTGGAGCCGGTGACGCGCTCGATGCCGCGCATCCCGAAAATGCCCATCAGCACCAGCAACAGGGCCAGCGCCGCAATGGGCAAGGTGATCTTCCAGCGGAATCCGAGATCGGTGAACAGGCGGGGCATGGCGTCGCTCCTCGAGAGGCTTTCCTTGCTATCGGATACAACAACTGCGGCAACAGGCCACCGGTCGACAATCGCACAGCCGCGCGCGACTTCCTTTGCGCCACATCAAGAGCAATCGCCGCGCCACCCACTACTTCCGGATGAAGACCATGGTTGCATGGCGATCTTCGATCTGGCGGCCGATAACGTGGCTGACGGTGACGGCGCCGAACGGGCATCAGCTCGCGGCCCGGGCGTCGATAACAAAAAAGTAGCCTCTGATCCACGGCTGATCAGTGCGGGAGCGGCCGAGTTTCCCGCTTCCTATCCTCAAGCGCGAGTAACGCCCATGATTTCGCTCTCCCGATTCAAGCCAGGCCATACGCAATCCACCGGCACGGCGAGCCTGCTCTGCTCGGCTCAGCAGCTCTCACAACAGCTAGCCACCCTGCGCTTCAACCCGACCTACATCGCCGGCTTCGTCTCGCCGCATGTGGATCTGGACGCAGTCGCCAGGCAGATAGCGCAGCGCTTTCCGAACGCGACGATCAGCCTGTGTACCACGGCGGGCGAGCTGTCCAGCGAGGGCCAGCGGCTCTACTGTGCCACCGGGACGCAGTGGGATCGGGTGGTGCTGCAGCTGTTCGACGCCAGCGTCATCGCCGCTGCCGAGATCGTCCGCGTGCCGCTGGAGTGCGAGGACATCCGCGGTGGGGGCCAGCGGCTGTCGATGGGCGAGCGCATCGCGCGCCTCGTGGCGTCGATCAAGCGGGTGCAGGTGTCGATGAAGATCGATTACCGCGACACCCTGGCCAACATTTTCTTCGACGGCCTCTGCGCTTCGGAATCCTTCTTCATGGAGGCGCTGTACGAGTCCGGGCGCTTTCCCTGCCTGTTCGTCGGCGGCTCGGCCGGCGGCAAGCTGGATTTCCAGAAGACCCAGCTGCATGACGGCAAGCGCAGCTACCAGAACCACGCGCTGATCGTCTTCCTCAAGTGCGCGCGGGACGTACGCTTCGGCGTCTTCAAGAGCCAGAACTTCGAGCCCACGCCGCTCAGCCTGAGCGTGCTCAGCGCCTCCCTGGAGGACCGCTACATCAGCCAGGTGGTCGATGCGCGCGGCAACATCCGCAGCATGGTCCAGGCACTGTGCGAGGCGCTGAAATGCGCGCCGCAGGAGCTGGAACAGCGGCTCTCGGACTACTCCTTCGCCATCCGCGTCGGCGAGGAAGTCTTCGTCCGCTCGATCTCGCAGATCGACTTCGCCAACGAGCGGGTGCACCTGTTCTGCGACGTCGCACCGGGCGAGGAGCTGATCATGGTCAAGCGCACGCCGCTGGCCGAAACCACCCGCCGCGACTATCAACAGTTCATGCGCAACAAGCCCGGCAAGCCGTTGGTGGGCATCCTCAACGACTGCATCCTGCGCCGGCTGAACAACGAGCAAGCATTGGGCGGCATGGACCCGGTGTTCGATGACGTGCCCGTGGCCGGCTACTCGACCTTCGGCGAAATTCTTGGGCTCAACCTGAATCAGACGCTGACCGCGGTGTTCTTCTTCCGCACCAACGGCAAGGACGAGTTCCACGACGAGTACACCGACAACTTCATCGCCTACCACGGCGAGTTCAAGGCGTTCTTCCTGCGCCGCCAGATCAAGAAGCTGACCGGCCTGAGCCAGGTGGTGGTCAAGCAGATCGAGCAGTTCAAGCGCCAGGATTACAGCAGCGCGGTGGACATCAACGGCCTCGACGAACATATCCGCCCGGTGTTCCGCGGCCTGGCCGACCTTGGCCAGGTGCTGTCCGAGGCCGACCATGAACGGCAGTCCATGTCCGAGCAGCTGAGTCTGTGCGCCACCGAACTGCACGGCTCGATGGACGACCTGACGCTGAATATCAATCAGCAGGGCAGCGTCATCGAACAGGCCGGCAGCTCGGTCAAGCAGATGGTCCACCAGGCCGACGAGGTGGTCAGCAGCGCCCGCGATCTGGCGCAGTCCAGCCAGCGCATCCAGTCGGTGGTGCAGACCATCCAGCAGATCGCCGGGCAGACCAACCTGCTGGCACTCAACGCCGCGATCGAAGCGGCGCGCGCCGGCGATATGGGCCGTGGTTTCGCGGTGGTGGCTGACGAGGTGCGCAAGCTGGCCGAGATCACCGGCAAGAACGCCGAGGAAATCGGCACCGACATCGACCGCCTGGCCAGCGAGATTCGCGCGGTGGCGCAGCATATCGAGACCCAGTCTGCCGGTGTCGGCTCGCTGACCGGGCTGCTCGATGCGCTGGAAAACTCGAGCAACCTCACCGCCGGCACCTCACGCCAGACCAAGGGCGTCGCCGACCGACTGATCGGCCTGACTGCGCGCTAACCAGCCAAACGCGCGCGAACCTCGGCATAGGGATAGGCCTCCAGCGAGGCGAAACCGGGTATCTGCCGCGCCTTGAGCTTGGTGAACACCGGCACGCTGATGCCGCAGAGAAAGCGCGTCAGGCACTCGGCGCTGGGCGCATCGCCCTTGAGCTGCGTGTAGCGCTGACTGAATTCGGCACAGCGACCGGCCAGGTCCATCTGCTCCAGCGGCGCCAGTGCCGGCGGTTCCGGCAGTCGCGCGACCTGTCCGCGACAGACCGAGCAATGCCCGCAGCGCTGCGGAGCCTGACGGTCGCCAAAGTACGTCGCCAGCCGCTGGCTCAGGCATTCGGCGGATTCGAACAGCGCCAGCATGTTGTCGATGCGAGAGATTTCGCTCGCTTCGTGCTGCCTGAAATAGGCATGCAGCTCGCCACTCAGTGCTTCGGCCTCGAAGCGCTGATCGAGCAGCGCATAGACCTCGGTCATCTGCTTGCTCTCCAGCTCGATCCAGCCCTTTTCCTGGAAGTACTCCAACGCCTTGACCACGCGCGCGCGGTCGGCGCCGTGCTGCCGATAGAGCGCGTCGAAATCCAGCGTGCACCAGGTCCGTGCCCGCGCCGAGCTGTGCACGATGGCCTCGACGAACTGGCGTCGCTCGCCTTCGAATTTCGCCACCAGCACCTTGGGTTCGAGCAGGTACTTGAAGCGATACTCGGCGAAATAGGCAAAACGCGGTGCGATGATGCCGCGCAGCTCCAGCTGCACCAGCAGGGTCTTCAGCGGCAGCTGGCGGATGTTGCTCTGCTCCGACAGCTGGTTGAGCATCAGCTCCCACTGCCCGCTGCCCTTTTGATCAGGAGCAGCCGCCTGCAGCAGCTCGTCGAGCACGCAGCGGATGCCCTCGCGCTCCGGTGTGTCGCCATAGACAAAATTCTGCAGCACGCTGAGGCTGTCCCGGTTGGCCAGCACCAGACAATCCGAAGCGTTGCCGTCGCGCCCTGCCCGACCGATTTCCTGACTGTAATTTTCCACCGACTTGGGCAGGTCGTAGTGCACCACGTTGCGGATGTCCGCCTTGTCGATGCCCATGCCGAAGGCGATGGTGGCGACGATGCAGTTCAGCTCGCCCGCCATGAAGCGGCGCTGGATCGACTCACGCAGCTCGTGCGCCATGCCGGCGTGGTAGGCGCTGGCCGGGAAACCGCGCTGCGCCAGGTGCTCGGCAACCTGCTCGGCGGTCTTCTGCTGGGTGACGTAGACGATGGTCGGCTGTCCCGTCTTGTCCGACAACCATTCCACCAGCCGGTGCTGCTTGTTGACGCCGCTGACCGGCTCCACCAGCAGATTGAGATTGGGCCGATAGAAACCGGTGGTCACCACGTCGTCCGCGGCAATCGAGAATTTGGCCTGCATGTCGGCGATCACCGGTGGCGTCGCCGTGGCGGTCAGCAACAGCACCTGGGGAATGTTGAACTGGCGCTGGTAGTCGGGAAGCTTGAGATAATCCGGGCGAAAGTTGTGCCCCCATTCGGAGATGCAGTGCGCCTCGTCCACCACCAGCAGGGAGATCGGCACCTGGCTGATGAAGTTGCGGAAGCGCTCGTTCTTCAGCCGCTCCACCGAAATCATCAGAATCTTCAGCTCGCCGGACTTGGCGCGGGCCATGGTCTCGCTGGCCTGCTCGCGGCTTTGCGCCGAGTCGATGCTGCCGGCGGCGATACCCTGTCGCTGCAGAAAGGCCAGTTGATCCTGCATCAGCGCCAGCAGCGGCGAGACGACCAAAGTGAGATGCGGCAACAGCAGCGCCGGCAGCTGATAGCACAGGGATTTGCCCGAGCCGGTGGGAAAGATCGCGGCCGCCGAGCGCCCGGCCACCACGGCGCGAATGGCCTGCGCCTGGCCGGGACGGAAGCCGTCGTAGCCAAATGTCTGCTTGAGCGTCTGTTCGATCATGCTGAGTCACTCCCTTGACTGGAGGCCGGAGCGTAGCAAGGTGCGGGATACGTAGGGTGGATCACGCACCACCGATCCGCCAGACAGACAGCCGTGGCGTCACGATGGAGGTAAAAAGCGCCTTCCTCCCTACACCCTGGCGGTTCGGCAAGATAGGAAGCGCGCCGCCGCGGAAAGGGTCGTGGCGGCGCGAAGAAAAGGACGCTATGCGCCCCTGCGGATGCCTCAGAAACGATCGCGAATCACCACCTCGTCGAACGGCAGCTTGCCGATCCGCGGCTTCGGCTCGGCGGCGCGCTTGCCCACCGCGACCA
This sequence comes from Pseudomonas sp. FeN3W, assembly GCA_030263805.2. Classification (NCBI taxonomy): domain Bacteria; kingdom Pseudomonadati; phylum Pseudomonadota; class Gammaproteobacteria; order Pseudomonadales; family Pseudomonadaceae; genus Pseudomonas; species Pseudomonas sp. FeN3W. The sequence continues at coordinate 2,546,944 of CP136010.1, forward strand.
TCAGCGCGATGGCATAGTTGTCCGGCAGGTTGATCAGCTTGCCGACCGCATCGAAATCGAAGCCATCCATCGGGCAGGAATCCAGGCCCTTGGCCCGCGCAGCGAGCATCAGGGTCTGCGCCATCAAACCGCAACTGCGCATGGCCTCGTCACGCTGGACCTGCGGCTTGTCACGGTAGTAGGCATCGATGGCGCCGGCCATGTAGTCCTGCACCTCGCTCGGTGCACCGTCCCAGACCCGGCGGACATTCTTTTCCCAGCTGTCGACCTGCGCGCAGATCACCACCAGCATCGAGGCATCGGTCATCTGCGCCTGGTTCCAGCCCACCTCGCGAATCTGTGCCCGCAGCGCCGGGTCGCTGACCTCGACGAAGCGCACGTGCTGCAGGTTGAAGGCAGAGGGTGCCAGCAGCGCCAATTGCAGCAGCTCGTCCTTCTCCTCCCGGCTGAGCTGAAAGTTCGAGTCGTAGGCTTTGACGGCGCGACGCGTGCGGATGGCTTCTTCGGTATTCATGAGGCTTCCTCGTGATCAACAGAGGCGCACATGCTAAGGGCGCCGACCAATCGAATCCATGCACCTTGACCGATAAGAATCATCGACGGCTTTGATCCGAGACGCCGCCCGGCACAAACGAAAAAGCCGCCCGGAGGCGGCTTTTCGATCACGCGGCAGGCAGCTTAGAGCTGCGGGCCGGCGTTGCGGATGGCCTCGGAGACGTCGAACTTCTTGAAGTTCTCGACGAACTTCGCAGCCAGTTCCTTCGCGGCCTGATCGTAGGCGCTCTTGTCGGCCCAGGTGTTGCGCGGGTTCAGCAGCTGGGTGTCGACGCCGGCGACGGCCTTCGGCACGTCCAGGTTGATGATCGGCAGGTGCTCGGTCTCGGCACCAACCAACGCGCCGCTCTGGATCGCCGCGATCACCGCGCGGGTGGTCGGGATGTTGAAACGCTTGCCGACGCCGTAGCCACCGCCGGTCCAGCCGGTGTTGACCAGGTAGACCTTGGAGCCGAAGCCATTGATGCGCTTGATCAGCAGCTCGGCGTATTCGCCAGCCGGACGCGGGAAGAACGGTGCGCCAAAGCAGGTGGAGAAGGTCGACTTGATGCCGCTGCCCGACCCCATCTCGGTGGAGCCGACCAGCGCGGTGTAACCGGAGAGGAAGTGGTAGGCGGCCTGCTCGTTGTTCAGGATCGATACCGGCGGCAGTACGCCGGTCAGGTCGCAGGTGAGGAAGATGACCGCATTCGGCTCGCCGCCGAGGTTCTTCTCGCTACGCTTCTCGACGTGCTCCAGCGGGTAGGCGGCGCGGCTGTTCTGGGTCAGGCTGGCGTCGGCGTAGTCGGGCAGACGGGTGCGCGAGTCAAGCACCACGTTCTCCAGCACGGCGCCGAATTTGATGGCCTTCCAGATTACCGGCTCGTTCTTCTCGGACAGGTCGATGCACTTGGCGTAGCAACCGCCCTCGATGTTGAACACGCGGCCAACGCCCCAGCCGTGCTCGTCGTCGCCGATCAGGTAGCGGCTCTCGTCGGCCGACAGGGTGGTCTTGCCGGTGCCGGACAGACCGAAGAACAGGGTGGTGTCGCCGTCTTCGCCGATGTTGGCGGCGCAGTGCATCGGCAGTACGTCGACGTCCGGCAGCAGGAAGTTCTGCACGGAGAACATGGCTTTCTTCATTTCACCGGCGTACTGCATGCCGGCGATCAGCACCTTCTTCTCGGCGAAGTTGATGATCACGCAGCCATCGGAGTTGGTGCCGTCACGCTCGGGCTGGCACTGGAAGAACGGTGCGTTGAGGATGCGCCACTCGCTCAGGCCGGCCTGGTTGAATTGTTCCGGGGTGATGAACAGGCAACGACCGAACAGGTTGTGCCAGGCGGTTTCGGTGGTCATCTTGACCGGCAGATAGTGCTCGGGATCGGCACCGACATGGACGTGGGAGACGAAGCTGTCGCGCTCGCCGAGGTAGGCTTCGACGCGGTTCCACAGCGCTTCGAAGTTGCCGGCCGGGAACGGACGGTTGATCGGGCCCCAGGCGATCTTGTGCTGGGTGCTCGGCTCCTCGACGATGAAGCGGTCAGCCGGAGAACGACCCGTGCGGTGCCCGGTCTTCACCACCAGAGAGCCATTGGCGGACAGTTCGCCCTCTGCGCGCTTGACGGCTTCTTCAATCAGTTGAGCGGTGCTGATGTCGGTGTACACGGCGTTGGTGGCTTGCGTCATGAGTGTTCCCGTCGGCCTTGGGCCGATCCCTCCATGCTGTTGTAGCCCGCCGAGCGACGAACTACATCGAAAAAAGTGCGCGCGATTATGCCAGATAATGCGCCGCGCTGGGTATGAGGCCGTGATGGCCAAATAGTTCACTGGCTCGCTGCAGGTCCATCCCTGGCTCATTCCTTAGCGTACTGGCGCTCCGCGGATGGCTACCGAGCACCAGGCGCTGCTCAATGACGGGTGTCCGAGGGCGCGTCGCTGCCGCCACCGGCGAAAAGCTGAGCCACGTCCGCGGCATCATAGGTGTATTTCTCATTGCAGAACTGACAATCGATGCTCACCGCACCGCCCTGCTCGGCTACCAGTTGCTGGGCGTCTTCCTCGCCCAGGCTGATCAGCGCACGGGCCGAGCGTTCCCGCGAGCAACTGCAGCGAAAGCGGATCGGCAGCGCATCGAACAAGCGCAGCTGCTCCTGATGGTAGAGCCGGTGCAACAGCGTCTCGGCATCCAGCCCGAGCAGTTCCTCGGCCGTCAGGGTGTCGGCCAGGGTGCGCAGGTGCTCCCAGCTGGCGTCACGCTCTTCGGCATCCTTGATTCGATCGGCCGGCAGCTGCTGCAACAGCAGGCCGCAGGCCCGGCGGCTGTCGGCATTGAGCCAGAAGCGCGTCGGCAGTTGCTCGGACGCGGCGAAATAGTTGCTCAGGCATTCCGCCAGGTTGACCCCGTCCAGGCCGACGATGCCCTGATAGCGCTGGCCGTTGGCCGGATCGACGGTGATCGCCAGCATGCCCTCGGGCATCAGCTCGGCCAGCGTTGCGCCCGTCTCGACCTGCTCGGCGTGATAACGCGCGATGCCGCGCACCTCGCGGGCACTGGAGCACTCGACCATCAGCAGCGGGACAGCTCCGCTGGAACGCGCCTGGAGAATCAGCAGCCCGTCGAACTTGAGCGTGCCGACCAGCAGTGCGGCGGCGGCGAGCAGTTCGCCAAGCAGCTGGGCGACGGGCTCGGGATAGGCGTGCTTGGCCAGCACGTGCTGGAAGCTTTCGTCCAGCGTGGCGATTTCGCCGCGAACGTCGGAATCGTCGAAGATGAAGCGCTGAGTTTGATCGGACATGCCGGGGCTCGCAGGAACGGCGGAGGAAGCCGGCAATTTTAGGCGTAAAGCCGGTCCGGACCAAGGGCGGGCGCCGGACGGGCTGTCAGACAGCAGCAAGCTGAACGCTGGCTGAACGGCTCGCAGGTAGTCAGGACAGCCGCAACGGCAGGCTCTAGCATCGCGCGCCATCGCAATCCCAGGGACGATTCCCATGCGCGTGACCACGCCCCAGGCGCGCTGGCGCCCACTGTCTTGGTTCATCAGTCACCTGCTTGCCGGGCTGTTGCTGCTCAGCTGGCTCTCGCCCACCAGCCGCCCATGCTGGGATGCCCTCGACGAGGCGGCCTTTCATCTGCTCAACGGCTCGCTGGGCCACCAGGCCTGGTGGGACTGGCTGTGGGCATTGGCCAGCATTCGCGTGTTCGACATCCTGGTTGGCGCCCTGCTGCTGACCCTGCTGATCCGCCGCGACTGGCTATTCGCGCAGCGCCAGCTGCGCCCGGCGCTGTTCACCTTTGTCGCCCTGCTGCTGGTCTTGCTGGTGATTCGCCTGCTGGTGACCAAGCTGGCCGGGCACTTCGACTGGCAACACGCCAGTCCATCGCTTGAGATCGTTGGCGCCTATCACCTGAGCGACCACTTTCCGCTGCTGGAGCGGGTGTTCGAACTAAAGGATCGTTCCAGCCGCAGCTTCCCCGGGGATCACGCCTCGGTGCTGCTGATTTGGGGACTGTTCATGGCGCTGTTCGCCCGCGGCGGCCGTCTGGCACTGGTGCTCGGCATCACGTTGCTGCTCATGCTGCCGCGGCTGGTGACCGGCGCCCACTGGGTCAGCGATGACTTCGTCGGCGGACTGCTGATCGCCTTGCTGGCTATCGGCTGGGGCTATTGCACACCACTGGGCGCCCACATCGCTGCCCTGCTGCAGTGGCTGGCTCGTGCGCCCATGCAGCTGGCCGCCAGGCTGCCACTGCTGCGCCAGCTGGCGGTACTACGCGACTAGTCGGGCTTGAAGTCACGCAGCAGCTGGATCTGCCGGCGCTGCTTCTTGCTCGGTCGCCCATCGGTCTGCAGCCCCAACGCGCCGGCCTTGCGCTGTGCCGCCGCTTCCTCGCGCGCGGCCAGGCTTTGCGGCGTCTCCTCGTAGAGTGTCTGCGCCTCGGGCGCGCCGCGGCGCACCGCCGACAGCGCGCGGACGACCACCGTGCGCTCGTCGAAACCGCTGCGGATCATCAGCTCGTCGCCCACCTTCGGTTCCTTGCTCGGTTTGCAACGCTCGCCGCGACAGTGCACCTTGCCACCTTCGATCGCCGCCTTGGCCAGCGCGCGGGTCTTGAAGAAACGCGCGGCCCACAGCCACTTGTCCAGGCGCACTTTGTCGTCGTCTTTTTCAGCCATCGTGCAGCCCTATCTCCTATACGTCGTTCTAGGGTGTTACAGACGGATGCAGTTGTCATGCGCCCCGACTAGAATGCCGGCAAATTCTTCGGACGCTCCCATTGAAGAGACTCGCCCCCCATACCGTGATCGGTCTGCGTGAATGGATCGCCCTGCCGGACCTCGGCGTGGTGGGCCTGCGCGCAAAGGTCGATACCGGGGCCAGCACGTCGGCGCTGCATGCTACCGAGATCAGCGAGTTCGAACGCGACGGTCAGCGCTGGGTCCGATTCACCGCCCACCTGGGCACGCTGGTGCAACGCCGTCACCGCTGCGAGGCACCGCTGGTCACCCGCAAGCTGATCAAGAGCTCCAACGGGCAGGTGCAGACGCGCTACGTGGTGCGAACGCTGCTGGCGCTCGGTAGCCATGTCTGGCCGGTGGAGTTCACCCTGACCTGCCGCAAGACCATGCGCTATCGCCTGCTGCTCGGCTCCAAGGCGCTGGTCGAAGGGCAATGGCTGATCGATCCGTCGCGAACCTATATCCAGGACAAACCTCAGGTCCTCACTTCCTCCGGTGCTCAATGAAAATCGCCGTGCTGTCGCGCAATCCGCGCCTGTATTCCACCCGCCGCCTGGTCGAAGCCGGCCAGCAGCGGGGCCATGAGGTGGTGGTGATCGATACGCTGCGCGCGTACATGAACATTGCCAGCCACAAGCCGCAGATCCATTACCGCGGCAAACCGTTGGAAGGCTTCGACGCGGTGATCCCGCGCATCGGCGCTTCGGTGACCTTCTATGGCTGTGCGGTGCTGCGCCAGTTCGAGATGCAGGGCGTGTTCCCGCTCAACGAGTCGGTGGCCATCGCTCGCTCGCGGGACAAGCTGCGTGCGCTGCAACTGCTGTCGCGGCGCGGCGTCGGCCTGCCGGTGACCGGCTTCGCGCACTCGCCGGACGACATCCCCGATCTGATCCAGATGGTCAACGGCGCACCGCTGGTGATCAAGGTGCTGGAAGGCACTCAGGGCATCGGCGTGGTGCTCTGCGAAACCGAGAAGGCCGCCGAATCGGTAATCGAGGCCTTCATGGGCCTCAAGCAGGACATCATGGTGCAGGAGTACATCAAGGAAGCCGGCGGCGCCGACATCCGCTGCTTCGTGGTCGGCGACAAGGTCATCGCGGCGATGAAGCGCCAGGCCAAGCCCGGCGAATTCCGTTCCAACCTGCATCGCGGCGGCTCGGCCAGCCTTATCAAGATCACCCCGGAAGAACGCATGACCGCCATCCGCGCGGCCAAGGTGATGGGCCTGAACGTCGCCGGCGTCGACATCCTGCGTTCCAACCATGGTCCGCTGGTGATGGAGGTCAACTCCTCGCCGGGCCTGGCCGGCATCGAAGAGACCACTGGCAAGGACGTCGCCGGGCTGATCATCCAGTACCTGGAGAAGAACGGCGGGCCGCACCTGACCCGCACCAAGGGCAAGGGCTGAAAGGCAGCTGTGCTTTACGCCTTTATCGCATCCCTCGGCAGCAGCAGGCCCAGCGGCAGGCTGACGCGGGCTTCCAGACCACCGCCATCGCGGTTGCGCAATTCGACGATGCCGCCGTGCTGCGAAGCGATGCGTTTGACGATCGCCAAACCCAGCCCGGCGCCCTGCCCGCCACGGGCGCGATCGCCGCGGATGAATGGATTGAAGATGCCTTCCAGCTCGGCGGGATCGATCCCCGGACCGCGGTCGAGCACGCTCAGCACCACGTAGGGGGCATGCTGGTCGCCCGAAACATAAGCCGCTACCTCCACCCCGCCGCCACCGTAGCGCAAGGCGTTCTCGATGAGATTCACCAGCAGCCGTTTGACCGATACCCGGCGCAGAGCGAACGGCGGCATCGGCTCGACACACAGGCGCACGATCTCCTGCTGCTGGTTGTAGGGCGCCACCACCTCGCGGATCAGCTCGCCGAGGTCGGTGGTTTCCACCGGTTCATCGCTGCCGTCGCGGACAAAGGCGAGGAACTGATCGAGGATCGCATTCATGTCCTCGACGTCGCGAATCATGTCGTCGGTCAGCTCGTCGTCGCCGCTCATCAGCTCCAGCGACAGACGCAGGCGCGTCAATGGCGTGCGCAGATCGTGGGAGACGCCCGCCAGCATCAGTTCGCGCTCGCGGCCAGCCTGCTCGACGTCCTCGGCCATCTGGTTGAAGGCACGGTAGACCTCGGTCATCTCGCTCGGCGTGTCGCTGATCGGCAGCCGCACGCGCCGGCCCTTGCCGATCTGCCGCGCGGCGAAGACCAGCCGCTTGAGCGGCAGATTCAACTGGCTGACGAAGATCCATGCCGCACCGGTGGACAGCAGGCCGATACCGAGGAACCAGCCGAGCACGCTCCAGATGCGCTGGCCACGCAGCGGATAGGCGTACAGCGGCACCTGCACCCAGTCCGGCCCCAACGCAGGCGCGCGCACCCAGATCGCGGTGGACGGCTGGATGCGTACGCGAACCTCGGTGTCGTCGCCCAGCTCGTCGCGCATCTGCCGCTGGAAGATCTCGGTGTAGGGCCAGTGGTATTCACTGCGCGGCACGTTCTGCTCGGCCACCAGCTGCAGGCCGGCGGCGCGGCCGATGCGGTCGCGGTCCTCGAGGTCGGCGGCCCAGTAGGCACGCAACGTCAACGCCGCGCCGTGGCTGTACTGGCGGCCTACCAGTACATCCTCGTTGGTCATCAGATAGACCAGCGTCAGGACCTTGGAGAACAGCACCACGATCAGCACCATCCACAGGGTGCGGGCGAAGAAGCTCTGCGGGAACCACAGCGGGGTTTTCATAGAAAAGCAGCTGCAAGCTCGTAGGTTGGGTTGAGTCGCGTAGCGGCGAAGCCCAACGTGGTGGCATGCGGCGGCCGCCAAGTCTTGCCATGCCGGGCCATCCGGTCATGTTGGGCTTCGCTGCGCTCAACCCAACCTACGGCTTGCCGCTTCATTTGTTGCCATCGGGCACGAACACGTAGCCCACGCCCCAGACCGTCTGGATATAGCGCGGCTTGGACGGGTCGGGCTCGATCAGCCGGCGCAGGCGGGAGATCTGCACGTCGATGGAGCGCTCCAGCGCGTCCCACTCGCGGCCGCGGGCGAGGTTCATCAGCTTGTCGCGGGTCAGTGGTTCGCGGGCGTGCTGCACCAGCGCCTTGAGCACGGCGAACTCGCCGGTGGTGAGCATGTGCACCTCGTTACCCTTTTTCAGCTCACGAGTCGCCAGCGACAGCTCGTACTCGCCGAAGGTGACGGTCTCGTCCTCGCTGGCGGGGGCGCCTGGAACCTGCGGTGCCTGCCGACGCAGCACCGCACGGATGCGCGCGAGCAGTTCGCGGGGATTGAAGGGCTTGGCCAGGTAGTCGTCGGCGCCCTGTTCCAGGCCCTGGATGCGGCTGGCCTCGTCACCCTTGGCGGTGAGCATGATGATTGGAATCTGGTTGTTGCCCTCGCGCAGCCGGCGGCACGCGGAAAGCCCGTCCTCACCCGGCATCATCAGGTCGAGCACCACCAGCTGGAACAGCTCGCGGCTGAGCAAACGGTCCATCTGCTCGGTGTTTTCCACGGTACGGACGCGGTAGCCCTGCTCGTCGAGAAAACGCTCGAGCAGACGCCGCAGACGGGCATCGTCATCGACGATGAGGATTTTTTCGCCTTCGCTGGCTGACGCAGTGCTGCTCATGGAAACTCCCAGATGGTCGACGGCGCATTATTGCGCAGTGTGGATCGGCCCTACTGACAGCCATTGTTAGCAGATTTTTCCTGCGCCACCACCTAGCGCTCGCGAAGAGCCTCGGCCTTGGCGCGGATGATCGGCTTGAGCAGATAGCTCAGCACGCTCTTGTGGCCGGTGATGATGTCTACCGAAGCCATCATGCCGGGGATGATGAGCAATGGTTTCTCATCGCTGCCCAGGTGACTCTTGTCGGTGCGCAGATGGATAAGGAAGAAGCTGTTGCCATCCTCGTCCGTGATGCTGTCGGCGCTGATGTGCTCCAGCTCCGCCTTCAAGCCACCGTAGACGGTGAAGTCGTAGGCGCTGAACTTGACCATCGCCTCCTGCCCCGGATGCAGGAAAGCGATGTCCTGCGGGCGAACCTTGGCCTCGACCAATAACGTATCGTCGAGCGGGACGATTTCGACGATGTCGCTGCCTGGCTGGATGACCCCACCAATGGTACTGACGAGCATCTGCTGGACGACGCCCCGAACCGGGGAGGTGACGAGCGTGCGGCGCACCCGGTCTTCCAGCGCCTTGCCGGTGGACTTCAGCTTCGACAGTTCGGTACGTGCCTCGTTGAGCTGAGTCAGGGCCTCGCTGCGGAAACGTCCACGCGTCTCACCGATCTTGCTCTCGATCTCCTTGATCGCCGCATTGGCACGGGGCAACGCCAGGGTGGTGGCATCGAGCTGCCCGCGACTTTCCACCTCAGCCCGCTTGAGCCGCAGCACTTCCACCGGCGAAATGGCACCGCTGGAGACGAGCGGCTCGGACATCGCAATTTCCTTGCGCAACAGGGCCAGGCTGCTGCGGAACTGCTCCTGCTTGGAACTCATCTCGCGTACTTCCTGGCGTCGCTGGGTGAGCTGCTCTTCCAATCCACCGATTTCATCGCGCAGCTGGTCGCGGCGGCTCTCGAACAAGGCGCGCTCGCTATCGGCCAGGTTGGGGGCATCACGCAGCACATTCTCGGGCAGCGCCAGGTCGCGCCCCTCGACCTCGGCCGACAGGCGCTCCACCCGTGCAGCCAGCGCCAGGCGGTCAGCTTCGGTTTCACCGACGTTGGAGGCGAAACGCGTGTCGTCCAGACGCAGCAGCGGATCGCCGGCCTCGACGATCTGTCCCTCGCGGGCGAACAGTTCGGCGACGATGCCGCCCTCCAGGTTCTGGATCTTCTGCAGGCGTGACGAGGGAATCGCCTTGCCCTCGCCCCGGGTGACTTCATCGACGATGGCGAAATGCGCCCAGAGCACCAGGAACAGCACAAACGCGACCAGTCCCCATATCGTCAGGCGCACCAGCCGCGGCGCATCCTCGATGAGCGCCTTGCGCACTTCCGGCAGCGGTTCGCCACGGGAACCGAACACTGCGCCGACTCCACTGCGGGTCTGTATCGGGGGGATCGAATGCTTAGCTGACACGGATCTGCCCCTTCTTCAACGCCTCGAGAATCGCCGCCTTCGGCCCATCGGCGACGATCTGGCCACGGTCGACGATCACCAGTCGATCGACCAGGCTCAACATCGAGGTGCGGTGGGTTACCAGCAGCAAGGTCTTGTCGGCAACGACCTCTGCCAGCTGCTGTTTCAAGCGCTCCTCGCTGGTGTTGTCCAACGAACTGGTCGGCTCGTCCAGCAGCAGGATCGGCGGATCGAGCAACAATGCGCGCGCCAGCGCCACGCATTGGCGCTGGCCGCCGGACAGGTTCTGGCCGCGCTCGCCCACCTGCAGCTCGTAGCCCTTCGAATGCAGCCGCGCAAATTCATGCACGCCGGCCAGCTCGGCGACCTTCACTACCCGATCGTCTTCGACATAGCGCGCGCCCATCAGCAGGTTGTCGCGTAGCGTGCCGGAAAACAGCTGGATATCCTGGGCCACATAACCGATGTTGTTGCGCACGTCGCTCACATCCAGCTGCCGCAGGTCGATACCGTCGACCAACAGGCTGCCCGCATCGGGCTGATGCAGGCCGACGATCAGCTTGGCCAGCGAGCTCTTGCCGGAGCCACTGCGGCCGATGATGCCCACCTTCTCGCCTGGACGAATGACCAGACTGATCTGCCGCAGGGCGGCGTCCTTTTGTTCCGGGTAGTTGAAATCCACACCGCGGAATTCGATCGCACCCTGCAGGTTTTCCCGCTTCAACGGCCGCTCGCCACTCTGCCGCTCCTGTGGCAACGCCATCATGTCGTTCACCGAACGCACCGTGACCTTGGCCTGCTGATAGCGGGTAAGCAGACCCGCCACCTGACCGAGCGGAGCCAGGGCACGGCCGCTGAGCATGTAGCAGGCAATCAGCCCCCCCATGCTCAGCTGGCCGTCGATGATCTGATACACGCCGAGCACGATCATCACCACACCAGCGAACTGCTGCAGCGCCATCGTGGAATTGAGCGCCAGGCTCGACAGCATGCGCGCACGCAATTCGAGCCGGCTCAGGCTGCCGATGGTCTGCTCCCAAAGATGCTGACGCTCGCTTTCGGCGTTGTTGACCTTCACCGCATCGAGGCCTGCCAACGTTTCGATCAGGCTCGACTGGCGCTCTGCCGATAGCGCCATGGTGCGCTCCAGAGTGTCGGCCAGGGGCCGCTGCAGCACGAAGCTGAGTGCGGCAACCAGCGGGAAAGCCAACAGCGGCACCCACGCCAGATGCCCACCGATCAGCGCAATCACGGCAATGATCAGCAAGGTGAATGGCAGATCGATCAGACTCGCCAGCGTCAGCGAAGCGAGAAACTCGCGCAATGACTGGAATTCGTGAATGTGCTGGGCAAAGGTCCCGACGCGCGCCGGGCGATGGCGCATCAGCATGCCCGCCACCCGCTCGAACAGTGTGGCTGAGATGATCAGATCGGTTTTCTTGCCGGCCAGATCCAGACACAGCCCGCGCAATGTCTTGAGCAGCAGATCGAACACGAACGCACCGCTGATGCCGATGGCCAGTACCCAGAGCGTCGCCTCGGCCTGGTTCGGTACCACACGGTCGTAGACGTTCATGACGAACAGTGGCGTGACCAAACCAATGAGACTGATCACGAAGCTGGCGGCAACGGCATCGATATACAGCCAGCGAGAACGCTTCAGCGTGTCGCGAAACCAGTGAGTCGTCCGCGGGATGAGTTCGCCGCGATCCAGATCGAAGCGGTGTTGCGGCTGAGCGAAAAAGGCCTGACCCGTGTAGTCCTCCTCGAGGATTTCACGCGCGACATCCAGCTCCCCACCCTCAGACTCGCTGGGCATCACCCGCGCCCGTCCGTCGGGCTGCCAGCCCAGCAACAATGCGCAACGCCCATCACGCAACAGCAACAGTGCTGGCAACGCGAGGGCGGAAATCTGAGTCAGCTCACGACGCAACCAACGCCCGCGCAGCCCCGCCCGGGCTGCCGCACGCGGCAACAGCTCGGGGGTCAGTCGATGATCGGCGAGTGGCAAACCGGCGCTGAGCGTCGCCCGGCGAGTTCAACGGCACCCTGCCGACCGCCACCGATGTCGATGGCACGGTCGTCAGCTACCAGCTGGCGAGCGGTCCGGGTACCGGTAATGGCAGCGTCATCGTCAATACCGACGGCAGCTATGTCTTCACCCCAGGCACCGACTTCGATGCCCTGGCACCAGGGGCCAGCCGTGAGGTGACCTTCACCTACACCGCCACCGACAACAACGGCGGCATCAGTGCTCCGGCCACCGTGACCATTACTGTCACCGGTACCAACGATGTTCCGGTCGCCACCGACAGCACCGGCACCACCAGCGAGAACGTCGAGTTCAATGGCACCCTGCCGACCGCCACCGATGTCGATGGCACGGTCGTCAGCTACCAGCTGGCGAGCGGTCCGGGTACCGGTAATGGCAGCGTCATCGTCAATACCGACGGCAGCTATGTCTTCACCCCAGGCACCGACTTCGATGCCCTGGCACCAGGGGCCAGCCGTGAGGTGACCTTCACCTACACCGCCACCGACAACAACGGCGGCGTCAGTGCTCCGGCCACTGTGACCATTACCGTCACCGGTACCAACGATGTTCCGGTCGCCACCGACAGCACCGGCACCACCAGCGAGAACGTCGAGTTCAATGGCACCCTGCCGACCGCCACCGATGTCGATGGCACGGTCGTCAGCTACCAGCTGGCGAGCGGTCCGGGTACCGGTAATGGCAGCGTCATCGTCAATACCGACGGCAGCTATGTCTTCACCCCAGGCACCGACTTCGATGCCCTGGCACCAGGGGCCAGCCGTGAGGTGACCTTCACCTACACCGCCACCGACAACAACGGCGGCATCAGTGCTCCGGCCACCGTGACCATTACCGTCACCGGTACCAACGATGCCGCCGTGATCGCCGGTGATACCGCGCAGTCCGCCGCTGAAACCAATGCACCGCTGACCCTCAACGGCGCGCTGACCAGCACCGATATCGATAACGCCGACAACAGCTTCACGGCGGCGACCATCGTGCGCGACAACGGGACCTTCACCCTGAACGCCAACGGGCAGTGGACCTTTGTCGCCAGCAGTGCCTTCAACGAGCTGAACGAAGGCCAGCAGGTTCAGGAGGTCTTCGATGTCACCAGCATCGATGGCACGCCGGCCACCGTGACCGTCACCATCACCGGTACCAACGATGCCGCCGTGATCGCCGGCGATACCGCGCAGTCCGCCGCTGAAACCAATGCACCGCTGACCCTCAACGGCACCCTGACCAGCACCGATGTCGATAACGCCGACAACAGCTTCACGGCGGCAACCATCGTGCGTGACAACGGGACCTTCACCCTGAACGCCAACGGGCAGTGGACCTTTGTCGCCAGCAGTGCCTTCAACGAGCTGAACGAAGGCCAGCAGGTTCAGGAAGTCTTCGATGTCACCAGCATCGATGGCACGCCGGCCACCGTGACCGTCACCATCACCGGTACCAACGATGCTCCGGTCGCCCAGGGCGACAGCTTCCAGACCGCCGAAGACACCCCACTCAGCCTCAGCCCGGCAAATCTACTAGGCAACGACAGCGATCCAGACGGCGACGCGTTGACGTTGGTATCGGTACAGAAGGCAGTTAACGGCACCGTGGAGTTGGTCAACGGAAATGTAGTATTTACCCCAACCGCAAACTACAGTGGCCCAGCATCCTTCGAATACTTAGTCAGCGACGGCAACGGCGGCACTGCAACCGCCACGGCTATGATCTCGATCAGCGCGGTTGCTGATGTTCCCACACTAACTACAGCGCCAGCCTCCGCTCCTCAGCCAACCGGATTGTTACTGCAATCCTGGAGCCAGCTTTCTAGCCTGAGCGGAACCGGCAATGGTGCTAACCCCTCAACGCTGAAGGCAGCTATCGACGCAGCAGGATCGCCCTCTAGCTCATCGACACTATCCGACGCCCACCTGAGCAGCGTAACTGCGGGGGTTGCGAACAAACTCTCTGGCCTGATCTACCTGGAAGCTGGAAAAACTTACACCTTCAGCGGCGTAGGCGATGACAGCGTCGCAGTGGTCGTGGGCGGCAGCCATGTGGCCAGCGCCACATGGGGAGGTTCTGGCGGGACCAACGGCAACTTCAGCGGAACATTCATCCCTTCCAGCTCCGGCTATTACACGCTTGCCATCTACCAGCACAATCAGGCCGGCGCGGGTAATCTGGATGTCAACGTCCAGGTGAATGGTGGACCGGTAACGAATCTAGCGACCGCCAATATCGGTCTCTACAAGAACCCAAGTGACGTACTAGGCGATGGGGTTCGCCTGTCGGATCTAACCTATGACATTTCCGGCAATGCCTATTACCAATCGTATGGTTACAACGAGGGCGCTCAGGGAAGCACCATTCCGCTGTCCCGCCTGTCTGCCGATCTGGTCGACCGCGACGGCTCGGAAGCCCTGTCGCTCGAAGTTTCGAATATTCCGGCTGGCATGCGCTTGAGCGATGGCACGCATACGTTCACTGCGAGCGGGGAAGTGAGCAAGGTCGACGTCAGCCAATGGGACCTGAGCAAGCTGACCGTCACCCCACCGCCCGGCTACTCGGGCCAGTTCGAGCTAACCGTCAGCGCGACCGCCACCGAGGCGAGCAATGCGGATGAGGCCAGCACGACGCTTACCCTGCCGGTTACGGTGCACCCTGACAACGCGCTGCAGATCGGCAATGGCGCGAACAGCAATGGCAACGACAATATCGTCGGCGGAAACGGCAACGATGTGCTGCTCGGAGACGAGGGCGGCACGCTGGTCATTACCCAGCCCGGCATCAGCTACAACATCGCGCTATTGGTGGATACCTCGGGCAGTATGGAAGGCAACCTGATGACCCTGACCAAGGCAGCGCTGAAAAGCTTCGCCGCCAGCCTCGTCGGGCATGATGGAGTGATCAACATTGCCCTGATCGGTTTCGCAGGGCTGAGCCAGACCAACGTGAAAATCTCCTTCGCCGACTTGCAGAGCGGCAACCTGACGGCTCTCAACAACGCGATCGATAATCTGCAAGCCACGGGTGGCACGAACTACGAGGCTGGCTTCAAGACAGCGGCAAACTGGTTCGATACTCATGCAGATGCCACATCCGGCTATCAGAACCTGACCTACTTCCTGACGGATGGTGATCCGACCTATTACCTCAATGGGAGCAATGAAGCCGGAACGGGTAACTCGACCTCTTACGAGACCCTGCAGGAATCGGTGGCTGCGTTCAATCAGTACAGCGCCAGCCTTGGCAAGGTCCATGCCATCGGCATTGGCTCCGGCGTAAGCGAGCAATACCTGCAATTCTTCGACAACACCGGTGCTGGCGTCGATGCGACGGTGGGCTTCAACCCGACGACGCTGTACAACTTCAACTCGGGCGGCCTGAGTAACTGGGGCATCGAGGGAACCAGCGGCTCCGCGAACAGTGGCAGCGCCGTAGAGCGAGTCAACAACTTCGGAAGCAATAACGACTATCTGTGCATCCGGGACAACTATCACGCCAGTAGCCCCGAGGCCTCGACCAAAGCCACTACGCCCGGCATGTCCGTCACTGCGGCCCAGAACGGGGATGCCTTTGGTTTCAGCTTCCGCACCAGCAATTTCGGCGATGCGGACACCTTCACTTGGAAGCTCGTGAACAACTCGGGCCAGATCATCGACCAGGGCACCCATAGCGGTGAACTGACGTCATTCACCGCAGTGACGACCAAGCCGGTTGTCGGCGCCGGCACCTACAGGTTCATCTTCGAGGTACTGGATGGTTCCTCGGGCGGTGGCAATGCCGAAATCCAGATCGACGACATTGTCCGCTATCAGGATGTGGTCGCCGCGCCAGCGAGCGACGTGGATATCGTGACCAACGCCAACCAGTTCGCTGCCGCCCTGCAAGGTGGCTCCACGGCACTCGACCCGGTCGCAGTCGGCCATGATGTCATCGCGGGCGGCTCCGGCCATGACATCATCTTCGGCGACGTGATCAATACCGATGAGCTGCCGTGGGCTGAGAACAATCTGATAAAACCGGACAACCTGCCCAACGGCTCGGGGGTTACGGCGCTTGAGAAGTTCCTCGAGATGAAGAATGGCGTCGCTCCGACTGACGCGGATCTTTATGGCTACATCCGCGCTAACCATGAGCAATTCAACGTTGCCGGCGACACCCGCGGGGGCAACGATACTCTCAACGGTGGAGCAGGCAACGACATCCTCTATGGTCAGGGTGGCAACGACATTCTGATCGGTGGGGCCGGTGACGACATCCTCTATGGCGGCACTGGCGCGGATACCTTCGTTTGGCAGAAAGGCGATATCGGCCACGATGTGATCAAGGACTTCAATGCAAGCGAAGGCGACCGTATAGATCTGCGCGATCTGCTTCAGGGTGAGAACGATGGCAACATCCTAAATTACCTGCGGGTCGACACCGCTACTTCGACGTTGCAGATCAGCACCACCGGAGTCCTAAATGAAAGCGGCAGCAACGCTGACGTGACCATCAAGCTGGAAAACGGCGGCAGTGCAGTGAACCTCTCGTCCTATGGCTCGACCTCGGCGGATATCATCAATGCGCTGGTCGGACAGCACGATCTGATCAAGATCGACCACAATTGAGGACATGCCCTGCGCACCCATTGGATGCGCAGGGCGCACCTCTAATCGGACAATCCCATGCCGTATATCAAGCGTGATGGAAGCGGGCGCCTGCTCCAAGTAGAGCCGGCGCCCTTTAACGACATGACCGGCGAACTGCCGGACGACGACAGCGAAGTACGCGCCTGGCTCGCCGCTCAGGACAGTCTTGCCCACTTGCGCCAGAGCGATCTGGAGATGGTGCGGGTACTGGAGGATCTGATCAATGCCTTGATCGACAAGGGCGTGCTGCGTATCACCGACCTTCCGGATTCCGCTCAAGCCAAGCTGGCCGGACGGAGCCGGGCGCGCAATGCGCTCGGCTCGACTCGCTTACTGGTCGACGATGACGACACCGGCGTGATCTGATCAGTTAGCGTTGCCCTGCAACGGTGCCGGATTGCCCAGCAGCCGGCCCTGACCACCTTCGAAACCCAGCGCTCGGAGGGTCATCCACGCCCCTTCCGTTTCTACCTGTTCGGCGATCAACGGCAGATCGATGCTGTGCGCCGCACGCTGCATGGCCTGGATGAATAGATGCTTGTCGTCTTCGGTATCGACGCCGCGCAGGTAGCTGCCATCGACCTTCAGATAGCCCAGTCCCAGTCGCGCCAGGTTGCCGATCATGCTGAAGCGTCCACCGAAGTGCTGAATGCCCAATCCGAACCCTAGCTGTCGCAGGCGGCGGGCCAGCTGTTCGAGGCTCGCCTGATCCGGTAGCTGGGCTTCGTCCAATTCGATCGTCAGCAGACCGGCCACGTCGCCATGGCGCGCCAGCAACTCGAACACGTTCTCGCGCGAGACCGGATCTGCCAACGTGCTGCCGCAGAGGCTGATCGCCAGTGGCGAGTGGTGAACGTCCAGGGTTTCCAACGTCTGACGCAGCATGGCCAGATCGAGGCGTGCCGTCCAACCGAAGCGCTCCAGCCAGGGGAGGAAGCGTGCCGCCGGAACCACATCGCCCTGCTGGTCCACCAGCCGGGCCAGAACCTTGCTGTGGATGAGCCGTTGTGGCTCGACGGCGCTCATCACAGGCTGGAAATACAACTGGAGCAAGCCATTCTCCAGTGCACCGTCGAGTAACCGGTACCAGTCTTGATGCTGCTCGGCGACGGGTACCTCAGTGCCAGGTTCAGAGCAGGCCCAGGCCTGGCGCGACTGGCTCGCGGCCTGCGCCAGTGCCTGGTCGAGAGCGGCGTAGAGCACCGGAACACTATGCTCTTGCGAGAATGCCGTCAGACCGATGTGGGCCACTGGCAATACATCGGCGAGTCCGGTTTGCTGCAGCGATGCCAATGTATGCTCGATCTGTTCGGCCAGGCGTAGCGCTTCGAGCCGATCGAGCCCTACCGCCAGCAGAGCGAATTCGCCACCGCGCGTCCGTCCGATCAGGAAGCGATCCGCAGTGACCTGGCGCAACTGTTCGGCCACCGCGCGCAGCAGCTCATCCGTGCGTGCACCGCCGAGCCGCTGATTGAGCCCGGTGAGGTCATTGATACGCAGCAGGAACATATAGCCGCTACCGACCAGGTCCTCTCCGCTCAAGCGAGCCTGCAGCTGCATGTCGAAGTGCCGGCGGTTGCTCAGGCCGGTCAGGCCGTCATGATAGGCCTCGTCACGCAGGCGCTCGCTGCGGCGCGCCTCCTCATCGAACAGCGCCTTGAGCTTCTCCACCATGAGGTTCATGGCCAGCACCACGCGGCGTAGCTCCGGGGTTTCCGGCAGCTGCGGAACGCTGAGGAACTCACGGCGTGTAATGGCCTGGGACTGCTCGACCATATCGTCGAGCGGGCGCAGCTGGCGTCGCAACAGCGCCGCGCCCAGCATTGCACTGACGACGCCACAGAGCACCAGCCAGCCGAACATGCCGAGGGTGCTCTGCCACAGGCGCGAAACGGCGAACATCGGATGGCTGACCACCTCCACGCGCGCGGCCTGCTGCCAGCCGCGGCTGACGATCGCCTCACCGCCCTCCGGCTGCAAGTCGATGAGGCTGACGAACCATTGCGGTGCGCTGCCGGCATCCGGCTCGGCTTGCCGCTCGATCATCGGCTGTTCGGTTTCCAGTTCGATCACGCGGATCGACTGGTAATAGCCACTATCGAACAGCGAGCTGACCACAAGCTCGACCATGGCCGGGTCGTCGATATTGGCGGTCAGCGACAGACCCAGCGCCGTGGCCGCATCCTGCGCGTGTGAACGCAGCTGGTTGGCGTATTGATCACGCGAACTTTCCAGACTGACCACGAAGCTGCCAGTGAAGGCGGCGAGCAGAAACAGACAGATCGCCAGCAACAGCTGTTTGAACAGAGACATGTGAAACTCCTACGATCCGGACCCGGCCGGAAAACCTTCCGCTTGCATCTTTTTCAGCAAATCCTGCCAGCGCGACAGCTTCTTGCTGTCACTGACCTGCTTGTCACCACTTCGCCCCGGCAGCCACAGCCCTTCACCGTTGAACGCGTAAACGGGAACCAGATCGCTGCGCTGCGTCGCCGGCAGAATGCCGCCGACCAGATTGTCCAGCACCAGGGGTACAGCGCCAGGCTGCTCGTAATACGTCAGGACCATATGCGCCTGATTGAGCCGGACGGCCTTGACGTAGGTGATACGCAGCTTGTCGGCCGAAACACCGAGACGGCGCAGGGTCACGTACTTGGCGATGGCAAAGTCTTCGCAGTCGCCACCACCAATGCGCAAGGCTTCGACCGGGGTGGCCCAATAGTCGGTCTGCCGCCAGAGCCTGACATCATCTTCGAAACGAAGCTGGTGATTGAAGAAGTTGTTCACCGCACGCAGCTTGTCGTGCTCGGCCGCCGCCCCCTGTTCGCCCAGCAGCTGCTGCCACGCCAGCAGGCGCTCGCGTCCTTCGCCCAGCGAGCCATAGCGTTTTTCAGCCAGGTCCAGAATGCGCGGGAAATCCCAGTCGTCCGCCACGGCCCAGACGAGTTGAGCCAGGCCCAGCGCGCCGAGCAAAGCGATGACGTAGCGAAAGGGGGCAAGCCGCGTCTGGCCAAACATGACTACAACTCTTGACGGCGGGCGGGGCGGCTGTTCAGCCGCCACTGATGGCTCAGTGCCACTTGAAAGCTGGATGGTGGCGGCAAGACCGTTAAAACACAAGCGCCACACCCACTGGCGCGACGGCTGGCGGGCGCGTCCGCAGGATACATCTCTTGAGCGCCCGAATCAGGGCCTCGGCAGTTATACTTGCCCGCTTTTCTGGCCGGCCGGCCGTCATTCCGCCCGCAGGACATCACATGGACAGCATCAATTCCCGTATCGCCAACGAGCTGGGCGTACGCCCGCAACAGGTCGCCGCCGCCGTGGCGCTGCTCGACGAAGGCTCCACCGTGCCCTTCATCGCCCGTTACCGCAAGGAAGTCACCGGCAGCCTCGACGATACCCAGCTGCGTAATCTGGAGGAGCGCCTGCGCTACCTGCGCGAGCTGGACGAACGCCGCGCCTCGATCCTTTCCAGCATCGAGGAGCAGGGCAAGCTGACGCCCGAACTCAAGCGCGAGATCGACCTCGCCGACACCAAGACCCGCCTCGAAGACCTCTACCTGCCCTACAAGCAGAAGCGCCGCACCAAGGGCCAGATCGCCCTGGAGGCCGGACTTGGTGAGCTGGCCGATGCACTGTTCGGCAACCCGGACCTTACGCCAGAGCAGGAGGCCGAACGCTTCATCGATGCCGAAAAGGGCTTCACCGATGTGAAAGCCGTGCTCGAAGGCGCCAAGTACATCCTCATGGAGCGCTTCGCCGAAGACGCCGACCTGCTGGCCAAGCTGCGCGAGTTCCTCAAGCACAACGCCACCCTCAGCGCCCGCGTCGTACCCGGCAAGGAGAATGAAGGGGCCAAGTTCAGCGATTACTTCGAGCACGACGAGGTGCTAAAGAACACCCCCTCGCACCGTGCGCTGGCGATTTTCCGCGGACGCAACGAGGGCATCCTCAGCGTCAGCCTCAAGGTCGGAGACGAGACCCCGGGCAGCATGCACCCGGGCGAAGGCATGATCGGCGAGCGCTTCGGCATCGACAATCGCGGTCGCGCCGCCGACAAGTGGCTGGGCGAAGTGGTGCGCTGGACCTGGAAAGTCAAGCTCTACACCCACCTGGAAACCGATCTGCTCGGCGAACTGCGCGACAAGGCCGAGGACGAGGCGATCTCGGTGTTCGCGCGTAACCTGCACGACCTGCTGCTCGCCGCGCCGGCCGGGCCGCGCGCGACCCTGGCGCTGGACCCGGGCCTGCGCACCGGCTGCAAGGTGGCGGTGGTGGATGCCACCGGCAAGCTGCTGGACACCGCCACCGTCTACCCGCACGCGCCGCGCAACGACTGGGACGGCACCCTGACCGTCCTCGCCAGGCTGTGCGCCAGGCATGCGGTGGACCTGATCGCCATCGGCAACGGCACCGCCAGCCGCGAGACCGACAAGCTGGCCGGCGAACTGATCAAGAAGGTGCCGGGCCTCAAGCTGACCAAGATCATGGTCAGCGAAGCCGGCGCATCGGTGTATTCGGCCTCGGAACTGGCGGCCAGGGAATTCCCCGAGCTCGACGTGTCGCTGCGTGGCGCCGTGTCCATCGCCCGCCGCCTGCAGGACCCGCTGGCCGAGCTGGTGAAGATCGACCCGAAATCCATCGGCGTCGGCCAGTACCAGCACGACGTCTCCCAGCTCAAGCTGGCGCGCTCGCTGGACGCGGTGGTCGAGGACTGCGTGAACGCCGTCGGCGTCGACGTCAACACCGCTTCCGCCGCGCTGCTGGCGCGCATCTCCGGGCTCAACGCGACGCTGGCGCAGAACATCGTGCAGTTCCGCGACGCCAACGGCGCATTCAGCTCCCGCGCGCAACTGAAGAAGGTCCCGCGCCTGGGCGAGAAGACCTTCGAGCAGGCCGCCGGCTTCCTCCGTGTGATGAACGGCGACAACCCGCTGGACGCCTCCGCGGTGCACCCGGAAACCTACCCGCTGGTCACCCGCATCGCCGCCGACACCGGCCGCGACATCCGCTCGCTGATCGGCGACTCGGCCTTCCTCAAGCGCCTCGATCCGAAGAAATTCACCGACGAGACCTTCGGCCTGCCCACCGTCACCGACATCCTCGGCGAACTGGACAAGCCCGGCCGCGACCCGCGCCCGGAGTTCAAGACCGCCGAATTCCAAGAAGGTGTGGAGAAGCTCGCCGACCTGGAGCCGGGCATGGTGCTCGAGGGCGTGGTGACCAACGTGACCAACTTCGGTGCCTTCGTCGACATCGGCGTGCACCAGGACGGCCTGGTGCATATCAGTGCATTGTCCGAGAAGTTCGTCAAGGACCCCTACGAAGTGGTCAAGGCCGGCGACATCGTCAAGGTCAAGGTCATGGAGGTGGACATCCCGCGTCAGCGCGTCGGCCTGTCGATGCGCATGAGCGACACGCCCGGTGCCAAGACCGACGGCCCGCGCGGTGGTGGCAAGCCACGCGGCAACGCGCCGCGCAGCGAGCGTCATGCCAAGGAAGACAAGCCGGCACCGGCCAACGCCGCCATGGCCGCGCTGTTCGCCAACGCCAAGCAGCTGAGGAAGTAGGCATGAGCATTCGAGTCGAGGCGGTAGGCAATTCCAGCGCCTTCGGCCGCCTGCTCGGCCTGGAGATTCACCAAGTCGGCAATGGCGAGGCCGTGCTCGGCCTGACCATGCACGACGGCCTGCGCAACCTGCACGGCAAGCTGCACGGCGGCGCGCTGTTCTCGCTGATCGACACCGCCATGGGCCAGGCCAGCCACAGCCTGGGCGATGGCTCGCCGAACAGCGTCACGTTGGAGTGCAAGGTCAACTACATCCGCCCGGTGACCGATGGCGAGCTGCGCTGTCGCGCCTGGGTGGTGCATGGCGGCCGGCGGACCCAGGTGCTCGAAGCCGAGGTGCACCAGGGCGACAAGCTGATCGCCAAGGCCCAGGCGACCTTCGCCTGCCTTTGAATAAAGCGGCAAGCTTCAAGCGGCAAGCCCCAAGAAGGAGCACGTCCGGCTTTCTCTTGCAGCGTGTGGCTTGAAGCTTGCCGCTTCCCACCCCATATTGGGCCGACTGTCGCGTGAAGGAATCCACAAGTTGAGCGCTCTTCTCACCCACCGCCTGGCATTGTTGGCCGAGCCGCCCCACCTGCCGCTGCTCAGTCAATGCCTGCACGGGATCGAACGCGAATGCCTGCGCGTCGACGCTCGCGGTCAGCTGGCGATGACCCCGCACCCTGCCGCCATAGGCTCGGCGCTGACCCATCCGCAGATCACCACCGATTATTCCGAGGCGCTGCTGGAATTCATCACCGGCACCGATCAGGACCCGCAGAACACCCTGGCCGAGCTCGAAGCGATCCATCGTTTCACCTACGCCAAGCTGGGCGACGAGTACCTCTGGAGTCCGTCGATGCCCTGTCCGCTGCCGAGCGAAGCGGACATTCCGATCGCCGAGTACGGCAGCTCCAACATCGGCCGGCTCAAGCACGTCTACCGCCAGGGCCTGGCGCTGCGCTACGGCAAGACCATGCAGTGCATCGCCGGCATCCACTACAATTTCTCGCTGCCTGAAGAA
This sequence comes from Pseudomonas sp. FeN3W, assembly GCA_030263805.2. Taxonomy (NCBI): domain Bacteria; kingdom Pseudomonadati; phylum Pseudomonadota; class Gammaproteobacteria; order Pseudomonadales; family Pseudomonadaceae; genus Pseudomonas; species Pseudomonas sp. FeN3W. The sequence goes on from CP136010.1 coordinate 2,570,054, forward strand.
CTCTGGCCGATCCTGCAGGCCGACGACGGCGACCCGCGCTCGGTACAGGATTACCGCTCGACGCGTTACATCGGCCTGATCCGCAACTTCCGCCGCTACAGCTGGCTGCTGATGTACCTGTTCGGCGCCTCGCCGGCGCTGGATGCCGGCTTCCTGCGCGGCCGTGCGCACCAGCTCGAGACGCTCGACGCCGACACGCTCTACCTGCCCTGGGCGACCAGCCTGCGGATGAGCGACCTTGGCTACCAGAACAACGCCCAAGCCGGCCTCACGCCTTGCTACGACGACCTGCCGAGCTATGCCGAAAGCCTCTACCGCGCGGTCTCCACGCCCTATCAGCCCTATGTGGAACTGGGCACCAAGGATGCCGCTGGCAACTGGCAGCAGCTCAACACCAACATTCTGCAGATCGAGAACGAGTACTACTCGAACATCCGCCCGAAACGCGTCACCGCCAGCGGCGAACGCCCGCTGCACGCCTTGCGCGCGCGCGGCATCCAGTACGTCGAAGTGCGCTGCCTGGACATCGATCCGTTCCTGCCGCTGGGCATCGACGCCAACGGGGCGCGCTTCCTCGACGCCTTCCTGCTGTTCTGCGCGCTGCAGGACAGCCCCTGCCTGGTCGAGGGCGAATGCGGCGCCGCCACCGACAACTTCCTCAAGGTGGTCAAGGAAGGCCGGCGCCCGGGGCTCGAGCTGCAGCGTTGTGGCGAGAACGTCCTGCTCAGTGACTGGGCCAGCCAGTTGCTCGACGAGATCGGCCAGGTTGCCGCCCTCCTCGACCGCAGCCATGCTGACTCCCTGCATGCGGATGCGCTTGCCGAGCAGCGCGCCAAGGTCGCCGACAGCAGCCTGACGCCGTCGGCCCGCGTACTCGACGAGTTGCGTCGCAACGGCGAGAGTTTCAGCCAGTTCGCCATGCGCCAGACCCTGGCCCACGCCGATTACTTCCGCAGCCAGGCACCGAGCGCGGCCGAGCTGGCCGAATTCGAGGCCCTATCGCGCCAATCGCTGGCCGAACAGGCGGCACTGGAAGCCCAGCAGGAAACCGATTTCGACCAGTTCGTCGCCGCCTACCAGGCGAGCCTGCTGAGCATTGGGGTCTGAAAAAGCAGCTGCAAGCTCAAAAAGCATCGCCCCGGGGACGGGCGCGCCCTCGCGGCGATGGATTTTTGAAGCTTACAGCGGCTTCTCGAATATCTTCGAATTACGCTGGAAGTTGTACAGCGAAGCCCGCGCGGCCGGCAGGCGGTCGACGCTGATGGGCTCGAAGCCGCGCTCCTGGAACCAATGCGCGGTACGCGTGGTGAGCACGATCAGCTTCTTCAGCCCCAGCTTGCGCGCGCGCTCCTCGATGCGTTCGAGCAACTCGTCGCCGCGGCCGCCATGGCGATATTCCGGGTTGACCGCCAGGCACGCGAGTTCGCCGGCATCCGACTCGGCGATCGGATAGAGCGCCGCGCAGGCGATGATCAGCCCGTCGCGCTCGACGATGCTGAACTGCTCCACCTCGCGCTCGAGCACCTCGCGCGAACGCCGCACCAGGATGCCCTGCTCCTCCAACGGTGTGATCAGATCGATCAGCCCGCCGACATCCTCGATGGTCGCCTCACGCAACTGCTCGAACTGTTCCTGGGTTACCAGCGTGCCGCCGCCGTCACGGGTGAACAGTTCGTTGAGCAAAGCGCCGTTATCGGCATAGCTGACCACATGGCTGCGCCGCACGCCGCCGCGACAGGCCTGCGCGGCGGCGTCGAGCAGCTCGGCCTGGTACTGGCTGCCGAGGCGCTCGACGTAGGCTGGAATCTGCTGCGGACGCAGCTCGCGCACCAGCTTGCCACTTTCGTCGAGCAAGCCGGGCTCGGCGCCGTAGAGCACCAGCTTGTCGGCCTGCAGATCGATGGCCGCGCGGGTGGCGACATCCTCGCAAGCGAGATTGAAGATCTCGCCGGTCGGCGAATAACCCAGCGGCGACAGCAACACGATGGTGCGTTCGTCCAGCAGCCGGCCGATGCCCTTGCGGTCGATACGGCGGACTTCGCCGGTGTGATGCAGATCGACGCCATCGAGCACGCCGATCGGCCGTGCGGTGACGAAATTGCCGCCGGCCACGCGCAGCCGCGCACCCTGCATCGGCGACGCCGCCATGTCCATCGACAGCCGTGCCTCGAGAGCGATGCGCAACTGGCCGACCGCATCGATCACGCACTCCATGGTCGGCGCGTCGGTGACGCGCAGATCGCGATGGAAACGCGGCTCGATACCGCGGGCCGCCAGGCGCGCCTCGATCTGCGGGCGCGAGCCGAATACCAGCACCAGGCGCACGCCGAGGCTGTGCAGCAGCACCAGGTCGTGGACGATGTTGGCGAAATTGGCGTGTTCCAGTCCATCGCCCGGCAGCATGACGACGAAGGTGCGGTCACGGTGCGAGTTGATATAAGGCGAGGAGTCGCGGAGCCAGGTGACGTAGTCGTGCATGTAAAAGCCTTCGTGGCGGTTCTGTTCGTCTGTTTTGAAGTCAGTTCGCGGCGGTCTGCGGCTGCAGGCAGTAGTGCTCGATCATCCGACGCAGCAGTTGCACGGTCGGTTCGATGCGATCGAGTTGCAGATATTCGTCGGGCTGGTGCGCGCAAGCGATGTCGCCGGGCCCCAGCACCAGCGTTTCGCAGCCGAGCTGCTGAAGATAAGGCGCTTCGGTGGCAAACGCCACCGCCTCGGCCTGGTGCCCGGTAAGACGCTCGGCCAGACGCACCAACTCACTCTCGGCTGCCTGCTCGAACGGTGGTACCGCGGGGAACAGCGGTGCCAGGTCGATCTTCACCTGGTGCTGCTCGGCCAACGGCTGCAGGCGCTGGCCGATGATCGACCGCAGCTGCTGCGGATCCATGCCCGGCAGCGGGCGCAGGTCGAACTCCAGCGAACACTGGCCGCAGATGCGGTTGGGGTTGTCGCCACCGTGGATGCAGCCGAAGTTGAGCGTCGGCTTGGGCACGTCGAACAGCGGATTGTCGTATTCGCCCTGCCACTGGTGACGCAGCGTCATCATCTCGCCGATCACGCCGTGCATGGCTTCCAGCGCGCTGTGACCATAGGCCGGGTTCGATGAATGCCCACTCTGCCCGAGGATGTCGATGCGCTCCATCATGATGCCCTTGTGCAGGCGTACCGGGCGCAGGCCGGTGGGCTCACCGATCACCGCGGCGCGCCCGAGCGGGCGACCGGCTTCGGCCAAAGCACGGGCGCCGGACATCGAACTCTCTTCATCGCAGGTGGCGAGAATCAGCAACGGGCGGCGGAACGGCTGCTCCAGCAGCGGTCGAACCGCCTCGATGATCAGCGCGAAGAAGCCTTTCATGTCGCAACTGCCGAGGCCGTACCAACGGTTATCAGCCTCGCGCAGCTTCAGCGGATCGGACTGCCACAGGGCGGCATCGAACGGCACGGTATCGCTGTGCCCAGCCAGCACCAGTCCGCCGGGACCGCTGCCATAACTGGCGAGCAGGTTGAATTTCCCCGGCGCGACTTCCGGCGTTTCGCAGGTGAAGCCCAACTCACCGAGCCAGGCCGCGAGCAACTCGATCACCGGACGATTGCTCTGATCCCAGCCAGGTTGCGTGCAGCTGACCGAGGGCGCCGCGAGGAGCGCAGCGAATTGCTCCTTGAATGATGGAATGGGCACCGGCTACCTCCGTGATGCAATCGAAACGAGCCTGCAGTGAAACATGAAATGCGCCACGGCGGGACCCGCAAACGAAAACGCCCCGCCGAAGCGGGGCGCCGGCAACATCCAGCAAACTCAGGTGAAGATGAACTTGAGCACGGTGAAGAAGACGATCGCCAGGAACGCACCGGCCGGCAGGGTAATCAACCAGGACATGAAGATCGAACCCACGACACCCAGGTTCAGCGCACCGATACCGCGCGCGATGCCGATGCCGAGCACGGCACCGACCAGCGTGTGGGTGGTGGAAACCGGCAGACCGATGGCCGATGCGCCGACCACCGTGGTCGCGGTCGCCAGCTCGGCGGCGAAACCGCGGCTGGGGGTCAGCTCGGTGATTTCCTTGCCGATGGTGGCAATCACCTTGTAACCGTAAGTGGCCAGACCGATGACGATACCGACCGCACCGAGCAACAACACCCAGCCCGGCACGGCGGACTTGGCGGCGATGTCGGCGGCGCCGCCGGATTCGATCACACCGACGATGGCGGCCAGCGGACCAACCGCATTGGCGACATCGTTGGCGCCGTGGGCGAAGGCCATGGAGCAGGCGGTAAAGATCATCAGAACGGCGAAAACCTTCTCCACGCTGGCGAAGTGGAAGGTCTTGTCGGCTTCGACGTCCACCTTGATCCGCGAGAGCAGCGCGATCCCCGCGAGCATCACCAGCAGGCCGATGCCGAAGGCCAGCAGGATGCCCTGACCGCTGCTGAGGGTCAGGCCGACATGCTTGAGGCCCTTGGTGACCGTCATCAGCGCGACCATGAAGCCGGTCAGGAACATGTACAGCGGCACGAAGCGCTTGGCGTTCTCGAACGGATGATCGGTATTGATGATCAGCTTCTGCACGCTCATGAACAGACCGAAGGCGACGATGCCGGACAGCATCGGCGTCACCACCCAGCTGGCGACGATGGGACCGATGGCGTCCCAATGCACGGCATCGGTGGAGACACCGACGGCGGCGAAGCCGATGACCGCACCGATGATCGAATGCGTGGTGGAGACCGGCCAGCCCTTCATTGTCGCGATCATCAGCCAGGTACCGGCGGCGAGCAGCGCCGACATCATCCCCAGCACCATCAGGTCGGGGGAAATCACTTCCGCGTCGACGATGCCGTTCTTGATCGTCTCGGTGACTTCGCCACCGGCCAGATAGGCGCCGCAGAACTCGAAGATCATGGCCACGATGATGGCCTGCTTGATGGTCAGCGCCCGAGAACCGACCGAAGTACCCATGGCATTGGCCACGTCATTGGCACCCACGCCCCAGGCCATGAAGAAACCGAATGCGCAGGCAAGGATCAGGAGTACGAAGCCGTAATCCGCAATAAGAGACATAAGGAATTACCTGTTGAACCCAGAAAGGATGCTGGCGCCTCAGCGCGCCAGCAGTTGTTCCAGACGGTTACCGACGCGCTCGGCGCGGTCGGCTACATCGCCGATCCATTCGATGATCTTGTAGAGAAAGATCACGTCGACTGCTGGCAAATCCTTTTCCAGGTGGAACAGTGCACGGCGAACCGTGATCTGCATGCGGTCGGTTTCCCGCTCGATTTCTTCGAGCTCTTCGACCATCTTTTCGACGAGTGTGGCTTCGCGGCCGCTGAAGCCGGTTTCCAACAGCGAATCCAGCTCCTTGAGCGCCTTCAACGCCTGGGCGCTGGCGTCGACGCTGCGCTGCACGTAGGCCAGCATTTGCGGTTGCAGCGCCTGCGGAATGGTCATGCAGCGGCCCAGCATCAGGCCGGCAATGTCCTTGGCGCGGTTGGCGATCTTGTCCTGTACACTCAACAGGTCCAGCAGATCGGAGCGCGGCACCGGCAAAAACAGGCTCTTGGGCAGGTGCTGGCGAACGCTCTTCTTCAGCTTGTCGGCCTCGTTTTCCAGCTGCGACATCTGCTGCTGAATCTGCTCGACCTTCTCCCAGTCTTCGGCCATGACCGCCTGAAATAGCGGCACCAGGTTCGCTGCACATTCGTGCGACTTGGCCATATGCTGTTGCATCGGGCCGATTGGCGAACGTCCGAACAAGCTGACGAAAGGATTGACTGGCATAGGGTATGGCCCCGGCTTGAAAGAGGCGGCAAGTATACGGACAGGCCATCACGCCTGCTACCGTGCGTCATCAGGCTGCAACATCCACACATCATAGGCACCCCGTCGGCACCATGCAGAAAGAAACCGAAATCAAGCTACGCGCCAGCCGCGACACCCTGCTCGCCCTGCGCGAACATCCGCTGCTGAAAAAGCGCAACAAGAGTGGCTGGTCGCGCCATGAGCTGTTCAACCAGTATTACGACACCGCCGAGCGCGACCTCGCCCAGGCCCGCGTCGCCCTGCGCCTGCGCCGCGACGGCGAGCAGTTCATCCAGACCTTGAAAAGCCGCGGCCAGAGCGTCGCCGGGCTTTCCGAGCGCAACGAATGGGACTGGTACCTGGACAAGGCCAAGCTCGACACCAAGAAGCTTGACGACGACTGCTGGCCGGCCAGCCTTGCCGAGCTGGACAAGAAAAGCCTCAAGCCGATCTTCACCACCGACTTCGTGCGCGAGAAAGCCGAGATCGCCTGGGGCCGCGGCAAGACCAAGGTGGTGATCGAGGCGGCACTGGATCAGGGGCAGGTCAAGGCCGGCAGACAGTCCGAGGAAATCTGCGAGCTAGAGCTCGAGCTACGCCAAGGCGATCCGGAAGCGCTGCTGGAACTGGCGGCGGAGCTGGCTGCCGACCTGCCGCTGATGCCCTGCGACATCAGCAAGGCCGAGCGCGGCTATCGCCTGTATGACGCCAATGGCTACAGCTTGCAGCTGCCAGCACCGAAGCTCGACGCCACGATGCCGCTGGACGATGCCGTCGTCGCTCTCGGCTGGCAGCTGCTCGGCAACAGCCAGCGCCTGGCCGAACAGTACCGCTTCAATGGTCGCTGGAAACTGCTGAGTGACTGGCTGCAGCAGCTGATCGAGCTGCGCGCCCTGCTCGGCAGCCTCGGCCAGGCCGCCCCGCGCGCCAGCAGCCGTGAGCTGCGTGAGCTGCTCGACGCGCTGATCCAGGACTGGCGCCCAAGAGTCGAAGCCGGTCAGGACGATGAAAGCGTGCGCAAGGCCGCACCCGTACAGTTCGCCGAGGAGCTGGGCCAGACCCGCTGGGGCCTGCTGTCGCTGAAAGCCTCGCTGTGGCTGCTGCAGCGCAGCTGGACCGAAAGTCGCAATGCACGAGGCGATCGCCAGGGCGCTGCCGAGCTGGGCAAGTGGCTGCTGCATCTGCTGGCGGAAGAGGCCAAGGCCTTGCAACTGCCGCGCTACCAGCAGCAACCCGAAGACCTCGCCGAACAGAGCCCGCGCATGGAGCGCCTACTGGTCTGGCTGCATTTGGCCCGCGACGTGCTGGAGCTGCCGGAAGCCGACCGGTTGTATGGCGAATTGGCCAAGCTGCATGAACTGGCCCGCCAGGCCATCGACGAAGAAGCCTTGGCGCTACGAGTTGAGCAGGCACATCTGGTCTGGACGCTCAAGGCCTGGAAGCAGCTGGAGAAATAACGTCCCAAGACGGCGCAGGCTGCGCAAAGTTGAACCCCGGCGGCAGACAACGCCGGGGCTTTAGCGGCAAGCTTGGCCTTTTCGCCGCCGCATCGAAGGAATCCCATGTCCGTGCTGAACTCGCCCACCCAGGACCGCCCTCTCGATCTCGCCGATCTGCTGCGCGAGCTGGTCACCCAGGGGCGGATCGCGCAGGACAGCGCCGAACAATGCCTGACGGTACGCCGCAGCGCGCTGGCCAACCAGCAGCACCCGCTGGAATTCCTTGCCGCGCAGCAGCTCGATGACCTGCAGCGGCCGGGCAAGAAGCTCGATCTGGAAACGCTGACCGTCTGGCTGGCCGAGCGCGCCGGCCAGCCGTACCTGCGCATCGACCCGCTGAAGATCGACGTCGCCGCGATCACCCCGCTGATGTCCTACGCCTTCGCCCAGCGCCACGGGATTCTCGCCGTAGCGGTCGACGCCAGCGCCGTCACCATCGCCAGTTGCCAGCCTTTCGTGCACGGCTGGGAAGCCAACCTGACCCACGTGCTCAAGCGCCCGATCAAGCGCGTGGTGGCCAACCCGAGCGACATTCAGCGCTTCACCGTGGAGTTCTACCGCCTGGCCCGGTCGGTCAGCGGCGCCAGCGGCACCGAGCAGAAGATCAGCGGCGTCGGCAATTTCGAGCAACTGCTCAGCCTCGGCGCCAGCGACCAGGAGCCGGACGCCAACGATTCGCACATCGTCAACATCGTCGACTGGCTGTTCCAGTACGCCTTCCAGCAGCGCGCCAGCGACATCCACATCGAGCCGCGCCGCGAGCAGGGCACGGTGCGCTTTCGTATCGACGGTGTGTTGCACAACGTCTATCAGTTTCCGCCACAGGTGGCGATGGCGGTGGTCAGCCGGCTCAAGACGCTGGGGCGGATGAACGTCGCGGAAAAGCGCAAGCCGCAGGATGGCCGGGTCAAGACCAAGACCCCGGACGGCGGCGAAGTGGAGCTGCGCCTGTCGACCCTGCCAACCGCCTTCGGCGAGAAGATGGTGATGCGCATCTTCGACCCCGAGGTGCTGCTCAAGGGCTTCGACCAGCTGGGCTTTTCCGCCGACGACCTGCGTCGCTGGCAGAGCATGACCAGCCAGCCCAACGGCATCATCCTGGTCACCGGACCGACCGGTTCGGGCAAGACCACCACGCTGTACACCACGCTCAAGCAGCTGGCGACGCCGGAAGTGAACGTCTGCACCATCGAGGACCCGATCGAGATGATCGAGGGCGCCTTCAACCAGATGCAGGTGCAGCACAACATCGACCTGACCTTCGCCAGCGGCGTGCGCGCGCTGATGCGCCAGGACCCGGACATCATCATGGTCGGTGAGATCCGCGACCTGGAGACCGCCGAGATGGCGATCCAGGCGGCGCTGACCGGGCACCTGGTGCTCTCCACCCTGCACACCAACGACGCGCCCAGCGCCATCACCCGCCTGCTCGAACTGGGCGTGCCGCACTACCTGCTCAAGGCCACGCTGCTCGGCGTCATGGCCCAGCGCCTGGTGCGTACGCTGTGCCCGCATTGCAAGGCGCCGGTGCAGCTCGATGCAGACGATTGGAGCGCATTGACCAAACCCTGGAACGCCCCGCTGCCGAGCACCGCGCAACGGGCGGTCGGTTGTCTGGAATGCCGCGATACCGGCTTCCGCGGTCGCGCCGGGGTATACGAGATCATGCTGCTGAACGACGCGATCAAGCCGCTGATCACCGCCGACACCGACATCGTCGCCCTGCGCCGTCAGGCCTTCAAGGACGGCATGCGCAGCCTGCGGCTCTCGGGCGCACAGAAGATCGCCGCCGGCCTGACGACGGTCGAAGAAGTGCTGCGGGTGACCCCGCAGAGCGAGCAGAAGTAAAGCGGCTGCAAGCTGGCGTAGGATGGATGTCGCTTTTTACATCCACCATGACTCCGCCCGGTGGATCGGTGAAGCGTGATCCACCCTACGCGAGCTTCGACGCGCAACTGCGTCAGTGCCCCAGTGCCCGCAGTTGCGCGGATGACGCCGCCCCGCCCCTTGCAACGATCTGAACGCTGAATCAGCCGCCCGAACGTGCGGCGAGAATGCTCGCCACCTGATTGGGTTTGCAGTTGAGATACGCCGAGGACTGCAGCCATTGCTGGTCGGGGTACCAGGAGAACATGAACTGGCCGCCCTTGAGGCTATCGATCACCATCCGCGCCACCTCCGGCCGTACCGCCGGGCAGCCCTGGCTGCGGCCGATGCGCCCCTGGGTAGCGATCCAGGAAGGATTCACATAGGCCGCCGGGTGGATGACGATGGCGCGCTCGCGGGCGCGGTCATTGATACCCGGCTCCAGTCCGTCCATGCGCAGCGAGTAGCCGTGCTTGCCGCTGTAGCTTTCGGCGGTGCGGAACAGACCGATGCTGGACTGGTGACTGCCGACCGTGTTGGAGAATTGCGTGGCGTGGTTGTCGCCGGACTTCTGGCCATGGGCGACCAGGTCCTCGAGCAGCAACTCTTCCTTTTCCAGATCGAAGATCCACAGGCGTCGTTCGCTGGAAGGCCGCGAGAAATCGATCACCGCCAGGCGCTGGGCAGCGCTTGCACCGTTGTTGACGGCGCACTGCATGGCCGCGACGGCGTGGGTCAGAACCTGGCGATCGAGCTTGGGCGCCAGCCGGGCCAGGCTGTCGACCATCGGCTGATAGCTTGCACCGGCCGCCCAGACAGGCGAAGCGAGAACGAAAAGTCCCGCCGCCAGGCAGGCACGTCGAAGCATGGACATCATTGAGCAAGCAACCTCGTCGGGCCCGGACGGCGCCGCATACTCGCCGCCGAACAGAGCAGCAGCGCAACGAAGCCGAGCAGGACGAACGTGCGCCAAATGCCCGGCAGGATATGTTTTTATGGGCCCGAAAGAATGCCGGCAGACACCGGAACGGCGGCCCTACAGGCGCGCAGTCTAGCAGTCACGGGAATGGCCTGGAGCGATAAATTGTTCAAAAAACGTGCATTTCGTCTTGCCGTCTGGCTTTGCCTCGCGCCGATCGCCGTCTCGGCAGAGCCGCTCGTCGCGCCGCCGACGCCGCTCGAAGCCGCGCTGGCGAACCTGCCGCAGCGCTGCACCGCGATGCCGGACAGGCTGGAGCCAGAGGCGCTGCAGCGACTGTCGGCGTTCTATGCAGCAGTGCATCACCAGCCGGTGTGGAATTCCTATGCGACGCTCGACGGCCTGCTGCAGCAGCTCGCGCAACTGACCGATGATGGCCTGGACCCGGCGCAATATCAGCCGGAGCGCATACGCGAGCAGCTCTATCAGTCCTCGGCCGCACCGCTGCATCGCGAATGCGCTGACATCCTCACCAGCCACGCCTATCTCGAAGCGCTGCACCATCTGGCCCGTGGTCGCCTGCGCCAGGCGGATGTCGAGCCGATCTGGCGCAGCCCCGATGCAGCAGCGCGCGACGATAGCCAGCAGTTGCTGCAGATCGCCGTGCAGGGCCTGACCGATCTGCCGCGGGCCTTCGAGCACGCGCGCCCGGCCCTTGCGCTGTATCGCGACTTGCGCGCCGCCTATGCGCGGTTGCGCCTGGCGCCGCTGCCTGCCTGGCGGCCAGTGCCGACCGGCGCGACGCTGCGCCCCGGCATGAGCGATGAACGCGTGCCGCTGCTGCGCGAGCTGTTGCTCGCCGATACCGGCAGCCCAGCAGCGCTGGAGCAGCGCTACGACGACGAGCTGGTCGAGGCGGTGCGCCGCTTCCAATCGCAACATGGCCTGGAAGCCGACGGTGTGATCGGCGCCGGCACCCTGGCCGCATTGAACGTCAGCCCGGCCAGCCGTCTCGACCAGATACGTATCAATCTGGAGCGCCTGCGCTGGATCAGCCGCGACCTCGAGCCGCAATCGCTGCTGGTGGATATCGCAGGTGCACGGCTTATCTATTACCGCGACAGCTGCCCGTTCTGGCAGACACGCACCCAGGTCGGCCGCCAGGCGCGGCAGACACCGCCGCTGAAATCACAGATCAGCCGTCTGACGCTCAACCCCACCTGGACCGTACCTCCAACCATCCTGCAGCAGGACAAGCTGCCGTTGATCCGCGAGGACGCCGGCTACCTCGCACGTCACGGGATGCGCGTACTCGATGCTCAGGGCAACGATCTGGACCCGGCGAGCGTCGACTGGCAGGCACCACGCAACATCATGCTGCGCCAGGAGGCAGGCCCGGCCAATCCGCTCGGGCAGGTGGCAATCCGCTTCGCCAACCCCTTCTCGGTGTACCTGCACGATACGCCGAGCAAGCCGCTGTTCGATCGTACCGACCGCGCCCTCAGCTCCGGCTGCGTGCGCGTCGAAGGAGCGCTGCAGCTGGTCGATCTGCTGCTCGACGAGACTGAGCGCGAGACCGTCACCAGGCTGCTGCAGACCGGCAAGACTCATGAATACCGCCTGGCGCACCGCACGCCGATCCTGATGGCCTACTGGACCGCGGCCGTCGATGATAACGGCCAGCTGCGCTACCGCCCGGACGTCTACCAGCGCGACGCCGCATTGCTCAGGGCATTGGATGCGGCACGTTAGTACAGCGCTGACGACCCGTTGCGTTACCAGCGAGGCGTTCCGTTCGTCGGGAGTTTCTTCGCCTACCGCCTGAACCACGCGGCCTCGGCGTAGTCTTTTGCTGACCGCTCGACAACGCCCCGCGCTGGCGAGTGTTTAACTAAATACCCGTCTGAATTACTCAGTGCCATGGATAGCCGAGCAGGACACCTTGAACGCCGAACACAGCGCCCCCGCAGCGACCTGGAATGAAGCTGAACGGCTGATCGCATTGGCTCGCTATGCCGTGCTCGACGCCTCGTGCGACGCGCAGCTGGACGAGCTTGCCGCCATGGCTGCGGACCTCTGCGCCTGTCCGGCGGCGGCGATCCACTTCATCGATGACCAGTACCAGTATTGCAAGGGCGCATTCGCGCTCGAACGCGAGCCCGTGCCACTGGCGCGCTCGCTCTGCGCCCAGGCGATCCGGCAATCCGGGCCGCTGATCACCAAGCACAGCGGCGACCTCAGCGCACCCGTGGAAATGCCACGTCTCGCCGCAGGCGGGACCGCACGCTTCTATGCCGCGGCGATCCTGCGCGACGACGACGGCCTGCCGCTGGGGACGCTGTGCGTCTGTGATCGCAAACCACGCGAGCTCTCGCCGCGTCAGGGCACACAGCTGCAGGCGGTGGCGCGTCAGGTCATGGCGTTGCTGAAACTGCGACGCTTGCGCGACGAAGAAGCGCGCAGCCGCCAGATCATCGAAAGCGCTCAGGATTACGCCATCCTCGCCACCGACCCGCACGGGCGCATCACCAGCTGGAACAGCGGTGCACAGCGCATGCTCGGCTGGTCTGCCGAAGAAGTGATCGGCCAGTCGTTCGCCCGCATCTTCACCGAGGAGGATCAGGCGCAGCACGCCCTTGAGCAGGAAATGCGCACGGCGCTGGAGAAAGGCAGCGCCATCGATGAGCGCTTGCACCAGCGCAAGGACGGTTCCCGCTTCTGGGGCAGTGGTGTGCTCACCCCGCTTTTGCACGACGGTAAGCCGCAAGGCTTCGTCAAGATCCTCCGCGATTTGACCGAAACACGCCTGCAGCAGAGCTTCGCCCGGGAAATGGAGGAGCGCTATCGCACGCTGGTCGACCTCAGCCCGCAAGTCGTCTGGCAATGCGATGCCGATGGCAGCCTGAGCTATTGCAACAGCTACTGGTGTGAGTTCACAGGCCTCGACGAGCAACAATCGCGTGGCGACGGCTGGCTTGTCGCGGTCGCCGCAAACGATCGCCAGCGTACGACCGAGCAGTGGCAGGCCGCGCTGCAACGCCAACTGCCATTCAAGCTCGAACTGCCCCTGCGCGACATCGATGGTCAGCCGCGCTGGTTCCAAGCCAGCGCCGCACCGATCTACGATGCCGACGGACAATTGCTGCACTGGGTCTGTGTGGCTCAGGACGTCGACAGCCGCCGACGCTCGGAAATGCAGCGACTGGAAAGCGAAGCCTTCACCCGCCTGCTGCTGGACTCGGCCAATGAAGGCTTCTACTCCATCGACCGCAGCGGCGTGGTCACCCTGTGCAACGATGCCTTCCTCAACCTGCTGGGTTTCGCCAGTCGCGAGGAAGTGCTCGGCCGCCAGCTGCACCATGTGATCCACCACAGCCATCCGGACGGCAGCCCTTACCCGGTGCAGGACTGCCCAATCCAGCACACCGCCACGACCGGCCAACCACGCCACGTCGACCACGAGCTGTTCTTCCGCGTCGATGGCAGCAGCCTGCCGGTGGAATACCGGGTGGCGCCGATCTACCGCGACGGCGAACTGCAGGGCGCCATCTGCACCTTCAGCGACATCAGTGAGCGTACCCAGCACCAGGCATTGCAGGCCTTTCTCCTCGAGCTGAGCGATTGTCTGCAGGCCTGCAACGAGCGGGTCGATGTCTGCTGTGTGCTCGACGAGCGCCTGGCCCAGCTGATGCACTGCGACTGCATCGCCTGGGGGACCGTGAAAGACGCCACGCTGGCCGTCAAACAGGAATGGCTGGCGGCGGATGCTCAAAGCCGGGTGGGGCGTCATAGCCTGAATCCGGACGACGCCGTTGCCATCGATAGCCTGCCGCACGAGAACCTGATCCTGCTCGAGGAAGCCCCGTCGCACAGCGACTCGCTGCTGCAGCATCTGGCCGCCCGCTCGGTATTGTTCACCGAGCTGCCTGGCGTCGAGTCCGGCACCCAGCCGGCGGTGCTCATGTTCATCCGCAGCCAGCCACTGCCCTGGAGCCCGGACGACATCGGCCTGGCGCGCGAGGTGCTGGAGCGTATCCGCGCCACCGCCGAGCGCATGCGGGCCAGCAAGGCGCTGCGTGAAGCCGAACAGCGCATCAGCCTCGCCAACGAAATCGCTTCGATCGGCGTCTGGGAATACCGCGACAGCCACCATTCGCTGCAGTGGGACGCGCAACTCAAGGCCATGGCCGGGCTGGCACCGGATGAACCGGGGCTGGGCGTGCAAGAGATTCTTGCGCGGATTCATCCGGACGATCGCAGTGTCCTGCTCAAGGCGCTGGGCGAGACGCTGGCGGGACGTGGCGACGGCGAGTTCCAGCTCGACTACCGCATCTTCGATACCCGCATCGGCGAGTTCGCCTGGCTCGCCAATCGTGGCCGCCGCCTCGTCGATTCGAGCGGCAAGGTGCGCATCCTCGGCACCGCACGCAACATCACCGCCGAACGCAACGCCGCCGAACGCATGCTGCGCATGAACGAGATGCTCGAAGAGCAGATCAAGGATCGCCAGCAGGCCGAACAGCGCCAAACCGCGCTAATCGAACTGGGCGACCTGCTGCGCGAGCAGCACGACAGCCAGACCATCGCCCACGCCGCGGTGAGCGTGATCGCCCGTACCATCGGTGTTTCGCGCGTGCTTTTCGCCAGCGTCGATGCGCCCACTCAGAGCGCAACCATCGAGCGCTACTGGAGCGACGGCAGTTCGGACAGCAGCAGCGAAGTGGTGCATTTCGCCGATTACGGCGACTTCTTCTACGATCTGCAGGAAAACGAACTGGTCGTGATCGAAGACGTGCTGCACGACGCCCGCACGGCCAGCCATGCGGAGAACTTCGCCGATAGCCAGATTCGCAGCATCGTCTGCGTCCCGCTGTTCGAGCAGGGCCGCCTTTCCGCCGTGATGATGCTGCTCGAAGAACAGCCCCGTGGCTGGCTCGACGACGACATCTCGTTTATCCGCGAAGTCGCCGACCGCGCCTGGACCGCCGATGAGCGCATGCGCGCCGAACGTGCACTGCGTGAGAGCGAAGAGCAGTTCCGCACCCTCGCCGACAACATGAGCCAGTTCGCCTGGATGGCCGACCCCAGCGGCCACATCTACTGGTACAACAAACGCTGGTACGACTACACCGGCACCACCGACGAAGCCATGCGCGCCCTTGGCTGGCGCACGGTGAACCATCCGGACCACCATGAGCGGGTCAGCGCGTCGATGAAGCGCGCCTTCGCCATCGGCTCGATCTGGGAAGAAACCTTTCCGTTGCGCGGCAAGGATGGCAAGTACCGCTGGTTCCTCTCCCGGGCGTTGCCGATTCGTGACGATTTCGGCCAGGTTACCCACTGGTTCGGCACCAATACCGACGTCACCGCCCAGGTTGCCGCCGAAGAGGCGCTGCGCGAACTCAACGACAGCCTCGAGCGCCGGGTGGCCGAACGTACCCGCGAGCTGGCGTCGATCAACAGCCGCCTGCACATCGAGATGGCCGAGCGCGAGCGCGCCGAAGAAGCGCTGCGCCATGCGCAGAAGATGGAAGCCATCGGGCAGCTCACCGGCGGCCTGGCGCACGACTTCAACAACATGCTGACCGGTGTGCTCGGCGCGCTCGACCTGATCCAACGGCGTGTCGCCAGCGGCAATACCGGCGATCTCGACCGCTACATCGACGCCGCGACCACCTCGGCCAACCGCGCCGCCGCGCTGACGCATCGCCTGCTGGCCTTCGCCCGCCGCCAGTCGCTGGACCCCAAGCCGGTCGACGTGAACCTGCTGGTGGTGTCCATGGAAGACATGCTGCGCCGCACCATGGGCGAGCACATCCGCCTGGAAGTCGAACTGCAGGCGGACGCCTGGCTCGCCTACACCGACGGTCACCAACTGGAAAACGCCCTGCTCAACCTGGTGATCAATGCCCGCGATGCCATGCCCGATGGCGGGCGCCTCGGGGTGAACACGCGCAACGTACGAATCCAACAGCGCCAGCCGGACGCCCCTGAACCGGGCGACTACGTGGTGCTGAGCGTCACCGACAACGGCTCGGGCATGTCGGCGCAGACCATCGCCAAGGCCTTCGAGCCGTTCTTCACCACCAAACCCATCGGCCAGGGCACCGGCCTCGGCCTGTCGATGGTCTACGGATTCGCCAAGCAGACCGGTGGCCACGTGCGCATCGACAGCACGCTGGGCGAAGGCACGCAGATCATCCTCTACCTGCCGCGCAACGAGGTCCAGGACGAGCTGCCGCCTGCAGCATCGCAGGCGACGGACGTGCCCATCGCGACGAACGGCGAGATCGTGCTGGTGGTGGAGGATGAGGCCGCCGTGCGCATGCTCGTCGTGGAAGTGCTGCAGGAACTGGGCTACCAGGTGCTGGAAGCGGTCGATGCCAACAGCGCGCTGCCCCACCTGCACGGCGATCAGCGCCTCGATCTGCTGGTCACCGATTTCGGCCTGCCCGGTCTGAACGGACGGCAGCTGGTGGAAAACGCGCGACAGCACCGTCCCGAACTGAAGGTGCTGTTCATCACCGGCTACGTACCGGACGACGAGATGCGTAACGACTTCCTCGCCCCCGGCATGGATATCCTCGCCAAACCGTTCAGCATCGACATCCTCGCCGCGCGCATCCGGCGCCTGATCGACGGGCGCGACTAGCGACAACCGGAACTCTCCTTCGCGCATCGCACTCTCAGAAGAACGATAGCAAGGAGGTTTCCGCTCATGCGCAAGACACTTTTCGCAGCGTTCACCCTGGCGCTGCTGCCCGTTGGCAGTGCCATGGCCGATGGCCTGGTCCGCGACATTCTCTCCTCGGGTGCGACCACCGCGTCCACCTACATGACCTTCAAGGACGACAAGCTGGTGATACCGGCGCGCGAAGATGCCGGTAGTTTCGTGGCCAGCAATGGCGAGATCCGCGGCCCGTATCTGGAAGCCATGCTGCAGCAACTACGCAGCGAGCAGCCGCAGCTGGAGGCCACCGACATGGAACTGGCCAGCGCGATCCTCGCGGCCGAACAGCTTCAATAGCGGCACGCTGAACCCATTCACGCATTCATTCGAGGTCAGTTCATGAAGAAGAGCGCTTCCGCCGTCTGGCAAGGCGGCCTGAAAGACGGCAAGGGCACCATCAGCACTCAGAGCGGAGCACTGAAGGACAACCCCTACGGCTTCAACACTCGCTTCGAAGACACGCCGGGGACCAACCCGGAAGAGCTGATCGGCGCGGCCCATGCCGGCTGCTTCTCGATGGCCCTGTCGATGATGCTGGGCCAGGCCGGGCTGACCGCCGAACGCATCGACACCCGCGCCGAAGTCACACTCGACAAGGATGGCGAAGGCTTCAGCATCACCGCCATCGATCTCACCCTCAAGGCGCGGGTTCCGGGCGCGGATGACGCGCAGTTCCAGCAGATCGCCAATCAGGCGAAGGAAGGTTGCCCGGTGTCCAAGGTGCTCAACGCCCGCATCAGCCTGAACGCGACGCTGGAAGGCTGACCGCTGCAGTCACCACGGACAACTCGATCGCAAAAAAAAACGCCACCCCGTAGCCGGTGTGGCGTTTTCACATCCGGGGCAGCTATCAGCCGCGGATGTTGTAGATGTCCTTCTCGTTCAGCTCGGCGTATTCATACAGCCGCTTGAGATAGGCACTCTGCTGTTCCCACACCTTGGCCGCTACCGGATCGGCGTTGGCGGAGGCGTCGACCACTTCGGCCGCCACTTCCTTCAGGCGTGCCAGCACTTCGTCTGGCAGACGGCGTACTTCAACACCCTGCTCGCGCAGCTGCTCCAGCGCTTCCATGTTCTTGGCGTTGTAGTCATCGAGCATGTCGCCATTGACCGCACGGGCGGCCGCCCGAACGATGGCCTTGAGATCGTCGGGCAGGGTTTCCCAGGCCTTGAGGTTGACGTCCAGCTCGAAGGTGACGTTCGGCTCCTGCCAGCCCGGGGTGTAGTAGTACTTGGAGGCCTTATGCAGACCCAGCGCCAAGTCGTTGTACGGGCCGATCCACTCGGTGGCGTCGATCGCACCGGTCTGCAGAGCGGTGAAGATCTCGCCCGCCGGCATGTTCACCACGGTGCCGCCCATCTTGGTCAGCACTTCGCCGCCCAGGCCCGGGGTACGCATCTTCAGGCCCTTGAAGTCGTCGACCGAGTTGATTTCCTTGTTGAACCAGCCAGCGGTCTGCACGCCGGTGGCGCCGCAGGCCATCGGCAGAACGCCGAACGGCTTGTAGACTTCTTCCCACAGTTCCATGCCGCCGCCACGATGCAGCCAGGCGTTCATTTCCTGCGCGTTCGGGCCAAAGGGCAGCGCACAGAAGAACTGCGCCGCCGGCACCTTGCCTTTCCAGTAATAAGGGGCGCCATGGCCCATCTCGGCCGTGCCGCGCGATACCGCATCAAACACTTCCAGGGCGGGAACCAGCTCACCGGCGGCGTACACCTTGACGGTCAAGCGGCCGTTGCTCATCTCGTTGACCAGCTTGGCGAAGTTCTCCGCCCCGACACCTACGCCAGGGAAGTTCTTCGGCCAGGAGGTGACCATCTTCCAGTTGAATGTCTGCTGTTCGCTGGCCTGTGTGCTTTCGCCCGCTGCCGGCTTATCGCTCTTGTCATTGCAGCCAGCCAGCGCAGTGGCCGCCAGGCCTACGCCAGCGGCGGTGAGAATGTCACGACGTTTCATGAGGTTACTCCTTGTTATTTGTTCTTATTGCGCAACGGCAAGGCTACGCTTTTTTGCCGGACCACCTTGCGCCTTTCGTTCCGTTTCGAATCCCTGGGTCAAACTGACTGCGGGCTCGTAAGGCAAAACCTGCGCCGGAAATGCATCCGCCACTCCGGGCTCAACTAACATTAGAGCCTCCGGCGCCTCAAGCCTAGCGCATAAGCTAAAAGTCGTAGGCCGATTGCTGCAAGACGCCAGTGCTGCAAGAATCGCCCTCTCCCGCCAACCTTGCGTCTACTAGAAGGACTAAAAATGTCCCAGAGCCTCCCGCCCCCGCTGCGCGTGGCTGGCCTCATCGATGCGTTCAACATGCGCCTCGGCCAGCTCTGTGCCTGGATCACCCTGTTTCTCGTCATCGGCACCGCCATCGTGGTGGTACTGCGCTACGGTTTCGGCATCGGCGCCATCGCCCTGCAGGAAGCGGTGATGTACGGTCATGCGCTGGTGTTCATGGGCGCCGCCGCCTGGACCCTGCAACGCAACGGCCACGTTCGCGTCGACATCTTCTATCAGAAGTTCAGCAGTCGCCGGCAGACCGCCGTCGACGGCCTTGGTCACCTGCTGTTCCTGCTGCCGGTGTGCCTGTTCCTCGGCTGGAACAGCTGGGACTACGTCAGCAGCTCCTGGGCGACTCACGAAGGCTCCAACGAATCAGGCGGGCTTAAGTTCGTCTACCTGCAGAAGAGCATCATCCTGCTGCTGGTCGGCAGCCTCGCGCTACAGGGCCTTTCCGACCTGATCAAGTCCGGCTACCGCCTCGCCGGTCGGTTGCCTGAAGCAGAGCAGGAGGTGAAGCATGGGTGAGATCATGGCCATCCTGCTGTTCATCAGCATCTGCTTCGCCCTGATGTCGGGTTACCCGGTCGCCTTCACCCTGGGTGGCATGGCACTTCTGTTCGCCGGCATCGGCGTGGTCACCGGCTCGTTCGACGTGGGTTACCTGCACGCGTTGCCGAACCGCATCTTCGGCATCATGAACAACCAGACGATGCTGGCGGTGCCGCTGTTCGTCTTCATGGGCGTGATGCTGGAGAAATCGCGCGTCGCCGAAGACCTGCTGGAATCGATGTCGCGACTGTTCGGCACCCTGCGTGGCGGCCTGGCGATTTCGGTCTGCGTGGTCGGCGCGCTGCTCGCGGCCAGCACCGGCATCGTCGGCGCCACCGTGGTCACCATGGGCCTGCTGGCACTGCCGACCATGCTGCGTCGCGGCTACGACCCGGCCATCGCTACCGGCACTCTCGCCGCCACCGGCACCCTCGGCCAGATCATTCCGCCATCGATCATTCTGGTTCTGCTCGGCGACGTGATGTCCAGCGCCTTCCAGCAAGCACAGCTGAAGATGGGCATCTTCTCGCCGAAGACCGTTTCGGTCGGTGACCTGTTCGTCGGCGCGCTGATTCCCGGCCTCGTGCTGGTTGGCATGTACATCCTCTACCTCATCGTGGTGGCGATCTTCCAGCCGAAGAAGCTGCCCGCCTTGCCGCAGGAAGAACTGGGGCCGATCGAGTGGGGCAAGCTGATCGGTGCGCTGCTGCCACCGCTGGCGCTGATCACTGCCGTGCTCGGCTCGATTCTGGCGGGCTATGCCACCCCGACCGAGGCTGCGGCGATCGGTGCCCTGGGCGCGACCGTGCTGTCGATCGCCAAGGGCCAGCTGAATTTCGCCCAGCTCAAGCAGGTAGCCTTCGGCACCACCGAAATCACCTCGATGGTGTTCCTCATCCTCATCGGTGCGTCGCTGTTCTCCCTGGTGTTCCGCGGCTTTGGCGGTGAAGTGCTAATCGAAGACGCGCTGCACTCGCTGCCTGGCGGTGTACTCGGCGCCTTCCTGGTGGTGATGCTGGTCATCTTTCTGCTGGGCTTCATTCTCGATTTCATCGAGATCATCTTCGTGGTGGTGCCCATCGTCGGCCCAATCCTGCTCGCCATGGGCCTGGACCCGGTCTGGCTCGGCGTGATGTTCGCCATCAACCTGCAGACCTCCTTTCTCACCCCACCTTTCGGCTTCTCGCTGTTCTACCTGCGCGGCGTCACCCCCCGCAGCGTACCGACCAGCGTGATGTACAAGGGCGTGCTGCCGTTCATCGCGATCCAGATCGGCATGCTGGTGGTGGCCTACATGTGGCCAGGAATCGTTACCTGGCTGCCGGAACAGGTCTACGGCCAGTAACTGCAACTACAACGCCCGTCCCTCGACGGGCGTTGTGCTTCCTAGCGCAGCATCCCGCTACAATCGGCTCCCGCCCGAACGCCTGCCCGCCGATGACTGCCTCCCCTTCTCTGCTCGAACGCTTCCAGGCACTCGACCGTTTTCTGAGCGAGCACCAGGCGCTCTGGCGCCCGCGTCCATTCGTCTGCCGAAGCCTGACCTGGGAAAGCGACTACCCGGAGCTCGCCGCCTGGCTGCGGGCACGCTCACTGGCCGATGCCGAAGCCGCGCACAACCAGCCAGGCGAACTCGCCGCACCAGCGCCTTTCCCGCAGCTGGCTGCGCTCGCCTGTAAGCTGAGCCAGATCGACGAACTGCCCGCAAGCGAGCCGCCGGCCGTGAATCATCGTCAGAACCTCGACATACCGGGACGCAAATCGCTGCAGATCCAGGCATTCGGCGCGCGCCTGCACTTTCGCGAAACGCCGCGGCACTGGCTCGACTGGTGTTCCGGTAAAGGTCATCTCGGTCGGCATCTGGCCAGAAACAGCGCCGCACTGACCTGCCTGGAGTGGGACGAAGCGCTGGTCAACGCCGGCGCACAACTGAGCGAAAGACTCGGTATCAATGCGAGCCACCGCTGTCAGGACGTGCTGGCCGCCACTGCCAGCGACCAGCTGCATGCTACGCATACGCCGGTCGCCCTGCATGCCTGCGGCGACCTGCATGTTCGCTTGCTGCAACTGGCCATCGCCAAACAATGCCGCCAGCTTGCCGTGGCGCCCTGCTGCTACAACCGCATCGCCGATGAGCAGTACACCCCACTGTCACAGGCAGCCGGCGCGTCGTCGTTGCAGCTTACGCGCGATGACCTCGGTATACCCTTGAGCGAAACCGTCACCGCCGGCGCCCGCGAGCGACGCAACCGTGACCAGTCCATGGCCTGGCGCCTGGGCTTCGATACCCTGCAGCGCCGCTTGCGCCAGCAGGACGAATACCTGTCGACCCCGTCGCTACCCAGCGCCTGGCTGAAGAAAGACTTCGCCAACTATTGCCGCGATCTCGCCGCACTCAAGCAACTACCCGCACCGGGCGACGAGGACTGGCCGGCCCTGGAGCGCACTGGCTGGCAGCGCCTGGCCGAAGTTCGCAATCTGGAACTGGTGCGCGGCCTGTTCCGCCGCCCGCTCGAACTCTGGCTGCTGCTCGACCGTGCATTGCTGCTGGAAGAGCAAGGCTATCACGTTCGCCTGGGCACCTTCTGCCCCAGCCAACTGACCCCACGCAACCTGCTGTTGCTCGCCGAGCGCAACGCGTCCGCGCAGAATGTGAAGCGGCCTGAATAAGCGACTGCAAGTCACCGTAACCAAACGGTTTACTCGCCGCGCGCAATGGATATAATGGCGACCCTCACTTGCCGGTATAGCTCAGCTGGTAGAGCAACTGACTTGTAATCAGTAGGTCCCGGGTTCGACTCCTGGTGCCGGCACCATATAGAACAAGGCCCGCAGCGATGCGGGCCTTTTTCGTTTCTAAGCCGGGCTAGCGCCGGGCTAGCAGAACGCTAGGCTTTGCCCCCCCTTGGCGCCCATTATCCCATCAACCTCGCAGCAGCCAAAACGCGCACCGGATCTGATGCTTATTGACTGGCAGCCTGCTGGTTATCGATGGTGACTAAACCGGCCAGCGCCGAAAGCTATAGCGTCGACAGATGAGCGTCATCAAGCCACCAGCCGTCAAGCAAACCAAGCTGTGTTTGTCCATTCCCGACATGCAGACTTGAGTGCAACAGGGTTATTGAATTGAATATGCGGCATCACGCTGCGCATCCCGCTGATCATTCATAAGCTCACCCCTAAGCCGGGCTTTCCAAAAAACCCTTTGGAAACGGTCCCGACCAGGTTAGGTGTTGATAGCTCCTGGGCGCCGCGAGCCGATACCACACCTCAGGCGGCGCCTGGCTTACCGGCCGCCGGCAATTAGTCGCGAACCGTCTGGCCGGGACTGTCGACGGCGATCGATTACACACGAAAATCCGTAGAGCCTAAAGCCGAAGCGTTAGTACGAACTAATATTCTAGGGTATCCGGATTAAGTGGTTGATGGGCCTTCCAGCCCCATCCAACCCTTAGTCCTTCCAGAAGGTTGATAGATCGACACCGAAGTTCTTCTCAGGCTCGGGGAGTCCCATGTTGTAGGTCATGGTGGCTCTGCCCAGAAACGGGGATTCCTTGACTTGTGGCGCCTTCTTCTTGTGCTTGGTGGTATAGAGCATCCGGGCTCGCATTACCTCGAACGAATAGCCCCGGCCATCACGGTTTTTGTCCTTGGCTAGGCGGTTTATCGACTACGTGAAAGCGTTGGTGATCGGGATGTCGGTCTCAAAGTAGGTCAGCATCTCTTCACGCCAGCCACTGACGGCGCTGACGAGATCCTTCCAAACCTCCTTCTGCCCCTGAGGGATGTTGTCAATCCAGGTGGCGAGAGCCTGTTCGGCACCACGCCGATTGGTACAGTCCCAGATATGGTAGAAGCGCTCCTTGTGCTCGTAAGCCGCCAAGAGCTGGGGGGAATGCTCCTGTCCAGGTCTCCATGATGAGCCGTTCGCGGTCTGAAACGTCGTGAGCGCGCTTCAGCAGGATTTTCCGGTCACCTTTGAGGGTCCGGCGCTGATTGGGCTTCAACTCCTTCCTTAGGCCTTTGCGGATCTTCTCTAAGGCCTCGTTGGCCATGCGCACGACGTGGAACTTATCGACCACGATACGGGCCTGTGGCAGCACCGTCTGGAAGGCGCGGCGGTAGGGCTTCCACATGTCCATGCTGACGATCTCGACCTGGTGGCGGTTGGCCATGCTCATGAGGCGTCTTGTCACCCTCTCTTGCTGACGACCGGGTAGCAGGTCCAGCAGGGTGCGCTCTTCCAGATTGGTTAGGATGCAGCAGAGCCCTTGGCAGCAGTCGTGCATCAGGAACGTACAGCTGGCTCATGAAGGCGTGCCGCCTTATCAAGGCCCAGGACGCGCCTATTCCGGAAGTCAAGCATGCGATAGCGAAGACGCTAGGCGATTCAGCGGCGGCGGCTGCCTGGTTGATGTCGTATTTCCGCCCAAATAAAGAGGGCGACACCGAGGAAGATCCATACGTCCGCTAGGTTGAACGATGGCCAGTGCCACTGGGCATAGTGAAAATCGAGAAAATCCTCTACGTAGCCTAACCGCAAGCGATCTGCGACATTGCCCAACGCGCCGCCGAGGATCGCACTGAGGGCGAGCCGATAACTCAGTACGCGTGGTGAACGCCAAAGCCAGTACACCAGTAATATCGAGATAACCAGGGCCAGTCCGATGAAAAGCGGCTGCTGCCAACCGCCGACATCCGCGAGAAAGCTGAAGGCCGCCCCCGTATTGTGGCGGTGGACCCAATTGAAGAAGGGTGCGGCAGGCACGCTTTCACCATGCGCTAGCATGGTGCTGGCAAGGTACTTGCTCGCCTGATCGACAAACAGTAACAGGAGCGAGAGCCACAGCCAGCGCATCGCCTTTCCCGGCTCGTGGGCTTTCTCTGCGAGCCGACTGCCATAAGTAGACATATCCCCTTCCTCCTGACCCAATCTAGAATTTGCTCGCTGCTAAATAACAAGCGTCATGTACCCAACCGATGATGCCGACGAATTCGACGGAGCAGGAGCAGGCCGAGTCCGAGTGCGGTCAGGCCAAGGACAGGCCAATCCCGCCAGCGCACATAAGGGGGCGCGCCAGTTCGCGGTGTCACTTCGGCGCTGAGGGTGGCCACTTCGAACTGCGGAGCACGCTTGAGCACTTTGCCCTCATGATTGATGGCTGCTGTGATACCGGTGTTCGTGGCTCGAAGAAGGTCACGTCCGGTTTCGATGGCACGCATGCGTGCCATCTGGAAATGCTGGAGGGGGCCGAGCGAGCTGCCGAACCAGGCATCGTTGCTGACATTCACCAGTAACTGCGCTTCGGGCAGAAGCTCAGTGACTTCGGCACCAAAGACCGCCTCGTAGCAGATGAGTGCCCCTACGGGCACCCCTGCTGCATTCAGGACGTGCGCTTCCCGTCCCGGTGTGAAGTCGGACATGGGCGCCCCGAGCACGTCGAGGGCCGACCCCAAAAGATCCCGAAACGGAACATATTCACCGAAGGGCACCAGGTGGCGTTTGTAGTAGAAGCCTGAGGGATCGGAGAGGCTTACCACGGCGTTGTAGGTACGGCCCTCCGCCTCGCGTACCGGGACGCCAATCATTAACGATGTGCCTGCCTGATCGGCTAACGCCTCAAGCTCAGCAAGATATGCTTTGGCCTGGTCATGCCACATCGGGATTGCCGCTTCTGGCCAGATCACGATATCGGCTCCGAGATGCTGCGCGGTAAGCGCCTGATAGCGCTCAAGTGTGATGTCCCGGTATCTCGGGTCCCATTTCTTGTCTTGCGCGATGTTTCCTTGCAAGAGGACGACATCGATCGGGTCAGCGGCTGGCTGCGTCCATTCACGATCCAGCAGTTGCAAGCCGGCGAGGGTAGCGACTAACACGGCACCGACTACCGCAGCACGGCGCAGGCTTGGCCCCTGGACAACCCAGGCAAGCCCGCCAGCGAGAAGTGCCACCAGTAAACTCACGCCAAGCACGCCAAAGACGGGAGCGATAGTGGCAAGTGTGGTGTCGGTCTGGCTGTAGCCAATGAAGAGCCAGGGAAAGCCGGTCAAGAACCAGGTGCGCATCCATTCACTCAGCACCCATGCCGCAGGTAGCCCTAGCCAGAGTGCCATTGCATCCATCTCAGGGCGCAGGCAGCGCACGAGGTACGCGACGCCCCATGGAAAGAGGGCGAGCAGCGAGACAAAGGCCGCCGTGACTAACACCGCCACCACGGGGCCATTGCCGTACTGGCTAATGCTGATAAAGACCCAGGAGACACCCACGCCGAAGTAGCCAAGGCCAAAGAGGTAGGCCGACCACAGCGCCTGACGCCTTGAAGACTGCGCGGTCAGGACAAAAAATGTTGCCAGAGCGATCACCGCAAGCCATGCCCAGCCCACAGGGGCAAAGGCAAGCGGCATGGCGCCTCCAGCAAGTAGAGCCATCCCCCCTGTCAGAAGCGGCTTATAGCGCACGCCCGTGTATAGGCTAGAGGGTAGCGCGCACTTATCACCCAATGCTCTCTCGCCTCCGAATCCAGGATCAACCCTGTGGCTCATGCTTTCTTGCTCCGCTTAATCAAGCTGCGTCAATTCATTCGGCCGGCTGGCCAGGGTGGCAAAGTGAATGTTTCTGGACTCGACTAGGTGCGCCGTAAGCTGGGAGCTGCTTCGTATTCGGCCAGCACGACAGTGGCTGTGTTGGGGAGCAGTACGTTAGCTTTGCGATACCACCCCTTCCAAGCCCGCTGATACCAGAACGAACAGGACGAAGCCGCCTATGAAAGCCAGCGGTGAGATGTGCGTATCGTCACCGCTCTCGTGAGCCTCGGAGACCATATCTTCGATGGCAGCGACCGTGAGAAGGCCTGCCGTGAACGTCAGTGCCGCTAGCTTAAATGCCTCCGGCTGGTTCCTGAGTACGAAGTAAGCAAAGACGGCTGCCGAGAGCACAGGAATCGCGAAGGAAGCAGAGAGCAGTATCCGCTTGCTACGAGGGATTCCTTTATCTTTCATGGTGGCGATCGTCGCAAAGCCCTCAGGAACATCGGCGAGAACCTGACCCGCCGCCAGGATTATCGCGACCGACGGTGAGACCGCCGACCCCGCCCCGATCAGGAGGCCATCGCTGAACAGGTCGATGGATACGGCGATATAGATCATCCAGACACTCGTCTGACCGCCTTCTCCCTGCTGGCCTTGTCGCTTCTGGAGACTCTCAACGAGCTTCTCGATACCTACGTAAGCAATGCCGCCCAGCGCGAAAGCGAGGGCGATTACCCAGGCTGAGAGGTTCTCTAGCACGCGCGGCATGATTTCAACCGCCACCACCGCAATGACGAGGCCGGCAGCGCCGTGAAGGGCGTAATTGAGACGGCGCCCGGTAGTTCGGGAGGCCTCCGCAGCGAGCCCACCACTAAAATTGCCTAAGGCGGGCAACAGCGCCAGGCCGAGTACCAGCCAGATACTATCCATCATCTTCCTTCCTTGGTTGATTCCTAGATACGCTACCTTGCTGGCTCCGAGCCTTCGCGCTATATGCTGTCGTTCAGGCCTAGCGCGCTTGTACAGCCACTTCGATCAAGTGTCCCAGGCATCGATAGCTGCGTACCGTGCAGCCTCACCCCTTGAGCGCCAGGATGCGCCGAGCGCCGTTGAGGACGATCAGGCCCACGATGGTACCGATAATCAGGTCAGGGTAGCTGGACCCCGTCCAGGCGACCAAGGCACCGGCGGCGATGACGCCCATGTTGATCACCACATCATTGGCCGAGAATATCCAGCTTGCCTTCATATGCGCGCCGCCTTCGCGGTGCTTGGATATCAACAGCAGGCAACCGGTATTGGCGATCAACGCGACGAAGGCGATCGCCATCATCATCAGCGATTCAGGCTCACTACCGAAAACAAAGCGTCGCACCACCTCGACGAGTACGCCGATAGCCAAAATCAGTTGCAGTACCCCTGCCAGATGCGCGGCACGTACCTGCATTTTCGCACTGCGCCCTACGGCATAGAGAGCCAGGCCATAGACGGCTGCATCGGCAAACATATCCAGGGAATCAGCGATCAGGCCGGTAGACTGGGCGATCAGGCCAGCAGTCATTTCCACCACGAACATGATCGCATTGATACCGAGCAACACGCGCAGAGTGCCTGACTCCTGCGTAGCAGAGACTGCCGAGCTCTCAGCGGCCTTGATCGTCTCTGGGTCGGCAATGACGGTTTCCTGAAGAGAGGCGCCTAGCCCCAAGGTCGCCAGTTTCGCGGTAATGGGCTCAGCCTCGCCGTCATGCACGACCTCCAATCGGCGGTTCGACAAGTCGAAGGACAGCGTTCGAATCTCATCAAAGCCGTTCAGCGCCAAGCGGATCATCCGTTCTTCTGAGGGACAATCCATCTTCGGCACAGCATACACGCTGACCCATTCCCCTGACGCTTCGGAGGAGACCGGCATATCGGTATCCGCTGCAGGCGTTGCATCGCAGCTACATGGGCCACCACAGGCTTTACTCACGATACGGCTCCAGTTAACCAACATAGATTGCTAGTATTAAAAACTATATAGCTACTATAAGGTCAATGGGACAGATGATCCGTTGAGGAGTAAGCCTGATGCGCATTGGTCAGTTAGCCCAGATAGCGGGTATCGACACGCAGACGATCCGCTTCTATGAGCAGCAGGGCCTGTTGCCGCCGCCAGAACGGCAGGAGAATGGTTACCGTGTCTATACCGAGAAGCATGGCGAGTGGCTTGCCTTTATCCGCCGCTGCCGAATTCTGGACCTGTCACTGACAGAGATTCGCGAGCTACAGAGCTATCAGGACGACCCTCGCCAGCCTTGTACCGCCGTCAACGCCATGCTCGATGACCACATCTCTCATGTGCGGTCGCAGATAACTGCTCTGCAAGCGCTTGAGCAACAACTCGTTTCACTGAGGGCGAGTTGCAACGAGGGTCGGGAGATCAATGCCTGCGGCATCCTGACGGGGATCAGCGAGGAGAGCAAACAACAGCTGTATAGGGCTAGCTCAGGCCGTAAGGACTGAGCAGAGACATGCCGGACCTTGCAGTGACATTGTGAATGCATGGTGTGTTGATCGCGAAGCCTCACTGCGTATCTCGGCATGCGAACCTGGGCGTTGCTGCAAACTTGCAGGGGCCGTGAAGAAGAGTCGTCATCAACCAGGTAATCCGCTGAGCTGATGGTTGGTTCCGTCATCATGATATGAGCCAATCAACCAAAAAATCCGGATACCCATATTCTATTGCAAAGCACTTGAGGCCCAGCTGTTCCGACTGTACCGACAGGTCAGGGCCCTTCGGCAGGTACTGACGAAACAGTCCGTTGATATTCTGTTTGCTGCCGCCAGGTAGCCGCTGATGCGCTTAACCAGGTCGCCTTCCCAATGACAGGACATCAGACAGACTTCTGATCTCCGGCGGGCGACGTAGGTTCTCTACGTCTGGGTATGTTCATGCTGCGCATGCTGGCCGGCAACCTGCTCATGAGACAAATGCTTGCAACATATGGGCCACTCGAAGTGCTCGGTCTCTGGCAATAGCTTGCCCCTAGGTCGGCACGCTCACGCGGGGGCCTGCATGCGCTGCTGGGCTGAAGTAGTGGCCGCCGGCGTCCCGGTTGCGACGCAGGTCCACGGTTAAGGATCGAGGGAAATCATCCTGATCAAGTATGCAAACCCTGTGAAGACTGAGCTCCTAGGCATGGCCAATCTGAATGGTAGTGCGCTTTTCAACATTCGGAGTAGTCGTAGGAGGGGCAGCGCCATAACGAAAGGCCTGGTGTTGCACTCAGTTTGCGGCCGCCCTACTGCAAAAGAATCAACCTCGCTGGCAATCTTCAACTGAAGGCAGCATAGGCTTGATTAATTTTATACTTCGCCCAACCCTCAACCGACAGTTGATCGTCAAAATACGAATCGATCCGAGACTCTCCATAACCTCTTCACGTTCAAATGGAAAGTCCGCCAAAAACGATTCAACAACTGCCAGTATCGAACAGACCCTATAATACAACGCCATGTCAACTTGCTTCAGATCCCCAAGCACTAAGAAATAAGCCTTCGAGGAAATAAGCCAATAGCGATAACTAAAATCAGAATATTGAAAGCCTCGCACTGAGACGGTACCGAGCAAGGACTGGAGGCTCTTCAACAAGACAGCCGTCCGACGAAGCACATTAAGGCTTTGGATAGCTTGCCGAGCATGTATGCCAGCCATGACATTCTCCGCTTTATCTCGACACAACTATTATCACTCGCTACAAACCTTCCGCGCTTCGCGTAAACGCCCTTTTCGCTCAATTACACAGCGCTCTAGCGCGCCTTTCTCGTTGCAGGATACATCTCACAATGCCTAGCAGAATGGCACCACCAAAACAGCATTGAGGTATAAGATGCAGAAAAACAAACTGAGCCTAGCCATCGCGGAGCTTCACGAAAATGCAAATGCCTCAAAGGTAGTGTTCAGCAGCGAAATCCAGCGAATTGTTAGTTTATTGTTTTATTTTGCAGAAGCTGTTGTCGAAAACTACAAAGCCTCCAGGAGGCTAGATCAAGAAAGCAATCCGAACTTTCGATTCTGGACCCACATCTGCAGTATCGAGCAAGGGGTCACAGCAGTAACAATCAGATGGCGAAAGTATTCTGGAAAGTCCAAATTCTCCACCCCAATCGACACTACAGAACTTGTTGACTTTAAGCTTCCAGCCAGGGCTTTCAAGAAATGCACGAAGAGCGAAAAGAAAGCAATACTTGAAGCTGAGCGGAACTTCGGAATAGTCCGAAAAATCAGCTCACATTTAGCTAGAACACTTGAATCAATGCGAGCCATACAAGATATAACAAATATTTCGCTAGACTCCCCGCCCCAACCAATGGATCCCGAAGAAAAGCGAATACTGGATGCGCTTGAACATTTAGATCGTATAAGTCAAGAACACGCTGAGCTTGATAGGGCTGCGGTTCGCCGCATGCTGGGCCTGTAGCCCCCCTCTACGGTACAGCCTTTGATCTGTACCGTAGGGGAGGGGCTGAGGACAAGGATAGATATGTCTCTAGGCCCTACCGGTTCAGGGTCTTCGTGCCGTGCCCTCAAAAAAAGGCAATGCCCATGCCTTAGATAGAGAGGAAGCTCTGAATGTTACCGTCAAAACTAAGCCTCCACGGCTATAGCCGCGTATCATCGTCGGTTAACCGAGCGTGCACTCTTCGCGCGCACCAAGAACACCTGAACCGTACTCAGAAGATCATCACCGTTGCGTACCCACCAGATCACCTTAGCTCAGCTTGAATCGCACCTTTGGGTATCCGCCAACATCCTGCGCGGCCCGGTGGACGCAGCTGACTTCAAGACCTACATCTTTCCGCTGCTCTTCTTCAAACGCATCTGCGATGTCTGGGACGAGGAATACGCCGAGATCGTCGAGGAGAGCGGCGACGCAGAGCTGGCACTGTTCCCCGAGTCGCACCGCTTCCAGATCCCCGAGTTCTGCCACTGGGAGGACGTGCGGGAAAAGTCGGTCAATGTCGGCTCAGCCCTGCAGTGGGCCATGCGCGCCATCGAGCGAGCCAACCCCGAAACCCTCTACGGTGTGTTCGGCGACGCCCAGTGGACCAACAAGGAGCGCCTCTCGGATGCGCTGCTGAAAGACCTGATCGAGCACTTCTCGCGCCTGCCCCTGGGTAACCGCAACGTGGCATCTGACGTGCTGGGGGACGCCTACGAGTATCTGATCAAGAAGTTCGCCGACGCCACCAACAAGAAGGCTGGTGAGTTCTATACCCCGCGCAGCGTGGTGCGCCTGATGATCGAGATGCTCGATCCGAAAGAAGGCGAAACCATCTACGACCCTGCCTGCGGTACGGGCGGCATGCTGCTGGCCGCTGTCCAGCACGTGAAGGAGCAGCACGGCGACGTCAAACGCTTGTGGGGCAAGCTCTACGGCCAGGAAAAGAACCTAACCACCTCCGCCATCGCCCGGATGAACCTGTTCCTGCATGGCATCGAAGACTTCCAGATCGTTCGCGGCGACACCCTGCGCAACCCGGCGTTCTACGATGTCGACCGCCTGGCCACCTTCGACTGCGTGATTGCCAACCCGCCGTTCTCGTTGGAGAAGTGGGGGGAAGAGCTGTGGGCGAACGATCCCTTTGGGCGAAACTTCGCCGGTGTACCGCCGTCCGGCTCCGGCGACTTCGCCTGGGTCCAGCACATGGTCAAGTCCATGGCCAAGGGCAACGGGCGCATGGCTGTGGTACTGCCGCAGGGGGCGCTGTTCCGCAAGGGTGTGGAAGGCACCATTCGCCAGAAGTTGCTGGAAATGGATCTGATCGAGGGCGTCATCGGACTGGCCCCGAACATCTTCTACGGCACCGGCCTGGCCGCCTGCATCCTGCTGCTGCGCCTGCGCAAGCCCGAGGCCAAGAAGCGCAAGGTGATGATTGCCGATGCCTCGCGCCTGTTCCGCCGTGGCCGGGCGCAAAACTTCCTGGAGCTCGAACACGCCAAGCAGATCCAAGTGTGGTACGAGTATTTCGCCGATGTGCTGGACGCCGTGCGGATCGTCGACCTCGACGAGATCAAGGCCGAAGGCTGGACGCTGAATATCTCGCGCTACGTGCTGCCACCGTTGCAGGAGGATATCCCGCCGCTGCCGGAAGCGATTGCAGCCTTTAAGGAGGCGCTCAACCGTTGCCGCGAGGCGGAAGAACGGCTCGTGCAGGTCATGACTGAAGGAGGATGGTTGCAATGAGTTCAGACCGCCCTTTCAAAGACAACAAGATCTTCACTGAAGAAATGGCGAACGCTGCGCGTATACGCTTGAAGGAAAAGTTTGCTCAAATGGAACAAGAGAAGCTAGGCAGTCCTAAGCGCATCACTCAACAGGAACTGGAAAGCTATCTCTGGGGCGCAGCAGTCCTGCTGCGCGGCCTCATCGATGCCGGCGACTACAAGCAATTCATCTTCCCGCTGCTGTTCTTCAAGCGTGTCTCCGACGTATGGGACGAGGAGTACCAGTCCGCCCTGCAAGAGTCGGATGGTGACCTGTCCTACGCTGAGTTCGCCGAGAACCATCGCTTCCAGATCCCGACCGGCGCGCACTGGCGCGATGTCCGCCAGGTGCCGATGAATGTTGGCATGGCCATCCAAAAAGCCATGCGCGATATCGAGGCGGCCAACCCGGAGCTGCTCGACGGCATCTTCGGCGATGCGGCCTGGACGAACCGCGAGCGCCTCCCTGACGAGACCCTCAAGGACCTGATCGAGCACTTCTCGACCCAGACCCTCTCGGTAGCCAACGTGCCCGAGGACGAGCTGGGCAACGCCTACGAGTACCTGATCAAGAAGTTCGCCGACGACTCCGGCCACACCGCCGCCGAGTTCTACACCAATCGCACCGTCGTGCACCTGATGACCCAGCTGCTCAAGCCCCAGGCTGGCGAGTCGATCTACGACCCCACCTGTGGCACCGGCGGAATGCTGATCTCCGCGCTCGACGAGGTGAAGCGCTCCGGGGGCGAGTACCGCACCCTCAAGCTCTACGGTCAGGAACGCAACCTGATCACCTCGTCCATCGCCCGGATGAACCTGTTCCTGCACGGCGTCGAGGACTTCCAGATCATCCGTGGCGACACCCTCGCGGAGCCCAAGCACATTGCCGGCGACCGCCTGCGCAAGTTCGACGTGATCCTGGCCAACCCGCCGTACTCGATCAAACAATGGAACCGCACGGCCTGGGAGCAGGACGCCTGGGGGCGCAACTTCCTCGGCACGCCGCCTCAGGGACGCGCTGACTACGCCTTCCAGCAGCACATTCTCGCCAGCCTCAGCGACAAGGGCCGCAGCGCGGCGCTATGGCCGCATGGAGTGCTGTTCCGTAACGAGGAGCAGTCGATGCGCGCCAAGATGGTCGAGCAGGACTGGGTCGAGGGCGTCATCGGCCTTGGGCCGAACCTGTTCTACAACTCGCCGATGGAGTCCTGCATTCTGATCTGCAACCGGCACAAGCCTGCCGAGCGCAAGGGTAAGGTGCTGTTCATCGATGCCGTCAACGAGGTGACCCGCGAGCGGGCGCAGAGTTTCCTCAAGGCCGAGCAGCAAAAGCGCATCCTCGATGCCTGGCAGGCGTTTGCCGACGAGCCGGGCTTCGCCCGCGTGGCCACCCTGGACGACCTCGCCGGCAACGGCTTCAACCTGTCCATCCCGCTCTACGTAAAGCGCCAGAGCGGTAGCGCCTCGGCAGGCCAGCCGGCGCAGAGCTTGCAGGAAGCCTGGGCCAGCTGGCAGGACTGCGGCCGGACGTTCTGGCTGCAGATGGATGAACTGGTGGAAACGCTGGATGGGCTGATCGCGCAGGAGGGAGCCGATGCGTAGCGCCATCGAACTGCTGGACGAGCTCAATGCGGTGGACGAGTCCGCCCGGATCGAGGCCAAGCGTTCCAGCGACATCGGCAAGTCGGTCATGGAGACCGTGGTCGCCTTCGCCAATGAACCCGGCCTGGACGGTGGCTACCTGCTGCTGGGGGTGGACTGGGCGGTCAACGACAAGGGCGATACCGTTTACCGGCCAGCGGGACTGCCTGATCCGGATAAGGTGCAGCGTGATCTCGCCAGCCAGTGCGCCAGCATGCTCAACGTCACGCTGCGCCCGGAAATGCAGCTGGAACAGGTGCAAGGCAAGACGCTGCTGGTGGTCTATGTGCCCGAGGCCGATGTCACCCAAAAGCCCATCTACAAGAAGGCCACGGGCCTGCCGGGTGGCGCCTACCGCCGTATTGGTTCCAGTGACCAGCGCTGCGTAGATGAAGATCTGTGGGTGTTGCGGGGGGAAAGTCAGCCCCTGCACGGCCCCGATTTCAGTGTCCTATCCGATGCCCGGATGGACGACTTCGACCCTGCCGCCATTGCCGCCTACCGGCGTGACCGCGCTCGCATCAATCCACAGGCAGAAGAGCTGGCCTATGGCGACGCAGACATGCTCGAAGCCTTGGGGGCGGTACGGCGGGTGGACGGCACGCTGCAACCGACGCTGGCCGGCATCGTGCTGCTCGGCAAGCCGCTTGCCCTGCGCCGCCTGCTCCCTATGGTGCGCATCGACTACATCCGTGTACCTGGTACCGAGTGGGTGGAAGACCCGGAAAACCGCTTCCAGTCCATCGACATCCGCAAGCCTCTGTTGCTGGCGTTACCGCAGGCCGAAGCCAGCATCATCGATGAGCTGCCCAAGGGCTTTCGCCTGCCCGAGGGCCAGTTGCACAGCGTTCAGGAGCCCATCCTGCCGCGCAAGGTGATCCGAGAGGCGCTGGCCAATGCTGCAATGCACCGCAACTACGCCCAGCACAGCCCGACGCAGATCATCCGCTACAGCAACCGCATCGAGATCCGTAATGCTGGTTACTCCCTCAAGGAGCCGGCACAGCTGGGCCAGCCCGGTTCGCGCCTGCGCAATCCGGCCATCGCGGCGGTGCTGCATGATCTGCACCTGGCCGAGGCCAAGGGCACCGGCATTCGTGCCATGCGCCGGCTGGCGGCCGATGCCGGCCTGCCACTGCCAGAGTTTCACTCGGACCGCCAGGCCAATGAGTTCAAGCTCACCCTGTTCCTGCACAATCTGCTGACGGAAGAAGACCACGTCTGGCTGCGCAACTATGCCGGCAGCAATCTGGGTTCCGATGAGGCCAAGGTGCTGATCTATGTGAGAGCCACCGGAGCGGTGGATAACACCGCCTGCCGGGATTTCTGCGGCTCGGATACCCTGGCCGCCAGCCAGGTGCTGCGCCGGCTTCGCGACCGCGGCCTGCTGCTCAAGCAGGGCGCGGGTAGCCGCACCTACTATGTACTGAACTCGGCGGAGCACGCACCGCGAGCCGAAACCGTACAGGCTGAGCTGCCCTTGGAAATCCCCACAAGCTCAGGGGAGGATGTGGTTATTTCGGCAAATCCCCACAAGCTCGACCCGCAATCCCCACAAGCTCTTGTGGGGATTCCAGCGGAATTGCTGCAACGCATCCAGGCGGCGGGTCTGAAACCGCGCCAGGCCACGGTGCGTGAACTGCTGCGCGAGCTGTGCGCGCTGCGTCCCTATACCGCTCAGGAGCTGGCGCAGATCCTCGGGCGCAAGGACTCTCGCGAACTCACCCGCATGCACCTCAAGCCCATGCGCGAGGCCGGCATACTGACGCTGCTGTATCCGGAAAGCGAAAAGCATCCCCACCAGGCTTACCGGACAGTGAGGGAAGACAAGGAGCAGGATGGCAATGCAGAAAGTGCATCCAAGACCCGCTGATGGTTAGCTTTGAGCACCCAACGAACTGCAGGCACAACAATCAGGAAGTTAAGAAGTATGAAATTGCAGACGCTTCGCCTGTCAAACTTTCAATCTTTTTGTTCAGAGCCAACAGAGTTACGGCTCGATGAGATCACGTACTTAATAGGCCCCAACGGTTCCGGTAAAACAGCTGCGCTCCAGGCGCTGTGCCGCTTGTTTGCTTTCGATCCATCATTGCGTCGCATCCTGCGATCGGACTTTCACGTCCCCTTCGATGAGGAGCGCGCGCCGGAAGAACGTCAGCTCTGGATAGAGGCCGATTTCCTATTCCCGGAGTTGGCGGAAGATGAAGACAACAGCACCGTTGCTCCTCACTTTGGCCACATGCGGCTTGATGAGGCAGATGGCGTTCCGCGTGTACGTTTTCGCCTCAGTGCCACCATGGGGCAGGATGGCGACATAGAAGAGACCTTGGCCTATGTCTTGGATATCAATGCAGATGGTTCGCCGCTCAACACAGCGCAAGTGCCCAGATCTGAGCGCAACCATATACATGTCCACTACTTGCCAGCCCGCCGTGATCCAGCAGATCACATTGCCTACGGCGCCAATGCGTTGCTTGGGCGCATGCTGCGCGCGGTGAATTGGGATGCGGAGCGTGATGTCATCAAGGGTCTCACTGACCAGATCAGCGACAGTCTAGCGGCCAACCCATCGGTAGATGCCTTCAGCACAAGCTTGAAAGCGGCTTGGGACACTTTGCACAAAGGCCGTTTCTTTACCGACCCGAAAATCACCTTCGTGGCCTCTGAGATTGAAGCCTTGCTGAGGCATATGTCGGTTTCCTTTTCGCCCGGGCACGATGAGCAGTTGGTGGACTTCGCGCGCCTGAGCGATGGCCAAAAGTCTATGCTCTATCTTTCCCTAGTGCTGTCGTCACAGGCCATTGGTCGAGCCGTACTGGCCGAAGAAGACCAGTCATTCGACGCTGACAAGTTGCGTCCACCTGTTTTTACTTTGGTGGCAGTCGAAGAGCCCGAAAACAGCCTTTCACCCCATTACCTGGGGCGAATCGTCAATGCCCTGAACGTGATGACCGGTAGCGGCGATGCGCAAGCCCTGATTGCCACGCACGCTCCGTCGATGCTGCGACGCGTTGCTCCCGAACGGATCCGGTATCTGCGCCTGACCGAGGAACGAACATCGCGCGTTACTCATATCCAGTTACCCGACATCACGGACGAAGCACACAAGTTTGTGCGTGAGGCCGTGCAGGTCTTTCCGGAAGTCTATTTCTCCCGCCTTGTGGTGTTAGGAGAAGGCGACAGCGAAGAAATCGTGCTTCCACGACTCCTTCAGGCCAAAGGTGCTCCAGTTGACGAGTCAGCTGTCTCGATAGCGCCCCTGGGTGGGCGCCACGTCAATCACTTCTGGCGCCTATTGTCTGCCCTGCAGATTCCCTATCTGACGCTGCTAGATCTGGATGTCGCGCGCTATCAGGCCGGATGGGGGCGAATCAAGTACGTCAACGACCAGTTGGCGGTGCATGAACCAGGAAAGGTGCTTCCTGCAGACCATGGCATTCCCAAGTGGAATGATGCAACTGACAAGGTTCGAGCTTACGCAAACTACAGATCTCTGCTCGAACTGCGAGATGTGTATTTCTCGTTTCCCATGGATCTTGATTTCGCGATGCTGCTCGCCTACCCGGACGCCTATGGCGTGGTGAAGGAAGATCCCGATGATTCAACGATTAAGGCTGTCCTAGGGAAAAGCCATTACGACGCAAACCAATACAGCAAGGACGAACTGAAGTTGTTCGGCACATATCACCGCAGCTTCAAGCTTGGCAGCAAACCGGCAGCGCATATTGATGCGCTCGCCAAGCTCAGTGATGAGGACATGCTCGCGAACATGCCCGAATCTCTCGGACGCTTGGCCGATGCCGTGATCGCCAAGCTTGCGGAGTTGCCTGAGTGATAACCGTCGATGCATGGCTGCCCGCAGATGGGCTGACACTTGAACCCAACGCCCTGCGTGCGGCAAAGGAGCAAGTGCACTGCCTGGCGCTAACGGCGGGCCCTGGTGCGGGTAAGACCGAAATGCTTGCGCAGCGGGCTGACTTTCTGCTGCGTACAGGCACTTGCCGCTATCCCAAACGAATTCTGGCTATCTCGTTCAAGGTTGACGCCAGTAGCAACCTGAAGGAGCGGGTAAAGCGCCGTTGTGGCTCTGCGTTGGCTTCGCGGTTTGACAGCTACACCTTTCACGCTTTTGCCAAACGCATTATCGACCGCTTCCGGCCGGTGCTAACGGGTGACTATGCGCTGGATGCCGGATACAAAATCGCTGATCGCAAACCTGGTCCCTCCCGCAGCCTCATCGAGTTTGCTGACCTGGTTCCGCTGGCGATCCAGATTCTGCAGAAATCAGAGATGGCACGTAACGCCATCCGTCAGACCTACAGCGATGTTTTTCTGGATGAATTCCAGGACTGCACCAATCTGCAATACGAACTTCTGAAGCTCGCTTTTCAAGGCACCAACATTCGCCTGACCGCAGTGGGCGATACCAAGCAAAAGATCATGGGCTGGGCGGGCGCCTTGGACGGAATCTTCCAGACCTTCGCTGCCGATTTCACGGCGGTACCGCTCAATATGTACCGCAACTTTCGTTCGAAGCCGCGCCTGCTGCGCCTGCAGAACAAAATTATCCATGTGCTCGACCCTACGTCCGTCATGCCCGATGATCAGCTTGCCGGCGATGAGGGCGAGGTATTCGCTTGGCGCTTCGAAGACAGCCGCAAGGAAGCTGAATATTTAGCAGACTTGATTGATGGCTGGATAAAGACCGAACAGCTACCTCCGGCGGAAATTGCGGTTCTTATTTCCAAACAGCTTGATCTTTACGCCGACCATCTGATGGCTGCGTTGGAGGCACGCGGCATTCCCTTCCGCAACGAGCAGCAGATGCAGGACATCACGGTCGAACCCGCCGCCCGCTTGATTGTGGACTATCTATCTTGTCTCTACGGCCAGCGCGAGCCAAAAGCCTGGATTCGGCTAATGAATCAGCTGGTTCCTTTCGCGGATGAGGATGTTCAGTCGAACGCACGCAAGGATTTTGATCAACTGATCAAAAAGCAACGGAAAGAGGCGGCCATTAACGGCCTGATCACGGAGCCTTTTTCTGGCTGGTGGGAGTATGTTAGATATTTCTTGAGGCAAATCAATATTGAAATTCTCGTTGCGTTGTCGCCGGACTATGAGTCTCGTGATCGTCTCAACGAAGTCGTTCGAAGCACTAAGGTGCGCATTGAGGAATTGCTCAATCTTGAGCCCGATTTACCTAAAGCCCTTGAACGGTTTTCGGATGACCAGGCGGTACGCATCCTGACCATCCACAAGAGCAAAGGCCTTGAGTTCGACTCAGTCATCATCATGGCCGTCGAAGACGAAATCTTCTTCGGCAATCAAGCTGAGAACCGCTGCGCATATTTTGTCGGGGTATCTCGTGCCAAGAAGCGACTGGTTCTTACCCATGCAGATCATCGAGAACGGCCTGCCGGGGCGAAGCGTTGGGAGGAGCAACGCTCTCCCAAGGCTGAATATTTTGAATACGCTCTGCCGTTCGTGAGGCAACAACATGAAAAATGAATCTCTAAAACCCGGCTGGCGTCGGGTAAAGTTTGGCGATGTGGTGCGTCAAGTTAAGGACAAGGTCGATCCAAAAACCTCCGGCCTGGAGCGTTATGTGGCCGGCGAGCACATGGATACCGATGACCTCCGCATTCGGCGCTGGGGTGAGATCGGGTCAGGCTATCTTGGGCCGGCGTTCCACATGCGTTTCAAGACAGGTCAAGTGCTGTATGGCTCGCGGCGGACCTACCTGCGCAAGGTTGCCGTCGCTGACTTTGAGGGGATTTGCGCCAATACCACATTCGTCTTGGAACCAAAAAAACCGGAAGAACTTCTTCCAGAGTTCTTGCCGCATCTGATGCAGATAGATGAATTCAATGATTTCTCTATAAAGAACTCGAAAGGGTCTGTAAATCCATACATCAATTTCTCAGACTTGGCTGAATTTGAATTCTTGCTACCGCCGGCAGTGGCGCAACAGTCGGCTGTCGCTTTGCTGATGGCTTCGAAAGACCAGTGCCATGCCATTGAAGAGGTAGTTGTCGCTGCTCGTCGAATGCTACAAGCGTTCAAGGACTCTCTGCTTGAAGGCTATCGACAAGAAGAGATAAAGCCCTACCTGCTTGGCGATCTGTTACTAGGCTCACCAGATAGTGGCTGTAGCGCTCCACCGAAGGAGGCAGGCACTGGTTATTTCGTGCTCGGGTTGGCAGCACTGTCCCGTGATGGGTGAATCGCCCCGGCTTTCCTAGACACTCTCCAAGCTCTGGAAATAACGCTTTTCAAACTCCACTGGCGACAGCTGCATAGCGCTGCTGTGCCGGCGCTTGGGGTTATAGAACATCTCGATGTAATCGAACACATCACTGCGGGCTTCTTCGCGAGTGCCGTAGGTTTTCCGTCGGATGCGCTCCCGCTTCAGCAACTGGAAAAAGCTTTCCGCGACCGCGTTGTCGTGACAGTTACCGCGTCGACTCATGCTGCTGATTAGGTTGTTGGCCTTTAGGAAGCTCTGCCAGTCCGAGCTGCTGAACTGGCTGCCCTGGTCGGAGTGGATCATCACCTCCTGCCTGGGCTTGCGCCGCCAGACCGCCATCAACAACGCATCGATGGCCAGGTCGCTGCACATCCGTGGTTTCATCGACCAGCCGATCACCTGGCGCGAAAACAGATCCAGCACCACCGCCAAGTACAACCAGCCCTCATAGGTGCGGATGTAGGTGATGTCGGTGACCCAGACCTTGTTCGGCTCGCTGACCTTGAACTGCCGCTCCAGGCGGTTGGGCGAAGCCACCGTCGGCTTACCGCCGTAATAGCCGGGGCGCCGACGATAACCGGTCTGCGAACGCAGCCCCTCCACCCGCATCAGGCGAGCCACGCGGTGCCGGCCACAGGACTCGCCCAGCTCACGCAGGTCGTCGTGGATCTTGCGGTAGCCGTAGACCCCGCCGCTTTCCAGCCAGGCATGCTTGATCAATCCGAGCAGGCGCTGATCTTCCTTCTCGCGTGCGGATTTCGGCTCGGCCAGCCAGGCGTAGTAACCGCTGGGATGTACCTGGAGGGTCTGGCAGAGACGCCGTACCGGGTACTCCACCGACAGCTTGCTGATGACGGCGTACTTCAGCCGGACTCCTTGGCAAAGTACGCGGCGGCCTTTTTTAGGATGTCTCGCTCTTCGGTCACCCGCTTGAGTTCCGCGCGCAAGCGACGCAGCTCGGCCTGTTGATCATCTACCTGCTGCCGCTGTGCTTGGGGCTTGCTGTAGCGCTTTACCCAGGCGTACAGGCTGTGCGCGGACACGCCTAGACGCTCCGCCACATCGGCAACGCGCAAACCGCGCTCGGTGACTTGCTTGACCGCTTCGATCT
Source organism: Pseudomonas sp. FeN3W (assembly GCA_030263805.2). NCBI lineage: Bacteria > Pseudomonadati > Pseudomonadota > Gammaproteobacteria > Pseudomonadales > Pseudomonadaceae > Pseudomonas > Pseudomonas sp. FeN3W. The sequence goes on from CP136010.1 coordinate 2,611,475, forward strand.
TGAATTCTTCGGGGTAACGCTGGTTGCTCATGGCACCTCCTGATGGGCCTCATTATGAGGCTTGGAGGTGTCTACGAAACCAGGGGCGATTCAGGGTACGTTTCCGGGGACTTCAAGCCCGTAGAGCCAACGACTAAGATGCTTGCAGCAAAGCTCTCGAAAGGAGACATGCTGATATCTCGCTCCAACACAGTGGACCGGGTTGGATATGTTGGAATATTTAGCGATGAGCGTGACGACGTATCCTTTCCAGACACAATGATGAGACTCAGACCAAACCCATCATTGGTATTTTCCGGATATCTGGAAGCCTTGTTGCAGACGACTTCTGCCCGTGAATTTCTGATGCGAATTGCAGCAGGCACTAGCGCGAGCATGAAGAAGATCAATCGCGCCAACTTGCTTCAAATGCCCTTAGAAATACCGAGTCTTGATGCTCAAGCATCAGCACTCAAAAAACTGCAGGCGCTCAACAGCACAATAGTTTCACAGCAGTCTCGGTGGGATGACGCCCGGCAGTTAGCGAAGCTAATTTCTATCAAGGAAATTGGGGGGGCTGCATAATTGTTCAACGAGTCAAATACCGTCGAAGCCTACGTCCGCGATCTGCTCGCCGGCCCCCTCAAGCCCTCCAAACCGGGCAGCCTCCAGGAGGCCGCAGCGCCCTACAGTATCGGCAGCAAGGGCATCGGCTGGAGTCATGTCGCTCCTGCCGAGATGCCGCGGCAGATCCAGGAGGTGCTGGTCGAACCCTGGCTACGCGCCGCGCTGATCCGCCTGAACCCCGAGATCGCCGAGCAGCCCGACCGTGCCGACGAGGTGCTCTACAAGCTGCGCGCCATCGTGTTGTCGGTGCGCTCGGATGGCCTTATCCGCGCCAACGAGGAAATGACCGCTTGGATGCGCGGCGAGCGCTCCATGCCGTTCGGCCCGAACAACGAGCATGTGCCGGTACGCCTGATCGACTTCGCGACGCCCGAGCAGAACCAGTACGTACTGACCCAGCAGTTCGTCTATCGTGCCGGTGCCACCGAGCGCCGCGCCGACCTGGTGCTGCTGGTCAACGGCCTGCCGCTGGTACTGATCGAGGCCAAGACGCCGACCCGTAAGGCGGTCAGCTGGGTGGACGGCGCCCTGCAGGTAAATGGTGACTACGAGAAGTCCGTCCCCGAGCTGTTCGTCTGCAACGTGTTCTCGGTGGCCACCGAGGGCAAAGAATACCACTACGGCTCCATCGGCCTGCCGGTGAAGGACTGGGGGCCCTGGCATCTGGATGGCGAAGGCAGCGATGCCTTGCAGCATCCGCTGAAGAGCCTGCAGCGCGCCGCCGAGAGCATGCTGCGACCCCATGTAGTGCTGGATATCCTCGCCAGCTTCACCCTGTTCGCCACCGACAAGAAGCAGCGGCGGATCAAGATCATCTGCCGCTATCAGCAATACGAGGCGGCCAACCGGATCGTCGAGCGGGTGCTGGCCGGTTATCCGAAGAAGGGCCTGATCTGGCACTTCCAAGGCTCGGGCAAGTCGCTGCTGATGGTGTTCGCCGCGCAGAAGCTGCGCATGCACCCGCTGCTGAAGAACCCCACGGTGCTGATCGTGGTGGATCGGATTGACCTGGACAGCCAGATCACCGGCACCTTCGCCGCCGCCGACATTCCCAACCTGGAAAAGGCCGACTCCCGCGACAAGCTGCAGCAGCTGCTCGCGCAGGACGTGCGTAAGATCATCATCACCACGATCTTCAAGTTCGGCGAGGCTGATGGTGCGCTGAACACGCACAGCAACATCATCGCCTTGGTGGACGAGGCGCACCGCACCCAGGAGGGCGACCTCGGCCGCAAGATGCGCGAGGCGCTGCCCAATGCCTTCCTGTTCGGCCTGACCGGCACGCCGATCAACCGCGCCGACCGAAACACTTTCTACGCCTTCGGCGCCGACGAGGACGAGAAGGGCTACATGAGCCGCTACGGCTTCGAGGAGTCGATCCGCGACGGCGCCACGCTGCAGCTGCACTTCGAGCCGCGCCTGGTGGATCTGCACATCGACAAGGCAGCCATCGATGCCGCTTATGCCGAGATGACCGGCAGCCTGTCCGACCTGGACAAGGACAACCTCGCCAAGACCGCCGCCAAGATGGCGGTGCTGGTGAAAACGCCGGAGCGCATTCGCCGGATCTGCGAGGACATCGTCCAGCACTTCCAGAGCAAGGTGGAGCCGAACGGCTTCAAGGGGCAGATCGTCACCTTCGACCGGGAGTCCTGCCTGCTGTTCAAGGCCGAGCTGGACAAGCTGCTGCCGCCCGAGGCCAGCGAGATCGTCATGTCGGTGCAGGCTTCCGACAAGAAGGAACATCCCGAGTACGCCGCCTATGACCGCTTGCGTGACGAGGAGGAGCGGCTGCTGGATCGCTTCCGCGATGCCAACGACCCGCTGAAGCTGATCATCGTCACCGCCAAGCTGCTCACCGGCTTCGATGCGCCGATCCTGCAGGCGATGTACCTGGACAAGCCACTGCGCGACCACACCCTGCTGCAGGCGATCTGCCGGGTGAACCGCACCTACTCGGAGCAGAAGACCCACGGCCTGATCGTCGACTATCTGGGCATCTTCGACGACGTGGCCGCCGCGCTGGAGTTCGACGACCAGAGCGTCAAGCAGGTGGTCAGCAACATCCAGGAGCTGAAGGACAAGCTGCCCGAGGTCATGCAGAAGTGCCTTGCCTTCTTCCCCGGCGTGGATCGCATCCAGGAAGGCTACGAGGGGCTGATCGCGGCCCAGCAGTGCCTGCCCAACAACGAGATGCGCGACAACTTCGCCGCCGAGTACAGCCTGCTCAACAAGATCTGGGAAGCGCTGTCGCCCGATCCGCTGCTGGGCGCCTATGCCGTCGACTACAAGTGGCTGAGTCAGGTGTACCAGTCGGTGCAGCCCTCCAGCGGCCACGGCAAGCTGATCTGGCACTCACTGGGCGCCAAGACCATCGAGCTGATCCATCAGAACGTGCATGTCGATGCCGTGCGCGACGATCTGGACACCTTGATCCTGGATGCCGACCTGCTGGAGGCGGTGCTGTCCAATCCCGAGCCGAAGAAGGCCAAGGAAATCGAGATCAAGGTCGCCCGGCGCCTGCGCAAGCACCAGGGCAATCCCAAGTTCAAGAAACTCTCCGAGCGCCTGGACGCGCTACGTGACCGCTTCGAGTCAGGGGTGCTCAACAGTGTCGAGTTCCTCAAGCAGTTGCTGGAGATCGCCAAGGAAGTGCTGCAGGCCGAGAAGGAGGTGCCGCCCGAGGAAGACGAGGATCGCGGCAAGGCAGCCCTCACCGAGCTGTTCAACGAGGTCAAGACGGAGGAAACGCCGATCATCGTCGAGCGGGTGGTGGCTGACATCGACGAGATCGTCCGCCTGGTGCGCTTCCCCGGCTGGCAGGACACCCTGGCCGGCGAGCGGGAAGTAAAAAAGGCCCTGCGCAAGGCTCTGTTCAAGTACCGCCTGCATCAGGAAGAGGAGCTGTTCGAGAAAGCCTACAGCTATATACGGCAATACTACTAGCAACCGCCCAACGCTGGCTCATGGAAACGTTGGCATGCCCCGCCTGCAGGGCTCATTTATTAATTATCGCCGATAGCAAAAAAAGCTTTCAGTCTACGTTTATATGGTTGTGCAACATTGAAGGGCCCATTACAGGGTTGATAGGTAACAGCTCATTCTTTTTATCATCACGTTTTCATGATTAGCTGCTCGCTTCGCTGAAGCGAGCATTGCCTTAGCCGCATCATACGGCGAAGCTGCTCGCTACCTAGGGATAAGCTACAACACCGAAGTCATGGACCCGTCCGCGCTCAAGCGCAGTGACTAACTCGCTTCGCGAAGGTTATCTGTCGGCACTTACTTCGGGCGACGTAGCCAGAAAACCGGCTGCAATGGTCTCGTTTCGCGCCTCTCAGAGTGGACCCTCACGGCGCTGAGAGTCCGATTGTCAGCCTAATTGCAGAAAGTCCTCAATTAGGCGAAACACAGCCAACCGGCTTCATAAAAGAATAGGCATGACGGTGAACCGCCGTACATGTAGGAGTTTTTATGAAGCCCGAAAAAACCAGCCTCAATTATGAGGATGCTCGCAGCGAAATCACCTCTCTGTTAGGAAGCGATATCAAACATGCGCCTTTCCTCCTCACTCCGGATGAGGTCGCGTTTGTCTTGGGAGTAAAGCCGATCACCTTGGCCACGTGGCGATCCACTGGCCGTTATAGCCTGCCTTATTTGAAAATTGGCCGCTGTGTGCGCTATCGCGTGAGCGATCTTGCGACTTTTTTGGTCAGCCGCCGCGGAACGCACACGGGAGAGCTGCACAATGATCTCTGATCCGGTAGCGCTGTTCCGTGGCGAGCTGGAGCATCGGTTTGGCCCAATCAAGCTGTGTCCTGTTCCGGACGGGAGAATTCACCGATTCCACGTACCCTACGACCGTACTGGTTCCCGAAACGGATGGTACGCCCTGCATATCGATGGCGCTTTTTCCTGCGGCGCTTTCGGGAGCTGGAAAACCGGTGAGCGGTTTACCTGGAACAGCCTCAAAGCCTCCCACCCCATTGAGGCCAATGTGCTACGGCAACAACTAGAACGGTCTAGGCACCAGAGGGAAGCTGAGCGGTGCCAGCTTCAGCAGGCTGCCGCCCGGTACGCATGCCAGCTGTGGAGCCAGGCTGGACCGGCTGAGCCGCACCACCCTTACCTAGCCAGCAAGGGTTGCGAGGGCCACAACCTGCGTCAGCTTGGTGGCGCGTTGCTGGTCCCGCTCTACTACGCAGGCCAGTTAGTGAACCTGCAGCGAATTCATCCAGACGGTAACAAAAGGTTCCTGCGAGGGGGACAGATTACTGGCTGTTATGCACCTCTTGGAGCCCCAGTAACAGGCCAACCGCTTTATATCTGTGAAGGTTGGGCAACTGGAGCGACCCTCCATGAGTCCACCGGTGCATCGGTGGCCTGCGCAATGAATGCCGGCAACCTGCTGACGGCTGGCCGGGAACTGCAACGGAGGTACCCGGATACGGAGCTGATCATCGCAGGTGATGATGATCGCCAAACGCGAGGTAATCCTGGTCGTGCCGCTGCAACCTCAGCTGCCCAGACGCTCAGCATCGGACTGGTTTTTCCAGCTTGGCCTGAAAACGCTCCGTTGTCGCTCAGCGATTTCAACGACCTGCGCCAATGGCGGGAGGGATACGCATGAACGCATCGCTCATGACCGATCCGACGTATCCCGAGCCGCTACGGCTGCTACCTGATCTGGAAGTCGCCGCCCCTTTCCCTCTGAATGCCTTGGGAGAGGTTTTGGGGGGAGCCGCTGCCGCCATTGTCGAGGCTGTGCAAGTTCCTGAGGCGCTTGCCGCTCAGTCGATCCTGACCGCTGCTGCGCTGGCAACACAGTCTCACGGTAATGTTGAGCGTGACGGCCAACTGATCCCTTTATCTCTTTTTGCCCTCACCATCGCGGAGTCCGGAGACCGAAAATCAGCTGCGGATCGCCTAGCGCTACGGTCGCACTATGTGCATCAGCAAGCGCTTTTAGAGGCTTGTAGTGGTCTACTGATCCCGGACACCGATTTAGGCGAAAATCCTCGCCATCAAGAGGTGTTCGATGAGCAAGCAACGACGTACGTTTTCCGCCGAGTTCAAACGCGAGGCTGCTGCCTTGGTTCTGGATCAAGGCTATAGCCATATCGAGGCCTGCCGTTCGCTGGGCATCGTGGATTCGGCATTGCGCCGCTGGGTGAAACAGCTTCAGGACGAGCGTCAGGGCGTCACGCCGAAGAGCAAGGCGCTGACACCCGAGCAGCAGAAGATTCAGGAGCTAGAAGCCCGGATCAACCGGCTGGAACGGGAGAAAGCGATATTAAAAAAGGCTACCGCTCTCTTGATGTCGGACGAACTCGATCGTACGCGCTGATAGACCAGTTGAGTGAGCAGGAGCCGGTAGAAGTGGTCTGTTCAGCTTTCGATGTGGCGCGGTCGTGCTACTACGCCCATCGCCTTCGACGTCGCCGTGTCGATGCTCGTCGCGTTGCGCTACGTAGCCGGGTCAACGAGTTGTTTAGCCAAAGTCGAGGCTCGGCTGGCAGCCGAAGCATCCTGGGCATGTTGCGCGTGGACGGCGTGACGATTGGCCGTTTCCGTGTGCGTCGGTTGATGCGTGAGCTGGGCCTCGTCAGCAAGCAGCCGGGCTCGCACGCTTACAAGCAGGCCACAGTTGAGCGCCCGGATATCCCGAATCGGTTAAACCGCAAGTTCGCAGTCCAGCGCCCGAACCAGGTGTGGTGCGGCGACATTACCTACGTCTGGGCACAAGGTCGCTGGCATTACCTGGCCGCAGTGCTGGATCTGTACACACGACGGACGATTGGCTGGGCGTTTTCCACGAAGCCGGATGCTGAGCTAGTGATTAAGGCTCTCGACATGGCTTACGAACAACGCGGCCAGCCACAACAGGTGCTATTCCATTCGGATCAGGGCAGCCAGTACGCCAGCCGCCTCTTCCGGCAACGGCTATGGCGCTACCGGATGCAGCAGAGCATGAGCCGCCGAGGAAATTGCTGGGACAACTCGCCGATGGAGCGCCTGTTCCGCAGCCTGAAGTCGGAATGGATCCCAGCAACTGGATATCTGACAGCCTTGGAGGCTCAGCGAGACATCAGCCATTACCTGATGCATCGCTACAACTGGATCAGACCGCATCAATTCAACGACGGGCTGCCGCCTGCGGTGGCCGAAGAAAAACTTAACCCACTGTCCGGGATGGGTTGACCACTACAGCTCACGCTGAAGAACAGAGAAAGTACCGAGATCACCGGGATGCCTACCAACGTGCTCGCACGGATATATTGGAGAGGAGCAAGGGCGATCCTGGCGTGCTCGCCGCCGAGCTGACCAGGCTGCAGGAGCCAATGGCTCCGTCTCTACCATTTATCCTGGCCGAGGAGCCTACGCTGGAGGGGCTGCAAAAGTCCCTATTGCGGGGACGGCCGTCCCAAGGTCTGTTCAGTGATGAAGGTGGGCAGTTCTTCGGTGGCTATGCAAGCAAGCCTGAGAATATTCTGAAAAGCGTGGCCGGTCTTTCGAAGCTTTGGGACGGTGCTCCGGTAACCCGTTTGCGTGCTGCGGATGGTGAGAGCGCATCACGTAGCGGATGTCGGCTAAGTGCGCATCTGATGATCCAACCGGTTGTGGCAGAAAGCGTGTTAGGCAATCCTGTCATGCGGGGGCAAGGCTTCCTTGCCCGCTTCTTGATCGCCTGGCCACAGTCACTAGCGGGGACCCGCCTCTACCGAAGTACCGATCCAAACCTCGACCCGCGATTTGTGCGCTATTCGGAACGGATGACCGAGCTCCTCAATTTAGAGCCGCGCGTAGATGATCGGGGCAATCTGGCCCCACCAACGCTGACAATGGACTCCCAGTCGAAATCGGTCTGGATCAAAGCCCACGACGAGATCGAAGTCGCGCTGGGGCGAGGAGGTGACTTACAAGAGATCAAGGCCACCGCTGCGAAGGGGGCAGAACACATTCTACGTATCGCTGGTATTCTCGCTATCGTTGAGAACACCGGTCTGTTGGCCCAGCCTTTTGTTGAGCGTGCGACTGAGCTAGTGCGCTGGTATCTAGTCGAGGCTCTACGCCTAACGAGTCCGGTTGTCATCGATCCCGATCTGATGCTGGCACAGCAACTGCTCGACTGGCTGCGCGAAAAAAATTGGGTAACGTTCGACGCTCGAACGTTACAGCGTGATGGACCGCGCCTTGTCAGAAAAAGTGCGAAAAAGCGCGATCACCTACTGGTGCTGCTTGCCCAGCATCGCCAATTGCTAACGGCCGATGGCAAGAATTTCAGAATGAACCCACTGGCAACAAGCAGCAACGTAAGTTCTGCTCCAGCCGAAGCGTCGCCGGGTGTCGCCAATGTGTCGCCGGCACCCCCTCCACGCGAGGGAAGATTGTCGCCACTGTCGCCACTGTCGCCAACTTAGAAGGTGTAACTTGAACGATGAGGCTACTGCCGGACCTGCCGACGGCCGCCTTCGAGCCTTTGGAGCTATCAATGCTCTGTAGCTCGGCCTGATCGGCGGCGGACCGAGCGGCCGCGACGCGACATGGCGTGCAGGCCACGCCCTCGCCGTAGATTTCGCCGTCATATGGGCCAACTAGTGCTTCAGCACCACTTTCAGATGTTTGTAAGGTCTTATAGCGGCGCCTCCACACGGCCGTGCGGTGCGGCTGGACCGCAGGCTCTTGGTCAGGAACATAGCGACCACCATGCGCGGCAGTTGTGTATCCAGCCTAGATGCCCAGCAGTATTGGCCATCGCAGCATCGATCAATGGGAAAACCGGTGCGGCCCTCCCATCTCATTTAGTCCATCGCCGACACTCAAGGGAAGCGGCCTCACTGGGCTGGCCACAACTGTGGTAGGCAATGTAGCACCTCCACAAACACCTACGCGGCAGTCACGAACGCGCCCACCCATCATGAACGCAACCTAGCTGACTGCACGATCTGGGCTGTGTCCGCCAGCCAACTCGGGACCGGCTTCTACCGAAAGTAATCTCCTGGCGACAACGGCGACAATGGCGACCCAGCAGGCGATGCAGTCCCAATACTTGGCGACGGATTGGCGACAGATGGCGACTGAGCTCGGTTCTGACTGACATCCCGCGGGCTATCTTTTTTCTTCTTCGAATCACAGAGATAGCCGCTCTAAAGCAACACTTAAACTCCAGTAGAGCCCTTGCTACTAATTAGAGAAAAGGTAAATTGAATTTATATGCAACCGAGGCCGCCGGTTAAGCGGCTGGGCCAGCCGGCGGTGCACCAACACCGGCAGCGCGCCATGGGTTTAAACCTTGCAGGTTTGCCTCCTACCTAGGGGCGCGTATTTCGCTTGACTACGGGTAATCGCATGGAACAGATATATCGGCACGCAGAAGACATAGTGACATTGGCAGAAGCGCAGGAAGGCTTCTACGAGGTTGAAGTAACGGTTTATATCCGAAGGAATCAGGGTGCTGACAGCGACTTTATCCGTTTGCAGCTTGAAAATTTAGATGGCGACAGTCGACAACTGACGATGAAAAAATCGAGATCCAATGTAGGCTCTTGGTTTTAAAAATGAACTGGATAAAACGGTTACTACGCCATACCACGCAAGAGAGCCAACCTCAAGATTTCGGATATGTCACTATCATTTATATTGCGGGCAAAGAGCCTGTAGTAGTACATGACTCGCTAGGGTTAACCACACCTCTCTCACAAGAGCACCTACCACTTAACTCGCAAACATGGTGCGAGCCAGCCGGCGACTCTGAGATACCCGATTATGTTCTGATGAACTATCGGGATCAGCCATTCCTACGCATAAATCCAGCAACAAGTTTACCGATGTTTTCGGAACTGTTCGATATTCGCGGAAACCTGTTCGACATGGGCTCCTAGCCCGAATCAGAACAATAGGTCTCAGTTAGACTCAGGAGTTAGCTCTCCGAGGGCACCTAATTTTGAAGTCGGTGCTGCAGCCTTTCGAGGCCCAGCAGCTTCTATTATGGCCCGCGTTGCGGCCTCAACTGACTGACGCACCGGATCTAGATCAAGGCGTGCATAAATAGCCGTGGACTGTAAGCTCTTGTGATTTAAGCTTTTTCCGATAATCGGCAGCGATGCGCCGGTCTTCGCTTGCCAGCTACCTAGCGTGCGGCGAAGGTCATGAATACGTAAATCCGTCATATCGTAGCTTTGCCGGTCGAGTCCCAACGCCTCGGCCAAGCCATACCATCGCCGCTCAGCTATTGCGGGCGTTTCGGCCACTGCCTCATCGGCCTGCTGCCGCTCTTCGGCAGTTAACTTACCGAGTCCCTCTAGGACATCCAGCAGACGTCGTAAGCTGGCACGCCGAAGTATTGATGCCCAGGCTTTTTTGGGCTCAACCAAGTGTCCCTTCTTTCCGTTGCCCGGGAAAACATAAGACGAGCTCTCAGCGTGGCGGCGCCTGCGAGCTTGCAAAATGGCGACAGCCTCGGGTGAAAGAGTGACATTCTGCGGCGTACCATTTTTGGTAACGCCGATACGCCAGACTCGGCCACCCAGGTCGATATCACGCCAAGCCATAGCTTGTAAATTGGAGCGACGCGCGCCCGTGAGAATCGAGAGCCAAAAAAAGTCACCTTGATTGGATTCGGCGACTGCGGCCAAAAGATAGGGAAGCTCAACGGCTTGAGCGAAGCGATCCCGATCAGTAACTGGGTTCTTCTGGATGCGACTCGCTGGATTAGTGCCACTAAATTGTTCCTGATCAGCGGCGTAATTAAAGACGGATGAAATGATAGCGACAGCTTTGTCTGCTTGGCGGGCACTCTTTTTACTCGTCTTGCTGTGGATAGCCTTCACCTCAGAGCGAGTGATATGTGACAGCTTGCTACTGGCAATCGAGCTCATGTGAAGCCGAACGGTATCGAGATAGTCTTTCTTGGTGGCCTCAGTGATGGACGAGCCGTCACGCTTTCTCTTCTTGGCCAGCATCTCGACAAGCATTTCGCTGAAGGTTGGCTCTTGCCGGATTGCCCGGCGAGCTGCAGCGGGGTTGGCACCCGATGCAAATTCACCGAGGACTTTCTGCGCCTCAGCACGGGCTTGCTCGACGGTCATTTCAGGAAAGCTACCGAGCTTTATCCAAGCCATGGAGGCGCCGGCCCGTTTGACGACATAAAAGGTACGGCTCCCAGCCGAGGTTACTCTCATCGCCAACTTCGGAATTTCTGTGTCATACACTGCCACTCGCTTCCCCGCCACTGGTAGCTCAACCGCTAATAACGCCCTCTTGTTGAACTTCAACTTCACGATCTCACTCCTTGTCGTCTACCCGCCAGGCTATCACCGGGCTAGCATGGGCTATCGATTTTGGTCTATTTTGGTCTTACTTGGTGAGGCTCCCACTAAGCCAAAACCCACTCTATGTAGAGGCTCATCTATCTCTGCATATAACCATATAATTGGTGACCCACAAACTTGTAATCAGTAGGTCCCGGGTTCGACTCCTGGTGCCGGCACCACGATTTAAAGGCTCGCAGAAATGCGTAATGCTGTTCACTTAAGCATTTGAGTCCAAGCCGGGCTTTCCAGAAAATCCGATATCAGTCTCCTGGTATCGGATTTTTTATGCCCATTCAGCAGCAACTGTTCGACCTTAGCGACCTCTTCAACTTCTCCGACCTCAGCACCTTCACTCAGAACATCCCTGTCGAATGGGTTGCCAGTGCGCTCAACCTCTCTGCTCAGGCCACCATAAGACGGCGACGCCTACCGAGTGACCAGGTGCTTTGGTTGGTGCTGGGCATGGCGCTGTTCCGCGATGAGCCCGTACATGAAGTAGCCAGGCGCCTGAATATTTGCGCTCAAGGCCTGGCATCTGATCAATTACTGGCGCGCAGCGGTGTGACTGAAGCGCGTAAAAGGCTGGGTGCCGACCCGGTCGAGTCCTTGTTCCGTCAGACAGGTAAACAATGGGGCTGCGAGCGATACGAAGGCGATGCTTGGCACGGCTTGCAAGTATTCGCAGTAGATGGCGCATTTCTGCGAACCCCTGACTCACCTGAGCTGAGAGAACATTTCGGTTCTGGCAATACGGGCAACGACCGCCAGACGCCTTTCCCAATGCTACGGCTTGTTGCCCTGATGAATGTGCGCTCCCACGTGATCCTCGATGCTCAGCTTAGTCCCTACCGGGACAGCGAAATGCGCCTGGCCGAAACCTTCCTGAGTCAGATCCCGGACAATTCGATCACATTGTTCGACAAGGGCTTCTGGGGTGCTGATCTGCTGTTGGGCGTGGTGGGTGGAGGAAGCAATCGGCACTGGCTGACGCCAGCGCGCAAGGGGCTGGTGATGGAGGAAGTCGAGCGTTATGGCGAACATGATCGCCGTGTTCGGATGAAGGTCTCGCCCCAGGCACGCAAACGTAATCCCGAGCTGCCTACACACTGGGAGGTGCGTGAGGTCAGCTATGAAAGCCGAGGGCGCGTCAGATCGTTGCTCACTTCTCTGCCGGCCAAGGGGTACAGCACAAAAGCTGTCGCCGAGTTGTATCTGGAGCGTTGGGAGATTGAGTTGGGCTTCAGGGACATCAAAAGCTCAATGCAACAAAACGCGGTGACGCTACGGAGCAAGAAGGTCGAGCTGATTTATCAGGAGGTGTGGGGGCTCCTGCTCGCTTATAACATCATCCGTCGGGAGGCCAGCCAAGCCGCAGTCACCTTTGGCCGAACACCATCGGATATACGCTTCAAGCCCGCCTGCCAGTACATTGCGGTGCAACTGATCGTCATGGCAGCGGCCAATCCGGTATCGGCAACAGGTAGAAGGTTGGCTGAGTTAAGAGGAGGTGTCGGGGGGATGTTTCTGGATCACCGTCCAAGGCCAAAAAGGCCAAGGACGGTGAAGATTTCCAAAACCCGATATCCGGTGGATCGTAAGGCTGCCCCGCTTAAGTGAACAGCATTACGCAGAAATGCGGGCCTTTTTCGTTTTCCGCTGCCCGCTACCTCATCTACTCGCACGCGCGCAGTTATCCCGCCAAGCTGCAGCTGTTCGCCGACATCATCCGTGCGGTCATGCCGAACCTCGTCGGTATGACTTCGCCGGGCGCCGATGCGCTGCAATCGACTGCCGTCGGCGCACGGACGGCTGCCCTCTGAGTTTCTGCCACCGGCATTGCCTGGGCGGACCGAGCGTGTAGAATCCCGCGCCCCGAAATTCAGGAGACAGTACGTTGGTGATTCACTATTCCGCGCCCCATGGGAATGTCGCATGCGGGCGCACCGGCTCAAGCCTCAACAGTTCCGACGATGCCGCTCAGGTTTCCTGCAAGCTGTGCCTACGCAGCGTGGAAAAGGCGGTCAGCGAGCCTGTACGCAAGACACCGAGCCTCGCCGAACTGAGGGCCGCGGCGAAGGCGGCGAAGACCGCTGCGGGTGCGCCCGCAGCCGTGGCGAAGACGGCAACGACGGCTCCCGCAGCGGCAGCGAAAACTGCAGCGAGTACACCCGTAGCGCCGGTGAAGTCCGTCGCGACTGCGCCCGCAACAGCCACGAAGCCGGCTTCCGTCCTGTCCGCGCGCGCCGAATGGCAGAAACGCCTGGAGCAGCTGCCGGGGCGCAATCGCCTGCCTCGTGGCGTAGCGCGGCAGGCGTTCATCTAAGCCGCAGTACGGCGCTGACGATCAGTCCTGCAGTATGCGCAGGCCAGGCCAGGTCTCGGGCCAGCGCTTCACAGCCAGGCGCTCCAGATAGACCTGTCGCTTGCCGGCACGAAAGGCCGCCGTGGGTCGGACGATCAGATCGAACAGATCGTCCAGCCCCAGCGGGGCCGCCACCTCGATCTCATCCAGCGCTCCCAGCCTAACCCCGACCGCAGTGGCCGTTTCCGGCCAGTGGGTCATCGCGTCCACTGCCGACCGGTAGGGCTGATCCGCATTGTGCAGGTGCATGCGGGCCTGGTTCTTCACCGACCAGTTGAGCGAGCCGTCCGAGTGCCGCAGTACCGCCTCGAGCCCGGTATCCCGCGCCTTGTCGGGCCGGTCGGGGTCGAACCAGATGACATCGATATCCGCAGGCAGCGGGCTGCTGTCACGTCCATGCAGGTGATCCCACACCGCACTGCGCACAAAACCTGCTGCCACCCAGCAATCCGGCAGAGCGAGCGCCTTCACCAGACCGAGCACCCGCATGCGTAGCGGGTCGGCCGTGATGATCGCGCGCAATCGGGCGTGCGTGTACATGAGATGCTCCGCGAGGGCTGGACGCACAGGCTATCAGCCTGCACGCCGCGGTGTGCCGACTCGGCGAACCGCCCCGGCCGACGCCCCTCTAAACCTGCATCACGTCAGAGGAGGCACGCATGGACAACTACCATATCAACGCCACCAATAACGGTTGGGAACTGCGCAAGCAGGGGGCGACCCGCGCCTCGAAGACCGCTGCGACCAAGGATGAGATGCTGCAGGTGACCGCAACCTTCCTCGAAGGCAAGACGGCCTCGGTGAAGATTCACAAGAAGGACGGCAGCATCCAGGAGGAGCGCACCTACCCGCGCAGCGCCGACCCGCAGCGCAGCGAAGGCTGAGCGCCGAACCGGGCCAAGACGCCAGACCAGGCAGAGCCTGTCGGCAGAATCGGCTTGGCCTCGGCGGGCATCTGCCGCACCCTGTGGGCAGTCGCCCTTTATCGCGAGGCTCCCATGCGCATCACCCTGTTCAGCAGCAAACCCTATGACCGCGACAGCTTCCAGGCTGCCAATCAGGCGCATGGCTTCGAGCTGCAATTCCTCGAGCCGCGCCTTGATCCCGATACCGTAGCGCTGGCCGCGGGCGCCGAGGTGGTCTGTTCATTCGTCAATGACGTGCTATCGGCGCCCGTGCTGGAGAAGCTGGCCGCTGGCGGCACGCGGCTGATCGCCCTGCGTTCGGCCGGCTACAACCATGTCGATCTGCCCTGTGCCCAGCGTCTCGGCCTGCCGGTGGTACGGGTGCCGGCCTATTCGCCGCACGCGGTGGCCGAGCACACCGTGGCGCTGATCCTGGCGCTCAACCGACGTCTGCCACGGGCCTACAACCGTACCCGCGAGGGCAATTTCTCGCTGCAAGGGCTGACCGGCTTCGATCTGGTGGGCAAGCGGGTCGGCGTGGTCGGCAGCGGGCAGATCGGCGCGGTGTTCGCGCGGATCATGCTCGGTTTCGGCTGCGAGGTGCAGCTCTACGACCCCTTCCCCAACCCGGAGCTGGAACGCCTGGGCATGCGTTACCTGGCTCTCGACGAGCTGCTCGCCAGCAGCGATATCGTCAGTCTGCACTGCCCGCTGACCGAGCAGACGCACCACCTGATCAACCAGCGGAGCCTGGCGACCATGAAGCCGCGCGCCATGCTGATCAACACCGGCCGTGGCGCGCTGATCGACACGCCGGCACTGATCGGCGCACTGAAGAGCGGCCAGCTGGGCTATCTGGGCCTGGACGTCTACGAGGAGGAGGCCGGGCTGTTCTTCGAGGACCACTCCGGCCTGCCGCTGCAGGACGATGTGCTGGCGCGGCTGTTGTCGTTTCCCAATGTCATCGTCACCGCGCACCAGGCATTTCTCACCGACGAAGCGCTGGCCGCCATCGCCGGCACCACGCTGGGCAACGTCGCCGCCTGGCAGGCCGGGCAGATCAGCAATCAGGTCAGCTAGCCGTCGAGCTGGCGCAGGCGCGCCTCGAGCAGGTCCGGGAAACGCTTGAACCAGGTCTGGTTCAGCGGTGAGGGGTGCGGCAGCGGGTGCAGGGTGAACGTGCGGCTCTGCCCCTGCTCATCCTGCAGTTCGACGTCGAAGCTGGCAGTGAAGCGATCCTCACGTTGCCAGAAGTCTTCCAGAAGCTGGCGTGCCTCACGCGGTTGGTCGATACCGAACCAGAGGAACGCCTCGCGGCCGAGGGTGATGATGTGCCGCCCGCGCCAGCTGTCCACCAGCAGCTGGCGCATCAGCGGATGGAAGCGGCGCTTGACTGCCATCGACCAGGCCTTGTTGCCGAGCGGCTTGTACGGCACGGTATTGATCCAGAAGTAGTGCTGCCCAAGCGCCCGCCCCGCCTCGAAATCCGGCATCTCCTCACCATGCAGGTGGCGATACAGCACGCGCCGCACGATCTGCCCGCCGGAGCCGATGAAGGGCTCGCCATAACGAACCTCCTCGCGGCCCGGGTCGCGGCCGAAGAAGCAGAGCGGCGCATCGGCGGCGCCGAGGCCGATGATGGGATCCAGTGGATCGCGCTCGAAGCGGCGGTAGACCTGCTCGTCGATCCCCGCGGTGTGCTCGGCGAGGGCGCGGAAGGCCTGGCGTTGTCCGGTATCCAGCGGCATTCGGGACTCCTTGGAAGCTGTCTATTCGGTGCACGGGTAGGTTGGCGCTGAACGCAGTGAAGCCCAACGGGCGCGGCACACGTTGGGCTTCGTCGCTGCGCGCCTCAGGCTACGCGCCCCGACCCAACCTACGCTCCTCAACCTACGTGTCCGAACCGACCCATGCCTCGCCCCACCTCGTGGCGCTCATGCACGAACGGGCACGGCATGCACCTGTTGGGCTTCGTCGCTACGCTTCTCAGGCTACGCGCCCCGACTCAACCTACCCCCTGCACCCATGCACGAACGGTGTACGGGTAGGTTGGCGTTGAGCGCAGCGAAGCCCAACGGGCGCGGCACGCGTTGGGCTTCGTCGCTGCGCGCCTCAGGCTACGCGCCCCGACCCAACCTACACCTACGCTCCTCAACCTACGCGCCTCAGAGATCGCTTTCGTCGACCAGCTCGACTGCCGCCGCTTCCAGCGCATAGGCGGCGTCGGCCAGGTCGTTGCTGACCGGCTCGATCTGCAGGCGTCCGTCGACCCACAGCGGTGCATAGATGTCCTCCAGGGCAATGCCTTTCGGGTAGCGCACCAGCACGATCTGGTTCGGCGGCGGTGGCGGCACGTGGATGCAGGCGCCCGGATAGGGCACCAGGAAGAACTCGATACTGCGCCCGCGCGCGTCGCTTTCCAGCGGCACCGGATAGCCGCCCAGACGGATCTCGCGCCCATTCAGTTCGGCGACGGTCTTGGCCGAGTACATCACCGCCGGCAGCCCGGCTTCCTGCTTGAGCCCACCCTGGTCGCTGAAGCCGGCATCTTCCGGCGTCGAGTGGTCGATTTCGGGCATTTCCTCCAGCGCCTGACGGTCCTCGGGCGGCATCAGTTCGAGCCAGTCGAGTTCGGGCGGCATGGCCTGGGCGTGGGAAACGAAAGCGAGGCAGCAGAGCAGCGAGAGGACGAATGTGCGCATAAGGCAACTACATGCGAGAGAACGGGGCCGCAGGGCGCGGCCCCCGGCGGATCAATGCTTGCGGCTGGTGACCATGCCGTAGATGACCAGCAGGATGATCGCACCGACCACCGCGCCGATAAAGCCCGCGCCTTCGCCGGCCTGATACAGCCCGAGCGCCTGGCCGCCATAGGTCGCCAGCAGCGAGCCGCCGATACCGAGCAGGATGGTCATGATCCAGCCCATGCTGTCGTCGCCAGGCTTGAGGAAACGTGCGATGAGGCCGACGATAAGACCGATGATGATGGTGCCGATGATGCCCATGGATAAGCTCCTGAGATCCGAAAGGTGGGTAACCAATCGGACCCGAGGGCGCTGTCACCGTTCGCCGAAGCCTGACGGCCGGGCGTCAGGAATGCGGGATCAGCGTCTCTACGGCGGTGATCTGCCGGTCGAGGGTGGCGCGATCCGGGCAACGCAGCGTGGCGTGACCGACCTTGCGCCCGACCTTGAAGGCCTTGCCGTAGTGGTGCAGATGGCAGTCCTCGATGGCGATGACCTTCTCCACCGGCGGCACTTCGCCGATGAAGTTGAGCATGGCGCTCTCGCCCAGCTTGGCGGTCGAACCCAGCGGCAGCCCGGCGACGGCACGCAGGTGGTTCTCGAACTGGGAGCACTCGGCACCTTCGATGGTCCAGTGCCCGGAATTGTGCACGCGCGGGGCGATCTCGTTGGCCTTCAGGCCGCCATCGACCTCGAAGAACTCGAAGGCCAGCACGCCAACGTAGTCCAGCTGCTCGAGCACACGACCGACATAATCCTCGGCCAGCGCCTGCAGCGGATGGTTGCTGCTGGCCACCGACAGCCGCAGGATGCCGCTCTCGTGGCTGTTGTGCACCAGTGGGTAGAAGCAGGTTTCGCCGTCGCGGCCACGCACGGCGATCAGCGAGACTTCACCAGTGAAGGGCACGAAGCCTTCGAGAATACACGGCACGCTACCCAGCTCGGCGAAGGCACCGGCAACGTCAGCCGGCTTGCGCAGCAGTTTCTGACCCTTGCCGTCGTAACCCAGGGTACGGGTCTTGAGCACGGCGGGCAGGCCGATGCTGGCCACCGCGGCGTCGAGATCGGCCTGCGACTGGATGTCGGCGAAGTCCGGGGTGGGAATGCCGAGGTCCTTGAACATGGATTTTTCGAACCAGCGATCGCGGGCGATGCGCAGCGATTCAGCGCTCGGGTAGACCGGCACGAATTGCGAGAGGAAGGCCACCGTCTCGGCCGGTACGCTCTCGAACTCGAAGGTCACCAGATCCACTTCGTCGGCCAGCCGGCGCAGGTGATCCTTGTCGTCGTAGTCGGCGCGGATGTGTTCGCCGAGGGCCTGGGCGCAGGCGTCCGGCGCCGGGTCGAGGAAGGCGAAGCTCATGCCCAGCGGAGTGCCCGCCAGGGCCAGCATGCGGCCCAGCTGGCCGCCACCGATCACACCAATTTTCATATCAACGGCCCTTCACTAGGCGGCAGATTCAGCGCGTGACAGGCACAGCGCGAGGAAGCGAAGTTTAGTCCCGGCTCAACCGCGCGGGTCCGGATTGTCGAGGACCGTCTGGGTCTGCTCGTCGCGGAATTTCTTCAGCGCCTGGTGATACTCCGGGAATTCGTGGCCGAGGATACTTGCCGACAGCAGCGCGGCGTTGATCGCGCCGGCCTTGCCGATGGCCAGGGTGGCAACCGGCACGCCGGCCGGCATCTGCACGATCGATAGCAGCGAATCGACCCCGGAGAGCATCGACGACTGCACCGGCACGCCAAGCACCGGCAGATGCGTCTTGGCCGCGCACATGCCCGGCAGATGGGCGGCACCACCGGCACCAGCGATGATCACGCGCAGCCCACGGGCTTCGGCCTGTTCGGCGTACTGGAAGAGCAGGTCCGGGGTGCGATGGGCGGACACCACCGTCACTTCATGGGGGATGCCCAGCTTTTCCAGCATCTCGGCGGTGTGGCTCAGGGTGGACCAGTCGGACTTGGAGCCCATGATCACGCCTACCAGTGCGCTCATCGTCGTGCCTCTCATCGGGCGCCCGCGGGCGCGTCAATAACAACAAACCACGCAAAAGAGCGTGGCCGGGACAATCGCGGATCGACCATGGCCACCCGCGCGAAAGCCGCGCAGTATAGCGCAAGGCGTGACCAGCCAGTACCCCGTGCGACCAGGCGCTACTGCAACGCAGCAGGCGCCAGGCGTGGCAAGTCGATCCAGAAACGGCTGCCGACGCCGGGTTCGCTGTGCAGCCCCAGCTGGCCGTTCATCAGGCGGGCGAATTCCAGGCACAACGACAGTCCTATACCGGTGCCCTGAATCATGCTGTTCTCGCGCCCGAGCCGCTGGAAGGGCTCGAACACCTGCGCCTGCTGTGCGGGCTCGATACCCAGCCCCGAGTCTTCGACCAGCAGGCGCACATGCCCCGGGCTGGTTTCGGCGCGCAGGCTGATGTGGCCATCGGGGACGTTGTACTTCATCGCGTTGGACAGCAGGTTGAGCAGCACCTGGCGCAGCCGGCGCGGCTCGGCGAGCACCTGCAGTGGCTCATCCGGCAACTGCAACTGCAGATGCAGGCCGCGCTGCTGAACGTCGAGCGAGACCAGTTCGGCGCATTCGCGCATCAGCTTGCAGACGTCCACCGCCTGCAGTTCGAGCTGCGCCGGTTCGTTCTGCAGGCTGGACCATTCGAGAATCTCGCCCAGCAGCTGGTTTAGATGGCGGCTGGCGAGCAGGATCTCGTCGAGGTATTCCGCCGCCTCGGACTGGCTTTCGTCGTCGCAGTCCATGCGCATCAGCTGGGCGAAACCGAGAATCGCATTGAGCGGCGTGCGCAATTCATGGCTGATACCCGAGAGCAGCCGGCCCTTCGCTTCGCTGGCAGCCTGTGCCTGCAGGGTCGCCGTACGCAGCTCCTCCTCGACCCGCTTCAGCGCATCGATATCCACATGGGTGCCGGCCAGTATCTTCGCCACGCCGGTATCCGGGTCATGCGCGAGCACGCGCCCGCGGCTGAGCAACCAGTGGTATTGGCCCTGGGTATCGGCGAAGCGGTACTCGGCCTCATAGCGCTGCTGCAGTCCGCGGCTGACGCGTTCGATCTGCGCCAGCGCCTGCGGCAAGTCATCGGGGTGGATACGGCGGCGAAACTCGCTGTCGCTGAGCTGCCCCGACGGCAGGCCGAAGCGCGTCACCATGCCGCCGCGTATACGCAGCCGGTGGTTGGGCATGTCGTATTCCCAGAGGCTTTCGGTCGCGCTTTCCAGCACCAGTTCCAGGCGTCGTTGCGCCTCCCAGCGCTCGGACTCGCTATAGGCCAGGCGGCTGCCGATGTCCTGGGTGTGACGGCACATCTCGTCCAGTTCGCGAATCTGCGACTGTGCCGGCTCCGGTTGCCAGCGGCCGACGCCAATCTCGCCGAGCATCCGCGAGATGCCGGCGATGGGTGTCAGCAGCGCACCGCTGAGCTGGCGTGCACGCAGCCACATGAGGGCGAAGAAGCCGATATAGAACAGCACCAGCCCAGCAATCAGCAGATAGCCGATCTGTTGATAGCGGCTCGCCAGCGCATTGGTCTGGCGAAATACCGCAGCCTCATCGACCACCGCCAGCAGGTGCCAGCCGGTCTGCGCCACGGTGGTCCAGGCCACCAGCTGCGGTCGGCCGCCGAGCATCACCTGCTGCACGCCGCTGCTGCTACCGGAGATCGCGGCGGCCAGTTCGGCGGTTTCCGGGCGACGGTCGAGCTGGAAATCCTCCGGTTTGAACACCTCGCGGCGGATGGCATCCAGATAGGAGTGTTCGGTCAGCTCGGCCAGGCCGAAATCCGCTTCGCCAGGCTCGGGCAGCGCCATGATCGACAGGTCGTCGCTGACCAGCATGGCGTAGCCACCCCAGGGCACCTGTACCTGACCGATCTGCTCGAGAATGCCGCTGACGGTGATGTCGATGCCGACCACGCCTTCGAGGAAATTGCCACGGTACACCGGCGCGATCGCCGACATCATCCAGCCGTGCCCGGCCGGGTCGAGGTAGACGTCGGTCCACACCACGCCGCGCGACGGGTTGTGCTCGGCGTCGGCCAGGTAATAGAAGTTGTATTTGGGAATATCCATGTCCGCGGGGTACTGGTCGAGCGTGAAGAACCACGGATAAATATGGTTGAAGCTGTCCCAACTGTTGAAATAAAGGCTGGCGACCAGCGGGTTGCGCGCCTCGACCTCCTTCATCAGCGGCTCCAGCTGCCGCAGCCTGGCGATCTTCTGCAGGTCGTGCCGCTCGGGGGCGGTGGCGTTGGAATAGAACACGGCGGCGCCGCCATCGTCGCTTGGGCTGTAGCGCACCCCCTCGTCGCTCAGCGCCAGCTCGGGCACCTGCTGCGGCGCTTCGCCCTGCAGCGCCTGCGCGGTGAGATTGCGATACAACTGGGTCAGTGAGCTGACCTGGCCGAGCTGCTCGCTGATCAGCCGCGACTCGAGACTCACCGCCGCCTCTAGATCGTTGAGCGCGGTTTCGCGCAGATGTTCGACCTGCGCATCGCGAATCGCGTTGTTGGTCAGCAGATAGATCGCGATCAGCGCGGTCTCCACCAGCACCAGTGGAATGAGCGCACTGCGAACGAAGGCCCGCCAGATCCATTGACGCAGGCCGATTGGCTTTGAAGTGGGCACGAAAGGGCTCCAGCGGCCGCGCGAGGCGAATAAGCAGTAGGCGCGGCAAGGCCGCGATCATACCATCGCGCTCGCGACGACGAGCTAGCGGTCACCGCCTTCTCAGCAGGCGCTGGCGACGGCTGCGCAGAGCGCTTTAACCCGCCGCCTCGCCTGCCTGTCGCTGGGCTTCCGCGGTACGGTTTTCCAGCCTTCGCCAGAGCAATCGCACTGCGCCCTTGCGCATCAGCGAGCAACGATACAGGCGGATTTCCAACGGCACGCGCCATTGCTCGCTGCCGCAGATCGCCAGCTCGCCGCGCTGCAACTCGGGCTCGACGCTCAGTCGCGGCGCCCAGGCGATGCCCAGCCCCTGCAACGCCATGCTCTTCAGGCTGTCGGCCATGGCCGTCTCGTAGACGGTGGTCGAACGCAGCGCGCGCTGGCGCAGCAGCAGGTTCACCGAGCGACCGAGAAAGGCGCCGGCGCTGTAGGCCAGCAACGGCACGGTCTGGCCGCTGTCGACGTCGTACAGCGGCACGCCGTCGGCGCCGACTGCACAGACCGGCAGCATCTCGGTACGGCCCAGGTGCAGCGAAGGGAACAGCTCCGGGTCGAGCTGCAGCGCGGCATCCGGATCGTAGTAGGCGAGGATCAGGTCGCAGCCGCCTTCGCGCAGCACATGCACCGCCTCGCCGACGTTGGTGGCGATCAGTCGGGTAGCCAGGTTCAGCCCATCGTGGCGCAGACCGGCGATCCACGCCGGGAAGAAGCCCAGCGCCAGCGAGTGCGCCGCGGAAATCTGCAGCACCTCGCCCTGCTGGCCTTCGACATGGTGCAGGTGGCGCACCACCTCGCCGAGCTGCTCGACCATGTTGCGTGCGCTGACGAGGAACAGCTGGCCTGCCTCAGTCAGCTCGATCGGCGTGCGCGAACGGTTGATCAGCTGCAGGCCGAGCGCCTCTTCCAGCGAACGGATGCGCCGACTGAACGCCGGCTGCGTGACGAAGCGGCGCTGCGCTGCCTGGGAAAAGCTGCGAGTCGCCGCGAGGGCGACGAAATCCTCCAGCCACTTGGTTTCCAGATTCACGTGAAAGGGCCCTCATACGATGGCGACGAGCGGGAAGTCACACCAACATTATGCCGTTTCGGCATGAGCCAGCCAGCAACGGCATTGGCCTCGAACAGACCGCAGACCTTACTTTAGGCGCACTGCAGCACTGCCTGCGCCTAGCGAAGCCACATTACCATCATGTCCGAAGTTGCATCATCGCGGGTCGAAAAAGACCTGCTTGGCACCCTCCCCGTTCCTTCCGACGCCTACTACGGCATTCAGACCCTGCGCGCCTTGCACAACTTCCGCCTCTCAGGCGTGCCGTTGTCGCATTACCCCAAACTGATCGTCGCCCTGGCGATGGTCAAGCAGGCGGCGGCAGACGCCAACCGCGAGCTGGGCTACCTGCCCGAAGCCAAGCACGTGGCCATCAGCCAGGGCTGCGCCCGACTGATTCGCGGCGAGTACCACGAGCAGTTCGTGGTGGACATGATCCAGGGCGGCGCCGGCACCTCGACCAACATGAACGCCAACGAGGTGATCGCCAACCTCGGCCTGGAAGCCATGGGCCACGCCAGGGGCGAATACCAGTTCCTGCACCCGAACAACGACGTGAACATGGCGCAGTCGACCAACGACGCCTACCCCACCGCGATTCGCCTCGGCCTCTTGCTCGGCCACGACACCCTGCTGGCCAGCCTCGACAGCCTCTGCGAAGCGTTGACCGGCAAAGGCCACGCCTTCGCCCATGTGCTGAAGATGGGCCGCACCCAGCTGCAGGATGCCGTGCCGATGACCCTCGGCCAGGAATTCCACGCCTTCGCCACCACCCTCGGCGAGGATCTGCAACACCTGCGCCGCTTCGCCCCGGAGCTGCTGCTGGAAGTGAACCTCGGCGGCACCGCCATCGGCACCGGCATCAATGCCGACCCGCGCTATCAGGCCATCGCCGTGCAGCGCCTGGCCGAGATCAGCGGCCAGCCGCTGCGCCAGGCCGCCGACCTGATCGAAGCCACCTCGGACATGGGCTCGTTCGTGCTGTTCTCCGGCATGCTCAAGCGCCTGGCGGTGAAGCTGTCGAAGATCTGCAACGACCTGCGCCTGCTCTCCAGCGGGCCGCGCACCGGCTTCAACGAGATCAACCTGCCGCCGCGCCAGCCGGGCAGCTCGATCATGCCGGGCAAGGTCAACCCGGTGATTCCGGAAGCGGTCAACCAGGTCGCTTTCGAAGTGATCGGCAACGACCTGGCGCTGACCATGGCCGCCGAGGGCGGGCAGCTGCAGCTCAATGTCATGGAGCCGCTGATCGCCTACAAGCTGTTCGATTCGATCCGCCTGCTGCAACGCGCCATGGACATGCTGCGCGAGCACTGCATCGAGGGCATCAGCGCCAACGAAGACCGTTGCCGCGAGCTGATGGAAAGCTCCATCGGCCTGATCACCGCGCTGAATCCCTACATCGGCTACGACAACAGCACCCGCCTGGCCCGCGAGGCCCTGCTCGGCGGCCGCAGCGTGCTGGAGCTGGTGCGCGAAGAACGGCTGCTCGACGACGCCATGCTGGCCGAGATCCTGCGCCCGGAAAACATGATCGCGCCACGCCTGGCACCGCTGGTGGTGTGATCGCTCCCCTGCGCCCGACTCCGACGTCGGGCGCTCGCTTTACGGGCCGCCAGCCCGGCCCGTTCGCACAATAAAAACAACAGGAAAACCCATGACTCAGAGTACGACCCTCTCCGCTCCCCTGCGCCTGCTCGTCCGCCTGCCGCTCTGGCAGCAGATCCTCATCGGCCTGCTCCTCGGCGTCGCCGCCGGCATGGCCTTCAGTGCGGATGCGCAGCTGCTGGCACCGATCGGCACGCTGTTTCTCAATGCGATCAAGATGCTCATCGTGCCGCTGGTGTTCGTTTCGCTGGTGGCTGGCATCACTTCGATGCAGGACAGCGCCAAGCTCGGCCGCATCAGTCTCAAGACCATCGCCATCTACCTGGTGACCACCGCCTTCGCGGTCAGCATCGGCCTGCTGTTCGGCGCGCTGTTCAGCCCCGGCGAAGGGATGAACATGGTCGCCAGCGGCAGCGAGCAGGCCAAGCAGGCGCCCTCGCTGGTGTCCATTCTGGTCGGCCTGGTGCCAGCCAACCCGGTCACCGCCTTCGCCGAGGGCAACATCCTGCAGATCATCGTCTTCGCCATCGCCCTGGGCGTGAGCATCAACCTGATCGGCGAGCGCGGCGCGCCGGCGGTGCGTCTGTTCGATGCGCTCGCCGAGAGCTTCTACAAGCTCACCGACCTGGTGATGCGCGTCGCGCCGATCGGCGTCTTCGCCCTGACCGCCGGCGTGGTCGGCAGCCACGGCGCTGAAGTGCTGCTGCCGCTGGCGGGCGTGATCGGCGTGATCTACCTGGCCAGCATCGCCCACGTGCTGCTGGTCTACGGCGGGCTGCTCGGCCTGCTGGCGCGGCTCAACCCACTGCGTTTCTTCCAGGGCATCGCCCCCGCGCTGGCGGTGGCCTTCAGTACTTCGAGCAGCTCCGGCACCCTGCCGGTTTCCATCGAATGCGCGCGCAAGAACCTCGGCGTGTCCGAGGGTGTGGCGGGCTTCGTGTTGCCGGTGGGCGCGACCATCAACATGGACGGCACGGCGATCTACCAGGGCGTGCTCGCACTGTTCATCGCCCAGGCCTTCGGCATCGACCTCGGCGCCGGGCAGTACGCGATGATCATCCTCACCGCGACGCTGGCCTCCATCGGTACCGCCGGCATCCCCGGCGCCGGGCTGATCATGCTCGGCCTGGTGCTCACCGCCGCCGGTCTGCCGCTGGAAGGCGTGGCGCTGATCGCCGGCATCGACCGCATCCTCGACATGGCGCGCACAACGGTGAACGTCGCCGGCGACCTGATGACCACCACGCTGGTCGGCCGCAGCGAGCAGGAGCTCGACCGCGCAATCTACGACGCCAGCAATAAGGAGTGAGGACCGTACTGGGATCTGTCGCTAGCACGGCAGGTCCCAGGCACGTCGCAAGCGTTGCAACGCGGCGACGATTTCCATCTCCGGAACCGCCGCGAAACCCAGCACCAGGCCGCCCGCCGCGTCCTGCGGCGGCTGACCGTCCAGCCAGTAGTCGGCCAGCCCGTTCATTTCCACCCCGACCGCTCGCGCCGCGGCCACCAGCTCCGCTTCGCGGGCCTGACTGTGCACCGGCACACACAGATGCAGCCCAGCTTCCACTGCCGGCAAAGCCGCGCAACCCGCTATCGCCTCTGGCCAGTGCTGCAGCAGGGTGTCGCGGCGTGCCCGGGCGGCCTGGCGCATACGGCGTACGTGGCGCTGGAAATGCCCGGCGGCGATGAATTCGGACATCACCGCCTGGCTGCCAGGATCGGAGTGACGCATATCCAGCGCGCGGCGGCGGGCAAACGCCTCGGCCAGGCCGGGAGGCAACACCAGATAGCCGAGGCGCAGCGCGGGGAAGGCGATCTTGCAGAAGGTGCCGACGTAGAGCACCCGCCCCTGCCGGTCCAGCGCCGCCAAGGGGGTCAGCGGCGTGCCGCTGTAACGGTACTCGCCGTCGTAGTCGTCCTCGACGATCCAGCCCTCGTTGCGCTCGGCCCAGGCGAGCAGTTCCAGACGCCGTGCCAGCGACAGCGTCACCCCGGTCGGATACTGATGCGACGGCGTGACATAGGCCAGCCGGCAACCTTCGATCTGCGCAAGCGCGGCGGTGTCCAACCCCTCGCCGTCTACCGCGACGCCGCACAGCTCGGCGCCCGCCACGGCAAAGGCATGACCGGCGGCGCGGTAGCCCGGATTTTCCAGCGCCACCCGATCGCCTGGCTGCACCAGCAGTTGGGCGCACAGACTGATGCCCTGCTGCGCACCGCAGGTAATCACCACCTGGGACGGATCGCAGTTCAGCCCGCGACTGCTGCGCAGGTAGGCCGCTACCAGTTCGCGCAAGGCAGGCTCACCCGCCGGGTCGCCATAGCCCAGGAGCGCCGGCGATGGCTTGCGCCAGAAACGCGCCATGAGCCGCGCCCAGATGTCGAAGGGGAAAAGATCGAAGGCCGGCACACCGATGCGAAAGGCCCGCGGCGCACCGCTCACCGGCGGCGCCAGGTGATGGCGCTGCAGGCGCAACAGTGCCTCGGTCGTAGCCGGTCCGGAAGCAGCCGGCTGCGCTAGCGACCGCGCGCCGCCGAGCTCCACCACGTAGGTGCCATCGCCAACCCGACCTTCGATGTAGCCCTCGGCATAGAGCTGATCGAACGCTCGGGTAACGGTGTTGCGCGACACCGCCAGCAATGCCGCCAGATCGCGACTGGCCGGCAGCCGGCTCCCTCCAGCCAGACGACCATCGAGGATGCGCTCGCGCAGGGTCTGATAAAGCTGACGCGTCAGCCCCTGACTGCGCTCCAGACGAATGCCGGAAAGATCGACGGGCAACGGAGGTATGGTCGGCATAGGGCGCATTGGCTCTATCGAGGTCACAGGTAATGGATCTTACAGCGGGCCAATATCCTGCCTAGCATGGCAAAACCGTATTCGGAGAGATGCCATGTACCTGCCCGCCTCATTCCGCCAGGACGATCTTGGCGAGTTGCACCGCCAGATTCGGGCGATGCCATTCGCGCTGCTGGCCAGCGCGGGCACGGACGGCGTGCAGGCCAGCCACCTGCCGCTGCTTGCTGGAACCCGACGAAGGCGAGTTAGGTACCCTCTACGGTCACTTCGCCAGGGCCAACCCGCACTGGCGCGAGCTGCGGGAAGACAGCGAAGCGCTCGCCGTGTTCAGCGGCCCCGACGCCTACATCAGCCCCAGCTGGTACCCGGCCAAAGCAGAGCACGGCAAGGTCGTGCCGACCTGGAACTACATTGCCGTGCATGCTCGCGGCCCGGTGCAGCTGATCGAGGAGCGCGACAGCCTGCTACGGATCGTCAGCCGCCTCAGCGACCGGCATGAAGCCAGCCGGCCACAGCCCTGGGCCGTAGGCGATGCACCCGCCGATTACCTCGACGCCATGCTGCGCGCCATCGTCGGCTTCGCCCTGCCGATTCGCCAACTGAAGGGCAAGTGGAAGCTCGGGCAGAACCGCTCGCCGGCCGACCAGGACGGAGTTCGCCAGGGCCTGACCGCCTCGCCTGAGCCGCGCGACCAGGCGCTTGCCGCGCGCATGTCCACTACCAACTGTCGAGGAACGCACCGTGCTTGAGATCCGCCCCATCACCGCCGCCGACCACGCCGCCTGGCACGACCTCTGGCGGGGCTACCAGCGCTTCTATTCCGCCGACATTCCCGAGCAAACCAGCGACCTCACCTGGCAGCGCTTCCTCGATCCGGCCGAACCGATGCATGCCGCGCAGGCCTGGCATGACGGCCACGCCATTGGCTTGGTGCACTGGATCTTCCATCGCAGCTGCTGGACTCGTGGTGATTATTGTTACCTGCAGGACCTCTACGTGGCCGAGGGCACGCGCGGCACGGGCATCGGCCGGGGGCTGATCGAGCACGTCTATGCCCAGGCCGCAGCCGCCGGCGCCGAGCGCGTCCACTGGCTGACCCAGGAGAGCAACTATAGAGGGCGCATGCTCTACGACCGCATCGCCGAGCGCTCGGGCTTCATCCAGTGCCGCCAGCTGCTCTGAGCGTCCTCACTCGATGCCAAACAGCCCGTTCTCCACATGCGGGGTCGCCAGGCGCTCGCGGATGTCCGGGTCGATACGCGGGTCGTCCGGGCTGTACAGCATCACCTGGCGATAGGCGCTGACCCGGTTGATCTCGCGGCCCAGGTATTCCCAGACCACCGCAGTGCACGCCGGCGTGCGGCGGTCGCCGGAGGAGACACCGGTCTTCAGGCCGTTGAGCCGGGTGATGCGGCTCTTGAAGCTGGGGATGAGGATGGTCTGGCTCATCTCGTTGAGCGTCAGCGATTCGTAGTCGATCAGGAACAGCCGGTCCTGCAGACCGAAGGCGGCGCCCAGGTAGCGGCAGCGCACCCAGTCCTCGGCCTGCCCGAGGGTGGGACTGGCACGTTCCTGGCGCTCCTGGCGCTCGAACAGGTACAGGCCGTTCTCCTCGCGCAGATGCACCAGCGAGATGAGGATGCTGCCCGGCACCGACATGCAGTTGGCGTATTCGAAGTAGTAGCCGCAGTAGCGCGACAGGCTGGTGGCGTGCTCGCGCAGCGGCTGCAGCAGGGCCAGCAGCGGATCGGTCCGTGGCAGCGCCTGGGCTTCCGGATGGCGCGCCCCGACCAGCCGGACGAACTGCTCGGGTGGCATCTCCAGCTCATAGCCCTCGACACCGAAGAAGTCGCCGATGCGTTTGAGGTTGAACGGCGTGGGACGGCTCTGCCCGCCCAGGTACTTGTTGAACTGCGCCCGATTGATGGTCAGCTTGCGGCACACCTCGGCAATCGAGCGATAGTGACTGCAGAGCAACTTGAGGTTTTCGGCGAGGTGGGAGGTCACGGGGATGCCCTGAGGGTGGCGCGAGTGCCGCCATTCTAGCATCAGGTCGCGCCACATCGCGGCCACCTGCGAAATTGTCCTGTCGACGCTACTGTTGAAACATCCCTCGCTTGCACGGCGCAGCGGCGCGCGCCGACACCCTAACAACGACAACAAGGTGAACATTGCCATGCTCGACCTTCTGAATGACCTCATTTGGAGCAAGTTGCTGATCGTCATGCTGATCGGCCTCGGCCTGCTCTTCACGATTCGCTCCGGCTTCGTCCAGTTCCGTTATTTCGGCAACATGTTCAGCATCTTCGGCCACGCCTTCGAGCGTCAGCCGGGACAGCTCTCTTCCTTCCAGGCCCTGATGCTTTCGGTCGCCGGCCGCGTCGGCGCGGGCAACATCGCCGGCGTCTCGGTGGCGATCATGCTCGGCGGCCCGGGCGCGATCTTCTGGATGTGGGTGGTGGCGCTGGTGGGCATGGCGACCAGCTACTTCGAGTGTTCGCTGGCGCAGCTGTACAAGCGTCGCGAGCCGGACGGCACCTACCGCGGCGGCCCGGCCTTCTACATCCAGCACGGCCTCGGCCAGCGCTGGCTGGGCATCGTCGTCTCGATCCTGCTGCTGATGACCTTCGGCTTCGGCTTCAATGCCGTGCAGTCGTTCACCGTCGCCAGCTCGCTGCATGACACCTTCGGCGTGCCGACCGTGGCCAGCGGCATCGCCCTGACGCTGGTCATCGCCGGCATCATCTTCGGCGGCATCCGCCGCATCGCCAAGTGGGCCGACGTACTGGTGCCGGTCATGGCGTTCTCCTACCTGGGCATGGCGCTGTTCGTCATCGGCAGCAACTTCAGTGCGGTGCCGGAAACCTTCGGCCTGATCTTGCGCAGCGCCTTCGGTCTGGAGCAGGCGTTCGCCGGCGGCATCGGCGCGGCGATCCTGATGGGCGTCAAGCGCGGCCTGTTCTCCAACGAGGCAGGCCTGGGCAGTGCGCCGAACGTCGCCGCGGTCGCCGAGGTCAAGCACCCGGTGGCGCAGGGCATCGTGCAGTCGCTCTCGGTGTTCATCGACACCATCATCCTGTGCAGCTGCACGGCGCTGATCATCCTGCTCTCGGGTGTCTACGAGCCGGGCATGGAGCAGGCCGGTGTCGTGCTGACCCAGAGCGCCATGGCCGCCGTGGTCGGCGAGTGGGGCCGGGTGTTCGTCAGCATCGCGCTGTTGCTGTTCGTCTTCACCACGCTGATCTACAACTACTATCTGGGTGAGAACGCGCTGGGCTTTTTCACCGAGAAGCGCATGCCGGTGGTGATCTACCGCATCCTCGTGGTCATCCTTGTGCTCTGGGGTTCGGTGCAGGACCTGGGCACCGTGTTCGCCTTCGCCGACGTGACCATGGGTCTGCTGGCCATCGCCAACCTGGTCGCCGTGGCCCTGCTGTTCAAGGTCGGCCTGCGCCTGATGCGCGACTACGACCGCCAGATCCGCGCCGGCATCGAGCAACCCGTGCTCGATCCGAAGGACTTCGCCGACCTGGATCTCGACCCGGCCGTGTGGAAGGCGAACATGTCCGCCACGCCCGAAACCACCGAGCGCCGCTAAGCGTTCCGACGCGACCGGCCAGCCCTCTGCGCGATCGCGCACGGGGCTGGCCCCATCCGCCTGTTTTCCTGATGGCCTGCGCCGAACGAGCGAGGAGCGCGTGTGAACCAATCAATCGAACGCCTGCTGGTGCTCTACACCGGCGGCACCATCGGCATGCAACAGAGCGCCGCCGGGTTGATGCCGGCCTCCGGCTTCGAAGCCCGCCTGCGGGCGCAGCAGGCGCTGGAAGCCGGACCGCTGCCGAGCTGGACCTTCCGCGAACTGCAACCGCTGCTGGACAGCGCCAACATGCAGCCGACGCACTGGCTGCAGATGGCGACCGCCGTCCGCGAAGCCGTGGCGCAGGGCGACTGCGATGCGGTGCTGTTGCTGCACGGCACCGACACCCTGGCCTACAGCGCCGCTGCGTTGTCCTTCCTGCTGCTCGATCTTGAGATTCCCGTGCTGCTCACCGGCGCCATGCTGCCGGCGGGAAGCCCGGGCAGCGATGCCTGGCCCAACCTGTTCGGTGCCATGCGCGCCCTGCAGGCCGGGCAGGTGCAAGGCGTGCAACTGTTCTTCAACGGCGTGCTGCTGCACGGCGCGCGGGTCAGCAAACGGCGCAGCGATGCCTTCGACGCCTTCGCCGAGGCGCCGCGCAAGCGCCTCGCCGCAGCAGCCAGCGAGCGTCCGCCGGCGCTGTTGCCGCAGCGACCGGTGCAGGTCGTGGTGCTGCCGTTGTACCCCGGCGTCGGTGCCGCGCAGGTGCAGGCGCTGGTCGCCAGTGGCGCCCAGGCGCTGCTGCTCGAATGTTATGGCAGCGGCACCGGTCCGACGGGCGATGCCGCATTCATCGAAGCGTTGCGCCACGCGCATCGACAGGGCGTGGTGCTGGCGGCGATCAGCCAGTGCCCGGGCGGTCATGTCGACTTCGACGTCTATGCCACCGGCAGCGGCCTGCGCGATGCCGGCCTGGTCTCCGGCGGCGGCATGACCCGTGAAGCGGCGCTGGGCAAGCTGTTCGCCCTGCTCGCCGCCGGGCTCGATCACGCCGAGGTGGAACACTGGTTCTGCCGCGACCTCTGCGGCGAAATGGCCGACTGAAAACGACACCGGCAAAAATGCGCGCTGCCCCGCAGGGCAGCGCGGCCGGCTGGCGATGTCCCGGCAGCACCGCTACCCTTGCTCACGCCAACAACAAGAAAAGCGTCAAGGAGCCGATGCCATGGCCAGATCCCGAACTGCCGGGGCGCTGTTCGTCCTGCTCATCAGCGCTGCATGCGCCGCCCAGGCCGAACTGCCTGCCAACTATCAGATCACCCTGCAAACCGACAGCTTTCCGCCTTTCAACATGGGGCCCAACAGCAAGGGCTTCGCCCGCGGCGACGATGTGCAGGGCATCGATGCCGACACCGTGCGTGACATCTTTCGCCGCGCCGGCATCGCCTACAACCTGACCCTGCGCGGACCCTGGAGCCGGCTCTACGAGCAGACCCGGCAGCAGCCCGCCCACGGCCTGTTCTCGGTGGCGCGCACGCCGCAGAACGCCGGACAGTTCAAGTGGGTCGGGCCGCTGGCCCATCACGCCAGCGTGCTGCTGGCGCCGGCCGACAGTGACCTGAAGTTCGACAGCCTGGAGCAGGCGCAGGGCTACCAGATCGGCGGCCACGCCAACGGCAGCGTCAGCCTGTTCCTGGAAAGCCAAGGCATCGCCACCAGCAACAGCCTCAACGACGCCGAAAACCTGCGCAAGCTGCTGACCGGGCGCATCGACCTGTGGGCGGTGGCCGATCCGGTGTGGCGTCATTACGCGCGGCTGCAGGGCGTCGATGAGGGCCAGCTGCGCATAGCGCTGAGCTATCGCAGCGAACCGCTGTATCTGGCGCTGAGTCCTGATACGCCGGACGCAGTGGTCAATCGCCTGCAGAAGGCGCTCGACGAGGTGATCGCCGAAGGCTACGCCGGCTGCAGCAAGACTCCGGACCTCTGCTATTCTGATCCAGGAGCGCGGCAAGACGCTGGCCGGCGGCCGCTGACCCCGCGCCTCGTCACCAGGCCGAGAGCGCCCGGGAGCGCATCAGCTCAGCTGGTAGCGCGCCCGCGGCGTGGCCATCGGCAGCGGGCCGTCGCCGACCAGGCGGAACTCGCCCTTCTCGGCATCGTAGGCGCGAATCTCGCTGGTCCCGATGTTGTATATCCAGCCGTGGATGAACAGCTGACCGCTGGCCAACCGCGCCGCCACCGAGGGATGCGTGCGCAGGTGATCGAGCTGAGCCACCACGTTCTCCTCGGTGAGGATGCCGAGGGTGTTGTGGTCGGCGCAGCCACAGTTCTGCTCGACGACGATCTTCGCCACCTCGGCATGGCGCAGCCAGCCCTTGACCGTCGGCATGCGCTCCAGCTGAGCCGGGTTGAGCACCGCCTTCATCGCGCCGCAGTCGGAGTGGCCGCAGACGATGATGTGCTGCACGCCGAGCGCCATCACGGCGAATTCGATGGCGGTCGACACGCCGCCGTTCATCTGCCCGTAGGGCGGCACTACGTTGCCGACGTTGCGGGTGACGAACAGGTCGCCGGGCGAGCTCTGGGTAATCAGCTCGGGGATGATCCGCGAGTCGGCACAGGTGATGAACATGGCCCGCGGCGTCTGTTCGTAGGCGAGTTTCTCGAACAGCTCGCGCTGCTCGGGATAGACCTCTTCGCGGAAGCGCTTTACACCCGAGACGATGTGTTCCAGGGCTTCCTGGGCGGTTTCGCTCTTCTTGTCGTCATTCATGCTTGGTTCTCTCCAGAGGAATTCGAAGGATAGGCGCCGCCGCGACGGCGCGTCAGAAGATGGACCAGCCGATACGCTGCGACAGCGCCTCGAGGGCGGCCATGCCGATCAGCGAATTGCCCGCGGCGTTGAGTTCCGGCGACCAGACGCAGACGGTGAAGCGCCCCGGCACCACCGCGACGATGCCGCCGCCGACCCCGCTCTTGCCGGGCAGGCCGACGCGATAGGCGAAGTTGCCGGCCTCGTCGTACAAGCCGCTGGTGGCCATGATCGCGTTGACCTGCTTGGCCTGACGCGGCGCCAGCACCGCCTCGCCACTTTGCGGGCAGGCACCATCGCGAGCGAGAAAGGCGAACGCGCGGGCCAGGTCGACGCAGTTCATGCGCAGCGCACAGTGATGAAAATAGCTGCGCAATACCGCCTCGACATCGTTGTGGAAGTTGCCGAAGGCCTGCATCAGGTAAGCCATGGCCGCATTGCGCGCGCGGTGCTGGTATTCGGATTCGGCGACACGAGTGTCGGAGACGATCTGCCGGTTGCCGGACAGGTGCCGGACGAAATCGCGCATCGACAGCTCCGGGGTGGCGAAGCGCGACTGGTTGACGTCGCAGATCACCAGCGCCCCGGCGTTGATGAACGGGTTGCGCGGGCGGCCGCGTTCGAACTCGAGCTGCACCAGCGAATTGAACGGCTGCCCGGAAGGCTCGTGGCCCAGCCGCTCCCACAATGACTCGCCGCGATGGGCGATGGCCTGCACCAGGCTGAACACTTTCGAGATGCTCTGGATCGAGAACGGCGTCTGCGCGTCGCCGGCCTCGAACACTTCGCCCTCGGCGCTGCATACGGCGATGCCCAGCTGGTCAGGCGGCACGTCGGCCAGTGCCGGAATGTAGCTGGCCACGCGACCTTGCCCGAGCAGCGGGCGCACATCGTCGAGAATTTCCTGCAGCAGGGCGTGCATCGAAGGTTCCATCGATTCAGAGTCCAGGGTGGACGTCCACCGGCCGAGGGGCATCACAGGCGCGTCAGAACTTCTCGGCCCGCAGCACTTCGACCTCGGCCAGGTAGCAGACCATGGCGAAGTTCTCGTAGTAGCGGGCCTGCAGATGCTCGGCGATGCGCTCGGCGATCTCGCGGCTGCAGATCACCTCCAGGCGGATATTGCCGTCGGTATCCCAGCCGGCACTGCGCACCCCGCGGCTACCGCTGCCACGGGCGTCCGACAGGGTCCAGCCCGGCGCGCCAAGTGCATTCAGGTCGCCTACCAGCTTGTGTTCCAGCGCTGCCTCGCAGATCACGGTCAGCAGCGTACGGTTGTGCGCGTTCATCTCAGAACCCCCAGGCGATCAGCCGCTCGGCCAGGGCCAGGTAGAGCGGTATGCCGATCAGGATGTTGAACGGAAAGGTGATGCCCAGCGAAGCGGTCAACGACAGCGACGGATTGGCTTCCGGCACCGCCAGGCGCATCGCCGCCGGCACCGCGATGTACGAGGCACTCGCCGCCAGCGTGGCGAGCATCGCCGTGCCGCCCAGCGACAGCCCCATGAGGCGCGCCAGCAGGGCGCCGATCAGCGCACCGATCAGCGGCATCAGCAAGGCGAAAGCGGCGAGCTTGAAGCCGAAGCGCTTGAGCGAGCCGAGCTGGCCGGAGGCGATCAGCCCCATCTCCAGCAGGAAGAACGCCAGCACCGGTTTGAACATGCTGGTGTACAGCGGTTCGAGCGGCTTGATCGCGTCCTTGCCGGCGACCGCACCGATCAGCAAGCCGCCGAGCAGCAGCATGATGCTCTTGCCGAGAAAGATCTCGCGTCCCAGCTCCTTCCAGTCGGTATCGCGCGAGACGCCCTTGGCCAACAGGATGCCGACCAGAATCGCCGGGATCTCGAGGATCGCCACGAACAGCGGCATGTAGCTTTCGAAGAAGATTTCCCGCGCCACCAGATAGGCCACCACCACGGCGAAGGTACCGGCGCTCACCGAACCATAGTGCGCCGCCACCGCCGCCGCGTTGACCCGGTCGAAGCGCAGGCCGCGCAACAGGATGAAGGCCAGCACCGGCAGCAACACGCCCAGCCCCAGCACCAGCAGCGACTGGCCCAGAAGTGCCGCACTGGCCTGCTCGGCCAGCTCCACGCCACCGTGCAAACCGATCGCCAGCAGCAGGACGATCGACAGCGTCTCGTAGAGCGCCGGCGGCAGTTTCAACTCGCTCTTCACCAGGCCCGCAAACAGGCCGAACACGAAGAACAGCACTACTGGGTCGATCCCCATCTACAGTCTCCACAGCTTGGTCATTGCACCGGTCCCTGGCAGACACTGGCTCAAAAAAAAGGAGCCGCATGGGCTCCCAAAGGGGACACACTGCCAGCACCGTCCGTTCCGCTGGCTGTCGCGCAGGCAGCCAGAACGCTCGGAATGGCGCTGGCGTGGCGCGATCAGACCGCCACGCCACCCTTCACTCAGCCCTCGATCTCTATCAAGACTTCTCCCGGGTTCACCCGGTCACCTTTGGCGACATGCACGGCCTTGACCGTTCCGCCCATGGGCGCCTGGATTTCGGTTTCCATCTTCATCGCCTCACTGATCAGCACGGCCTGGCCGGCCTTGACCACGTCGCCTTCCTTGACCAGTACGTCGACCACGTTGCCCGGCATGCTGGTACTGACGTCGCCCGGACCGCTGGCCTGCTTGCGCTGGCCGCCGCCGCTGCCGCCGACGAAGTTGTTCAATGGCTCGAACACCACCTCTTCCGGCATGCCGTCGATGGAGAGGAAGAAGTGCCGCTTGCCTTCGCCCTTGACGCCGACACCGGTGATATCCACGCGATAGGTCTCGCCGTGCACGTCGATGACGAATTCGGTCGGCACGCCCTGCCCGCCTGCGGCCGTCGCGGTGCTGCCGTCAGGGATCGGCAGCAATGTTTCCGGCACCAATGTGCCAGCCTCGCGTTCCTCGAGGAACTTGCGGCCGATGTCGGGAAACATGGCGTAGGTCAGCACGTCTTCTTCGGATTTGGCCAGCGCACCGACCTCCTGGCGCAGCTTGTCCAGCTCCGGCTTGAGCAAGTCGGCCGGGCGCACGTCGATGATCTCCTCACCGCCGATGGCCTGGCGCTGCAGCTTGGCATCGATGGTGCCCGGCGCCTTGCCGTAGCGGCCCTGCAGGTAGAGCTTCACCTCGTTGGTGATGGTCTTGTAGCGTTCGCCGGCGAGCACGTTGAAGAACGCCTGGGTGCCGACGATCTGCGAGGTCGGGGTTACCAGCGGCGGGTAGCCGAGGTCCTTGCGCACGCGCGGAATCTCGGCGAGCACTTCATCCATGCGGTTCAGCGCGCCCTGCTCCTTCAGCTGGTTGGCCAGGTTGGAAATCATCCCGCCCGGCACCTGGTTGACCTGCACGCGGGTGTCGACGCCGGTGAACTCGCTTTCGAACTGGTGGTACTTCTTGCGCACCGCGTAGAAGTACAGGCCGATCTCCTGCAGCAGCTCCAGATCGAGGCCGGTGTCATAGGGCGTGCCGCGCAACGCGGCGACCATGGATTCGGTGCCGGGGTGGCTGGTGCCCCAGGCCATGGAGGAAATGGCCGTGTCGATGTGGTCGGCGCCGTTCTCGATGGCTTTCAGCTGGCACATGCTGGCGACGCCGGCCGTGTCGTGGGAATGGATGAACACCGGCAGATCGATCTCGGCCTTCAGCGCACGCACCAGCTCGCCGGTGGCGAACGGCGTGAGCAGGCCGGCCATGTCCTTGATGGCGATGGAATCGACGCCCATGTCGCGCATCGCCCGCGCCTGTTCGACGAACAGTTCGACGGTATGCACCGGGCTGGTGGTGTAGGCGATGGTGCCCTGGGCGTGCTTGCCGGTCTTCTTCACGGCCTTGATCGCGGTTTCCAGATTTCGCACATCGTTCATCGCATCGAAGATGCGGAACACGTCGATGCCGTTCTGCGCCGCCTTGGCGCAGAACGCCTCGACCACGTCATCGCTGTAATGGCGGTAGCCGAGCAGGTTCTGCCCGCGCAGCAGCATCTGCAGCCGGGTATTGGGCAGCGCCGCCTTGAGCTGGCGCAGGCGCTCCCAGGGGTCTTCTTTCAAAAAGCGCACGCAGGCATCGAACGTCGCGCCGCCCCAGACTTCCAGAGACCAGTAGCCGACACGGTCGAGCTTTTCGCAGATCGGCAGCATGTCTTCGGTGCGCATGCGGGTGGCCAGCAGCGACTGATGGGCGTCACGCAGGATGGTGTCGGTAACGGTGATTTTCTTCTGAGCAGTCATGGTTCGTTCCTCACAGTCCTGCGTGGGCGGCGATGGCGGCAGCGATAGCCAGGGCCAGCTCGCCCGGCTTGCGTTTGATCGAGTAATTCAGCAGTTCCGGGTGGTTTTCGACGAAGCTGGTGTTGAATTGGCCGCTGCGGAAATCCGGACTGGCGAGAATCTGCTGGTAATAGGTGGCGGTGGTCTTCACGCCCTGTACGCGCATGTCGTCCAGTGCCCGCGAACCGCGGGCCAGCGCCTCTTCCCAGGTCAGCGCCCAGACGATCAGTTTCAGGCACATCGAGTCGTAGTACGGCGGAATGGTGTAGCCGGTGTAGATCGCCGTATCGGTGCGCACGCCCGGGCCGCCCGGCGCGTAATAGCGGGTGATCTTGCCGAAGCAGGGCAGGAAGTCGTTACGCGGCTCCTCGGCGTTGATGCGGAACTGCAGGGCGAAACCGCGATACTGGATATCCTCCTGCTTGACCGAAAGCGGCTGGCCGGAGGCGATGCGGATCTGCTCGCGGACGATATCGATCCCGGTGATTTCCTCGGTGATGGTGTGTTCCACCTGCACCCGGGTGTTCATTTCCATGAAGTACACCTCGCCATCGGCGAGCAGGAACTCCACGGTGCCGGCGTTCTCGTAGCCCACCGCCTTGGCCGCACGCACGGCCAGGTCGCCGATATAGGCGCGCTGCTCGGGGGTGAGCTGCGGGCTCGGCGCGATCTCGATGAGCTTCTGGTTGCGGCGCTGGATCGAGCAGTCGCGCTCGAACAGGTGCACGGTGTTGCCGAAACTGTCGGCCAGCACCTGCGCCTCGATGTGCTTGGGTTCGACGATGCACTTTTCCAGGAAGACCTCGGCACTGCCGAAGGCCTTGGTCGCTTCGGAGATCACTCGCGGGTAGGCCGATTCCAGCTCTGCCTGCGAGTTGCAACGGCGAATACCGCGACCGCCACCACCGGAGGTGGCCTTGAGCATCACCGGGTAGCCGATACGCTCGGCTTCACGCAGCGCTTCGGCAAGATCGGCGACGTTGCCTTCGGTGCCCGGCGTGACCGGCACGCCGGCCTTGATCATGCTGCGCCGCGCTTCGGTCTTGTCGCCCATACGGCGAATCACGTCTGCCGAAGGGCCTACGAACTTGATCCCACGTTCGGCGCAGATCTCTGCCAGTTCGGCATTCTCGGAAAGAAATCCATAGCCTGGATGCAGCGCATCGCAGCCGGTTTCCACAGCCAGGTTCACCAGCTTGCGGGGGTTCAGGTAGCCGGCCAGCGGGTCTTCGCCGATGAAATGCGCCTCGTCGGCACGCTTGACGTGCAGCGCATGGCGGTCGGCTTCGGAGAATACCGCCACCGAGCGGACACCCATTTCGGCACAGGCGCGGACGATACGCACCGCGATTTCCCCGCGGTTGGCGATCAGCAGCTTCTTGATCACGCTGTCTTCCCTCGGATCGTTGAGCAGGCGACCCGCGTGCGGGTCATGATCACTCGCATTTGCAACGAGCCGTTTCACCCTACGCCCGCTGGGGTGATTACTGAAAATGAATAATTGTTTGCCTGAGAATAAGTAATTACTTATAGATTCGCCCTGAGCAGCACTAATCTGGCCGAATGGTCAGCACCTCCGGCAACGCTGCCAGGGCGCTGCGTTTCAATAAAACTGCGGAGATCGTGATGCGAAAATCGCTGATGCGCATGACATTGCGCCAGCTTCAGGTATTTCGCGCTGTGTGCGAGACACATTCCTATAGCCGTGCCGCCGAGGAAATGGCACTGACCCAACCCGCCGTCAGTTTGCAGATTCGGCAGCTCGAGGAACTGGTCGGCCAACCGCTTTTCGAGTACCTCGGCAAGAAGCTCTACCTGACCGATGCGGCCGAGGCACTGCAACGAGCCAGCACCGACATCTTCGGTCGCCTCGACAGTCTCGACATGCAGCTCTCGGATCTGCAGGGCTCGCTGCAGGGCCAGCTCAACCTGGCAGTGGAATCCAGCGCCAAGTACATCACCCCGCATCTGTTCGCCGCCTTCAAGCGCCTGCACCCTGAAGTCAGCCTGCAACTGGTGGTGGTCAACCATGCCCAGGCGGTCAAGCGCCTGTCGGTGAGCCGCGACGACCTGCTGATCATGTCCCAGGTGCCCACCGACATGGACCTGGAGTTCATGCCCTTCCTGAACAACCCGATCATCGCCGTGGCGCCGCCCGACCATCCGCTGTGTCACGCCGCCACGCTGTCCCTGCAGGACCTCACGGACTATTCCCTGCTGGTGCGGGAGCCCGGCTCCGGCACGCGCCGGGCTGGCGAAGACTACCTGCGCCAGAAGCGCGCACATTTTGCCCAGACCACCCAGGTCGCCTCACTGGACGCGCTGCGCGAATGCGTGGTGGCCGGGCTCGGCCTGGCGCTGCTGCCGCGTCATGCGGTGCATCTGGAGCTGGCCAGCGGGCTCTTACGCGAGCTGCCGGTCGAGGAGCTGCCGCTGTATCGCAGCTGGTGCGTGGTGCATTCGCGCGGCAAGCGCCTGAGCCCGGTGGCCCAGGCGTTCTTCGCTTTCCTCCGTGAAGAGCGCGCGCAGATCAGTGCGCTGGCGGAGCGCTTCGCCGGCTCGCCGACGACGAGCGCAGCGAGCTGATCACCAGCGCATCGGCGTAGTCGTTCAGTTCGGCATGCAGCTGACGCTGCTCGGTGTAGTACTGGGGACATGTGCTGTTCTGCCGAAACAAGACTGGGAACATCGGCATGACGGTCGCAGATGACGATCCCATGAAGACGCAGGAGCCTATCGGGACGTTGCCGTCCACCCTACCGCCGCTTAGAATGCGACGAATTCTCATTTGAGCAACGGCGCTGGGCGCCAGGGATTCCACCATGCGCCCCGTCTCGCCAGGCGACAGCTCGCATCACAGCCAACTGCACCGGCTCTACAGCGAACACCACGGCTGGCTGCAGGGCTGGTTGCGCCGGCGCCTGGGCTGCAGCGCCGATGCCGCCGACCTGGCGCAGGACACCTTCTTTCGCCTGCTCACCCGGCCGCCGCTGCAACTGGCCGAGCCGCGCGCCTACCTGGCAACCGTTGCCAACCGCCTGCTGATCAACCTTTACCGTCGTCGTTCGCTGGAGCAGGCCTACCTGGAAGCCCTGGCCAGTCTGCCGGAAGACGAAGCGCCCACGCTGGAGCGCCAGGCGCTGATACTCGAAGTCCTCAACGAAGTGGACCAGGTACTCACCCGCCTGCCGACCAGAGCCCGCCAGGCCTTCCTGATGTCCCAGCTCGAAGGGCACACCCAGGAGCAGATCGCCACGCACCTGGGCATCCATGTGCGTTCGGTGCAGCGTTACCTGGCGCGAGCCTACGAGGAATGCATCGTGCTCGCCGCGGAACTGCCATGAGCGCGCAGCCCATTGACCGCCGCATCGCCCGTGAGGCCGCACGCTGGTTCGTGCGCCTGCAGGGCAACGCCAACGAAGCCGAGCGAGACGCCTGCGCCCGCTGGCGAGCCAGCCATGCCGACCACGAACGCGCCTGGCGCCTGGCCGAGCGCTTCCATGCCCACCTGCGGGAGATTCCCACCGAGGTCGGCGTGCCGGTCCTGGACCGCGCGCAGGGCATCGACCGCCGCGACACCCTCAAGCTGCTCGCCCTGCTCGCCGCCGCACCGCTCGGCGCGCTCGGCTACCGCGAACTGCCCTGGCGCGCCTGGAGCGCCGGCGAGCGCACCGCCGTCGGCGAACGACGCGAGCTGACCCTGGCCGACGGCACCCGCGTCCTGCTCAACACCGACAGCGCTCTGGACGTGGTCTTCGACGACGACCTGCGCCTGTTGCGCCTGCGCGCCGGCGAAATACTGGTGACCAGCGCCCAGGACCGCGCCGGCCGGCCCCTGCTGGTGGAAACCGCCGAAGGCCGGGTGCGCCCAGTGGGCACGCGCTTCAGCGTGCGCCAGTTCGAGGACGAAACGCAGGTGGCGGTATTCGAGGGCGCGGTGCAACTGCAGCCACGGCATGGCGCCCAACGCTTCCTGCCGGCGGGCCAACAGGCGTTTTTCGCAGCCGATGGCGTCGATACGCCCGTGCCGCTGGCCGCCCATGCCGGCGACTGGACCCGGGGCGTGCTGCGCGCCGAGAAAATGCGCCTGGCCGACTTCGCCACCGAACTGGCCCGCTACCGCCCCGGCCTGCTGCGTTGCGACCCGGCGGTGGCCGGGCTGCTAATCTCCGGCGCCTTCCAGTTGCACGATACGGACGAAGCCCTGGCCGCCCTGGCCCGCACGCTGCCGGTGGAAATCCACTATCGTAGCCGCTACTGGGTGACCCTCGCGCCCAGATCGACCTGAGAATAAAACTCAAACGAAAATCGTTGTCGTCTTTTCCGTCGATGGCGTGTCCTCCCCGTAGACACCGCCAATACCGACCAACGGGGAACACTCGATGCGACAACCACAATGGCACCGCCAACCCTCCTATCTCCTGGCCCGCGCAGTACGCGGCGCGACCCTCGGCTTGCTGGTCGCAAGCAGCGGCCTGGCCAGCCCCACGCTGCTGGC
Organism: Pseudomonas sp. FeN3W; assembly: GCA_030263805.2. NCBI lineage: Bacteria > Pseudomonadati > Pseudomonadota > Gammaproteobacteria > Pseudomonadales > Pseudomonadaceae > Pseudomonas > Pseudomonas sp. FeN3W. Next base: position 2,653,720 of record CP136010.1, read on the forward strand.
CGATACGATCGCCCAGCAGCAGAATCGCCACTACAGCATCCCCGCCGGCCCTCTGAGCGCCGCGCTGACCGAATTCGCCAGCAGCGTGGGTATTACCCTGCCACTTGACCCTGCCATGGTCGAAGGTCTGCACAGCCCAGGCCTGCGAGGCGACTACAACGTGCAACAGGGTTTGCAGCAATTGCTCAAGGGCTCGGGCCTGCAAGCCGTGCCCTTGGCCAACGGCAATTACATCCTGCGCAAGAACGCGTCCGTCAGCGGCTCGATAGAGCTGGACAGCATCACGATCAATGCCCAGGCCGAGCGCCTCTCCGGCCCCGGCAACGGCATGGTCGCCACCCACACCAGCATCGGCACCAAGACCAACACACCGATCAGCGAAGTACCGCAGTCGATCTCGGTCATCACCCGCGACGAGATGGACAAGCGCGGCGTGCAGGACTTCAACTCCGCCGTGGCCTATACCCCCGGTATCCGCGCCATCGACTACGTGGGAGGCCAGGGTGCGCCCGACATCTACATGCGCGGCTTTCGCTCGTTCAACCTGTTCGGCACCTACAAGGACGGCCTGCGCAGCGGCTTCAACCAGTACGACACCGACCTCGAAACCTACGGCCTGGAACGCATCGACGTGATCAAGGGCCCAGCCTCGGTGCTGTACGGCCAGATGGCCCCCGGCGGCATGGTCAACCTGACCAGCAAGCGCCCCAGCGACGAAACCATTCGCCAGGTCCAGATTCAGGGCGGTAGCCATGATCGCAAGCAAGGCGCCATTGACCTCGGCGGCCGGCTCGACGACCAGGGTGAGCTCACCTACCGCTTCGTGGCCCTCAAGCGCGACAGCGGCACTCAGGTCGACCACTCGCCGGACAACCGCACCTACATCGCGCCATCGCTGACCTGGAAGCCGGACGATGACACCCGCTTCACCGTCATCGCCAGCTACCTGAAGACCCGCAAGGGCGGCGCCGAACAGAGCTTTCCGGTAAACGGCACGCTGACCGGCACGCCGTTCGGCCACGTGCCGTCGAGCACCTACCTGGGCGATCCGGACGTGAGTAAGTACGAGGTGGAGAACACCTCGCTGGGCTACAACTTCGAGCGCCAGCTGAGCGATGACTGGACGTTCACCCAGAATGCCCGCTACATGAAGACCAATGTTGACTTCATCAGCAACGGTGCCCGCAACAGCGGCCAGCTCGGCGCCGACGGCCGTACTTACACCTTTGGCTACCAGAGGCGGCCGAAGAAAACCGACACCTTCCTGCTCGACAACAACCTTGGCGGCCAATTCGCCACCGGGCCGATCAGCCACGATGTGCTGGTGGGCTTCGACTACGGGCATTACTCGGGCCGTGAATCGCGCAGCGGGGTCACCAGCAACCAGACCGTGGATATCTTCGACCCGGTCTACAATGCCAGCCCAACCTGGAGCAGCACGTTGCAGACCGACGGCAAAAGTGTCGTGTCGCAGAAAGGCCTGTACTTTCAGGACATGCTAAGCCTCGACAAATGGCGCCTGACCCTGGGCGGGCGCCAGGACTGGGTCGAGGGGCGCGAGTACAGCTACCTGTACGACATGCGGGGCGTGCAGAAAGACCACAAGTTCACCGGTCGCGTGGGCCTGGCCTACCTGTTCGACAACGGCGTCACCCCTTACGCCAGTTACAGCACCTCGTTTCAGCCAACGTCCGGTACCGCCCAGGATGGCAGCTCCTTCAAGCCCACCGAAGGCGAACAGTACGAACTGGGCATCAAGTACGAGCCACCCGGCTACAACAGCTTCATCACCCTGTCGGTGTATGACCTGACCCAGAAGAACGTCACCACCACCGACCCAACCAACCCCAGCTACCAGGTACAGACCGGCGAGCAACGTTCGCGCGGCGTCGAGCTGGAAGGCAAGGCCGAGCTGACCCATGGCCTGGACCTGATCGCCTCGTACGCCTACACCGATGCCGAAGTGACCAAGGCCAACCCTGTGGGCACCGGCGCCAGCGCCTACAGCCTCGAGGGCAACGTGCCGATTTCGGTGCCCAGAAACACCGCCTCGCTGTGGCTCGACTACAGCGTGCAGGGCGGCCCGCTGGAAGGCCTGGGCATGGGCGTCGGCCAGCGCTATATCGGTTCCTCGTACAACGCCAGGAACACCGTCAAGGTCCCGCACTACACCCTCACCGATGCCAGCGTGCGTTATGACCTGGGGCACCTGAGCGAAGATTTGAAGGGTATGTCGGTGGATCTCAGCGCGAGCAACCTGTTCGACAAGCGCTACTTCACCCCGGGCTTCTATGAGAACTCCGTGTTCTACGGTACTCGCCGTACGGTGGTGGGCAGCCTGACCTACGCCTGGTGACACACCATGGCTGGGTGCGCGCCGCGCGCCCAGCCATGAGGCAAAAATCCGCTTGCGCGTAATGCGGTTCAGCCAGCCACGCAAGAGTGCGTTGCCGGAGCTGCCGGTGGAGCTGCCGCGGTCTCGAAGCTGGCCCGGTGCAAGCATATGAGCCCCTTAGCCCAGGCATTCCTCGCCTTCATCCGCGACGAACGCGCCCCAGATCAGCGCACTGGCGCGGCGCTTTGCCGATGCCGCGCATCCATCGACGGGCTGATCAATGCCAGGTCGGGGAACTCACCCAGCTCATGCTGCAGCTGACGCTGCTCGGCATAGGTCTCGATGGCGCGGCGAAAACGCATGCGCCGCTCATCCTGCTGTTTGCGACGGGACTTGCTGTCGAGCTGGTTGCTGTCGTCGGTGTGCCGGAGCATGAGGCGATCTCCCAGAACAGGTAAGGAGAGATCAGCATCGACGTCGTGGATGACAACCTGAAGTCAGCATGATTACGCGACCGTGAAGGTGCAGTGGCGCATCAATCTTCGTGCGTCTTGACCTTCTGCGGCGACAGGCGAAGGCTGCGCAGGCTGCGCTTCACGCTCTTGAGGTGATTGACCAGGCTCGGCCCGCGGGCCATGGCGACGCCCATCGCCAGCACATCGATCACCACCAGATGGGCGATACGCGAGGTCAGCGGGGTGTAGATCTCGGTGTCTTCCTGCACGTCGATCGCCAGGTTGATGGTGGCCAGCTCGGCCAGCGGCGTCTGGCTTGGGCACAGGGTGATCAGCGTCGCGCCGGATTCACGCACCACATTGGCGGTGATCAGCAGATCCTTCGAGCGCCCGGACTGCGAGATGCAGATCGCCACGTCGGTGGGCTTGAGCGTCACCGCCGACATGGCCTGCATGTGCGGATCGGAATAGGCCGCGGCTGACAGCAGCAGGCGGAAGAACTTGTGCTGGGCGTCGGTGGCCACCGCGCCCGAGGCACCAAAACCGTAGAACTCCACACGTTCGGCCTTGGCCATGGCGGCGATGGCGCGCTGCAACGCTTCGGGGTCGAGCCGCTCGCGCACTTCCATGAGGGTGTGCAGCGTGGTGTCGAAGATCTTCAAGGCGAAGTCGGCCACCGAATCGTTCTCGCTGATGGCGAACTGACCGAAGCTGGCGCCAGCCGCCAGGCTCTGCGCCAGTTTGAGCTTGAGATCCTGAAAGCCCAGGCAACCGATGGCGCGGCAGAAACGCACGATGGTGGGTTCGCTGACACCGACCACGTGGGCCAGGTCGGCCATGGAACTGTGCATCACCGACGCCGGATCGAGCAGGACATGGTCGGCCACTTTCAGCTCCGACTTCCGTAGCAGGCTTCTGGATTGGGCGATGTGCTGCAGCAGATTCACGTTCCGGACTCGCTATGCTCTCGTCTGATGGCTTTGCTCGGGCGCGATCGACGCCGCTCAGCCGTCAGCGGGTTGTAGTGGGGCGGTAGTTATACTACAAGCCTCGCCACGACGCCCATTTTTTGGCCCTGGGAGAGAATCGATGTCGATATCCTGTGACATGCTCGTGTTCGGCGGGACCGGTGACCTGACGCTGCATAAACTGCTTCCGGCGCTCTACCACCTGCACCGTGACGGGCGCCTGCACGCCGACGTACGGATACTCGCCCTGGCGCGCAAGAAGCTCGACCGCGACGGTTACCTGGCCCTGGCCGAACGGCATTGCCGCGCCCAGGTTGCCCGCAGCGATTTCAGCAGCGACACCTGGCAGGCCTTCGCCCAGCGCCTGGACTATTTCGCCATGGACGCCTCCCAGCGCGGCGATTACGTGCGCCTTGCCCATCACCTCGGCCAGGCCGATGGCCGTGTGCGGGTGTACTACCTGGCGACCGCGCCGGACCTGTTCGAACCCATCGCCGCCAACCTGGAAAGCGCCGGGCTGGCCGGTGACGATGCGCGCATCGTGCTGGAAAAGCCCATCGGCCATTCGCTGGACTCGGCGCTGGAGATCAACGAGTCGATCGGCGCCGTGTTCCCCGAGTCGCGCATCTACCGGATCGACCATTACCTGGGCAAGGAAACGGTGCAGAACCTCATGGCGCTGCGCTTCGCCAACGCCCTGTTCGAGCCGATCTGGCGCTCCGGGCATATCGACCACGTGCAGATCACCGTCGCCGAAACCCTCGGCGTGGAGAACCGCGGCGGCTACTACGACAACGCCGGCGCGATGCGCGACATGCTGCAGAACCACCTCCTGCAGCTGCTCTGCCTGGTGGCGATGGAAGCGCCGGTGCGTTTCGATGCCAAGCACATCCGCGGCGAAAAGGTGAAGGTGCTCGAGGCGCTCAAGCCGATCACCAGCAACGACGTGCTGGACAAGACCGTGCGTGGGCAATACGGCGCCGGCCGCATCGGTGGCCACGACGTGCAGGCCTACTACTTCGAGCCCAACATCGACAACGACAGCGACACCGAAACCTTCGTCGCGGTGAAGGCCGAGATCGACAACTGGCGCTGGGCTGGCGTGCCCTTCTACCTGCGCACCGGCAAGCGCATGGCGCGCAAGCGCTCGGAGATCATCATCACCTTCAAGCAGGTGCCGCACCTGCTGTTCAGCAAGGGTGAAGTAAACCGCCTGGTGATCAGCCTGCAGCCGGAAGAAAGCATCAGCCTGCAGCTGATGGCCAAGGCACCCGGCAAGGGCATGCAGCTGGAACCGGTGGAACTGGATCTGAATCTGGCGCATGCCTTCAGCAGCACCCGCCGCTGGGAAGCCTACGAGCGGCTGCTGCTGGATGTGATCGAAGGCGATTCCACGCTGTTCATGCGCCGGGATGAGGTCGAAGCAGCCTGGAACTGGGTCGATCCGATCCTGCGCGGCTGGCACAGCCACTACCGCAAACCGCGCCCCTATCCGGCCGGCGAGGACGGCCCGGAACAGGCCCATCAATTCATCGAACGCCAGGGACATCGCTGGTGGCAATGAAGTTGCCTGGCGCAACTTCCGGCAACTTCGCCACAGCCCCCGTATAACGCGAGATAGAGCGGATCGACAGACTTCCTGAAATCATCGAGCGCGGCCAGGACAACTACGCCGAGCAACTAGCTCGGCGCTGGCCATACCGCACCGACATACAGACGTCATATCAGCGAAATATTATCGATAGTTCACGCCGCCTTTTCTCGCTATTTCCGCGCCAATTCTCAGCCTGATTCTTCCCAGCACACTTCTGCGCAGCACGCCAGGCACAGCAGGGGTCGCACGGCGAACGATCCGGGTATCGATTACCCACAGCAAACCCAGCATTCATGCCACCTGCAGCCACACCAAGGTCATCCTGGGCGAACTTCTGCGCATCACTGCCATCGAACTTCCCGAGTCACTCCAGAAACTCTCCCGCAACTATCAGTCTTCATTGCCAGTTGAGCGAAATGAAACAGACTGACACATCCGCGGCGCAATCGCCGTAATTACGCGGGGTCGAGCGATATATGCAGCACTCTGCACTTCGCATATTCAGAAGTCCGGGTTGAGAAACTTCTCCGGATATGCCTACCCTAAAAAGGAATTCAATCAACAACCCCAAAGGCATTGTTTTGAGTTTCCCCACCGTAGTGCTCCGTCGCCCAACCGACGGCGACGGTTACAACCTGCATCAGCTGGTGGCACGCTGCCAGCCCCTCGATACCAATTCGGTCTACTGCAACCTGCTGCAGTGCTCCGATTTCGCCGACACCGCCATCGCCGCAGAGAACGCCCAGGGCGAACTGGTTGGTTTCATCTCGGGTTACCGCCCCCCTGCCCGCCCGGACACCCTGTTCGTCTGGCAGGTCGCCGTCGACAGCTCGATGCGCGGACAGGGCCTGGCCCTGCGCATGCTGCTGGCGCTGACGGCCCGTGTGGCCCGTGAGCACGACGTGCGCTTCATGGAAACCACCATTTCCCCGGACAACGCGGCGTCACAGGCGCTGTTCAAGCGGGCATTCGACCGGCTGGGTGCCGACTGCACCACGCGCACGCTGTTTTCCCGCGCCGCGCACTTTGGCGGTCAGCACGAGGACGAGGTGCTCTACCGCGCCGGCCCGTTCACCGTTTCCCATCTAGAAGAAGAGCTCAAGGAGCACGCATGAAAACTTTTGAACTGAACGAATCCAAGGTTCGTAGCTACTGCCGTTCCTTCCCCGTGGTCTTCAACCAGGCCCAGGGTGCCGAACTGGTCACGCAGGACGGCAAGCGTTACATCGACTTCCTCGCCGGTGCCGGCACGCTCAACTACGGGCACAACCACCCGGTACTCAAGCAGGCGCTGCTCGAGTACATCCAGAACGACGGCATCACCCATGGCCTGGACATGTACACCGCGGCCAAGGAGCGTTTCCTCGACACCTTCAACCGCCTGATCCTCGAGCCGCGCGGCATGGGCGACTACCGCATGCAGTTCACCGGCCCGACCGGCACCAACGCGGTGGAAGCGGCGATGAAACTGGCGCGCAAGGTCACCGGGCGCAACAACATCATCAGCTTCACCAATGGCTTTCACGGCTGCAGCATCGGCGCCCTGGCCGCGACCGGCAACCAGCATCATCGTGGCGGTTCCGGCATCGGCCTCAGCGACGTCAGCCGCATGCCCTACGCCAACTACTTCGGCGACAAGACCAACACCATCGGCATGATGGACAAGCTGCTCTCCGACCCCTCCAGCGGCATCGACAAGCCGGCCGCGGTGATCGTCGAGGTGGTCCAGGGCGAAGGCGGTCTGAACATTGCGTCGACCGAGTGGATGCGCAAGCTCGAGAAGCTCTGCCGCAAGCACGAGATGCTGCTGATCGTCGATGACATCCAGGCCGGTTGCGGCCGCACCGGAACCTTCTTCAGCTTCGAGGAGATGGGCATCCAGCCGGATATCGTGACACTGTCCAAGTCGCTGTCCGGCTACGGCCTGCCATTCGCCATGGTGCTGCTGCGCCCGGAACTGGACCAGTGGAAGCCGGGCGAGCACAACGGCACCTTCCGCGGCAACAATCACGCGTTCGTCACTGCGGCTGCGGCCGTCGAGCACTTCTGGCAGAACGACGAGTTCGCCAACAGCGTGAAGGCCAAGGGCAAGCGCATCGCCGACGGCATGCAGCGCATCGTCCGCCGCCACGGCCCGGACTCGCTGTTTCTCAAGGGCCGCGGAATGATGATCGGCATCAGCTGCCCGGATGGCGACATCGCTTCCGCCGTCTGCCGTCACGCCTTCGAGAACGGCCTGGTGATCGAAACCAGCGGCGCGCACAGCGAAGTGGTCAAGTGCCTCTGCCCGCTGATCATCAGCGAAGAGCAGATCGACCGTGCACTCGCCATCCTCGACAAGGCCTTTGCCGCCGTGATGAGCGAGCAGACCGAAAACCAAGCTTCCTGAGGTATTTGCAATGATCGTCAGAACCCTCGCCGAGTGCGAGCAGACCGACCGCAAGGTCCACAGCAAGACCGGCACCTGGGATAGCACCCGCCTGTTGCTCAAAGACGACAACATGGGTTTCTCGTTCCACATCACCACCATCTACGCCGGCACCGAGACGCACATCCACTACCAGAACCATCTGGAATCGGTGTACTGCATGAGTGGCAACGGCGAGATCGAGACCATCGCCGACGGCAAGATCTACAAGATCGAACCCGGCACGCTGTACATCCTCGACAAGCACGACGAGCACCTGCTGCGGGGCGGCAGCGAGGACATGAAGATGGCCTGCGTCTTCAATCCGCCGCTCAACGGCAAGGAAGTGCATGACGAGAGCGGCGTCTATCCGCTGGAGGCCGAAACCGTCTGATACCGGTTTACCCGGGGCGGCCGCCGAGCCGCCCCCATCACAAGAAAAGGAGGTATGCGTGAACCCTATGCAAGCCGACCTGTATCCCTCGCGCCAGGAAGACCAGCCCAGCTGGCAGGAACGCCTGGATCCGGTCGTCTACCGCAGCGACCTAGAGAATGCGCCGATAGCGGCGGAGCTGATCGAGCGTTTCGAGCGCGACGGCTACCTGGTCATCCCCAACCTGTTCAGCGCCGACGAAGTCGCGGTATTCCGTGCCGAACTCGAGCGCATGCGCCAGGATCCGGCCGTCGCCGGCTCCGGCAAGACCATCAAGGAACCCGACAGCGGCGCGGTCCGCTCGGTGTTCGACATTCACAGCGACAACGAGCTGTTCGCCCGTGTAGCCGCCGACGAACGAACTGCCGGTATCGCCCGTTACATTCTCGGCGGTGATCTGTACGTGCATCAGTCGCGGATGAACTTCAAGCCCGGCTTCACCGGCAAGGAGTTCTACTGGCACTCGGACTTCGAGACCTGGCACATCGAGGACGGCATGCCGCGCATGCGCTGCCTGTCCTGCTCGATCCTGTTGACCGACAACGCGCCGTACAACGGCCCGCTGATGCTGATGCCCGGTTCGCACAAGCACTATGTGCGCTGCGTCGGCGCCACGCCGGAGAACCACTACGAGAAATCCTTGCGCAAGCAGGAGTTCGGCGTGCCCGATCAGAACAGCCTGAGCGAGCTGGCCAGCCGCTTCGGCATCGACTGCGCCACCGGCCCGGCCGGCAGCGTGGTGTTCTTCGACTGCAACACCATGCACGGCTCCAACGGCAACATCACGCCCAGCGCACGGAGCAATCTGTTCTACGTCTACAACCACGTGGATAATGCCGTGCAGGCTCCGTTCTGCGAGCAGAAACCGCGCCCGGCCTTCGTCGCCGAACGCGAGAATTTCAAGCCGCTGGACATTCGGCCGCAACAGTATCTCTGAGGCGACGGGGCGCGTCTGATGACGGGCCCCCTCCCCGGCTTTGGCCGATCGCTACCGGCCCAGGGAAATTCATTCCAGCTCGTTGAACGACAGGTGCGCCAACCGCGCGCCAGGCCCGTCAACGGCCTGCCAGATTCGGACGCAATAAAAAGATGCATACCGTAGAAAAGATCGGCGGCACGTCGATGAGCCGCTTCGAGGAAGTCCTCGACAACATCTTCATCGGCCGTCGGGAAGGCGCAGCGCTGTACCAGCGCATCTTCGTCGTCTCGGCCTACAGCGGCATGACCAATCTGCTGCTGGAACACAAGAAGACCGGCGAGCCGGGCGTCTACCAGCGTTTTGCCGATGCCCAGAGCGAAGGCGCCTGGCGCGAGGCGCTCGAGGGCGTGCGCCAGCGCATGCTGGCGAAGAACGCCGAGCTGTTCAGCTCCGAGTACGAGCTGCACGCCGCCAACCAGTTCATCAATTCGCGCATCGACGATGCCAGCGAGTGCATGCACAGCCTGCAGAAGCTCTGCGCCTACGGCCACTTCCAGCTCTCCGAGCACCTGATGAAGGTGCGCGAGATGCTCGCCTCCCTCGGTGAAGCGCACAGTGCCTTCAACTCGGTGCTGGCGCTCAAGCAACGCGGCGTCACCGCGCGCCTGGCCGACCTCACCGGCTGGCAGCAGGAAGCGCCGCTGCCGTTCGAGGAGATGATCGCCAGCCATTTCGCCGGCTTCGACCTGAGCCGCGAACTGGTGGTCGCGACCGGCTACACGCATTGCGCCGAAGGCCTGATGAACACCTACGACCGCGGCTACAGCGAGATCACCTTCGCCCAGATCGCCGCCGCCACCGGCGCGCATGAAGCGATCATCCACAAGGAATTCCACCTCTCTTCCGCCGACCCGAACCTGGTCGGTGCCGACAAGGTGGTGACCATCGGCCGCACCAACTACGACGTTGCCGACCAGCTGTCGAACCTCGGCATGGAAGCGATCCACCCGCGCGCGGCCAAGACCCTGCGCCGTGCCGGTGTCGAGCTGCGCATCAAGAATGCCTTCGAGCCCGAGCACGGCGGCACGCTGATCAGCCAGGACTACAAGAGCGAGAAGCCCTGCGTGGAAATCATCGCCGGGCGCAAGGACGTCTTCGGCATCGAGGTGTTCGACCAGGACATGCTCGGCGACATCAGCCATGACATGGAGATCAGCAAGCTGCTCAAGCAGCTCAAGCTCTACGTGGTGAACAAGGACTCCGATGCCAACAGCATCACCTACTACGCCTCCGGCTCGCGCAAGCTGATCAACCGCGCGGCCAAGCTGATCGAGGAAAAGTACCCCGCGGCCGAGGTCACGGTGCACAACCTAGCCATCGTTTCGGCGATCGGTTCGGACCTCAAGGTCAAGGGCATCCTGGCCAAGACCGTGGCGGCGCTGGCCGAAGCGGGCATCAGCATCCAGGCGATCCACCAGTCGATCCGTCAGGTGGAGATGCAGTGCGTGGTCAACGAAGAGGACTACGACGCCGCCATCGCCGCGCTGCACCGCGCGCTGATCGAGCCGGAAAACCATGGCGACGTGATCGCCGCGGCCTGATCCAGGCGCAAGACCGAAACGCCGGGCTCGCCCCGGCGTTTTGCTGTCCGGCTTCCCGAGTGCATATGACGCGGGTCAATACCGCTGGCAAGCGCCAGTACGACCATGAAGGCAAGAGGCAGCTCGGCCCGCCTGATCTGCCCGCCCCGCTCATCCATGCCGCAGGAGTTGCCATGTTCCCCGAGTACCGCGACCTGATCACCCGCCTGAAGGCGGAAAACAAGACCTTTTCCCGCCTGTTCGACGAGCACAACGAGCTGGATCAGCGGGTCAAGAACATCGAAGCGCACATCGTCCCGGGCACCGACAACGAGGTCGAGACCTTGAAGAAGGAAAAGCTGCAGCTCAAGGATCGGCTCTACGCCATGCTCAAGGAAGCATCCGCCGCCTGAGCCCGGCAGAGCAGGTTTTGCCGTCGTGCCGCCGTAGGTTGGGTTGAGCGAAGCGAAGCCCAACAATGGGCAGCACGACGGCACAGCGGATTCCGTCGTCGCCACGAATGGCGTTGGGCTTCGTCGCTTCGCTCCTCAACCCAACCTACGGCCTTGCAGGCATCGGCCGCGCAATCCGCGGGCGGGCGCAGTAGAATGCCGCGCTTGTCCGACGCCCTGCGAGTTTCCGCGCCATGAGCACCCCCTTCCGCACCGAGCTGCTGTCGCCCGCCGGCACGCTTAAATCCATGCGCTACGCCTTCGCCTACGGCGCCGACGCGGTGTACGCCGGGCAGCCGCGCTACAGCCTGCGGGTGCGCAACAACGAGTTCGACCATGCCAACCTCAAGCTCGGCATCGACGAGGCGCATGCGCTGGGCAAGCAGTTCTACGTGGTGGTCAACATCGCCCCGCACAACGCCAAGCTGAAGACCTTCATCAAGGATCTGGAGCCGGTGGTGGCGATGGGACCGGATGCGCTGATCATGTCCGACCCCGGGCTGATCATGCTGGTGCGCCAGCATTTCCCGCAGCAGACCATCCACCTCTCGGTGCAGGCCAACGCAGTGAACTGGGCGACGGTGAAGTTCTGGGAAAGCCAGGGCGTCAGCCGGGTGATCCTGTCCCGCGAGCTGTCGCTGGAGGAGATCGGCGAGATCCGCGAACAGGTGCCGGGCATGGAGCTGGAAGTGTTCGTCCATGGCGCGCTGTGCATGGCCTATTCCGGCCGCTGCCTGCTGTCGGGCTACATCAACAAGCGCGATCCCAACCAGGGCACCTGCACCAACGCCTGCCGCTGGGAATACAAGACCCACGAGGCCAAGGAGAACGAAGTCGGCGACATCGTGCACAAGTACGAGCCCATCGTCGTGCAACCGGCACAGGCTGCCAGCCCCGAGCCGACTCTCGGCGTCGGCGCGCCGACCGATGAGGTATTCCTGCTCGAGGACAGTAGCCGTCCGGGCGAATTCATGTCCGCCTTCGAGGACGAGCACGGTACCTACATCATGAACTCCAAGGACCTGCGCGCCGTGCAGCACGTCGAGCGCCTGGTGCAGATGGGCGTCCACTCGCTGAAGATCGAAGGCCGCACCAAGAGCCACTACTACGTGGCACGCACCGCGCAGGTCTACCGCAAGGCCATCGACGATGCGCTCGCCGGCCGGCCGTTCGACAGGTCGCTGATGGACACCCTCGAATCACTGGCCCACCGCGGCTACACCGAAGGCTTCCTGCGTCGCCACGTGCATGACGAATACCAGAACTACGAACGCGGCTTCTCGCTCTCCGAGCGCCAGCAGTTCGTCGGCGAGCTGACCGGCGAGCGGCGCAACGGCCTGGCCGAGGTGAAGGTGAAGAACCGCTTCGCGGTGGGCGACCGGCTGGAGCTGATGACGCCGCAGGGCAATCTCAACCTGCGTCTTGAGCGGCTGGAGAACAAGCGCGGCGATGCCATCGAGGTGGCACCGGGCGACGGCCATACGGTATACCTGCCGGTGCCGGAAGACGTCGATCTGCGCTACGCCCTGCTGATGCGCGAGCTGGACGGCAGCACCACGCGCGGTTGAGCGCGTAGCTGGCGTCGCATCGCGACGCCGCAGCCTAGCGCAGCAGCTCGGCGAACTGCTCGGCCGGCACCGGCGGGCTGAGCAGGTAACCCTGGATTTCGTCGCACTGGTTGGCCTTGAGGAAATCCATCTGCGCCTGGGTTTCCACACCCTCGGCCACCACCTTGCGTTCCAGGCTGTGGACCATGGCGATGATCGCCCGGGTAATCGCCGCATCCTGGCTGGAATGCTCCAGCTCGCTGATGAACGAGCGGTCGATCTTCACGTAGTCCACCGGGAAGCGCTTGAGGTAACTCAGCGACGAGAAGCCGGTGCCGAAGTCGTCGATCGCCAGCCGCACGCCCAACGCGCGCAGCTGCTCGCTGATGCTGATGGCATTGTCGATGTCGTCCAGTAGCTGGCTTTCGGTCAACTCCAGCTCCAGCATGGTCGCCGGCAGCCCGGTTTCCTCCAGCACCTGGCGCACCAGGCTGACGAAGTTGCCCTGGCGCAGCTGCTTGACCGAAAGATTCACCGACACGCGAATCTCGGCCAGCCCGTCCTGCTGCCACTGGCGCGCCTGGCGGCAGGCCTCACGCAAGACGAACTCACCGAGCGGAATGATCAAACCGGTTTCTTCCGCCAGCGGAATGAAGTGCGCCGGCGCGACCAGTCCGCGCTGCGGATGACGCCAGCGCACCAGCGCTTCGGCGGCTTCCAGGGCATCGCCAGCCAGGCTCAGGCGTGGCTGGTAGAAGACCTCCAGCTGACCGACTTCCAGCGCCTTGCGCAGCTGATTCTCCAGCTGCAGGTACTGCATGCTCGACGCCTGCGGTCGGTCGGTGAAGAACTGCAGCGTGTTGCCGCCCAGGTGTTTGGCCTGCTGCATGGCCATGTTCGCCTGGCGCAGCAGCACTTCCGCATCACGGCTGTTGTCCGGCATCAGGCTGACGCCGATGGAGGCGCTGATGACCAGCTCCTGCTCATCGATGATCAGCGGCTTGCGGATTCGCTGCAGCAAACGGCTGCCCAGGTGCGCGAGGCTGCTGAGGCTGCCATAGGCATCGAACAGTACGACGAACTCGTCGCCGGACAGCCGCGCGATGGTGTCGGCATCGGCCAGGGTCTGGGTGATCCGCCGCGATATCTCGCGCAGCAATGCGTCAGCGGACTCATGGCCCAGGCTTTCGTTGAGCAGCTTGAAGCGGTCCAGATCGATGTAGAGCACCGCCATGTTGCGACCGTTGCGACGCACCCGCTGGCAGGCCTCGTGCAGACGCTCCTTGAGCAGGCCACGGTTGGCCAGCCCGGTGAGATCGTCGTAATGGGTCAGATAGCGCAGGCGTTCCTCGATCTTGCGCCGCACGCTGAGGTCGGAGATGAACGCGACCACATGAGTGACGCTGTCGCTGGCATCGCGCACTTCGCGCAGCTGCACCCACTGCGGGTAGACCTCGCCGCTCTTGCGGGTCTCGATCAGCTCGCCCTGCCAGTGACCGTGCAGCTCCAGCGCTTCGCGCATGGCCTGGTACTGACGCTGACTCTCCGGCGAGCCGGCGATGCGCGCCACGCTGTGCCCGAGCAGCTCCTCGCGGCTGTAGCCGGACAGCGCGCAGCAGGCGTCGTTGACCGCCAGCACGCGGTAGCGATCGTTCATGATCACCATGCCTTCGCTGGCGGCTTCGAACACCGTCGCCGCCAGGCGCTGCTGTTCGGCCTGGCGACGCAGTTCGCTGATGTCGCGGCGGGTACCGATCATGCGCAGGGCACGGCCAGCGGCATCGCGCTGGATCACCCGGCCACGGTCCTCGAGCCAGAGTTCGCTGCCGTCGGCACGCAGTGCACGGTATTCGACGGCGAACTGCTCGGTTTCACCCCGCAGGTGCGCGATCAGGGTGGCGCGCACGCCGTCCAGATCCTTGGGATGGATGTCCGGCAGCGGCGAGCCATCTTCGTCGTAACGGTGCTGCCGGCCGATGCCGAACACCACTTCCAGGCGGGAATGATGCACATGGTTGTTCTGCAGATCCCAGTCCCACAGCCCGAGGCCACTGGCATCCAGCGCCAGATTCAGCCGCGCCTCGCTCTCGCCCAGCTCGTCGGCGAGCTGCGCGAGTTCCGCGGTGCGCTCGGAGACGCGCTGTTCGAGGCCATCGAAGGCACTGCGCAGCTGCTTTTCGGCATGGCGGCGCTGCTCCACTTCCGAGGCCAGGCGGCGATTGAGCTGGTCGGCTTCGCGGCCGGCGGTTTCCAGCCGCTCGATCAGTTGCTGCTTGTGCAGTCGCTGTTCGAGCCCGTCGTTCACCAGCCGGCTGATCTGCCAGCCGATCAGGCTGAGGGTGGCCAGCACGATCATCGCCAGCAAGCCCCAGCCCTGCTGCAGCGGATGCCCGCTGGTCATCAGCAGAAGGCCGGTCGGCAACAGGCAGGGCACGGCGAAACTGAAGAAGGCGGGCAGGCAGACCCCGTAAGCGACGCTGGCGGCCACGACGACCGAACCGATCAGCCCGTACAGCAGCGCCTGGGTAACGAAGACATCGGCCGGCACCAGCACGACCATGGCGTAGCACAGGCTCAGCGCAGACGCGCCACTGCCGAGCAGAAAGCGCCAGCGCCAGCACGGCGCGGCCTGCGCTTCGGGGCTGGCCCGGTTGAAGGCGAAGATCTGCTGCAAGCGCAACAGTGCGAGCGCGCCCATCCAGCCCAGCCACAGCCCAAGTTCGACACCACCCTGCTCGCCCCAGAGCGCCACGCCGAGGACCAGCGTAGCCAGCAGCAACAGCCAGGCAGGCACGCGCGAACCTCGATACAGCAGCCGGGTACGCTCGGCGATCAGATCGGCCTCCGATGCCCCGCGTGAGGATCGCTGTGTTGATGCCGGGCAGGCGGCTCGGATGGAATCGGTCATGAATATTGTTCTAGTAATAACTGCACCTAAAACAGGCTCCCTCGGAACCATACCACCGTCGATAATGGCACGTTGCTAGCTTTGCGTCATACCATGGTGCGTCGGAAAAACGGCGATCGGTACTCCAGCCGACCAGCGGAGGTGCCACTCGGCGTGTCCGGTCAGGACGCAGCCGCGCCAGTATGCCGCAGGCGGCACCGGCGAATGGACCGCAGGGCGAGCGCAGCGCAGGCATTTCCAATAGAATGCCGCGATGCATGACGATCTCTCTCTCCTTCTGAACTCCCTCAACGATGCCCAGCGCCAGGCCGTGGCCGCGCCGCTGGGCCGCCAGCTGGTATTGGCTGGCGCCGGCTCGGGCAAAACCCGGGTGCTGGTGCACCGCATCGCCTGGCTGCACCAGGTCGAACGCGCCTCGCTGCACTCGATCCTGTCGGTGACCTTCACCAACAAGGCCGCCGCCGAGATGCGCCAGCGCATCGAGCAGCTGCTGCACGTCAACCCGCAGGGCATGTGGGTCGGCACCTTTCACGGCCTGGCCCACCGCCTGCTGCGCGCGCACTGGCAGGAAGCCAAGCTGGCGCAGAACTTCCAGATTCTCGACTCCGACGACCAGCAGCGCCTGGTCAAGCGGGTGATCCGCGAGCTCGGCCTCGACGAGCAGCGCTGGCCGGCGCGCCAGGCGCAGTGGTGGATCAACGCGCAGAAGGATGAGGGCCTGCGTCCGCGCAACATCCAGGCCGGCGGCGATCTGTTCCTCGCCACCCAGCTGAAGATCTACGAAGCCTACGAAGAGGCCTGCGCCCGCGCCGGGGTGATCGATTTCTCCGAACTGCTGCTGCGCGCCCTGGACCTGTGGCGCGATCATCCGGGCCTGCTCGATCATTACCAGCGGCGCTTCCGCCACGTGCTGGTGGACGAGTTCCAGGACACCAACGCCGTGCAGTACGCCTGGCTGCGGCTGCTGGCCAAGGGTGGCGAAAGCCTGATGGTGGTCGGCGACGATGACCAGTCGATCTACGGCTGGCGCGGTGCGCGCATCGAGAACCTGCACCAGTTCAGCGCCGATTTCCCGGATGCCGAAACCATCCGCCTGGAGCAGAACTACCGCTCCACTGCCTGCATCCTCAAGGCCGCCAACGCGCTGATCGCCAACAACCAGGGCCGCCTCGGCAAGGAGCTCTGGACCTCCGGCTGCGAGGGCGAGCCGATCAGCCTGTACGCCGCGTTCAACGAGCACGACGAAGCGCGCTACGTGGTCGAGAGCATCGAGAAGGCCATCCGCGACGGCATGAGCCGCAGCGAGATCGCCATCCTCTATCGCTCCAACGCGCAATCGCGGGTGCTGGAAGAGGCGCTGCTGCGCGAAAAGATTCCCTACCGTATCTACGGCGGCCAGCGCTTCTTCGAGCGCGCCGAGATCAAGAACGCCATGGCCTACCTGCGCCTGATCCAGACCCGCGACAACGACGCGGCGCTGGAACGGGTGATCAACGTGCCGGCGCGCGGCATCGGCGAGAAGACCGTCGAGTCGCTGCGCCAGCTGGCGCGTGGGCAAGGCCTGTCGATGTGGGCGGCGCTGCACCAGGCGGTCGGCACCAAGGCGGTTTCCGGGCGTGCGGCGAGCGCGCTGAATGCCTTCGTCGAGCTGGTCGACACCCTGGCGCTGAAGGTCGAGGGCATGCAGCTGCACAACATGGCGCAGCTGGTCATCGAACAGTCCGGCCTGCTCGCCTACCACCGCGACGAGAAGGGCGAGAAGGCCCAGGCGCGGGTGGAAAACCTCGAGGAACTGGTTTCCGCCGCGCGCGCCTTCGACAGCTACAGCGAAGAGGATGACGACATCCAGTCGCCACTGGCTGCCTTCCTTGACCACGCTTCGCTGGAGGCCGGCGAACAGCAGGCCGGCGACCACGAGGACAGCGTGCAGCTGATGACCCTGCACAGCGCCAAGGGCCTGGAGTTTCCGCTGGTGTTCCTGGTCGGCATGGAAGAAGGCCTGTTCCCGCACAAGATGAGCCTGGAGGAGTCCGGCCGTCTGGAAGAGGAACGCCGCCTGGCCTACGTCGGCATCACCCGTGCAATGCAGCAGCTGGTGATCACCTACGCCGAAACACGCCGGCTGTACGGCAGCGAGACCTACAACAAGATCTCGCGTTTCGTCCGCGAAGTGCCGCCGGCGCTGATCCAGGAAGTGCGTCTGAGCAATACCGTGACGCGCTCGTTCAGTGGCAAGAGCATGAGCGGCTCCTCGCTATTCGACGGTGCCGGCGTACCGGAAACGCCGTTCAGCCTCGGCCAGCGCGTGCGCCATTCGCTGTTCGGCGAAGGCACCATCCTCAACTTCGAAGGTTCCGGTGCCCAGGCCCGGGTGCAGGTGAACTTCGAGGATGAAGGCAGCAAATGGCTGATGCTCAGCTACGCAAAACTTGAAGCCCTGTAGGGTTGACGCTAACGTCAACCCGGCATACCAACAAGCCACTCCTATAAGAAGAATCTTCCAAGGATACCGCCCCATGAAACGCCGCCATCTGTTCGGTGCTGCCGCTGCCTTGCTTGCCACCCTCGGCCTCGCCGGTTGCAACGACGACAAGAAAGTCGAGACCACAGGCCAGCAGGCCACCAGCGAACCCGCAAAGACCTACACCTGGAAGATGGTCACCGCCTGGCCGAAGAACTACCCGGGCCTGGGCACCGCCGCCGAACGCCTGGCCGAGCGGGTCAAGGTGATGAGCGACGGCCGCCTGACCATCAAGGTCTACGCCGCCGGCGAGCTGGTGCCGGCGCTGGAAGTGTTCGATGCCGTCTCCCGCGGCACCGCCGAACTGGGCCACGGCGCCGCCTACTACTGGAAGGGCAAGGTGCCCACCGCGCAGTTCTTCACTTCGGTACCGTTCGGGCTGTCCACCATCGAGATGAACGCCTGGCTGAGCAAGGGCGAAGGCCAGAAGTTCTGGGAAGAAGCCTATGCACCCTTCGGCGTGAAGCCGATGGTGGTCGGCAACACCGGCATGCAGATGGGCGGCTGGTACAACAAGGAAATCAATTCGCTGGACGACCTGCGCGGTCTGAAGATCCGCATGCCGGGCCTTGGCGGCGAAGTGCTGGCGCGGCTCGGCGCGACCACCGTCAATCTGCCCGGCGGCGAAGTGTTCACCGCGCTGCAGACCGGCGCCATCGATGCCACCGACTGGGTCAGCCCGTACAACGACCTGGCGTTCGGTCTGCACAAGGCCGCCAAGTACTACTACTACCCGGGCTGGCAGGAGCCACAGGCGGTGCTGGAGCTGCTGGTCAACCAGAAGGCGATGGACACCCTGCCCGAGGACCTGCAGGCGATCCTCACCGAGGCGACCCGCGCGGCCAGCCGTGACATGATGGACGACTACGTCTACAACAACGCCCTGGCGCTGGACCAGCTCAAGCAGCAGGGCGTGGAGCTCAAGCGCTTCCCCGACGAAGTGCTCGGCGCCATGCAGGAGCAGTCGGAGCTGGTGCTCGGCGAGCTGGCCGCGCAGAGCGAGCTGAACGGCCGCATCTGGGCCTCGATGAAAGCCTTCCAGGAACAGGTCAAGCCGATGCACGAGATCTCCGAGAAGGAGCTGTACAACTGGCGTTGATCTCAGGCGCCAACGGAGCCGGCTGGCTCCGTTGGCGCATCAGGGCGCTAGCGACATCCGTAGACATCTCTGACGCGACCAACGGTCGTAAGCAAAAGCTCGTAACATACTGCCCCTCGCCAACCCCTGCCCGCCTCGGCAGGATGGCGCGCGTACTCCACTCTTTATTAGCGGGAACACTCAATGCAACGTGTGCTTAGCATCTTCATGGCGCTGTGTATCAGCCTGACCTTCGCGCTCGACGCCCACGCCAAGCGCTTCGGCGGCGGCAAGAGCTTCGGCTCGGCGCCCAGCCACCAGACCCGCCAGGCGCCTCAGCAGACCCAGGCCGCACCGAATCAGGCTGGCCGTCAGACACCCGCTGCCGCCAGCGGCGCCTCGCGCTGGCTCGGTCCGCTGGCCGGTCTGGCCGCCGGCGGCCTGCTCGCCTCGATGTTCATGGGTGACGGCTTCGAGGGCATCCAGTTCATGGATATCCTGATCTTCGGCCTGATCGCGTTCCTGCTGTTCCGCTTCCTCGCCGCCCGCCGTCGCCAGCAGCAGCCCGCCATGGCCGGCCATGCGCCGATGCAGCGTGAAATGCCGCAGCAGCCGGCGACCTCCATCTTCGGCGGCAGCGCCGCCCCGGTCGCCGCTGCTCCGGTGATCAATGCCCCGGCCTGGTTCAACGAACAGAGCTTCGTCGCCGCCGCGCGCGAGCATTTCCTCTCGCTGCAGCAGCACTGGGACGCCAACGAGATGGACAAGATCGCCGAGTTCGTCACGCCGCAGCTGCTGGGCTTCCTCAAGCAGGAGCGCGCCGAGATCGGCGATGCCTATCAGTCGACCTACATCGACGATCTGCAGATCCAGCTCGACGGCGTCGACGACGATGCCGAGAAGACCACCGCGACCCTGACCTTCACCGGCGTCGCCAAGACCTCGCGCTTCGACCAGGGCGAGCCGTTCAGCGAGAGCTGGCGCATGGAACGCACCCAGGGCGAGAACCAGCCCTGGCTGGTGGCCGGTATCCGCCAGAACGCCTGATCGGCGTCGTGTAGAAGATCCGGACTGCCTTAACGCAGTCCACAGACAAACCCCGCCATCTGGCGTAATGCTGTTCACTTAAGCATTTGAGCCCCAGCGGGGCTGCCCCGAAATCCGATGCCAGGCTTCTGGCATCGGATTTTTTATGTCTCTCCAACAGCAACTGCTCGACTTGGGTGAACTGTTCAACTTCGCCGATCTGAGCACCTTCACTCAGAACATTCCAATCAGTGGGTCGCGTCCGCGCTGGACCTCTCCGCCCAGGCCTCGATCCGGCGGCGTCTGCCCGGCGATCAGGTGCTCTGGTTGCTGCTTGGCATGGCTTTGTTTCGCGACGAGCCAGTCCATGAAGTAGCGCGGCGCCTGAACATCTGCGCTCAGGGCCTGGCTTCTCACGACTTGCTGGCCAGAAGCCGTATTACGGAGGCGCGCAAACGACTGGGGGCCAATCCGGTGGAGTGGCTGTTCCGCCAAACGGGTAGCCAGTGGGGTCGCGAGCGCTACGATGCCCAAGGAGTTGATTTACCAGGAGGTCTGGGGGCTATTGCTGGCCTACAACATCATCCGCCGTGAAGCCGGTCAGGCGGCAGTCGCCCTTGGCCATGCGACATCCGCTTCAAGCCCGTGGCCCAATACATCGCTGTGCAATTGATCGTGATGGCTGCGGCCAACCCGATTTCAGCAACCGGAAGGCGGTTGTCGGAGTTGAGGGCGGGAATCGGCGGGCTGTTCCTGGACCACCGTCCGAGGCCATCAAGGCCAAGGACGGTGAAGATTTCCAAGACCCGCTACCCAGTGGATCGAAAGGCTGCTCTGCTTAAGTGAACAGCATTACGCCATCTGGCGGGGTTTGTCGTTTTTGAGCGGCAAGCGGCGCGGTGCTCCGAGCCGCTCGACGAGGCTGCTGCACATCACTTCTTGAGGAACGCCAGCAGATCGTTGTTGAAGCGCTCCTTGTGGGTGTCGGTCAGGCCGTGCGGCGCACCGGGATAGACGATCAGCTGCGCGCCCTCGATCAGCACGGCGGAGGCCTTGCCCGAGCTGTCCAGCGGCACGATCTGGTCATCGTCGCCGTGGATCACCAGCGTCGGCACGTCGAACTTCTTCAGGTCGCCGCGGAAATCGGTGGCCGAGAAGGCGGCAATGGAGTCGTAGGTATTCTTGTGCCCGGCCTGCAGACCCTGGGCGCGCCAATTGTCGATCAGCCCCTGGGAAACCTTGGCTCCCGGTCGATTGAAGCCGTAGAACGGGCCGGAGGCGAGATCGAGGTACAGCTGCGCGCGATCCTCCAGCGATGCCTTGCGGATGCCGTCGAACACTTCCAGCGGCAGCCCGCCCGGGTTATCCGCGGTTTTCAACATCATCGGCGGCACTGCGCTGACCAGCACGGCCTTCTTCACCCGCCCGGTGCCGTGGCGACCGATGTAGCGGGCCACCTCGCCGCCACCGGTGGAGAAACCCACCAGGGTGACATCCTTCAGGTCCAGCGCCTCGATCACCGCGGCCAGGTCGTCGGCGTAGTGATCCATGTCGTTGCCTCCCCACGGCTGGCTGGAGCGGCCGTGGCCGCGGCGGTCGTGAGCGACCACGCGGTAGCCCTCGGATGCGAGGAACAGCATTTGCGATTCCCAGCTGTCCGAGTTGAGCGGCCAGCCATGGCTGAAGGTGACCACCGGGCCGTCCTTCGGGCCCCAGTCCTTGTAGTACAGCTGCACGCCGTCGGCCGTGGTGATGGTGCTGGCGGTGCGGGCGCTGGCGATACTGGATGTCGGTTGCGTGGGCTGCTCCAGCTGCGCGGCGAAGGCCGGCTGCAGCGCGATGGCCAGCAGCGGGAGGGTGAAGCTACGGATGATGGCATTCATGGCGTGTGTCTCCTGTGCGTAGGTACGGTGGGCTGGATCAGTCGGCGAGGATCAGGGTTACGTCGATGTTGCCGCGGGTGGCATTGGAGTACGGGCAGACCACGTGAGCCTGGTCGACCAGGCCCTGCAACACGTCGCGGGCAATGCCGGGCGCGCTGACGGTCAGCTCGGCCTCGATACCGAAACCGGTGGGGATCTGGCCGATGCCGACCTTGCCGGTGATGCGGGTGTCGGCCGGCAGGGCGACCTTCTGCTTGCCGGCGACGAACTTCAGCGCGCCGAGAAAGCAGGCCGAGTAGCCAGCAGCGAACAGCTGCTCCGGGTTGGTACCGGGGCCGCCAGCGCCGCCCAGTTCACGCGGGGTGGACAGTTGCACATCGAGCGCCTCATCGGAGGAGCTGGCGCGGCCTTCACGGCCACCGGTGGCGGTTGCAGTGGCGGTGTAGAGAATCTTTTCGATGGTCATGGCTAGAGTTCCTGTTCTGTTGGTAGGCCCAGGGCGTTGTTGCCCGGTGAACGCTATTCTGCTCACCAGAAAAAACTATTGGTGACGTAGAATCCGGAAAGCATGATCAGGAGTACGAAAATGGCCGACCGACTTGCCGCGCTGATGACCCACTTCCCGATGAGCGCACAGGTGTTCAACACCGGGCCGCTGTGCGGCATCAACACCCTGCAAAGCGATGGCGTGCACGGGCAATTGCATCTGGTACGCAGCGGCACGCTCGAGGTGCGCTATGGCAGGGAATCGCTGCAGGTCGAGCGACCGAGCCTGCTGCTGTTTCCGCGCCCGCTGACGCACCGTTTCCTCATCGCCCCCGCGCAGAACGCTGACATGGTCTGCGCGAACCTGGCGTTCGAAGGCGGTACCAGCAACCCAATCGCCTCGGCGCTGGCCGATGTCGTCTGCCTGCCGCTGGACCAGGTCTGGGGCGCCGAGCCGATCCTCTCGCTGCTGTTCGAGGAAGCCTTCGAACAACGCTGCGGACGCGTGGCATTGGTCGAGCGGCTGCTCGAAGTGGTGATGATCCAGGTCCTGCGTCAGCTGATGGAAAGTGACGAGGTGAATGGCGGACTGCTCTCTGGGCTGGCGCACCCGCGCCTGCGCAACGCGCTGGTGGCGATGCACGAAGCGCCGGCGCAGGACTGGACCCTCGAGGGGCTGGCCAGCGTCGCCGGGATGTCGCGCAGCGTGTTCGCCACGGCCTTCCGCGAAACGGTCGGCACCACGCCGGGCCAGTATCTGCAGGGCTGGCGCGTCCGCCTGGCGCAGAAGGCTCTGCGTCGAGGACGCTCCCTGAAGGTGATCGCGACCGAGGTTGGCTACGGTAGCGAAGCCGCATTCTCCCGGGCGTTCAAGGCGCACGCCGGGCAATCGCCCCGGGAGTGGAAAAAGCAGCTGGCCACGGCCGCCGATGCCTGAATGCCCGCCCCAGACCAGGCTCGTTCATCGGTACGCCGCAAGGCAGCGGAACGCGGAATTAGCCTTTCACTTTGCCCATTCTTGACTAAGATGCTAAGCAGACGCCGGCAAAGCATCGGCGTACCAGCCTGATAAGAAGGAGAACCTCCGATGGATATGAACCGTCGACAGT
Source organism: Pseudomonas sp. FeN3W (assembly GCA_030263805.2). Lineage (NCBI taxonomy): Bacteria > Pseudomonadati > Pseudomonadota > Gammaproteobacteria > Pseudomonadales > Pseudomonadaceae > Pseudomonas > Pseudomonas sp. FeN3W. Next base: position 2,677,421 of record CP136010.1, read on the forward strand.
TCTTCAAGGTCTGCGGTGTGGGCCTTGGGGCGTCGAGCATGGCGGCATTGGGTATGGCCCCGCCGACGGCGTATGCCGAGTCGATCCGGCATTTCAAACTGACCAATACGCGCGAGACCCGCAACACCTGCCCCTACTGCTCCGTCGGTTGCGGACTGATCATCTACAGCCAGGGCAGCGGCGGCAAGAACGTCGCACAAAACATCATCCACATCGAAGGCGACTCCGATCACCCGGTCAACCGCGGCACGCTGTGCCCGAAAGGTGCCGGCCTGCTGGACTTCGTTCACAGCCCCAACCGCCTGACCCATCCGGAAGTCCGCGAAGCCGGCAGCAACGAGTGGAAGCGCATCGAGTGGAGCGAAGCCCTCGATCGCATCGCGCGGATGATGAAGGACGACCGCGATGCCAACTTCATCGAGCGCAACGAACAGGGCCAGACGGTCAACCGCTGGCTGAGCACCGGTTTCCTCGCGGCCTCGGCGTCATCCAACGAGGCTGGTTACATCACCCACAAGGTGGTTCGTTCACTCGGCATTCTGGGATTCGACAACCAGGCACGTGTCTGACATGGCCCGACGGTGGCAAGTCTTGCCCCGACGTTTGGCCGTGGAGCCATGACCAATCACTGGTCCGATATCCAGAACGCTGACCTGATCCTGATCATGGGCGGTAACGCCGCCGAGGCGCATCCGTGCGGCTTCAAATGGGTCACCGAAGCCAAGGCGCGCAACAAGGCGCGACTGGTGGTGGTCGATCCACGCTTCACCCGCTCGGCCTCAGTGGCCGACCTGTACGCGCCGATCCGCACCGGTACCGACATCGCCTTCCTTGGCGGGCTGATCAACTACCTGCTGGAAAACGACAAGATCCAGCACGAGTACGTGGTCAACTACACCGATGTCTCGTTCATCGTGAAGGAAGACTTCGGCTTCGAGAACGGTCTGTTCAACGGCTACGACGGCGACCGGCGCACCTATACGGACAAGGCCAGCTGGAGCTACGAGCTCGACGAGGAAGGCTTCGCCCGCGTCGACAAAAGCCTCACCCACCCGCGCTGCGTCTACAACCTGCTCAAGCAGCACTACAGCCGCTACACCCCGGAGGTGGTCAGCAACATCTGCGGTACACCGCAGGACAAGATGCTCAAGGTTTGGGAAACCATCGCCGAGACCTCGGCGCCGGGCAAGGTCATGACCATCATGTACGCCCTCGGCTGGACCCAGCACTCGACCGGCTCGCAGATGATCCGCACCGGCGCCATGGTGCAGCTGCTGCTCGGCAACATCGGCATGCCCGGCGGCGGCATGAACGCCCTGCGCGGGCACTCCAACATCCAGGGCCTGACCGACCTCGGCCTGCTCTCCAACCTGCTGCCGGGCTACATGACCCTGCCGCTGGAAGCCGAGCAGGACTACGCGGCCTATATCGCCAAGCGCACCGCCAAGCCGCTGCGTCCGGGGCAACTGTCCTACTGGCAGCACTACGAGAAGTTCCACGTCAGCCTGATGAAGGCCTGGTACGGCAAGAACGCCACCGCGGAGAACAACTGGGGCTACGACTGGCTGCCGAAGCTGGATATCCCCGGCTACGACGTGCTCAAGGTCTTCGACATGATGTACCAGGGGCAGGTGAACGGCTATTTCTGCCAGGGCTTCAACCCGATCGCCTCGTTCCCCAACAAGGCCAAGGTCAGCGCCGCGCTGGCCAAGCTCAAGTACCTGGTGATCATGGACCCGCTGGCCACCGAAACCTCGGAGTTCTGGCGCAACGCCGGCGAATACAACGACGTCGACACCGCCAGCATCCAGACCACGGTGTTCCGCCTGCCGACCACCTGCTTCGCCGAGGAGGACGGCTCGCTGGTCAACAGCGGTCGCTGGCTGCAGTGGCACTGGAAGGCCGCCGAGCCACCGGGCCAGGCGCAGACCGACGTGGTGATCATGGGCGGGCTGTTCCATCGTCTGCGCGAGCTGTATCGCAAGGAAGGCGGCGCCTTCGCCGAACCGCTACTGAACATCGACTGGGGCTATCGTCAGCCGGAAGAACCGACCGCCGAGGAAATCGCCCAGGAGTACAACGGCAGGGCGCTGAGCGACGTCTTCGACCTGCAGACCGGCGCCCAGGTGGCCAAGGCCGGCGAGTTGCTGCCAGGCTTCGGCCTGCTGCGCGCCGATGGCACCACGTCCAGCGGCTGCTGGATCTGGTGTGGCGCCTGGACCCAGGCCGGCAACCAGATGGCCCGACGCGACAACGCCGACCCCTACGGCATGGGCCAGACGCTGGGCTGGGCCTGGTCCTGGCCGGCCAACCGGCGCATCCTCTACAACCGCGCTTCGGCCGACCCGGCCGGCGATCCATGGGATCCGCAGAAGAAGCGTCTGGTGTGGTGGGACGGCAGCAAGTGGGGCGGCACCGACGTGCCCGACTTCAAGGTCGATTCGCCACCCAAAGCCGGCATGAACCCGTTCATCATGAACCCCGAAGGGGTGGCGCGGCTGTTCGCCGTGGACAAGATGAACGAGGGGCCATTCCCCGAGCACTACGAGCCGTTCGAGACGCCCATCGGGCGCAACCCCATGCACCCGGACAACGTCCAGGCCATCAGCAACCCGGCCGCGCGGGTGTTCAAGAACGACATGGAGCTGTTCGGCACCGCGGAGGATTTCCCCTACGCGGCCACCACCTACCGGCTGACGGAGCACTTCCACTTCTGGACCAAGCATTGCCGGCTCAACGCGATCACCCAGCCGGAGCAGTTCGTCGAGATCGGCGAAGTGCTGGCCAACGAGCTGGGCATCAAGGCCGGCGAGCGGGTCAAGGTGTCGTCCAACCGCGGCTACATCAAGGCGGTGGCGGTGGTGACCAAGCGCATCAAGCCGCTGACGGTAGACGGCCAGACCGTGCACCACATCGGCATCCCGCTGCACTGGGGCTTCGCCGGGGTGGCGCGCAACGGCTACCTGACCAACACGCTGACGCCGTTCGTGGGTGACGCCAACACCCAGACGCCGGAGTTCAAGTCGTTCCTGGTCAACGTGGAGAAGGCATGATGGCTACTCAAGACGTGATTGCCCGCTCCGCCACGACCACCGAGCGGCCGTCGATCCGAGAGGTCGGCGAAGTGGCGAAACTGATCGACACCTCCAAGTGCATCGGCTGCAAGGCCTGCCAGGTGGCGTGTTCGGAATGGAACGAGCTGCGCGACGAGGTCGGCACCAGCCACGGGACCTACGACAACCCGATCGACCTCACCGCCGAATCCTGGACGGTGATGAAGTTCGCCGAGTACGAGAATCCTGATAGCGGCAACCTCGAGTGGCTGATCCGCAAGGACGGCTGCATGCACTGCGCCGACCCGGGCTGCCTCAAGGCCTGCCCGTCGCCGGGAGCGATCGTCAAGTACGCCAACGGCATCGTCGACTTCAATCAGGACCACTGCATCGGCTGCGGTTACTGCATCACCGGCTGCCCGTTCGACATCCCGCGCATCTCCGAAAAGGACAAGAAAGCCTACAAGTGCACGCTCTGTTCCGACCGTGTTTCAGTCGGGCTCGAGCCGGCCTGCGTGAAGACCTGCCCCACCGGGGCCATCGTCTTCGGCAGCAAGGAAGACATGAAGGATCACGCAGCCGGGCGCATCGCCGACCTCAAGGAACGCGGTTTCGACCAGGCCGGCCTGTACGACCCCGATGGCGTCGGCGGTACGCACGTGATGTACGTGCTGCACCATGCCGATCAGCCCTCGCTGTACAACGACCTGCCGAACGAGCCGACCATCAGCCCGCTGGTCAGCCTGTGGAAAGGCGTGACCAAGCCCCTCGCCCTGCTGGGCATGGGTGCGGCGGTGCTGGCCGGCTTCTTCCACTACACGCGGGTCGGGCCGATCCGCGTCGAGGAAGAGGACGGCAAGGCCGAACTCAGCGAGCCCGTGGTGCACCAGGTCGACCCCTCGGTGCACGTGGTCGACACCAAGGAGCCGCGACCCTGATCCCGGCGGCCCCGTGCGCGGGGCCATCCTCGGAGTCGATCGCTCAAGGAGCCAACGATGAATAACAACGACATCGAACGCTACAACCCCTCGCAGCGAACCAATCACTGGATCGTTGCCATCCTCTTCGTTCTTGCCGCGCTGTCCGGCCTGGCACTGTTCCATCCGGCGCTGTTCGGCCTTTCCGGGCTGTTCGGCGGCGGCACCTGGACGCGCATCCTGCACCCCTTCATCGGGGTCGCCATGTTCGTCTTCTTCCTCTGGCTGGCGATTCGCTTCGCCGGGCACAACCGCATCGAAGCGCGCGACCGCCAGTGGCTCCGACAGATCAACGACGTGGTGCACAACCGCGAGGAAAAACTGCCGGAAGTCGGCCGCTACAACGCCGGGCAGAAGGTGCTGTTCTGGGTGCTGATCATCAGCATGCTGGTATTGCTGCTCAGCGGCATCGTCATCTGGCGCGAGTATTTCAGCAGCTTCTTCGGCATCGTCTCGCTGCGCTGGGCCAGCCTGCTGCACGCAGCCGCCGCCTTCGTGCTGATCGTCAGCATCATCGTGCACATTTACGCGGCGATCTGGATCAAGGGCTCGATGGGTGCGATGCTCTACGGCACCGTCAGCCGGGCCTGGGCACGCAAGCACCACCCGGCCTGGTATCGGGAGATCACCGAACGCAAATAAGCACACCGCCGTAACCTGAAGATTCCCGTACACGCGGGAATCTTCGGCCCCTCGCATCATCGAAAGCCGAGCGGTAGTCGGTGACGGACTATGCTGTTCGGCACAACCCCACGAAAAGGAGTCCTGCGTGGCAGGCACCATTCTCGAGCCCGGGCAGATCGAAGCCGCTGCCAGCAAACCACCCTTCATCAACCTGCCGCCGCGCGACCTGTTCGCCCGGCGCAGCGAGCGACTGAACAGGCTCGCCGAAGGCCATCCGTTCGCCGATTACCTGCGCCTGCTCGCCGCCATCTGCCAGGCGCAACAGCAGGCGCTGGACAACCACCCCGCCGAACTGCCGGTGGACGCCCATCGCACAGCGGAATGCCTCAAGCACGACCTGCCGCCGCTCGCCGCCGACACGCTGGTGCGTGAAGGCGCCTGGCTGCCGCTGCTGGATGCCTGGCTGGCGGCCTTCGTGGTGCCGGACAACCCGGCCGTAGCCGCTGCCATCGAGCAGCTGCGCGGGGCCGACGGCGGCCAGCGCAAGGCCTGGGCCGTGTCATTGCTCAGCGGCCAGTACGACAGCCTGCCGCCGGCGCTGGTGCCCTTCCTCGGCGCCGGCCTGCAACTGGCCTGGAGCCACTGGCTGCTGCAACTGGACCTCACCAGCCTGCGCGAACGCGAAGACCAGACCCACTGCCCCTGCTGCGGCGCGCCGCCCATGGCCGGCATCATTCGCCATCTTGGTCAGCTCAACGGCCTGCGCTATCTGGTCTGCTCGCTGTGCGCCTGCGAATGGCACTACGTACGGCTGAAATGCAGCCACTGCCGCAGCACCAAGAAGCTCGACTACCTGCACTTCGAAGGCTCGCCCCAGGGCGTCAAGGCCGAGGTCTGCCCGGAGTGCAACAGCTACCTCAAGCAGCTCTATCTCGAACTGGCGTCGGATGGCGAAAGCCTCTCCGCCGACCTCGCCACCCTGGACCTGGACATGCTGCTGGCCGAGCAGGGCTTCCAGCGCCAGGCGCCCAACCTCCTGCTGGCACCGGGGAGCGATGCATGAGCAGCAATCACCTGCCCTCGGTCGACAAGCTGCTGCGCGACCCGGCCTGCCAACCGCTGCAGCAGCGCTACGGCCGCCAGGCATTGCTGAGCACCCTGCGCGACCTGCTCGATGAACTGCGCGAACCGGCCCGCCATGGCCAGCTCGCCGCGCTGGAACTGTCCGAAGCGGTGCTCGCCGGGCGTGCCGGCGAACGCCTGGCCAGCCAGCACCGCAGTCGCGTGCGCCGGGTGTTCAACCTCACCGGCACGGTGCTGCACACCAACCTTGGCCGCGCCCTGCTGCCGGATGAGGCCATCGAGGCGATCACCCTCGCCGCGCGCTATCCGCTCAACCTGGAATTCGATCTCGCCAGCGGCAAACGCGGTGACCGCGACGACCTTATCGAAGGGCTGATCCGCGAGCTGACCGGGGCCGAGGCCGTCACCGTGGTCAACAACAACGCCGCCGCCGTGCTGCTGGCCTTGAACAGCCTCGGTGCACGCAAGGAAGGTATCATCTCCCGCGGCGAGCTGATCGAGATCGGCGGCGCCTTCCGCATCCCCGACATCATGGCCCGCGCCGGTGTGAAGCTGCATGAAGTCGGCACCACCAACCGCACGCACGCCAAGGATTACGAAGCGGCCATCAACCCGCGCTCGGGCCTGTTGATGCGCGTGCATACCAGCAACTACAGCGTGCAGGGCTTCACCACCAGCGTCGCCACCGCCGAACTGGCGCGCATCGCCCATGCCCACGACCTGCCGCTGCTGGAGGATCTCGGCAGCGGCAGCCTGCTCGATCTCTCGCGCTGGGGCCTGCCCAAGGAGCCGACGGTGCAGGAAGCGCTGCGCGACGGCGCCGATATCGTCACCTTCAGCGGCGACAAGCTGCTCGGCGGCCCGCAGGCCGGGCTGATCGTCGGCAGCAAGGCGCTGATCCAGAAGATCAAGAAGAACCCGCTCAAGCGCGCCCTGCGCGTCGACAAGCTGACCCTCGCCGCGCTGGAAGCGGTGCTCAACCTCTATCGCGACCCCGACCGCCTGGCCGAGCGCCTCACCAGCCTGCGCCTGCTCAGCCGTCCGCAGGCGGATATCCGCATTCAGGCCGAACGCATCGCCCCGGCGCTGGCCGCGGTGCTCGACGAAACCTGGCAAGTCGCAGTAACCGATGCCCTGGGCATGATCGGCAGTGGCGCGCAGCCGGTGGCACGCCTGCCCAGCGCCGCGCTGTGCATCCGCCCGCAGCAACCCAAGCGCCTGCGCGGCCGCAGCCTGCGTCAGCTGGAAGAAGCCCTGCGCTGCCTGCCGATTCCCGTGCTCGGGCGCATCGATGACGACGCCCTCTGGCTCGACCTGCGCCAGCTCGACGACGAGCCGGCGTTCCTCGAGCAACTGACGCACCTGCAAGAGGAGCTGGCCCGTTGATCGTCGGTACCGCCGGCCATATCGACCATGGCAAGACCGCACTGCTGCAAGCCCTCACCGGGCAACAGGGCGACCGCCGCCGCGAGGAGCGTGAGCGCGGCATCACCATCGACCTCGGCTACGTCTACGCCGACCTCGGTGAAGGCAGCCTCACCGGCTTTATCGACGTGCCGGGCCACGAGCGTTTCGTGCACAACATGCTGGCCGGCGCCAGCGGCATCGACTGCGTGCTGCTGGTGGTCGCCGCTGACGACGGCGTCATGCCGCAGACCCGCGAACACCTGGCCATCGTCGAACTGCTCGGCATTCGCCGCGCGATGGTGGCGCTGACCAAGATCGACCGCGTCGAGTCGGCGCGCATCGCCGAAGTCCAGCAACAGATCGAAGACCTACTGGCGGACGGGCCACTGGCCGGCGCGCCGATCTTTTCGGTTTCCAGCATCCGCGGCGATGGCATCGACGCCCTGCGCACCGCGCTTATCGACGAAGCCGCGCGCACTGCAGCCCGCAGCGACAGCGGGCACTTCCGCCTGGCCATCGACCGCGCCTTCAGCGTCACCGGCACCGGCGTGGTGGTCACCGGCACCGCCTTTGCCGGGCGTGTGCGAATCGGCGACGAACTGCTGCTCGGCCCCACCGGCAAACGCGTGCGCGTCCGCGGCCTGCACGCGCAGAACCGTGAAGCGGACGAAGCCCATGCCGGCCAGCGCGTCGCGCTGAATCTTGCCGGCGAGCGGCTGGCAGTGGAGCAGATCCACCGTGGCGACTGGCTGCTGCACCCACTGTTGCATGCGCCGACCCAACGCATCGATATCGACTTCCAGCTGCTGCCCGGCGAAGCCCACGAACTCAAGCACTGGACACCGGTGCACGTACACCTCGGCGCCCAGGACGTCACCGCCCGCGTCGCCCTGCTCGAAGGCACGAGCCTGGCACCCGGCGAACGCGCTTTCGCCCAGCTACTGCTGAATGCACCGAGCCATGCGGTGCACGGCGACCGCATCGTCCTGCGCGACCAGTCCGCCCAGCGCACCCTTGGCGGCGGCCGCGTGCTCGACCCTTACGCACCAGCGCGCAATCGCCGCCGTGCCGCGCGGCTGGAACAACTTCGCGCCCTCGACCAGCCGGGCCTGGAGCAGGCATTGCCGCCACTGCTCGCCAGCGCCGCCAATGGCATCGACCCGCAAAGCCTGGAGCGCCAGTTCAACCGCCCGCGTGAAGGCTGGCAGCTACCACATGGCGTACTGGAGATCGGCACTCGGCTCGGCCCACGACTGTTCGATCAGGCCCGCTGGCGCGAACTCGACGCCACCCTGCTCGACTCACTCCAGCGTTTTCACGAAGAACAACCCGACGAACTCGGCCCCGATCGCGACCGCCTACGCCGCTATGCCCTGCCACAACTGGAGCGGCCGGTGTTCATCGCCCTGCTGGAACAGGCATTGGCCGCCGGCCGCATCGAAACCAGCGGCCCCTGGCTGCACCGTCCCGATCACCGGGTGCGCCTGAGCGATGCGGAAGAAGGTTTGAAGGAACGCCTGTGGCCGCTGCTCGAAGCCGGCCACTTCGACCCACCCTGGGTCCGCGACCTGGCCCGCGACCTCGGCGTCGACGAAACGCAGATGCGCAACCTGCTCCGCAAGCTCGCCCGTCTCGGCCTGGTGCAACAGGTGGTGAAAGATTTGTTCTACCCCGAGTTCACCATTCGCCAACTCGCGGGGCATGTATTGCAACTTGAAGCACAAAGCGGCGTGATCCGCGCCGCCGCCTTCCGCGACCGCATCCAGCTCGGCCGCAAACGCAGCATCCAACTGCTCGAACACTTCGACCGCGTCGGCCTAACCCGCCGCTTCGGTAACGAACGCAAAGTCCGCCAGGACAGCGCCTTGGCGATCCAGTCCGGGCTGGGGTAGGCTGGTCGCCGCTTCCTTTCTTACAGCAACACCAGATAAGGAAGGCAATCGCACCCGGTGGTGCGGCCGGGCTTCAAATCCTGTTTTTGCCCTGCCTATCAATGGCCTATGTTGGGCAAAGCAGGTCATTAGGGTCTGCCTTTTTGGTTGTTCCGGCTATCGTTGGGCTATATCGCGCTTTGGTTTCGACACTTTTTCGACACAAAGTCCCCAGGCTATTCGTCGCCTAGCGGCGTGATTTTCAAAGTCCCCGGCAGTGGCTTAGCTATTGGAATTGTTGGCTTCAGCGGAGAAATTTTTGCTATCGATTCAGATAGTGCGCCGAGCAGCTGCATGCATAGGTGGCTGTACTCTAGTGCATCATTACAGTTTTCCACGTCTTTAACGGAATTAGAGAAACGAGCAAAGTCTACATTTTCAAAATAGTCGCCATTATTACGCGCTTCTCTTAGGTTAGAAGCATTTTTAGGAATCGGTAGTTTGATAGCAGGAAGCTTTTCCCCTTGCGGGAGGGGAAAATGTCGGACTACGGCATAGAGCGACTCTCCAGCTTGAGAAAGTGGCGCAGCGTGAACCACGAGATTACGATAAGCTCCGAGTTCGCACAGCCATTGCCCGTTATTTGCGGAAGCATGTAGCTCTTTACCTACTGCATCATTCGGCGGATTCTTTTTAAAATGGCTCATCAATCCACCAATAGACGCGATACTACTTTTGGCTATTTTATTCTCCCCCAAAATTACGGCCGCATAAAACTCACAAAAATAGTCTCGCAGTATGCAAGCATCAATAAGGAAGGATTGAAACGCCATGTAGCATTGAGAAGTATTGCCATCTAAAAACAAAGCTGATTCTTTATAATTCCTAGGCAAACTACTAGCCAGTTGTTTTGCATAGCAGTTAGACAGCTCTCTGACGCGCCATTCACACGCTCTTATCTGATGTGAAAGACGTGAAGCTAGGTCGCACAAAAATCCGTTATTTGCGTCAAAGGCTGAATTTTGTATGAATGACCAATTATGGCCTTGGTCAGCACATAGCCACGCGGGTCCGGTTACTGACGTCACTCGCCATTCCGGCGGCACGAGTCCGCTAGCTTGATCTTGAGTGTGGAAAAAATCGCATCCTACAATAGGAATTCTGAGTTTTTTTAACTCAGAATATAAGGCAGAAAAACTTGCCAGTTTAAGTCTTAGATGTTTGCCGTTAAGTGTAGGTGTTTCCAGATCGACGTACTCATCTATCCCATTAAACGCCCGACCGCCGCCTGCCAAGTGCACTTCTCTAAGCACCTGAGGCCCAACGAAGGATTCAACCTCTTCCAAGTCCTACCCTCATAAGTCTGAACCAATCTAGCTAAACGAACAGCACAGTCTAAGTACCGCCATCACCGATCATCTTTTTCGCGCTCTTTCTTTTTTTCTTTCATCCACTGATCGGCTAGCGACTTATGAAATCGCATAGTTATATCCGCACATCTCTCGTTCAAATACTCAACATCCTCATCAAAAGCATTGAGATTTTTTGCAACACCAAAAACATGAGGAAGAGCACTATCAACATGGGAGCTGATCAAGCTTAATACTAAAACTTGCATATCGTCGACTGGCTCTTGTATTTCTGCCCGAACTATGGCGATTGGTACTTTTATACCTGCCCGAAGATAGCTCACCTGAAAATCTCTGGTTCGGCCAAAGGATAAAAGGTTGGGTTTCTTGCTATCAAAGTAGAATATCCATGTAATAGGCTGCAGCTCGCAGAGAGCCTCGGATATGACATCCCCTTGAACAGTGCCACGTTCAGCATCAGACTTCAGCCTGATGATGATCTTCGGCGAGTCTGGCGGCAAATGGTCGCTCAACCCCGGCGCTATCGTGTATTCAGTATTCGATGACCAGTTACCTTCCCACAGGCTGGATCGATAAAAATACTTGTCTAAAGCCGCCGGGATTTGATCTGAGAAGAAATACAGCGATACGGATAGCGCAGTTATTACAGCGATAATTCCTGCAAAAACCTTACAGATAAATTTAAATGCTTTAATTTTAATTCCCCGAAAACTTCATGCGCAAGACAACCTCGCGCGCCACCCGTTAATTCCTTAAAATATTCAGTTCCGCAAATTTAAATTAACGCTCGATTTACAGTTTCTGCGCGTAATGCTCCCTTCCCCGCCTGGGCAAAATTCGCTGATCCGTCGCTCTTTGCCTACAACTACAATTTCTTTTTGCCGGGTTGGGATCGCTACGGCCGGCTCGGGGATAACCCGAGTAGCCGGAACGATATTGGCTGCCCCCTGCGGAACGTAGTTTTGGTCATTGAAGACGGTTTGCTTGGGTGGCGGTTCTGCCGTACCGGCTTGGGGCTGGGCAGTTTGCGGCTGAGACGTTGCACCTCTTGCGGCCACTTCCTCTACTACCCTATCCCAGTCCTTGGTCGATGCTGGCTCTGCGCGCGTGATCTCGGCGATGGGGGCTGGCTTGGGTTGGATGCGCTTATCGGCGATGCTCTGGGCGGTGCCTTTGAGGAATGACGAACTCGCCATCCGCAGCGCAGCTAGCATGATTACGGTGCCGATCAGCCCTGGTATCAGCCATGCTACGGCTCCCTTGCGCGGGCGCCTTCTGACGTAGTTCGGGGCGTCGCTCCATTCAGCCTTCATATCTCCCTCTCCCTGTCTTCGGCGTATCAATGCCTCTTCGCATCCTTTGCGTTCGGTTGACCTGCTTGTGACCGGCTTCGCAGTTGGCCGATGCTGCCACTAATCGGTGCAGACGTGTTAGCTTTCGTCCTGCCCGCACAACGTTGGCGCCAGTACCCACGGGGAATTACCACGTTGCCTGGCAATCGTGATGGAAGGCAATCGCACCCGGTGGTGCGGCCGGGCTTCAACCCCGGTTGGGGGCGGCAGCCGCTCCCGGGTGGGTTCGACTCCCACTGCCTTCCGCCATTTCGCCTGCCACGCTGCGCTTCTCACCCTCGCAACCACCCTGCGACAGCCTGCCTCACTTCGCAATATCAAAAAGCCATCGCGCTCCAGCGCGAAGCGCGTCACAATTGTGGCTTTTCTTTCCAGGGATAGGAGAGGTGTCGTGGGTTACCCGCCAGATGAGCGCCGTACGTTGCACGCGCTGCGTGACCATATCGATTGCCTGCTGGCTGAAGGTGCATCCCTCGTCGGGCGCGACCCGGTGCAGCTGAGCTTTCAGGGTCGGACGCTGACGGTGCAGCACGGCATGCTGGTCAACGAGAGCGGCCATCAGGATCTGATCGAGACGCTGGCCGAGCTTGAGTGGACGAACAAGCGCACGCGCGATATGGCTATCGATATCTGTATCCGCCAGCTGGATCATGCGATCAAGGCGAGCTGCGCGAAGGTGCTGGACCTGTCGACGCCGGACAAGCCTTGAGCGCGTATCGCGCCGCAATTACCAGGTTTGCCCACAAATCGTTTTTGGGGGTGGAGGGCTGAAACCCTCCACCACTAGCCCGCCTCAAGCACCCGCTATTTCCACTGCAACGCCTGCACATGGGCGTTGTCCGGGTCGAAGTTGTCCAGCCGCATGCGTTCGGCGATGGCGGCTTCGGCGCCTTCACCCAGCGGGAATTGGTCACGCACGGTGGCCCAGTCCGTGGGTTGCAGGCGGACCATCCAGCCCTCCCCGTAGCAATCCTGATTGATCAGCGCCGGACGCTCGAGCAGTGCCTCGTTCACCGCCAGCAGTTCCCCGCTCACCGGGCTGCGCGCCGACGAGGCGGCCTTGGCGAACTCGACCACGCCAAAACTGCGCTCGCGCTCGATGCGGGCGCCGACGCGTTTGGGGGTGAAGGCGAAGATCTGGCCGTAGAGTGCGCAGCCGTAAGCGGTCAGGCCGATGGTCAGGCTGCCGTCGGCCTCCTCGCGCAGCCACAGGCTGTGCTCCGGCGCGTAGCGCAGCGAGTCGGGGAATTCCAGGCCGTGCACATTCATAGGGTCAGCACCCGTTCGTATTCGAGGATCATCTGCGCCAGTTCACCGCCGCTGGAGATTTCATCCAGCTCGGCGATCAGCGTGGCGGGGTCGAGCGGAACCCCGGGCTGGCGGCACATCAGCAAGCGCGCGCCGGCCTGCTTGGCGTTGCGGATGAAGTGCAGCAGCGGCTCGCCACCTGCCACCGCGCGCAGCGTTTCGGCGACCTCGCGGCGTGCCAGCTGCGTGCCCTCGCCGGTGAGGTAGAGGCTGACCTCGGCATCCATGCAGGCCAGCAGCGTGGCGATATGAAAAGGTGCGGCGCAGCGCGCCGGGATGCTGGGGCCGCTGGCGACCAGAATCAGTACGCGTTGTGAATCGTTGTGTTCCATAAGCCCTCATGCGCGGCCCGGCGAGTTAAGCCGTCAAATGCACGTTCGCTGCCGTTCGAACCATAGCGCGAAACTATCATCACCATAGCCTACCGTTTGCGAATTCATGGTCTAGGATTTTCTTCGTGCATGGAAAAGGAGATCGAGCATGTTGGCAACATTGCTACCGGCCCTTAAAGAACTCGCTTTGCCGTTGAAGCTGCAGCTATGGGATGGCAACGAGATCGACATCGGTCCAACTCCCTGCGTCACGCTGGTGATCAAGGATCCCAGCCTGGTCACTCGGCTGAGACAGCCGAGCCTGGATGTGCTCGGCGCGGCCTATGTCGAGGGGCAGATCGACCTGCTCGGGCCCGTGGATGAGGTCATTCGCATCGGCGACGTGATCACCCGGGCGCTGGGCGAGGACGACCTTGCGCTGCCTGCGCGCGAGGCGCACGACAAGGCGACCGACGCTGAAGCCATTTCCTATCACTACGACCTGTCCAACGATTTCTATCGGCTCTGGCTGGACAAGGATATGGTCTATTCCTGCGCCTATTTCGAAACCGGCAGCGAGGACCTGGAACAGGCGCAGCAGGCCAAGCTGCGCCACCTGTGTCGCAAGCTGCGGCTCAAGCCTGGCGAGCGTCTGCTGGATGTCGGTTGCGGCTGGGGGGGCCTGGCTCGCTATGCCGCCCGCGAGTTCGGCGCGAAGGTGTTCGGCATCACCCTAAGCCGCGAACAGCTCGAACTGGCCCGCGAACGGGTGGTCGCGCAAGGGCTGCAAGAGCAGATCACCCTGGAGCTGATGGACTACCGCGATCTGCCGCAGGATGGCCGTTTCGACAAGGTCGTCAGCGTCGGCATGTTCGAGCACGTCGGCCATGCCAACCTGCCGCTGTACTGCCAGCGGCTGTTCGGCGCCGTGCGCCCGGGCGGGCTGGTGATGAACCACGGCATCACCGCCCGGCACATCGACGGCCGCCCGGTCGGGCACGGTGCCGGCGAATTCATCGACCGCTACGTATTCCCCCACGGCGAGCTGCCGCATCTGGTGAACATCAGCAGCTGCATCAGCGATGTCGGGCTGGAAATCGTCGACGTGGAAAGCCTGCGCCTGCACTACGCGCGCACGCTGGATTTCTGGAGTGAGCGGCTGGAAGCGCAGCTGGAGCAGGCCAAACGGATGGTTCCCGAACGCGCGTTGCGCATCTGGCGCCTGTATCTGGCCGGTTGCGCCTACGGCTTCCGCCATAACTGGATCAACCTGCACCAGATTCTTGCCAGCAAGCCGCTGGCCGATGGCTCCCACGAACTGCCGTGGAGCCGGGCGGACCTTTACCGCTGACCGCCGCCGCGCCCGGCGACGGGCGCGCAGCGGTTGGCGATCAGCGCAGCAACAGCAGCGGCGTGGAGGTGGTGCGGATCATGTTGGTGGTGGTGCTGCCGACGAAGAACTGGCGAATGCGCGAGTGGCCGTAGGCGCCCATCACCAGCAGGTCGATACCGTGCTCGGCCTGATAGGCGTGCAGGGTCGGCTCGACTTCACCGGCACGGATGGCGGTTTCCACGTTGAAACCGGCGGCGCTCAGCACGCCACGGGCATTTTCCAGCTGGGCCTGGTTGTCGGCGGTGTCCGCCGCGACCATCACAAGGTGAATCGGCATGCCCTTGAACAGGGGGCTGGCGGCGAGCATTTCCACGCCCTTGCGGCTGGTGGCGCTACCGTCGAAGGCGAGCATCACGCTCTGCGGTGCGCTGAAATCGCTGGCGGCGACCAGAATCGGCCGCTGCATGGTGCGGATGACGTTCTCCAGCTGGCTGCCGATGTGCTGGATGGCATCGCCGCTGTCCTCGCCCTGACGGCCGATGACCAGCAGGCGCGTCTCGTCCTGCAGATCACGCAGGGATTCGACCAGATCACCGTGGCGCTGCCGGCACTCGGGCTGGGCGATACCGGCGGAGATGACCCGCTGGCGTGCCGAATCGAGCATCATCCGGCCCTCTTCCAGCGCCAGCTTGGCGCGCTTCTCGTCCAGCGTGGCCAGCTCCTGCAGAAGGAATTCGCGACTGCCCAGGCCGATGATGCCGCTCAGGTCGCCCGACACCGGATACTGCTGGCGGTCGAGCACGTGCAGCAGCGTCAGGGGCGTGCCCAGGCGCTTGCTGGCCCAGGCCGAATAGTCGCAAACCGCCGCGGCCTGCGGTGATCCGTCGATACAAGCCATTACGTGGGTCATTGTCGTTCTCCTGGTCAGTGGCTCATGAGCTTGTCGATGGCCTCGGGTTTGTCATGCACACCGAAGCGGTCGACGATGGTGGCGCTGGCTTCGTTCAGACCCAGCACTTCGACCTCGGTGCCTTCACGGCGGAACTTGATGACCACCTTGTCCAGCGCCGCCACGGCGGTGATGTCCCAGAAATGTGCGCGGGACAGGTCGATGGTGACCTTGCCGAGCGCTTCCTTGAAATCGAACGCACCGCTGAATTTGTCCGATGAGCTGAAGAATACCTGCCCGATCACCTTGTAGGTGCGCTGATTGCCGGCGGCATCCAGCGCCGATCCGATGTGCAGGTAGTGGCCGACCTTGTTGGCGAAGAACATCGCCGCCAGCAGCACGCCCGCCAGAACACCGTAGGCCAGGTTGTGGGTGAAGACCACCACCACCACGGTGACGACCATGACGATGTTGGTGGAAAGCGGGTAGCGCTTGAGGTTGCGCACCGAATCCCAACTGAAGGTGCCGATCGACACCATGATCATCACCGCCACCAGCGCGGCCATGGGGATCTGCCCGACCCAGTCGCTGAGGAAGACCACCATCAGCAACAGCACCACGCCGGCGATCAGCGTGGACAGACGGGTGCGGCCGCCGGATTTCACGTTGATCACCGACTGGCCGATCATCGCGCAGCCGGCCATGCCGCCGAACAGGCCGGAGACGATGTTGGCAACGCCCTGCCCTTTGCATTCGCGGTTCTTGTCGCTGCCAGTATCGGTCAGGTCGTCGACGATGGTCGCGGTCATCAGCGATTCCAGCAGGCCGACCACGGCCAGCGCGGCGGAATACGGGAAGATGATCGCCAGGGTTTCGAAGGTCAGCGGCACGTCCGGCCAGAGGAAGACCGGCAGCGTGTCCGGCAGGTCGCCCATGTCGGCGACGGTGCGGATATCCAGGCCCAGGTACATGGCCACGGCGGTCAGGCTGAGAATGCACACCAGCGGCGACGGGATGACCTTGCCGAGCTTCGGCACGTAGGGGAACAGGTAGATGATGCCGAGGCCCGCGGCGGTCATGGCGTAGACGTGCCAGGTGACGTTCGTCAGTTCCGGCAGCTGCGCCATGAAGATCAGGATGGCCAGCGCGTTGACGAAGCCGGTGACCACCGAACGCGAGACGAAACGCATCAGCGAGCCCAGGCGCAGGTAGCCGGCGCCGATCTGCAACAGGCCGCAGAGCAGCGTCGCCGCCAGCAGGTACTGCAGGCCGTGCTCGCGCACCAGCGTCACCATCAGCAGCGCCATGGCACCGGTGGCTGCGGAGATCATCCCCGGGCGGCCACCGACGAAGGCGATCACCACGGCGATACAGAACGAGGCATACAGGCCGACCCGCGGATCGACCCCGGCGATGATGGAGAAGGCGATGGCTTCGGGAATCAGCGCCAGCGCGACGACGAGGCCGGACAGCACATCGCCACGGACGTTGGAGAACCAGTTTTGTTTGATCGATTGCAGCATCGGACTATCCAGAGCAAAAGCACCACCATGCAGGCCACGGGCGGCCGGCAGCGATACAAGGCGAGTTTTTGGTGTGATTGATTCGGCTGTCAGTCGACGAAGCGCACGGACAGCAGCGTACGACCGCCCCATGACAGGCAGTCGCAAAGTGACGCGAGGGGGTGGAGCGCTATGGCGGACCAGGCAGCCAGGTCATGGGCATTACCAGCTCTTCTCTGAGCGACTCGCCGGGCGAATCGCATTCGGGGGCGACATTCTAGTCGCATGGCCCCCGTTTTACGACCGCCAATCTAGGTCCAGAGCGCATCGAGGTTGCTGAAGCCCCAGGCGGCCGGGTCTTCGCGGCCGACGATGCGGTCGTTGCACTGTGGGGCTGAGAGGTCCAGTTCCACTGGCACGATCGTCGCGCGGGCGCGTGTGGAATAGAACAGTTTCAGGCGCGGCGCCGTCAGCTGTTGCGCATTGTGTTCGATGACCACGCCGAGCCTCCCCGACTGCAGCCGCACCAGCGAGCCCAGCGGGTAGATCCCTACCGTGCGCACGAAGGCATGCAGGATCTGGGTATCGAAATGGCCCTGCCACTGCGCCATGCGCGCCAGCGAGCCCGAGGCATCCCAGGCCGTTTTATAGGGGCGATCCGAGGTGATGGCGTCATACACGTCGCAGATGGCGGCCATCCGCGCCAGCCGGCTGATCTGCTCGCCGGCCAGCCGATGTGGATAGCCGGTGCCATCCATCTTCTCGTGGTGATGCAGACAGACGTCAAGAACAGCCTCGGACACGGCCGATCCCGCGCCGAGCAGGATCGCATGACCGCGCTCGGGGTGGCTGCGCATGATGGCGTATTCGTCGTCGCTGAGCTTGCCCGGCTTGTTCAGCACATCCAACGGCATGGCCATCTTGCCGATGTCATGCAGCATCCCGGCCATGCCGGCTTCCTGCACTTGGTCCTCGGGCAGACCCAGTTGCCGACCCAGCGCGACCATCAGCGCGCAGACCGCCACCGAATGCATGTAGGTGTATTCGTCCTTGGTCTTCAGCCGCGCCAGGCTGAGCAATGCCGAGCCATTGCGCGCCAGGGATTCGGAAATCTGCTCCACCAGCGGCAGGCACTGTTGCGGATCGACGGCCTTGCCCAACCGCGCCTCGTTAAACAGCGAAGTCACCTGCTGCTTGGAGCGCTTGATCAACTGGGCGGCGCGCTGCATTTCATCCTGAACACTGCATTGCTGCGATTGTGCGGCAGGCCGAGGGGTTATCGGCATGGCTTCGGCGACCGGCTGCGGGGCCTCATTCGCTGGCGGCGTCGCCGTTTCGACATCGACGCCCTTGCCCGTATCGATCCACAGCGCCTTGACGCCGCAATTGCGCAGCGCCTGCAGGTCGGCGGGGTCGGTGAGCAGGAATTTGCTGCGCCAGAAGGAATGATCGAACCAGCTGCCGTCCAGGCCATGGACATACATACCGAAGCGGAGCTGGCTGACAAGGATTTTTCTAAGCAAGGCGGACCTCGACTGGAGCGGCTGGCCGTTCCGTACTAGCGATCCCTGCTGAAGCTGAAAGTAACGCCCCGTAGCATAACAATGATGGCACTATGCCTCTACTGAGCCAGGTCAAAACTTTTTGGTGCTATGGCGAGCCTCGGCAATGCGCCACCGCTGCCGACTATCGCTTACCATCGTCGCGTCCTGTCGCGAGCGTCGTCATGCCAGCACCGTCCAACCGCCTGCGGGTAACCCTGATCGTTGCGCTGATCCTCATCGGCCTGCTGCTGAGCATGTACTGGGCCGGGCGTCTGGCCGAGCAACGCGCCTGGGCCGAGCGCGCCCAGGAGGCTCAGGGCCAGCTGGAGCTCTATGCCCAGGCGATCCACACCCAGGTCGAACGCTTCCGCTCGGTGCCGGCGCTGCTGGCGCTGGACAGCGATATCCAGGCATTGCTCGCCGACCCGGCGAACCGCGCGCTGCGCCGCCAGCTCAACCAGCGCCTGGAACAGCAGAACCACGCGGCCGGCTCCTCGGTGCTGTACCTGCTCGACCGCGACGGCGAGACCATCGCCGCCAGCAACTGGCGCGACTGGAGCAGCTTCGTCGGCAACAACTATGCCTTCCGCCCGTATTTCCGCGATGCGGTGAGCAACGACAACGGCCGCTATTTCGCCGTCGGCGTCACCACCGGCATTCCCGGCTACTTTCTCTCCAGCTCGGTGAAGAACGCCGCCGGCGAGGTGCTCGGCGTGCTGGTGGTCAAGCTGGAGCTGGAAGAGATGCAGCGCGACTGGGTCGGCCAGCCCGGCATCCTGCTGATCGCCGACTCGCTGGATATCGTTATCCTCACCAACCGCCCGGCCTGGCGCTTCCGCTACCTGCGCCCGCTCAGCGACGAGGTACGCAGCCGCCTGGTCGATGCCCGGCGCTACGCCGAACAGACGCTGCAGCCGTTGCCGAGCAGCCGAGTGCAACAACTCGCCGAAGGTAGCGAGCGGCGCCTGGTGGATGGCCCGGACGGTCGTCGCGAATACCTCTGGCAACGCCTGGCGCTACCGGAAGACGACTGGACCCTGCACCTGCTGCACGACCCACAGATGGTGGTCGCCAGCGTGCGCAGCTATCGTCTGGCCGCAGCGGGCGTGTGGATGACCCTGGCCTTTCTGTTGCTCTACCTGGCGCAACGCGGCAAGACCCGCCGCGTCGAACAGCGCAGCCGCAGCGAACTGGAACGCCTGGTGCACGAACGCACCCGCGAGCTGCACACCGCCCAGGACGAACTGGTGCATGCCGCACGCATGGCCGCACTGGGGCAGATGTCCGCCGCCCTCGCCCACGAGATCAATCAGCCGCTGACCGCATTGCGCATGCAACTCGCCAGTCTGCGCCTGCTGCTCGACAGCGGTCGCGACGGCGAGGTGCGCGAAGGCCTCGGTCATGTCGAAGGCCTGCTCGAACGCATGGCGGCGCTGACCAGCCACCTGAAGACCTTCGCCCGCAAGAGCCCGGCCGGGCTGCGCCAGCGCCTGAGCCTGGCCGAGGTGCTGGAACAAGCCCTGCAGCTGCTCTCGCCGCGCATTCGCAGCGAGCAGGTCGAAGTGTTCCGCAAGGTGCCGGCCGAGGCCGCGGTCAGCGGCGATGCCATCCGCCTCGAGCAGGTGCTGATCAATCTGCTGCACAACGCGCTGGATGCCATGGCCGAACGTCCGCAGCGGCGCCTGCGCATCCTCTGCCAACTCAACGGCGATCGCTGGCAACTCAGCGTGGGCGACAACGGCGGCGGTATCGCCAGCGAACATCTGGACCAGGTATTCGAGCCCTTCTTCACCACCAAACCGGTCGGCCAGGGCCTCGGCCTCGGGCTGGCGGTGTCCTACGGCATCGTGCGAGAGATGGGCGGCACGCTGGACGTCAGCAACGACGAGCAGGGCGCGGTGTTCACGCTGACGCTACCGGCTGCCGAAGAGCGCCTCTAAAAACGATCTGCGTTGTCATCGCTGCGTTAAAAACAGGCTCAGAACATGCTCGTTTACAACTTGTGAACTGCACTGTTCTCCCCTGCTTTTGCCTTGCGCTGCCTGACTCGCCGATGTTTTTACAGGTGCCCCGAAGCGCACGCCGCCGAGTAAACTGCCGCGACGCGAGCGCGAGGAGCAGGCAATGGCCGGGCAGGTAATCTTCATCGACGACGAGGCGGCGATCCGCCAGGCAGTGCAGCAGTGGCTGGAGCTGTCCGGCTTTCAGGTGCACACCTTCTCCCGCGCCCGCGAGGCGCTGACCGCGCTGGATCGCGACTTCCCCGGCGTGCTGATCAGTGACGTACGCATGCCCGATCTCGACGGCCTCGGCCTGCTCGAGCAGCTGGTGGCGCTGGACGCCGACCTGCCGGTGATCATGGTCACCGGCCACGGCGACGTGCCGATGGCGGTGCAGGCACTGCGCCAGGGCGCCTACGACTTCATCGAGAAGCCTTTCACCCCCGAGCGCCTGCTGGACAGCGTGCGCCGTGCCATGGACAAGCGCCGGCTGGTCTGCGAGAACCGCCAGCTGCGCGAACAGTTCGCCCGCAAGGGTCGTATCGAATCGCAGCTGCTCGGCGTGTCACGGGCGATGGTCAACCTGCGCCGGCAGGTGCTTGAGCTGGCCGGTACCGACGTCAACGTGCTGATCCGTGGTGAGACCGGCAGCGGCAAGGAACAGGTCGCGCGCTGCCTGCACGACTTCAGCCCGCGCGCCGGCGGACCGTTCGTGGCGCTGAACTGCGCGGCGATTCCGGAAACCATCTTCGAGAGCGAGCTGTTCGGTCACGAGAGCGGCGCCTTCACCGGCGCCCAGGGCAAGCGCATCGGCCGCATCGAACACGCCGCCGGCGGCACACTGTTCCTCGACGAGATCGAAAGCATGCCGCTGGCCCAGCAGGTCAAGCTGCTGCGCGTGCTGCAGGAAAAGACCCTGGAGCGCCTGGGCTCGAACCGCAGCATCGAGGTCGACCTGCGGGTGATCAGCGCGGCCAAGCCGGACCTGCTGGAAGAAGTGCGCGGCGGCCGCTTCCGCGAAGATTTGTTGTACCGGCTGAACGTCGCCGAGCTGCATATCCCGCCATTGCGCGAGCGGCGCGAGGACATTCCGCTGCTGTTCGAACACTTCGCCAGCCAGGCCGCCCAGCGCCACGGCCGTGCCGCCCCGCCAGTGACGCCCGGCGAACTGACGCAACTGCTCGCCCACGACTGGCCGGGCAACGTGCGCGAGCTGATCAACGCCGCCGAACGCCACGCCCTCGGCCTCAGCGCCCCGGCCACGGCGAGCCGCGGCGGCCATTCGCTGGCCGAACAGATGGAAGCCTTCGAGGCGCAATGCCTGCACAACGCCCTGCAACAGTGCAAAGGCAACATCGCCGAGGTCATGACCCAGCTGCAGCTGCCGCGCCGCACCCTCAACGAGAAGATGCAGCGCCACGGTCTGAGCCGCAGCGATTACTTGCCGGCGGGCAGCACCGAGACCTGAGCAGCCGTCACGCAGGAGTGGAAGCCACCAGCCCCTGAAGGCCAAGCGCTGCGCATTCAGCTTCGCTTTCCGCACGACTCGCGCAAGCGGCCTTGGCCACGAAGCGCGTGCCCCGGCGCGGGCTGGGCTAAAGGCTTGCCTAGATGTGATTACACCGCGCGCCGCGCGCCTTTCGCGGTCAAGACCGCTCCCACAATGGGTTCTGGATACAGTCAGTCGCCCAGCTCGTCCAGCTCGTCCAGCTGGCGCTGCAGGAAACGCCGCTCCGGCTCCAGCTGTACCAGGCGCAGCGCGCTGCGATAGGCCTCGCAGGCCTCGTCGATGCGCGCCAGCCGGCGCAATAGATCGGCGCGGGTTGCGTGGCTGAGGTGATAGTCCTGCAGTTCACCGCGCCCCAGCAGCTCATCCACCAACAGCAGACCGGCCTCGGGACCATCGCGCATGGCCACGGCCACCGCGCGGTTCAGTTCCACCACCGGCGACGCGCTCAACTGCAGCAGCACATCGTAGAGCCGCACGATCTGCGGCCAGTCGGTCTGCGCGGCGCCCGGCGCTTCGGCATGCACGGCGACGATGGCGGCCTGCAGCGCGTAGGCGCCGAACGCGCGACTGGTCAGCGCCAGCTGCACCAGCTGCGATCCTTCGGCGATCTGCTGGCGGTTCCACAGGCTGCGGTCCTGCTCGTCCAGCCGCACCAGTTCGCCGGTTGCATCGGTACGCGCAGCCCGGCGGGCATCGTGCAGCAGCATCAGTGCCAGCAGCCCCATCACTTCGGCGTTGGGCAACAGCTCGAGGAGCAGTCGGCCCAGGCGAATCGCCTCGGCACAGAGGTCGGCGCGGGTCAGCTCGGCGCCGGCGGAAGCCGTGTAGCCCTCGTTGAACACCAGATAGACCACCCGCAGCACGCTCTCCAGCCGCGCCGGCAACTCGTCGCGCTCGGGCACCCGATAGGGCAGCTGGGCGTCACGGATCTTCGCCTTGGCCCGCACGATGCGCTGGGCGACGGTGGCCGGCGGGGCGAGAAAGGCGCGGGCGATCTCCTCGGTGGTCAGGTCGCAGACTTCACGCAGGGTCAGTGCCACGCGGCTATCGGCCGGCAGGGCCGGATGACAGCAGGTGAAGATCAGCCGCAGACGGTCGTCTTCCATCTCATCGACCTCCACTGCCTGCGCCGCGTCCTCCAGCTGTTCGGCCAGCAGCCGCAACGAGGCATCGAAGCGTGCCCGGCGGCGCAGAGCGTCGATGGCCTTGAAGCGGCCGGCGGAAACCAGCCAGGCGCGCGGATTGTCCGGAACGCCATCGCGTGGCCACTGCTGCAAGGCCGCGGTGAAGGCATCGTGCAGGGCCTCTTCGGCGCGATCGAAGTCGCCCAGCAGACGGATCAGCGTGGCCAGCACGCGACGCGATTCGCTGCGGTAGACCGCCTCGACCCGCGCCGCCGTGAAATGTCCGGTCAGCGGCATGCTCAGCGCTGCGGCAGCTGGCGCAGCGGCCGGACCTCGACGCAGCCAAGGCTGGCCGGCGGAATCTTCGCCGCGATGGCCTCGGCCTCCTGCTGGTCGGCCGCCTCGATCAGGTAGAAGCCCGCCAGCTGCTCGCGGGTTTCGGCGAACGGGCCGTCGACCACCGAGGTGACGCCGTCACGCACACGCACCGTGCGCGCGGTACGCACCGACTGCAGCGGTTCGCCGGCGAGCATGTGGCCGCTGGCACGCAGCTCCTCGGCACAACTCAGGCAGCGCGCGACCAGCGCATGCCACTGCTCGTCGGTCATCGCATCCACACGCTGTTCGTCGTAATAGATCAGGCACAGGTAATTCATGGCGGGGCTCCGGCTGCCGGCAACGCAGCAAAGCTAGCAGCCATTGAACGACCTCGCCCGAGCGCGCGACGAAGACCGCGGGCCAGCCTCAACCGGTCTGTTGCTGCGATGGCGTCTGATCCATGCATACCTGGCCGGTCTGCATATCGAAGGGCATCGAGAAATGCTCGTGGATCACCTTCCACTCGCCATCGCGCCGCGTCCAGACCCGCGTGCCGCGCATCCAGGCCGTTTGCATCTCGCCTTCGGCATTGGGGCCGCCACAGTGGGTAAGCATGCGGCTGCAGGCCAGCTCGCCGCCGACATCCACATGCAGCTCATGGGTCTCGAAGAAGCCTTCGCCCTGACAGAACTCGAAGCAGCGCTGCCAGTGCGCCAGGTACGCGTCGACGCCCTTGAATTGCAGCGCGCCAACCGCATCGAAGGCGACTACGTCGTCGGCGTACTGCGCCATGATCCGCTCGAGATCCTTGGCTTTGGTGGCTTGTTCGAACGTTTCGTGCAGCTGGCGAATGGCGCTCTCGTCCTGGCTGTTCTGGTTGTTCATGTCCGTCTCCTCTGATCGGGTTGAACGGGAGGTTCACCAGCTAGTCGTCCGGTGACATCCAGAATCGACAGACTCAATCAGTTTTTTCTGCGAAAACGCGACCCGCATGCCAGAGGCCCTGCGCCGACGTCACGCCAGCATGCCGCGGAACCATCGGACGGAATACGGTTGCGAATTATTAGCATTGAAATATGATAGTGGCTCTCAGATGGCACAGGCTCTCAACTGCCCATCGCGCCATCATCCGCCACCCTCACAGTTCAACGTCCGGTCAGGTCCGCCATGCCCACTCTTCGCTTCCCGCGTAAAACCGCACTGCTGCCCGTTTGCCTTGCCGCCAGTTTCGCTGGCTCACCGCTCATGGCCCAGGAACCACTCGAAGAGCAGGCTCAGGGCACTGCCACCGAGCCGGTCGAACTGCAATCGGTGGAGATCACTGCCAGCGCCGACGCCTCGGCCGGCGGTCTGACCGAGCCCTACGTCGGCGAACAGGTCGCCCGTGGTGGCCGGGTCGGCATCCTCGGCAACCGCGACTACATGGAAACGCCGTTCACCTCCACCAACTACACCTCGCAACTGATCCAGGACCAGCAGGCGCGCAGTGTCGCCGACGTGCTGCAGAACGATCCTTCGGTGCGCATCGCCCGCGGCTTCGGCAACTTCCAGGAACTGTATGTGGTGCGCGGCTTTCCACTGTATTCCGACGATATTGCCTACAACGGCCTCTATGGCCTGCTGCCGCGCCAATACGTGGCCGCCGAGTTCATCGAGCGGGTCGAGGTATTCCGCGGCGCCAGCGCCTTCCTCAACGGTGCGGCGCCGGGCGGCACAGGTATCGGCGGCGCGATCAATATCCTGCCCAAGCGCGCGCCAAATGAACCGCTCACGCGTCTGACCCTGGGTGCAGAAAACGGCGGCCACGGTATAGTCGCCACCGATATCGCCCGCCGCTTCGGCGAGGACAACCGCTTCGGCGTGCGCCTGAACGCCGCCAAGCGCGCCGGCGAAACCACCGTCGAGGATGAAGACCGCACGCTGGATATGTTCGCCCTGGGCCTGGACTATCAGGGCGACAACTTTCGTCTGTCCGCCGATATCGGCCATCAGTACCACTTCATCGACAGCCCGCGCCCGAACGTAACGCCCAGCGGCGGCATCCCCAGCGCGCCGGATGCGGACGACAATTTCGCCCAGCCCTGGACCTACTCCAAGGAGAAGCAGACCTTCGGTACGTTCCGGGCCGAGTACGACTTTTCTGATGCCGTTACCGGCTGGCTGGCCGCCGGCGTACGCGACGGCGAGGAAAAGAACCTTCTGGCCAACCCGACGTCCACGGCCACCGGCGTGACCTCGGCTTACCGCTTCGACAACTACCGCGAGGAAAGCATCGCCACCAGCGAGGCTGGCCTGCGAGCGAAGATGCAGACGGGCGCGGTCTCCCACGAATGGGTGCTGTCGGGATCGATGTACAGCTCCAAGGATCGCAATGCCTGGCAAGCGTCCGATTTCGGAGGATTTGCTGGCGATCTCTACGATCCCTATGACATTTCCGAGCCGGCCATCACCTCTTCCAGTGGCTCGATGTCCGATCCGAAGATCACCGCCCGCATCCATACCCAGAGCCTGGCCATCGCCGACACGCTCGGTTTCCTGGACGACCGCCTGTTGGTCACCCTCGGCGCACGTCGCCAGGGCATCGAGACGAAGACCTACGACTACAACGATGGCAACCGTGCCTCCTCCTACAACCGCTACGAAACGACGCCGGTGGCCGGTATCGTCTATAAGCTGACGGATGAAACCTCGATCTATGCCAACTACATCGAAGGCCTGACCGCTGGCGACATTGCGCCCGCCACCAGCGGTGGTGTGCCCGTCACCAATGCCGGCGAAGCACTGGATCCCTACGTATCCAAGCAGACCGAAGTCGGCCTCAAGTACGACGGCGGCAGCCTAGGTGCAAGCGTGGCAGTCTTTAATACCGAACGCCCATTCAGCGTCCTCGAAAACAGCGTGCTTCGCGAAGGCGGCGAGCAACGCAACCGCGGTATCGAGCTATCGGTGTTCGGCGAACCCGTCTTCGGCGTGCGCGTGCTGGGCGGCGTGACGTTGATCGACGCCGAGCAGAAGAAGACCCTGAACGGCGCCAACGACGGCAACGACGCGATCGGCGTACCGAAGGTCCAGGCCAACCTCGGCGGCGAATGGGACGTGCCCGGCGTGCAGGGGCTGACGCTGACCAGCCTGGTGGTGCATACCGGCAAGCAGTACGCCAGCGCCGACAACGACCTCAGGCTGCCGTCCTGGACCCGCCTGGATCTGGGCGCACGCTATCGCATGACCATCGAGGACCGCGACGTCACGCTGCGCGCTCGCTTGGACAACGCCACCGGCCGCGACTACTGGGCTTCCGCTGGCGGCTTCCCAGGCTCCAACTACCTCGTCCTCGGCGCCCCACGCACGCTCTCGGTCAGCGCTACGGTCGACTTCTGATGCAGGCAGTCACCCTGCGGCGGTGGGGCTGGGTCCACAAGTGGTCCAGCCTCGTCTCTACGCTGTTCATCCTGATGCTGTGCCTGACCGGCTTGCCGCTGATCTTCTCGCACGAGATCGATCACCTCACCGGCAACGAGATCGAAGCGCCGGCGATGCCCGAGGGCACGCCGCGCGCTGCGGTCGACCGTGTCGCCGCCGAAGCGGTGAAGGCCTATCCCGGTCTGGTGCCGCTGTACTTCTTCGCCGAGGAAGACGCGCCGGACGTCTGGTACGTCAAGCTCGATACCCGCGTCGACACCGACGAGAGCGAGTCGACCCTGATCCTTTCCGACGCCCGCAGCGCCGAGGTACTCGGCGCGCCGAACTTCGACGAAGGCTTCATGAGCGTGATGTACCGCCTGCACGTGGACCTCTACGCGGGGCTCGCGGGCAAGCTGTTTCTCGGCTTCATGGGCCTGCTGCTGATGGTGGCGATCGTCTCCGGCGTGGTGCTCTACGCGCCCTTCATGCGCAAGCTGCGCTTCGGCGAGGTGCGCCAGGAACGCACCGCGCGCACCCGCTGGCTGGACCTGCACAACCTGCTGGGCATCGTCACGCTGGTGTGGGCCTTGGCGGTGGGTTTTACCGGGGTGATCAATACCTGGGCGGACCTGATCTTCCAGGCCTGGCAGGCCGAACAGGTCGCCGCGCTGCAAGCCGGTGAGACCCGCGTGCTGCTCGCGGCGGACGCCAGCGATGCGCCCGCTGCCGACGGCTCGCTGCAGACCGCCGTCGACCGTGTGCTGGCCGCGGCACCCGACATGGCCGTGTCGATGATCGCCTACCCCGGCACACTGCGCGCCACGCCGGAGCATGTCGCGGTGATCCTGCGCGGCGATACCCCGCTGACCTCGCGTCTGACCCAGGCGCTGCTGGTCGACCCGGCCAATGGCGAGGTGCTCGAAGCCGGCGCCCGGCCCTGGTATGTCACTGCGCTGCAGCTCTCCGAACCGCTGCATTTCGGCGATTACGGCGGCCTGCCGCTGAAGGTCCTCTGGGCGCTGCTGGATATTCTCACCATTGTCGTGCTCGGCAGCGGCCTGTACCTGTGGCTCAAGCGCGGCGCGACGGAGGTACGCTCATGATGCGCATCTGGTTGTGGCCGGTGCTGATCGGCGTGCTGTCCACCCTCGGGCTGATCGCCGGTCTGGTGTCCGAAGGCGCGGGCGACTGGCTGAGCTGGCTGGCCCTGGCGGCACCCGTCGCCATCGGCCTGCATGGCTTGTCACGTAGCGGCGCCCGCCCATCGACGCGCGGCGACGACCTCAGCCCTGCAGGATCTCGGCGAGCTGGTCGAAGCTGAACGGCTTGGGCAGCGAGCGCGCCGGCAGGTTGCTTTCGATACGCCCTTCGCCGGAGACAAAAATCAGCCGCAACCATGGCTGGGTTCGCAAGGCCTCGGCGGCGAAGTCGGGGCCTGATCGGCCTGGCAGATTGACGTCCAGCAGCAGGTGATCGAAGCGCTGCTCATGCAGCCCCTGCGCGGCCGCTTCCGCATTCGGGTAGCCGCAGGCGCGATAGCCCAGCTCCTCGACCATCTCGCAGGCCACTGCGAGCAGCTGCGGCTGGTCTTCCACCACCATCACCCACTGCTGATCGGCGGGTTCGTCGTCGCTGTGCTGCCTGCTCAGCAACTGGCGCACCTTGCGCGCCAGGTCCTCCTGCCGATAGGGCTTGCTCAGCAACTCCACGCCTGGATCGAGGCGCCCGCCATGCACGATGGCGTTGCGTGTGTAGCCGGAGGTGAACAGCACGGTGATATCCGGCAGCAGCAGGCGTGCCTGGCGCGCCAGTTCGGTGCTGCTGAGCGGCCCCGGCATGACCACATCGGTGAACAGCAGGTCGATGGGCAGGCCGCTCTGCAGGATGCTCAGGGCGCTCTGCGCATCGTTGGCGCGCAGCACCGAATAGCCGAGACCGGTGAGCAGCTCGATCACCGTGGCCTGCACGGGCAGATCGTCTTCGACCACCAGGATGGTTTCGCTGCCGCCCACCACCGGCCCGACGGTGGATGGCTGCGCCTGCACCTCTGGCTGCTCGGTGCTCGGCAGATAGAGCTTTACCGTGGTTCCCGCGCCCAGCTCGCTGTACAGCCGGATGTGCCCGCCGCTCTGCTTGGCGAAGCCGTAGGCCATGCTCAGCCCCAGCCCGGTACCGTGACCTTCCGGCTTGGTGGTGAAGAACGGTTCGAAGGCCTGCTCGATGACTTCAGTGGGCATGCCGACGCCGGTATCGGAAACCGCCAGCAGCACGTATTGCCCGGGCGCGACGTCAGTCTGGGTGCCGGTGTAGTGCTCGTCGAGCATGGCATTACCCAGCTCCAGGGTCAGCTTGCCGCCCTCGGGCATGGCATCACGGGCATTGATCGTCAGGTTCAGCACCACCTGTTCGAGCTGATTCGGGTCGACCATCGTCGTCCATAACCCGTCCGCCACCACGGTTTCGATCTCGATACGCTCGCCCAGCGCCTGGCGCAGCAGCTCGTCGAGGTCATGCAACAGCCGACCCAGGTTGGTCGGCTGCGGGCGCAGCGGCTGCCGACGGGCGAACGCCAGCAGTTGCCGCGCCAGCTTGGCGCCGCGCTCGACGGCGGAACTGGCGGCATCGACCCGCTTCGCCGCGCCACGGTTGGCCTCCACCAGCGGCTGCAGCAACTGCAGATTGCCGGCGATCACCTGCAGCACGTTGTTGAAGTCGTGCGCCACGCCGCCGGTGAGCTTGCCGATGGCCTCAAGCTTCTGTGACTGATACAGCGCCTGCCGGCTGAGTTCCAGCTCGCGGGTGCGCTCCTCGACCAACTCCTGCAGCTGCTCGCTGGAACGTTGCAGCGCCTGTTGCGCAAGCACCTGGGCGGTGACGTCATGCCCCTGGCAAAAGATTCCGCTGACCTGCTCGTCCTCGCTGAAAACCGGCTGGAAGATGAAATTCACATAGTGCCGCTCGGCCTTGCCGCCGGCCTGCGGGCGTACGCGTACGGCGATGTCGCGGCCGATATAGGGCCGCCCGGTGACATAGACCTGCTGCAGCAAATCGGAAAGCGCGCGGCTTTCCAGCTGCGGAAACGCCTTGAGCGCCGGACGCCCGAGCAGTTCGCGGGCACCGACCAACTGGTGGAAGGCACGATTGGCGATCTTCAGCTCGTGCTGCGGCCCCTCGGTGATGGCGATGAAGCCCGGCGCCTGGTCGAACAGCCGTTGCAGGTGGGCGCGCTCCTCGCTGAGCTGCCGCCCATGCAGCTCGTTGGCGCGACGCTCGGCGACCAGGGCCGAGACATCGCGCAAGGTCAGTGCCGCGCCCACCACTGCGCCGTCCGCCGAACACACGGCGGCGACGACGATCTCCAGCGTCCGGCCGCCAGCCGCATCGTCGTGCTGCAGGGTCAGCGTCGTGTCGCAATCCTGCACCTGTGCCAGGGCCTGGCCCAGCTCGTCGCTCCAGAACGGCAACCGGCGCGCCTCACGGCGCAGTACCTCGCCGCGGCCCAGACCGAACAGCTCGGCGGCACCGGCGCTCCAGTAGAGCACCGCCCCGGCGCGGTCGAGACCGACGATGGCGTCACGTGCCGCGTCGATGAAATGGTGCAGATAGAGCTCCGCCGTGGGTGACGAGCGCTTGCTCAACTGGACGCCATCGACCATCGCGTTGGCCTGTGCCAGCGTGGTGCGCAGGCGCGCCCGCCGGCGAACGCTGGCCAGGGCCTGATCGAGCTGCACCAGCGCGCTGGCGCCGAGGGTGACGATGGACCAGTAAGGCCCGAGCAACGGCGCCGGACCCAGCTCACGGTGCAGCGAGTCGACCCCCGCTTCGTCGCTGAGAAACAGCAGCTGCGTGGCCTTCCAGCGACTGCGCAGTTGCCGGGCCTGCGCCACCGGGCGTGGCAGACCGGGCGCCAGCAGCACCAGCACCGGCTCGTACTCATCGGGCAGCAACGCGCCCGGATCAAGGCTGCGCACCTGCAGGCCATGGGCCATTGCCCAGCTGTCGATCTGCTCGCGCAACGCTGCATCGCCTGCCTCCAGCAGCGCGATCTGGTCGAGCAGCAAGTCGCTCATAGCAGCGGCAGCCCCAGCAGGCTGCGACCGGTCCAGAGCTTGAGCAGGCCGGTGGTGGGGGTCATCACGTGCGCGGCCCGCGCGTCACGCAGCAGACGGGCGACACGACTGTTCTCGCGATAGGCCGCGCCGCCGCAGAGGGTCATCGCCTCGTTGGCCAGACGCACTGCGGTTTCCGCCGCATCGGCCTTGCACGCCAGGATGAACGACAACGCTTCGGGGTGGGCGCCATCGCCCCGGCGTGCGGCTTCGCGCACCAGCGCGCGGGTCTTGACCAGCTCGGTCCAGAGTTCGCCATAGCGGATCTGCAGGCTTTCCACATCCCGCAGCGACTCGCCGGAATGGCTGTAATGCCGCGAGCGCAGATGCAGGCTCGCCTCGTCCAGCGCCGCCTGGGCAACGCCCAGATAGGTTCCGGCCATGGCCATGAGGAAGAACGGCGCGACTACTTCGAATACGTACCAGACCTGATCGCCCGGCTCGCCGAGCAGATTGCTCGCCGGCACCCGCACGCGATCGAGCTGCAACGGCCGCGAGGAATTGCCGCGCATGCCGAAGCCGGCCCAGGGCTCGAGCCAGCGCATGCCGGCGCTGTCCTGATCGACGATCAGGCAACTGAAATCACCCGCCTCGGCACCCGCCGCGACGGTGGATACGACGTAGGAGTCGGCATAGCCACCATTGGTGACGAACTGCTTGGTGCCTTCGACCACGAAGTCTGCGCCGTCGGCATCCAGGCGGGTCTCCGGCAGGTAGAAATGCACGCCGGTGCCCTGCTCGGAGAGCGCCAGCGTGGTGATGTGCCGTCCCGCGGCGATCTCCCGCAAGTAGTGTTCACGCTGATGCTCGGTGGCCTTGGCCGCGATCACCGCGGTCGCCACGCAATGCATGCCGTAGCACAGCGCCGACGACGGGCAGGCGCGGGCGATGGTTTCGGTAATCACGCACAAACCCAGCAGGCCCTGCCCCAAGCCGCCCAGTTCGCTCGGCACCTGCAGGCCGAGCAGCCCGGCGTCGGCGAGCGCACGCAATGAGTGAGCGGGCCAGCGACAGTCGGCGTCGACCTCGGCGGCCTGCGGCGCAATGACGGTTTCAGCCAGATCGGCGGCGGCGCTTTGCAATTCGACAAGCTGAACGGGTAGCAAATGGTCCATGAATCATCCTGAATTCGCGGGTGGCTGGCGTTCCGCCCAGGTGCATATCAGACCCTGGCAGTCGGGTATTGTTCGAACTACCTGTTCGGGAGCATTGGGCGCCGCCGGCGGTCATAGTGGCATGACTTCAATGACCAAGCGCAAACGCCCTGCACTGCTTCGCCTCGCTCTCGCTCTATTGGTCGGCGCGACGCTGTCTGCCGGCGCGCGAGCCGAGACCGACGACATGCAGATCCTTATCGGTAGCTACACGCACGACAGCGACAGCCCGGGCGTTCTGCGCCTGCACTTCGATCCGGTGAACGGTCGGATCGACCCGCAACCGCTGCAAACGCTCGCCAGCCACAACCCCTCCTGGCTGGTGCTGGACGAGCAGCGCGGGCGCCTCTATGCCGCCAACGAGAACAGCCCGACCCACACCGACCCGGTCGGTCGTGTCAGCGCCTGGCAGCTCGACAGCAGCGGCGACCATCAACCCATCGGGCAGAACATCAGCCTGGGCGACGAACCGACCCATGCCAGCCTCAGCCATGACGGGCGCTACCTGTTCATCAGCAATTACGGTTCGCGGCCGAACCCCGGCGGCAGCCTGGCGGTGATGCCGCTGGCCGAGGATGGCCATCCGTTGCCGGTCACGCAGATGCTTGCGCATCAGGCGAGCGGCGTGCACCCGCAACGCCAGCAGTCAGCCCATGTGCATTCCGCCGTGCCGAGCCCCGACGGCAGGCTTCTGCTGGTCAGCGACCTGGGCGCCGATCGGGTCTTCGTCTACCGCTATGACCCGCGCAACGCCGAACGCCCCCTGCACCCCGACGAGCCCGCCAGCATCGAGCTGCCAGCGGGCAGCGGCCCGCGCCATCTGGTCTTCCATCCCAATGGCAAGCACGCCTACCTCGCTCTCGAGCTGAGCGCCCAGGTGGCGAGCTTCGATTACACGAACGGCACCTTGGCTCGCCGGCAGCTGCTGGACCTGAAGGATGCCGCTAGCGAGGTGCGTCATTCACCGGGTGCGATCCACACCTCGGCCGATGGCCGTTTCCTCTACGTCAGCGATCGTGGCGACTACAACCACATCATCGTCTTCGCCATCGAACGCGATGGCGGCCTGCGGGAAATCCAGCGCCGCCCCAGCGAAGGCCGCGAACCACGAGAATTCGCCATCTCCCCCGACGGGCGTTTCCTGCTGATCGCCAATCAGCTGAGTGACAACCTGACGGTGATCCAGCGCGATCCAGACAGCGGAAAGCTCGGCGAGACGCTGCAGACCCTGCCGGTCGAGCGCCCGTCGGATATCAAGTTTCTCGCCAAACCCTGACGATGCCGAGCGACGGTTGCCGCCAGTCGGCCAGCCGGAGCGCATGTGCCGGCTGACCCTGGCCTTGGCGCTCACAATCATGAAGAGCGCTTCGACTCGCGCAACGCCTCCTCCTCGCTCACCTCCTCGGCCAGACCCGGCGGCACATTGTAGGCGCCGCCCGGTACGTCGGCTTCGTCGCCACCGGCGACCTCGCCTTGCGTGGACGTGGTTTCCGGATTCTGCTCGTGGGCATCGCCGCTCTGGTCGATGGACTCGATGCTCTCGCGACCCTGGTCGTTCTCACTCATCAGCTGCTCCTCGCTTGCCTGTGGCCATGCCCGGCCCGTCCGGGAGGCTCTATCGATTGGGAGGAGACGTGACCGCGGAAGTTGCAGCACAGCGGTGCTTTTCTGGACCAATGGCCGCTCGGCGGTACAGCTGAACTAAACCCCAGGCCCGGCAGCCAAAACTGGACTAGAACTGCCATAGAACAAGACTCATGCAACTGACTTCTCGCAGCCTGCCGATCACTTCTGCCCTCCAGCCGGCGCAGGACCAGCCCTCACGTGCGCTGTACTTCGCCCTTGCCCGCGAGGTCGACGCGCAATCACGCGACAGCGCTGCGGACTACCTGCGTGCGCAGCTCGAGGCTGCGGCCGCACTGCCGTCCGACTTGCCGGAGGACCCGGCCAGGCTGGAACACTGGGTCATGCAGCGCACCGAAGCGGTCGGCCGTCAGTACCAGGCATACCTGGAACAGCGTCGCGCAGGCGGCCCGCGCAGCTACTTCCCGAGCAAGGCCCATGCGCTGCATTTCCTGCGCGGGGTAGCGCCGACCAAGCTGGTCGACGGCGCCTGGCTCTATGGCCTGCTGCAGCGCTGGGACGATGCGCGCTTTACCGCGCTGATCCGGACCTATCTGGAAGAGCTCGGCGAAGGTCTGCCGGAGAAGAATCACGTGGTGCTCTACCGCAAGCTGCTGGCCAGCCAGGGCTGCGACGACTGGCAGGAGCTGGATGACGAGCACTTCGTCCAGGGCGCCATCCAGCTGGCGCTGGCCGAGCACGCCGAGCAGTTCCTGCCGGAAATCATCGGCTTCAACCTCGGTTACGAGCAGCTGCCGCTGCACCTGCTGATCACGGCCTACGAGCTGACCGAGCTGGGCATCGACCCCTACTACTTCACCCTCCATGTCACCGTCGACAACGCCGACAACGGCCACGCGAAGAAGGCCGTGCAAAGCCTGCTGGATGCCTGGCCGCAGGTGGGCGACAGCGCCGAGTTCTATCGCCGGGTGCGCAATGGCTACCGGCTCAACGATCTGGGCGCCAGCACCGTCTCGGTGATCGGCGACTTCGACCTCGACCGCGAGGTGCAACGCATCTTCGAGAAGAAGGCCGCCGTCGGCCAGTTCGTCCACTCCGACTACTGCCGCTTCGAAGGCCGCACGGTCAACCAGTGGCTCGGCGAGGACGTCGAACAGTTCCTCGCCGTGCTGGACAAGCGCGGCTGGATCAAGCGCGGCCACGACCCGCAGGAAAGCCGCTTCTGGCAGCTTATCGTCGGCGAACAAGCGCCCATGTTCGGGGTATTCAGCGCCTACGAGCAGCAGATGATCCATGACTGGATCGCCGCCGACTGGCAAGCCGAGGGCAAGCGCAGCCCGCGCGGTGCGCTGCTGCAACGCCAGGCGGCGTTCAACGCACGACGCGCCGCGCCGGCACCGGCGGTGCCGCAACCCGCCGAGCACGCCAGCGGCAACGATTTCGATGAGGAGTTGCAGCTGCTGGAGCAGCAAGTCGCCCGTCTGCCCGACCGCGCCGCACGCATGCGCCTGCTGCTGCCACTGCTCGCCCCGCAGCGCCACCATAGCGCCGCCGGCCTGCTGGCCACGCGGCTGTTCAACGGACTGTTCAACTGACGAGATCGATCAAGGAAAGCACCATGACCATGGACACTGCGCAGGACCGCGCATTGCTGCACCTGGGCCAGGCCCTGCGCGATCGCGGCTATCACTTCATCACGCCCACCCCGCTGACCCACGAACGGGTCAACCAGCGCCCAGAGAATGCCCTGGCCGACGACCTGCATGGAGTGTTCGGTTGGAGCCGACCTTTCCAGCACGAGCTGCTGCCGGGCGCGTTGTTCAGCCTGATGGATCAGGCGCAGGTGCTGGAAGCCTGTGGCTCGCGCTGGCGCTCGAAGGTGCGCCTGTCGAGCCTGGACGGCCAGCTGTTCCTGCACTCGGCATTTCCCACCACGGCCAGCGACGCGGTGTTCTTCGGCCCGGACACCTACCGTTTCGCCAATGCCATCCGCTGCCATCTGAACCAGCACACCGGGATGATCCGCCGTGCGGTGGACATCGGCTGCGGCTCCGGCGCCGGGGCGATTCTCACTGCGCTGGCGCGGCCCCAGGCCGAGGTACTGGCGGTGGACATCAACCCCGAGGCGCTGCGCCTGACGCGCATCAACGCGGCACTGGCCGGTGCCGACAATCTGCGCACCCGGCACAGCGACCTGCTGAGCGCAGTGGACGGCGAGTTCGACCTGATCCTGGCCAACCCGCCCTATCTGATCGACGCCGATCAGCGCGCCTATCGCCATGGCGGCGGACCGTTGGGCGCCGGGCTGTCGCTGGCGATCCTCGATGCGGCGCTGCAGCGCCTGGCTCCGGGCGGTACCCTGCTGCTGTATACCGGCGTGGCCATGCTGGACAACCAGGACCCCTTTCTTGCCGAAGTGCGCCGGCGCCTGGACGGCGGCGCCTTCGGCTGGACCTATCGCGAGGTGGACCCGGACGTGTTCGGCGAGGAGCTGCTTGGCGGGGCCTACAGCCAGTGCGATCGCATCGCTGCCGTGGTGCTGGAAGTCACACGGGCGATGGGCTGACAGTCGGGGGAGGGTTGGCGCGTGGAAAACGCTTCGCGGTTTTCCACGGGGTGGCCATCCACCCTACGGCAGATCTGGCGTAGGGTGGATAACGCCGCAGGCTTATCCACGCGCAAGTGAGCGCGCATATCAGACCGGCAACAACACCAGAATCAGCGACAGGGTGATCAGCGAGCCCAGCGTCGATAGCAGCACCACCCGCGACACCCGCGAGCCCTCGCGCCCATAGAACTCGGCAAGCATATATGGCCCGGTGCCAGTCGGCAGCGCGGCGAGCAGCAGCGCCGAATAGGCCCACAACGTCGGCAGCTCGAATACCTGAAAAGCCAGGTACCAGGTGATCAGCGGCTGCACCAGCAGCTTGAGCCCCACCAGCGGCCAGACGCCCTGCACCCGCCCTCCCGGCTGCGGCTGGGCGAGAAACAGGCCCAGCGAGACCAGCGCACAGGGCGCCGCCGCCGCCCCCAGCAGGTCGAGCAGGGTGGCCAGCGGCACCGGCAGCGCTGCACCACTGGCCGCCCAGAGCGCGCCGAGCAGCGGCGCGATCACCAGGGGGTTGCGCACCAGCGCCCAGCTCACCTTGCCCAACGTGCGCAAAAGACCCTGGCCGACGTGCAGCCCGGTCTCGACGCAGGCCAGTGCGATGGCGAACAGCACGCAGACGACGATGATCGAAGCGACCATCGCCGGCTGCAGCGCCTCGTCGCCGAGTACCAGCATGCACAGCGGAATCCCGACATAGCCGGTGTTCGCGTAGGACGCACCCAACGCGTCCAGACTGGCATCGACCAGCGGCTGCTTCTGCAACATGCGATAGCCGAGGGTGACGGCGAATACACCAAGGCAACCGATGGCGAACGCGGCGATGAAGCCCGGCTGCCAGAGCTGCTCCCAGGTCGAAGTGGCGACGACGCTGAAGAGCAGCGCCGGCAAGCCCAGCCAGACCACGAAACGGTTGAGTTCGGAGGCGCCGGTCGGCCCCATCCGCCCGCTACGGCGGCACAGGTAACCGAGCAGGATCAGCGCAAAGACGGGCAGAACGACATTGACGACCGAAGACATGGACTCTCATCTGCAAGGTGGCGGCGCAGCGCAGGGCTGCGAGCGAAACGGCCGGCCACCATAGCAAATGCGCTGGATCATCGCGCTCAGAGTCGACCAGCCAGACCTGGCCGACCCCGAGTTTCAGCTCAGTGAAGCGATGGCGAATAGCCGTTGGGCTCGGCCCGTGCGGCAGCGTACTCGGCCTCGACGCTGCCACGCATCTGCGCAGTGCCGCCGGGAAATCCGCTGCGGTCGCTATAGTCCCACTCGACGACCGGCACCTGCTCGGCATCCAGGCCCTTGGCGCAGCTCAGGTCCAGTGCGGTGATACCGGCCACCGCGCCGGCGGCGATGGCCGCATTGGCCGGCTCGTTGCCATGCTCGATGCTCCAGCCGAGGCCGGCCAGGTCCAGCGCATCACCGCCGATACGGCCGTAGATCCAGGGTTTCGGATCATCCGCCAGGAGGATGCCGACACCAGTGGCGATCTCGCGCAGCCCGCAGGCACGGACCAATCCTTCGCTGCCGGACATGCCGATAAAGCGCGCGACCTGGCGCGGCGCGACCAACTGGACGACGCCCAGACCGATGCTGAACCAGCCCAGCCCCCGCGCCAGCGAGCGCGCGGAATGATTGGGCCGGGTGATTTGACGTGGAATGCTCATAAGAACTCCTCGCTCGATATCGTGGCTCGGCCGATCCCTACCGTAGGGATCGGCGATCTGCAGGCTTCAGGGTTTCAGAACGACCTTGATGCAGCCGTCGTGCTTGTCGCGGAAGGTCTTGTACATCTCCGGACCCTGCTCGAGGCTGACGCTGTGGGTGATGACGAAACTCGGGTCGATCTGCCCTTCCTGGATGCGCTTGAGCAGGTCATCGGTCCAGCGGTTGACGTGGGTCTGGCCCATGCGGAAGGTCAGGCCCTTGTTCATCGCCGCGCCGAACGGGATCTTGTCGATCAGCCCGCCGTAGACGCCGGGAATCGAGATGATCCCGGCCGGGCGGCAGACGTAGATCATTTCACGCAGCACGTGCGGGCGATCGCTCTCGAGCATCAGTGCCTGCTTGGCGCGGTCGTACATCGAGTCGATCGAACGCGTGACGTGCGCTTCCATCCCAACCGAGTCGATGCACTTCTCCGGGCCCTTGCCGCGAGTCAGCTCCTTGAGCCGTTCGAGCACGCTTTCCTCGTCGAAGTTGATGGTGATGGCACCACCGGCGCGGGCCATGGACAGCCGCTCGGGCACGTTGTCGATACAGATGACCTGCTCGGCCCCCATCATCACCGCGCTGCGGATGGCGAACTGACCGACCGGGCCGGCGCCCCACACCGCCACTGTGTCGGTGGGCTGGATATCGCACTGCGCGGCGGCCTGCCAACCGGTGGGCAGGATGTCGCCAAGGAACAGCACCTGCTCGTCGGTCAGGCCGTCGGGGATCACCACCGGGCCGACGTCGGCATAGGGCACGCGCACGTACTCGGCCTGGCCGCCGGCATAGCCGCCGGTAAGGTGGGTATAGCCGTAGAGCCCGGCGGTGGTGTGGCCGAAGACCTTGTCGGCGATGTCCTTGTTGCGGTTGGTGCGCTCGCACACCGAGAAATTGCC
This sequence comes from Pseudomonas sp. FeN3W, assembly GCA_030263805.2. Taxonomy (NCBI): domain Bacteria; kingdom Pseudomonadati; phylum Pseudomonadota; class Gammaproteobacteria; order Pseudomonadales; family Pseudomonadaceae; genus Pseudomonas; species Pseudomonas sp. FeN3W. Next base: position 2,716,463 of record CP136010.1, read on the forward strand.
GCGCCGGCACTGGTCGCACTCGCCGCAGACGATGGTGAAGGGCACCACCACGCGGTCGCCGACCTTGAGCTTCTTGTTCGCCGAGCCGACCTCCATCACCTCGCCCATGAACTCGTGGCCCATGATGTCGCCGTGCTGCATGCCGGGCATGAAGCCGTCGTACAGGTGCAGGTCGGAGCCGCAGATGGCGCACGAGGACACCTTGATGATGGCGTCGCGCGGGTCTTCGATGGAGGGATCGGGGACGTGGTTGTCGCAGCGGATGTCGTGCTTGCCGTGCCAGCGGAGGGCTCTCATGGACAATCTCCTGTCGGGTTTCGGAAACGCCGTCGCGGTGATTCTCCTTTGCTGCCTCGCTCTTGCTCCTCTTTCGGTGCGGCGTGCTGTCAGGGATTTAGTAAGCGGCGCCGCACGAGAGTTGCCCGGTTACCGACGGGCTGCATGCTGGTGGCCTGTGCGGTGAGTGGGTTGAGGCAAGTTCGGCTGGACATGGCTCCGAGACAAGGCGCGGCGACGAGCCATAGCGGGGCTATGGCGAGGAGCAGCAACACAGTATCGGGGCTATGGGCGCCGCAATTGACCAACTGAACTGACCAAACAGGCCACTAATGCCGATTGCGATCCAGCGAAGCGTAACCGTCGCGATAGCTGGGGAACCTGGGTTTCCAACCCAGCGCGCGGGCGCGGGCATTGCTGCAGCGCTTGCTGCCGGCGCGGCGGGTCATGCTCTGCTCGGCCCAGCGGGTGACACCCAGGCGTTCGCGCAGCCAGTCGACCACCTCGTGCAGCGGCGCCGGGTCATCGTCGACGCCGAGATAGCAATCCTGCAGTGCAGCACCACTGGCATCGCTCTGCAGCAGGAACGCCAGCAGCCCGGCGGCGTCGTCACGATGGATGCGGTTGCTGTACTGCGGCGGATCGCGCTCGACGCGCAAACCGGCGCGCACCTGGTTCTGCAGCCAGGGACGCTTCGGGTCGTACAGCCCGCCCAGGCGCACGCGCGTCACCGGCAGGCCGCTGTCGAGCGCCAGCTGCTCGGCCTCGAGCATCACCCGGCCGGTGAAGCCGCCGGGCTCGGTGGCCGAATCCTCGTCGATCCACTCGCCGTCACGCTGGGCATACACACCGGTGCTGGAAACGAACAACAGCCGCCGAGGCCGCTGGCCGTGCTGCTGCAACCAGCCGAGCACGTTGCGCAGGCCTTCGACGTAGGCCTGGCGATAGCCGGCTTCGTCGTGCTCGCTGGCAGATGCGGCATAGACCAGATAATCCAGCCCGCCGTTGGGCCAGCAGCGCGGACAGGTCGGTTCGTAAAGGTCGCCGCTGACCGGCAGGATCGGTACCGCCAGCTGCGCAGCGTTGCGCCGCAGGCCATACACCGTCCAGCCGTCCCGACTCAGTTGCAGGCCGAGACGACTGCCAAGGTCGCCGCAGCCTGCGATCAATACGCTCAGGCGCTTGCCCATCTTCTGCTCCCTCAGTGATACCCGAACGCGGGCCTTATGCACTGGAGTGTACCGGCTTTCGCATGCTTGCCACTGGTTGGTTATGGGCAGCGCAAAAGGCTATGCTTGCTGGCACTCTGATGGATGCTAACTATGACTCTGACCGAACTGCGCTACATCGTCACCCTTGCCCAGGAACAGCACTTCGGCCGTGCCGCTGAACGCTGCCACGTCAGTCAGCCGACCCTTTCGGTCGGTGTGAAGAAGCTCGAGGACGAGCTAGGTGTGCTGATCTTCGAGCGGACCAAGAGCGCGGTGCGCCTGACGCCGGTCGGCGAAGGCATCGTCACCCAGGCGCAGAAGGTACTGGAGCAGGCGCAGAGCATTCGCGAGCTGGCCCAGGTCGGCAAGAATCAGCTGGCCGCACCGCTCAAGGTCGGCGCCATCTACACCGTCGGCCCCTACATGTTCCCGCATCTGATTCCGCAGCTGCATCGCGTGGCGCCGGACATGCCGCTGTACATCGAGGAAAACTTCACCCACATCCTGCGCGACAAGCTGCGCACCGGCGAACTGGACGCGATCATCATCGCGCTGCCATTCCAGGAAGCCGACGTGCTGACCAAGCCGCTCTACGACGAGCCCTTCTACGTGCTGATGCCGGCCGACCATCCGTGGACCGCCAAGGAAACCATCGACGCCGAGATGCTCAACGACAAGAGCCTGCTGCTGCTGGGTGAAGGTCACTGCTTCCGCGATCAGGTGCTCGAAGCCTGCCCGACCAGCCGCAAGGGCGAGGCACCGAGCCACACCACGGTCGAATCCAGCTCGCTGGAGACCATTCGCCACATGGTCGCCTCCGGGCTGGGCGTGTCGATCCTGCCGCTGTCGGCGGTAGAGAGCCACCACTACTCCCCCGGCGTGCTGGAGACCCGCCCGCTGACCCCGCCGGTGCCGTTTCGCACCGTGGCGATCGCCTGGCGCGCCAGCTTCCCGCGGCCCAAGGCCATCGAGATCCTCGCCGACTCGATCCGCCTGTGTTCGGTAGGCAAGCCGCCATCGGCGAAAGCCTGAGACCATGAGCGAACTGGCGACCGTTCCGGTCACCGCACTCAAGGGCGTCGGTGCCGCGCTGGCCGAGAAGCTCGCCAGGGTCGGCCTGGAAACCCTGCAGGATGTGCTCTTTCACCTGCCGCTGCGCTACCAGGACCGCACCCGCGTGGTGCCCATCGGCGCGCTGCGCCCGGGGCAGGACGCGGTGATCGAAGGCGTGGTGTCCGGCGCCGATATCGTCATGGGCCGCCGCCGCAGCCTGCTGGTACGCCTGCAGGACGGCAGCGGCACGCTGAGCCTGCGCTTCTACCACTTCAGCCAGGCGCAGAAGGAAGCGATGAAGCGTGGCACCCAGCTGCGCTGCTACGGCGAAGCGCGTCCCGGGGCCTCTGGTCTGGAGATCTACCACCCGGAATACCGCGCACTGACCGGCGAGCCGGCACCGGTAGAGCAGACCCTGACGCCGATCTACCCGACCACCGAAGGCCTGACCCAGCAGCGTCTGCGCAACCTCAGCGAGCAGGCGCTGGCACGGCTCGGCCCGCACAGCCTGCCGGACTGGCTGCCCGCCGAACTGGCCCGTGATTATCGGCTCGGCCCGCTGGATCAGGCGTTGCGCTACCTGCACCGGCCACCGGCCGACGCCAATCTGGAAGAACTCGCCGAAGGCCGCCACTGGGCCCAGCACCGCCTGGCCTTCGAGGAACTGCTGACCCATCAGCTGTCGCTGCAGCGTCTGCGCGAGCGGGTTCGCGCCCAGCAGGCACCGGCGCTGCCACCGGCGAAAACCTTGCCGCAGCGCTTTCTCGCCAACCTCGGCTTCGCCCCCACCGGCGCGCAGCAGCGGGTCGGCGCCGAGATCGCCTACGACCTGGCACAGGACGAGCCCATGCTGCGCCTGGTGCAGGGTGACGTCGGCGCCGGCAAGACGGTGGTCGCCGCCCTCGCCGCGTTGCAGGCGCTGGAAGCCGGCTATCAGGTGGCGCTGATGGCGCCGACGGAAATTCTCGCCGAGCAGCACTTTCTCAACTTCAGCAAGTGGCTCGAGCCGCTCGGCATCGAGGTCGCCTGGCTCGCCGGCAAGCTCAAGGGCAAGGCCCGCGCCAGCGCGCTGGAACGCATCGCCGGCGGCTGCCCGATGGTGGTCGGCACCCACGCACTGTTTCAGGACGAGGTGGTGTTCAAGCGCCTGGCGCTGGTGATCATCGACGAGCAGCACCGCTTCGGCGTGCAGCAGCGCCTGGCCCTGCGCCAGAAGGGCATCGACGGCCGACTCTGCCCGCACCAGCTGATCATGACCGCCACGCCGATCCCACGCACCCTGGCGATGAGCGCCTACGCCGATCTCGACACCTCGATCCTCGACGAACTGCCGCCGGGCCGCACCCCGGTCAACACCCTGGTGATCGCCGACAGCCGCCGCCTGGAAGTAATCGAGCGGGTGCGCGTCGCCTGCAACGAAGGGCGCCAGGCGTACTGGGTGTGTACGCTGATCGAGGAATCCGAAGAGCTCACCTGCCAGGCTGCGGAAACCACCTTCGAGGACCTCTGCGCGGCGCTGCTCGGGCTGCGCGTGGGGCTGATCCACGGGCGCATGAAGCCGGCCGAGAAGGCCGCGGTGATGGAGCAGTTCAAGCGCGGCGAGCTGCAGCTGCTGGTCGCCACCACGGTGATCGAGGTGGGCGTCGACGTGCCCAACGCCAGCCTGATGATCATCGAGAACCCGGAACGCCTCGGCCTGGCGCAGCTGCACCAGCTGCGCGGACGGGTCGGCCGCGGCAGCGCGGCCAGCCACTGCGTGCTGCTCTACCATCCGCCGCTGTCGCAATTGGGCCGCGAGCGTCTGGCGATCATGCGCGAGACCTGCGACGGCTTCCTGATCGCCGAAAAGGACCTGGAGCTGCGCGGTCCCGGCGAGATGCTGGGCACCCGTCAGACCGGCCTCTTGCAGTTCAAGGTCGCCGACCTGATGCGCGATGCCGAGCTGCTGCCGGCGGTGCGCGATGCCGCGCAGGAACTGCTGGCGCGCTGGCCGCAGCATGTCAGCCCGCTGCTCGAGCGCTGGCTGCGTCACGGCCAGGAATACGGCCAGGTATGACAACCATCCGTCGCCGCAGCGCCCACGCCTGACGGCTTCGCTATACTCCGACAGGTCACTACAACGGGTCCGCTTATGAATACTGCTGTCGACACCGAAAGCTGCTCCGAACTTCCGCTACTGATCACCAAGCTGTTGAAAGACCTCGGTGTGGACTACCAGATCCAGCGCGACCGCCCCAATTTTCCCGCTGCCCAGCGGGTGCAGGCGGTGCTGCTGGACGACAGCATCGGCGCGATGCTGGTGCTCTTCCCGCAGGATCATCTGCTCGACCTTGCCCGACTGGCCGAACTCTCCGGCCGCGAGCTGGCCGCGGTCAAACCGGAGCGACTGGCGCGCATGCTCGCCAAGCACGAGCTGAGCCGCCTGCCCGGCCTGCCACCGCTGACCAGCTCGCCCTGCCTGTACGAAGAGTGCCTGATGCAGCAGCCCCGGCTGCTGGTGGAATCCGGCCAGCCCGGATTGCTGGTGGAGGTTGCCAGTACTGACTTCAAGCGCCTGCTGAGCAAGGCCACGGCCGGTAGCTTCGCCGTGCCGCTGAGCAGCATTCGACCGAACCTGGACCGTCCGCACGACGACCGCGCGGAGATCAGCCAGGCGGTGCAGAGCTTCACCGCGCGGCGCATTCAGAAGCGCCTGGAAGAGACCATCGAAATTCCGCCGCTGCCGCATACGGCGCAGAAGATCATCAAGCTAAGGGTCAATCCCGAGGCCACCGTGGACGATATCACCGGCGTGGTGGAAACCGACCCGGCACTGGCCGCGCAGGTGATCAGCTGGGCGGCCTCGCCCTACTACGCCGCGCCCGGGCGTATCCGCTCGGTGGAAGACGCCATCGTCCGCGTGCTCGGTTTCGATCTGGTGATCAACCTGGCTCTTGGTCTCGCCCTGGGCAAGACCATCAGCCTACCGGACGACAAGCCGCAGGACGCCACGCCCTACTGGCAGCAGGCGATCTACACCGCTGCGGTGATCGAGGGGCTGACCCGCGCCATCCCTCGCGAGCAGCGGCCGGAGCCGGGCCTGAGCTACCTCGCCGGGCTGCTGCACAACTTCGGCTATCTGGTACTGGCACACGTATTCCCGCCGCATTTCTCGCTGATCTGCCGGCATCTGGAAGCCAATCCGCATCTGTCGCACAGCCACGTCGAGCAGCATCTGCTGGGTATCACCCGCGAACAGATCGGCGCCTGGCTGATGCGCTTGTGGGGCATGCCCGAGGAACTGGCGGCCGCCCTGCGCTTCCAGAGCGATCCGGGCTATGACGGCGATGACGCGGCCTACCCGAACCTGGTCTGCCTGGCGGTGCGCATGCTACGCAACCGCGGCATCGGCAGCGGGCCGGACGCCGAAGTGCCGCAGCAGCTGTTCGATCGCCTGGGCATCACCCGCGAGAAGGCCAACGACGCGATCGCCAAGGTGCTCGCCGCCGAAGCCGCATTGCGCGCTCTGGCGATGCAGTTCAACTCGCCACACTGATAGCCGGTGCCGCCGGGTCTGTGCCTGATCGCACGGCCCCGCCCGGTGGTGGATCCGGCTGCCGGCACCGGCGGCACCATCAACTCCCCGCGCGAAAGCTCACCCGTGCATTCACCAGGCCTTCACCGGCGCGCTCCAGACTGACCTCGGCGATGCTCACGCCCTGCCCCTGCAGGGTCTCGAACCAGCGCAACAGCAATGCGTACGATGCCCCCGGCAAGCTCACCTGCAGGCTGCCGTCGCTGCCATTGTCGAAACTCTCGATCAGCAGATTGCCCTGCTGCGCACTTTCGGTGATCACCCCCTGCAGCTGTTCCGGTGCCAGCTCGACCTGGTTGCTACGCTCCATCTGCCGCGCCAGTTCGGTGTTCTGCTCCATGTAGGCATGCAGTTCGCGCTGCACCTGGTAGTACTCGCGGGCGTCCGCAGCCTGGCGCTGCGCCGGCAACCACAGCCAGAGATAGAACAGCACGGCGAGGAGAAAGGCACCGAGCAGGCTCAGCGAGGTGCGCTCACGAGGGGCCAGCCGCTGCCAGCGCTGCCACAGCGGCGAATCGGCGAGGCGCACGGCCAGTTGTTGCTTGAGATTCATCATCAGCCTCCGATCACCACGCGTGCGCTGACCCTGTCGCCTTCGCGACTGGCCGAGCCCAGCTGCACGCTCTGCCCGGTATCACCCAGGCGTTGGCGCAGCGTTTCCAGCGTGGGGAAGTCCATGGCCTGCACCTGCAGCGCCAGGTCGCCACGGTCCTGGTTGTAGTCGAGCTGGCCGATGGTCACCGGAATGCCATCTTCCAGCGCCGCGGCCGCATGGTCGAGCAGGCGCAGGAAACCAACCTGCCCTCCGCTGCCGCGGGCCAGATGATCATCGAACTGCGCGCGCATGTTGACGATGCGGATGTCCTCGGGAAACAGCTCACGGTACAGCGCCAGACTGGCCTCGGCGTAGGCATCGCCCTGACGCTGGAAATACCAGGCCTGGCTCAGGTTGAAGCCCAGCTGCACCAGCAGGATCAGGCCGGCGACGGCGAACAGCGGTTTCCAGTAACCGAGGCCGGTGTTGCCGACCTCCACGGCGAAGTCGCCCTGGGCGAGGTTGATCGCCGCCGCGCGGTGCGCACCGAGAAACGCGTAGGGATCGTCCACCTGCCGGTAGTCGTCGAGCGTCAGCGGCGGCTCGCCTTCGCTGCCCTGGGCATGCCAGGGCGCCGGACAGAGATCGGACAGCTGCGGCCAGTCCTCGCTGGCGAAGGCCAAGCGCGTTTCGCCGACGCCGCCGAGCAGGCCGCGCTCGCCGATGAACAACAGCTGCGTGCCCTCCCGCGGCAGCAGATCGGCGTCGACATGAATCGCCACGATCAACAGGCCCAGCTCGCGCAACTGATCAAGCCAGTCATCCAGCAGCTGGCGACGGATCGCCACGACCCGCAGGCGGCCGTCCGGCAGTGCCTCGCCGAGGGCCAGATGCAGATCGTCGACGTTTTCCGCCAGCAGCTCCTCGGCGGCGTAGGCCAGCGCCTGCTGCATCCAGCGCGCCTTGCGCGTCGGCAGGGTGACGGCGAAAAAACTGCAGACTTCCGCCGGCAGGATCAGGCTGATCGCACCGTTGCCTGCGGCGCATTCGCCCAGCGGCTGCCAGCGGCCGGGTTCTTCCTTGGGCAGCCAGTAGACGCGGGTCTCGGCATCGAGCCGGGTCGGGCAGTCGGCGGGCAGAAACAGGCAATCCATGGTCTAGCGTTCTCCGTCGGATGGGAGGGTCTGCCGGGCAGGCTGACCGAGATTTCGCGCGAGCACACGGACGCTGCCGTCCTGCTCGCGTTGCAACAGGCTGACCAGTGCCAGCCGGCGATCGCCCAGACGCACTTCGCTGGTGGCCTGGAAGAATTGACTGCCAACCGCCAGCGCAGTGCCCTGCAGCGTAGTTCCAGCCAGCGCCGGCTGCGCGAGGAACGCCGCGCTGTTGCGAAACGGTGCGGCGCGGCGCAGCTCGACCAGCGACTCGGCCGCGCCGAGGCTGAGGTTGTCGCTCAGGCTGGAAAGCACCATCGCGCTCGCCGTGTTGACGTTCAACGGCACGTTCGGCGGCAGCGCGACGACATAGGGCGCCAGGCGCTGGAAATCCTCTTCACGCATGTCCAGCAGCAGGCGCAATTCGGACAGATCATGCAACCGTCGACCGGCGCTGCGATAGGGCGTATCGAGGCCGAGATAGGCATTGTCTTCGGCACCCAGTTCGCCGCTCGGCTGCTGATCGGGATCGATCCAGTCGAGCAGGCGTTCGGCATAGGGCGCGCTGATCTGCAGACGCAGCAGCAGGCGGCGGAATTGCTCGACCGCGGCAGGATTGGGCTGCTGGTCGCGCAGCAGGTCGTTGAGGTTGAAGCGTCCGGAGAGATCCTCGATATGCACGAGGATCTCGCCCTGATCGATCTCGAAGGCCGGCAGCGGCTGCGCCCAGGGCTCGAGCAGATGATCGACGGCCGCGGCCTCACCATTGGCGCCCGTCTCGCCCGTCTCGCCCGACGCGCCAGTCCGCAGATCGCGAGCGAGCATGGCCTGGGCCAGCGCTTCGCCGCCCAGCGCGTAATGCCAGGCCTGGCGCGCCTGCAGCTGATTGCTGCTGGCACGAATGCTGAGCTGCTGGCGCGCTACCATCGCTGCGCTGACCACGGTGACGATGGCCACCACCAGCAGCACGGTGATCAGCGCCACGCCGCGCTGGTGCCTCATTGCGGCAACTCCCCTTCGAACGGCTCGGGCACGCCCTCGGCGCCGGGCAGCGCCTGCTGCGTCGCCTGTTCGGCGGCGTCGGGCAAGCGCAGCAGACGCGTGATACGGCCGTAGCGGGCGTGCTCGATATTCAGCTCCAGGGCGATCGGCAGGCGCTCGGCGGCATTCTCCGGGCTGCCGCGACCGAAATCGAACGGCGGCCACTCCTCGTGCCACACCGCCTCCTCGTCCAGATAGCGCAACTGCAGGCCCTGCACGTTTTCCAGTACCCGCTGTACGCGCGGCTCGCTGTCGACGTCACGGTCCAGCACCACCCAGTAGACGCGCTCGAGGTTGTCGCCGGCCAGACGCCAGCGCACCCGCTGCAGATTGGCGCGCCGCAGCCCAGTGGGATTGCGCCAGCCGGCACGGGTCAGCTCCAGCAGCGGCGCGCCGTCTTCGCCTTCGAGCTGGCCGATGAAGGCATTGCGCTCGTCGCCGAAGCCATCGCGGATCGGCCGCCCGATCACCTGCTGCAGGTCGCGTTCGAAGGCCCACACCGCGCGGCTCAGCTCGCGCAATTGCAGCTCCTGAGCGCGCACCGCCTCATCGCTGTGCAGCACCGCTTCGAGCATGCGATAGGTGCCGAGGCCAAGCAGTGCGAACAGGGCGATGGCGATCAGCAGTTCGAGCAGGGTGAAACCGGTGCTGGTGCGCACGTGAGCGTTCATTGGCGTGCAGCTCCCGGGCCGACACCGATGAAGCCGGTGAGGCTGGTGACCGCCCGCTCGGGTAGCGGGTCGCTGCGGCCACGCGACGTCTGCAGCGCAACCCAGACGGTCACCCGCAGCAGGCCGGGGTCGGCGCTGGCCTCGATTTCGCTGAGGGTCTGCCACTGGCGACCACCGTATTCCAGCGCCTGGGTCTCGCGGCCAATGGCAGGCGGGGTCTGCTGCAACTGCAATTCGCTGATGCGGTTGTCGGCGATCCAGCTGGCCAGGGTCAGTTCTTCCAGGCGCCCGGCATTGCTCAGGCTGCGCCCGGCCGCGGTGAGCACCACGGCCGATACGCTGGCGAAGATCGCCAGCGCCACCAGCACTTCGAGCAGGGTAAAACCGCGGCCAGCCCTGGCCAGGTGCCTGCTCATCGCCTATCTCCGAGCGCTTCGGCCTCGGGCAGGCGAAAGCCGTCGCTGGCAACCAGCCAGGCACCGCCACCCGGTTTGCGTTCGGACAGGCGCAGGCTGAACGGCGACAGCTCGCCACTGGAGAGAATCAGCAACTGCGGCTCCAGCCGCGGCGCACGGCGTGCCGTTCGCTCGCCTTCGCGCGACAGCCCGGCGCGGTCGTCCTCGCGCTGGGTCGGGGCCAGCAGCTCCAGCGGCGTGCCATCCAGTTCCAGATCCAGGCGCATCCACTCCGGTACCTTGTGCACCTTGCGTCGCTCGACGTCCAACCAGCGCGTGGCTGCCTCGTCGTAGCGCAGTACGCGATAGCCCTCGCTGTTGACCAGCAGGCCGTATTCGCGACTGTCGAGCACCGCCTCGTCGCTGAGCACGCCGATCAGCGCGGCCAGTCGCCGCGCCTCGTCACGCAGCTCGCGCGAGGAGCTCGAACCGCCGACGCTGAGCACCGCCACGCTGACCAGAATGCCCAGCAGGACGATGACCACCAGCAGTTCGATCAGCGTGAAGGCGCGGGCGCGGCGCCGCATCGATTACAGGTCCCAGTTGCCGATGTCGGCGTTGAGGTCGCTGCCACCGGGCTTGCCATCGGCGCCAAAGGAGTAAAGGTCGAACTGGCCCTGGGTGCCCGGCGACAGGTACTGGTAGTCGTTGCCCCATGGGTCCTTGGGCAAGCGCTTGAGGTAGCCGTCGCGGTTCCAGTTCTTCGGTTGCGGGTTGCCGGAAGGCTTCTTCACCAGCGCCTCCAGCCCCTGCTGGGTGCTCGGGTAGGCGAAATTGTCCAGCTTGTACATGTCCAGCGCCGCAGCGACCGCCTTGATGTCGCCCTTGGCCACGGTGACCTTGGCCTGGTCCGGGCGGCTCATCACCTGCGGCACCACCAGCGCGGCGAGGATGCCGAGGATGACCACCACCACCATGATCTCGATGAGGGTGAAGCCCCCTTGCGTACGTCGTTGCAACTTCATTGTCGTTACCCCACCAGTTGGTTGAGAGAGAGGATCGGCATCAGGATCGCCAGCACGATGACCAGCACCACCGCCCCCATGAACACCAGCATGAACGGTTCGAACAGGCCGACCAGCAGAGACACCTGGGCGGCGAGGTCGTTCTCCTGATTGCGCGCGGTTCGCGCCAGCATCTGATCCAGTTCACCGGATTTCTCCCCGCTGGCGATCATGTGCAGCATCATCGGCGGGAATTCGCCAGTGGCATCCAGCGCGCGGGTCAGGCTGCTGCCTTCGCGCACCTTCTGCGCAGCCTCCACCACCCGCTCGCGGATGCGCAGGTTGGCGATCACCGCGGCGGCGATGGACAGCGCCTCCACCAGCGGCACGCCGCTCTTGGTCAGGATCGCCAGGGTGGAGGCGAAGCGCGCGGTGTTGGTCGCCCGGCTCAGGCGCCCGATCAGCGGTATTCGAAGAATGAACGCATGCCAGCGCAGGCGCAGCGCCGGATCGCGAAGGGCCGCACGCATGGCCAGCACGCCGGCGACGATGCCGAGCACGATCAGCCAGCCCCAGTTCTTCACCACGTCGCTGGTGGCGATCAGCCCACGGGTCAGCGCCGGCAGCTCCTGGCCGGTGTTGACGAAGACCTTGACCACGTCTGGCACCACGTAGCCGAGCAGCAGCACGACGATGGCCAGCGAGGCGACCATCAGGATCACCGGGTAGAGCAGCGCCAGCTGGATCTTCTGCCGCGACTGCTGACGCTGATCGGTGTAGTCGGCGAGCTGGTCGAGCACCAGCCCGAGATGGCCGGCATGCTCGCCGGCCGCCACGGTAGCGCGATAGAGCTCGGGAAAGGCCGACGGATATTCGCGCAGCGCCGCAGCCAGGCTGTGGCCTTCCATCACCCGCGCACGCACCGCCAGCAGCATCGACTTGATCTTCGCCGAGGTGGATTGCGCCGCCGCCGCGCGCAGGGCTTCCTCGATCGGCAGCGCAGCCTGCACCAGCGTCGCCAGCTGCCGGGTGACCAATGCCAGATCGCGCGCCGACAGCCCACGACCGAAGCTGAAACCGCCGCGACTGACATCCTCCTTGGACTTGGCCTGCTTCACCTCCAGCGGCGCCCACTGCTTCTCGCGCAGCAGCTGCCGCGCCTGACGCGGGCTGTCGGCCTCGATCAGGCCCTTCTGCTCGCGGCCGCGGGGGTCGAGGGCGAGGTATTCGAAGGCAGCCATCAGGCGGCCTCCAACAGGGGCGATTCGCCGTCAAGACCGCTCTCACACAGACAGCGCATACCTTTGGGAGCGGCCTTGGCCGCGAACGGCGCCATCGACCAGTGGCGGTCAGGCTGCAGATGCCTCTGCAGGCGAGCCGGAAACAACCTCATCCCTCACTCCTCACGCGTCACCCGCAGCACTTCCTCGATGGTGGTCACCCCTTCGCGCACCTTGCGCAGGCCATCCTCGCGGATGCTCGGGCCCAGTGCCCGCGCATGACGCAGCATGTCCTGCTCGCTGGCGCGGGTGTGCACCATGGTGCGCAGCGTGTCGTCGAACAGCACCAGCTCGTAGATGCCGGTACGCCCGCGGTAGCCGAGGCCGCGGCATTGCTCGCAGCCTTCGGCGTGGTACAGCGTCGGCGCCTCGGCCGGGCTGACGCCGAGCAGCTCGCACTCGGCGGTATCGGCAACGTAGGCGCGCTTGCAGTCATTGCACAGCACTCGCACGAGGCGCTGGGCCAGTACGCCGAGCAGCGACGAGGAGATCAGGAACGGCTCGACGCCCATGTCCACCAGCCGCGTGACGGCACCGATGGCGCTGTTGGTGTGCAGCGTGGAAAGCACCAGGTGGCCGGTGAGCGAGGCCTGTACCGCCATGTCGGCAGTCTCCTGGTCGCGGATCTCGCCGACCATCACCACGTCCGGGTCCTGGCGCAGGATGGCGCGCAGGCCGCGGGCGAAGGTCATGTCGACCTTGGTGTTGACCTGAGTCTGGCCGATGCCTTCGAGGTGGTATTCGATCGGGTCTTCGACGGTGAGGATGTTGCGGGTGCGGTCGTTGAGGGTGGTCAGCGCGGCGTACAGGGTGGTGGTCTTGCCCGAGCCGGTGGGGCCGGTGACCAGGATGATGCCGTGCGGTTTCTTCACCGCCTGCTCCAGGTGGTCGCGGTCCTGCTCGTTCATGCCCAGGTGGCGCAGGGTCAGGCGCCCGGCCTGCTTGTCCAGCAGACGCAGCACCACCCGCTCGCCGTTGGCCGAGGGCAGCGTGGAAACGCGGATATCGACCTCGCGGCCGCCGACCCGCAGGGAAATGCGGCCGTCCTGCGGGATGCGCTTCTCGGCGATGTCCAGCTTGGCCATGACCTTGATCCGCGACACCAGCAGCGCCGCCAGCTCGCGCTTGGGCTGCACCACTTCACGGAGGATGCCGTCGACGCGAAAGCGGATCACCAGGCGCTTTTCGAAGGTTTCGATATGGATATCCGAGGCGTTCTCGGCAATCGCCTCGCCAAGGATCGCGTTGATCAGACGGATGATCGGCGCGTCGTCCTCCTGCTCCAGCAGGTCCTCGGTTTCCTGGATCTGGTCGGCCAGGCTGGCCAGGTCGAGGTCGTTGCCCAGCCCCTCGACCATCAGCATCGCCGCCGATGAATCGTGCTGGTAGGCGGCACCGAGCGCCTGATCGAAATCCGCCTGGGCCAGCCACTGCATCGGCAGCCGCATGCCGACCACCCGCTGCGCCTCCTGCACTGCGGTCAGCGCGGCGCCCTCGCGCAGGCCGAGGTGCAGCTCGCCGCCACGCTCCAGCAGGATCACGCCGTGCCGACGCGCAAAGGCGAACGGCAAGCGGCGCTGGGCCGGCTGTTCGAGCAGCGTGGTGACTTCGTTTACATCGAGTTCGGGCATCGTCCAGCTCCACCAGCGATACGCAGCGACCCGACGTCACTGCGTTCGAAACACTCCAATCGGGTCCAACCAGCCTAGTTGGACTACAAGGATTGAATGACATTTCAACGTGCGCGCGTTTTTCCTGCATACCCGACTTAACCCGACACCAAGGTCGGAGATGCTTGGCACCGCTGACGAATACCCTGTCAATGGCGCGTCATTCATGATGCGGCCGTGTCGTGTGCCTGGCGCGGACGAACTGGTCGTACGCAGAGCCAAACAGGACGCAATCTGCAGCGAAGCACGGAAAACAGGTAGTCATCCTGCGACCGGCGCGTCAAATACAATCGTTTGATTGAAACAGTTGTTTGATTTTTTCAAGGCTTGCAGAATGCCGCGCCGGGCGATCCGTTTTTGCGCATCGCCCGGCTGGCTTCACCTGTTCCATACCCCGTTCGCCAGAGCAGCGGACGGGTGAAAAGCACGTCGGTGCGTGGTTCGCCGCAGCACCGGTCATGATCACGCAGGAGAACAACAACAATGCACATCGGTGTTCCTCTCGAAACCCACTCCGGGGAAACGCGCGTCGCCGCAACCCCGGAAACCGTCAAGAAACTGATCGGCCAAGGGCACCGGGTGACGCTGCAAAGCGGCGCCGGGTTGCTTTCCAGCGTGCCGGACAGCGCCTATGAGGCGGTCGGCGCAACCATCGGCGATGCCGCCGCGGCCTTTGCCGCCGAGCTGGTGCTGAAGGTCAATGCGCCGGACGATGCCGAACTGGCGCAGATGCAGTCCGGCAGTGTGCTGCTGGGCATGCTCAACCCGTTCGACAATGACTGCATCGCGCGCATGGCTGCCCGCGGCGTCACCGCCTTCGCCCTCGAGGCCGCGCCGCGTACGTCCCGTGCACAGAGCCTGGACGTGCTCTCGTCGCAGGCCAACATCGCCGGCTACAAGGCCGTGCTGGTCGGTGCCCATCACTACCCGCGCTTCATGCCGATGCTGATGACCGCCGCCGGTACGGTGAAGGCCGCACGCGTGCTGATCCTCGGCGCCGGTGTCGCCGGGCTGCAGGCCATCGCCACAGCCAAGCGCCTGGGTGCAGTGGTCGAGGCTTCGGACGTGCGTCCGGCGGTGAAGGAGCAGATCGAGTCGCTCGGCGCCAAGTTCGTCGACGTGCCGCTGGAGACCGACGAGGAGCGCGAATGCGCCGAAGGCGTCGGCGGCTATGCGCGGCCGATGCCGGCCTCGTGGATGGCGCGTCAGGCGCAGGCGGTGCATGAGCGTGCGCTGCAGTCGGACATCGTCATCACCACCGCGCTGATCCCGGGCCGCAAGGCGCCGACGCTGCTGCAGGAAGCCACCGTCGAGCAGATGAAGCCCGGCTCGGTGATCGTCGACCTGGCGGCCGGCCACGGCGGCAACTGCCCGCTGACCGAGATCGACCAGGTGGTGGTGCGCCACGGTGTAACCATCGTCGGCCACGCCAACCTGGCGACGCTGGTAGCGGCCGACGCCTCGGCGCTATACGCCCGCAACCTGCTGGATTTTCTCAAGCTGGTCATCGACAAGGACGGCCAGTTCCAGCTCAACCTCGAAGACGACATCGTCGCCGCGTGCCTGATGTGCCGCGACGGCCAGGTCGTGCGGACCAACGGTTAAGGGAGACGCGAACATGGATCTGATTTCGGACGGCATCTACAACCTGATCATCTTCGTGCTGGCGATCTACGTCGGCTACCACGTGGTCTGGAACGTCACCCCGGCCCTGCACACGCCACTGATGGCGGTCACCAACGCGATTTCGGCGATCGTCATCGTCGGCGCCATGCTGGCCGCAGCGCTCACCGTCACCCCGCTGGGCAAGGCCATGGGCACCCTCGCCGTGGCGCTGGCCGCGGTCAACGTGTTCGGGGGCTTCCTGGTCACCCGTCGCATGCTGGAAATGTTCAAGAAGAAGGACCGCAGCGCGGCCAAGGCGGAGGGCAAGTAAGCCATGAGCATGAACCTGATCACCCTGCTCTATCTGGTCGCCTCGGTGTGCTTCATCCAGGCACTGAAGGGCCTGTCCCACCCCACCACCTCACGTCGCGGCAACCTGTTCGGCATGATTGGCATGGGCCTGGCCGTACTGACCACGGTCGGCCTGATCTTCAAGCTCGGCAGCGAGCTGGCCACCGCCGGCATCGGCTACGTGATCGTCGGCCTGCTGATCGGCGGCAGCGTCGGCACCGTCATGGCCAAGCGCGTCGAGATGACCAAGATGCCCGAGCTGGTCGCCTTCATGCACAGCATGATCGGCCTGGCCGCGGTATTCATCGCCATCGCCGCGGTGGTCGAGCCGCAGTCGCTGGGCATCGTCGAACAGATCGGCTACGCGATTCCGGTGGGTAACCGCCTGGAGCTGTTTCTCGGCGCGGCCATCGGTGCCATCACCTTCTCCGGTTCGGTGATCGCCTTCGGCAAGCTCTCGGGCAAGTACAAGTTCCGCCTGTTTCAGGGTGCCCCGGTGGTATTCAAGGGCCAGCACATGGTCAACCTGGCCGTGGGCCTGGCGATCGTCGGCCTGGGCCTGGTCTACACCTTCACCGGCAACCTGACCGCCTTCGCCATCCTGGTGGCGCTGGCGTTCGTCATCGGCGTGCTGATCATCATCCCCATTGGCGGCGCGGACATGCCGGTGGTGGTGTCGATGCTCAACTCGTATTCGGGCTGGGCGGCCGCCGGTATCGGCTTCTCGCTGAACAACTCGATGCTGATCATCGCCGGCTCACTCGTGGGCTCGAGCGGCGCGATCCTCTCGTACATCATGTGCAAGGCGATGAACCGCTCGTTCTTCAACGTGATCCTCGGCGGCTTCGGGGCCGACGCCGATGCCGGCGGCCCGGCGGGCGCCCAGCTGGAGCGCAACGTGAAGTCCGGTTCGGCCGACGACGCCGCCTTCCTGCTGACCAACGCCGACACCGTGATCATCGTTCCCGGCTACGGCCTGGCGGTGGCCCGCGCGCAGCACGCGCTGATGGAGCTGGCCGAGAAGCTGACGCACATGGGCGTGACCGTGAAGTACGCGATCCACCCGGTCGCCGGCCGCATGCCGGGGCACATGAACGTGCTGCTGGCCGAAGCCGAGGTGCCCTACGAGCAGGTCTTCGAGATGGAGGACATCAACTCCGAGTTCGGCCAGGCCGACGTGGTGCTGGTACTTGGCGCCAACGACGTGGTCAACCCGGCGGCGAAGAACGATCCAAAGTCGCCCATCGCCGGCATGCCGATCCTCGAGGCGTACAAGGCCAAGACAGTCATCGTCAACAAGCGCTCCATGGCCAGCGGCTATGCCGGTCTGGACAACGAACTGTTCTACATGGACAAGACGATGATGGTCTTCGGCGACGCCAAGAAGGTGGTCGAGGATATGGTCAAGGCCGTGGAGTGATCGCCTCGCGCTGAAACGAAAAACCCCTCCCGGCCAAACCGCGAGGGGTTTTTCTTTGCCTGTCGAAGGTCAGACGCTGAAGCCGAACACCTCGCCCAGGTGCCGCCGATAGCGTTCGACATCCGCCTCGATCTGCGGCCGCTTCATCACATCGACGCAGAGGAAGGTCGGCAGGCCCTGCAGGCCGAGAAACTCGTGGGCCTTGTGAAACGGCAGGTAGACGGCATCCACGCCTTTGCCGGCGAAGAAATCGCTGGGGTCGTCGAAGGCCTGCTGTGGCGCGTTCCAAGTGGCGGAAATCATGTAGCGTTTGCCCTGCAGCAGACCACCGCTACCGTACTTCTGCGACGCGTCCGAGCGGGTGCGGCCGTCGTTGGCGTAGAGGCTGCCGTGGCCGGCGGTGAACACCTCGTCCAGGTATTTCTTCACCGTCCAGGGTGCGCCCATCCACCAGCCGGGCATCTGATAGATCAGCGCATCCGCCCAGAGAATCTTCTCGACTTCCTGCTGCACGTCGTAGCCGGCGTCGATCTCGGTGGTGCGGACCTCGAAGCCGGCCGCAGTCAGGGTTTCGATGGCTGCCTGATGCAGCGTGGCGTTGTACTGGCCGGCCGAGTGGGCGAAGGCCTTGCCGCCGTTGAGTAGCAGAATCTTCTTCATGGGAATGCCTCAGCAACAGAATGGCGCGCAGCTTAGCCACCCCTGCGCACCGCTCCCAGACCGTAACGGGCAAATGATCTTTGCGCTGCAGTCACGAATCCGCCGCCGATTGGCTTCAAGTCAGCCCGCTTTTGCGACCGCTGCTGTTTCTGGTCGCGACGCATAGCGCTGCGCCAGTACCGCGCAGACCATCAGCTGAATCTGGTGAAACAGCATCAATGGCAGGATCAGCGTGCCCAGCGCACCGCCGGCGAACAGCACTTGCGCCATGGGGATGCCGGTGGCCAGGCTCTTCTTCGAGCCGGCGAAGAGAATGGTGATGCGGTCCTCCAGGTCGAAGCCCAGCCAGCGCGCCGCCAGCCAGGTAATCAGCAGGGCCAGCGCCAGCAGCAGGCAGCAGGCCAGCACCAGCCCCAGCAGCTGCGGCAGCGGCACCTGCTGCCAGATGCCCTCGACCACCGCATGGCTGAACGCGGTGTAGACCACCAGCAGGATAGAGCTCTGGTCGACGTTCTTTAGCCAGCCCTTGTTGCGCGCCACCCAGTCGCCAATCCAGCGCCGCGCGATCTGCCCGGCGATGAACGGCAGCAGCAGCTGCACGACGATCTTGCCGATGGCATCCAGCGTCGAGCCGCCTTCGCCCTGGGCACCCATCAGCAGCAGTACCAGCAGCGGCGTGAGGAAGATGCCGATCAGGCTGGAAGCCGCCGCGCTGCATACCGCCGCAGGGATGTTGCCGCGCGCCAGCGAGGTGAAGGCGATGGCCGACTGCACCGTGGCCGGCAAGGCACAGAGGTAGAGCATGCCCAGGTACAGCTCGGCGCCGATCATCGGCGTCAGCAGCGGGCGCAGCGCCAGGCCGAGCAGCGGGAACAGCACGAAGGTGCAGCTGAACACCAGGAGATGCAGGCGCCAATGGCCCATGCCGGCGAGGATCGCACTGCCCGAGAGCTTGGCGCCGTGCATGAAGAACAGCAGGCCGATGGCCAGGTTGGTGATCCACTCGAATACCGCCACGCCCTGCCCCCGCGCTGGCAGCAGCGTGGCGATGGCCACCGCACCGAGCAGGGCCAGAGTGAAGTTGTCCGGTAACAGGCGAGGTCTGGCCATGGGCGCTCCTGATTGTGTGGCTTGCGGCAGGCTGCCAGCGAGTCTACTGTCGCGCTGCATATCCGACTAACGCCATAAGCCAGACAAATGTCGAGAAAAGGACAAAGCAGCCTCGTGCAACGCAGCATCCCAGTCATGGATGCACTGCCGCGCCCGCTCTTCGCCCGCAGCGAATCCCTGGCTGAACGAACCACCACGCCACGCCACAGCCATCCCTGGGCACAACTGTCCTACGCCATCAGCGGCGTGCTGCGCGTGCATACCGAGCGCGGGCGCTTTCTCGCTCCGCCGCAGCGCGCCATCCTGATTCCGCCGGGCCTGCTGCACGAGGTGATCAGCTCACCGCAGACCGAGATGCGCAGCCTGTACATCGACCAGCGTGCGGTGCCCTGGGCGCCTGCGCATTGCCAGGTGCTGGCCGTGAGCCCGTTGCTGCGCGAGTTGATCCGCGCCTTTGGTGCGCTGCCGGTGGACTATGACGAACAGGGCGCCGACGGCCGTCTGGCTGCCGTTATCCTTGACCAGCTGCGCGCCGCCCCGGACCTCGGCTATTCTCTGCCCTGGCCCGACGAGGTACGTCTGCACGGCATCTGCGAGGCACTGTATGAACAGCCGGACCTGTCCCTCAGCCTGGCGCAGTGGAGCGAGCAACTGCACATCTCGGAGAAAACCCTGACCCGCCAATTCCAGCGCGACACCGGCCTCAGCTTCCGCGCCTGGCGCCAGCGTCTGCGCCTGCTCAGCGCCCTGCCGCTACTGGAACAGGGCTAGCCAGTAACCGACGTCGCGCTGGCTTGCGGCTATGACTCCACCTCGGCGTTCATCGCCGCATTCGGCCAACAGTTCGGCACCACGCCGGGCGCGCTGGCGCGCACACGGGACCGATAAGCAGCGCAGCGAAAACAGTTGGCGTATTCACGACCCATACAGTTTCATCCATTCTGGAACTGCACCGGCACAATCGAGAATTCCTGTGGCTGTTGCACTTGTCTGACGCGCGCGATCCTGTTCTCCCATAACCCGCACCCGGACACACCGGGAAGGAGCCGCAGCATGGACCGCACGCTGTCTCGTCCGTACGGCGCCACCGGCGCCCGCCGCAACTGGCTACAGTTGCTGCAAGTGTTGCAGCGCTGGCAACGCAACTACCGTACCCGTCAGCAGCTGGCGCAGCTCGACGACCGCCAGCTGGCCGATGTCGGCATCAGCCACAGCGAACGTGCTAGCGAACTGGACAAGCCGTTCTGGCGCTGAGGCAACCCGAGCGTTCCCGCCTGCCGCCACCCCCCGCCTAGGCTGCTCGGACGGCAGTGACAGCGGGAACGCAACGCCCATGGCACGGTCTAGAGCCTCACCACTGGAGATCTGCCATGTCCCGAATCCTGCTCCCTCTCTTCGCTGCCGGCTTGCTGCTGAGCGGCGGCGCCTCCGCGGCCAGCTTCACCGCCACCACCGACATGGTGGTCGGCGGCCTGATCAACACCGTCGATGCCACCTCGGACCTGACCTCGTCGCTTCGCGACGACAAACTGGTGCTCGATGCCCGCGACGATGCGGCGCGTTTCGTTGCCAGCCAGGGCGATCTGCGCGGCGCCCATCTCGAAGCGGCACTACGCCACATTCGTAGCCAGCAGCCAGAACTGGGCGCCAGCGATCTACAACTGGCTCAGGCGATCCTGGCGCTCTGATGCATGCAGCAGCATAAGCGCTGCTGCAACCTGCGGAAGCAACCGAGCGCTGGCTCTGCAGCCGGCGTTTCGCTAGCCTTGGCGCCGTTTTTCCCGGCAACAGGTTCCGCATGCGTTCGTATTCAATCGTTCTCTTATTTCTCGGCCTCACCGCTGGCACCGCCCAGGCTTTCGATGTCACCACTGCCGGTGTCGTACAGAGCAGCTATGTCAGCAGCCAGCTGACCAGCGCCCCTTTCGACAACAAGCTGATCGCCGAGGCCCGCGAAGACGCCGCCGGCTTCGTCGCCAGCGATGGGCAGCTCACCGCGGTCCGCCTGCAGGCGGCCATGGCGCATCTGCGCCAGGAGCATCCGGAGCTTGCCGCCAGCGACCTGGAACTGGCCGAAGCGATCCTCGTCCAATAACCGCACCGGCCTGCCGGTGACCAGACCCGTGAGAGATTCATCGATGAACAAGCTATTGCTCGCCGCCCCGTTGGCGCTGGCCGTCGCCGTAGGCACTGCCCAGGCGCAGACCCTCGTCGCCACCAGCAACATCGTCGTGCGTGCCCTGGACCGCAGCATCAATTTCACCTCCGACGTGACCAGCCGCATCAGTGACATGAAGGTCGTCGTCGAAGCGCGTGAAGACGCCGCCAGCTTCGTCGCCAGCGCCGGCGAGATTCGCGGTGCGCATCTGGAAGCCGCGATAGGCACCCTGCGCAGCGAACTCCCGGCAGCGCGCAATGCCAGCGACCTGGAACTGGCCGAAGCCATCCTCGCGCTGTGACACGCCTCGGCGCCTGGCTGCTGGCGAGCTGCCTGAGCCTGGCCAGCATCGCGGCTCATGCCGAACTGCGCCTGGTTCTAGATTCACGCACGCTGGATGCCGAGCAACGCGCGGCCAGCCAGGCGCTGCTGGACGAAGCCATGGCCGCACTGCCCCCGCGCCTGGTGCAGAGCCTTGATCGCGAGGTCCGCGTGCAATGGCGTGACAACCTGCCGGAACAGGCCTATGGCCGCGCCGGCGGCAAACGCCTGGAACTCAACCGCCGCTTGCTGCCGGCACTGACCGACGGCAGCGCTGCCGAGGAGAAAACCCATCGTCCCCACGGCACGGTGCGCCGCGAGCTGCTCGCCACCGTCATTCACGAAGTGGCGCATCTCTACGATCGCGCGCGCCTGTGGTCGCCCAATCAGCACCTGTTGCAGGGCCAGTGCCGTCAACGCGCCAGCAATCTCGGGCAGGTCGGCCTGCCGGACGACTGCCGCGGCCAGACCGACCGCCGCTTCACCCTCAGCGATGACCCGCGCCTGCTCGATCTGGCCGGCTGGCCGCAGCGGGTCGGCAAGCGCGGCCTGCGTGAACAGGACAACGCACAGCTGGCGCGCAGTCCCGACCCGTACGAGCTGACCAGCCCGCTGGAATTCGTCGCGGTCAATCTCGAATACTTCCTGCTCGACCCCAGCTACGCCTGCCGGCGCCCATCCCTGCACCGCTACTTCAACGAACACTTCGGCTGGGTGCCGGAACCCGCCGATTGCGCACCGGGCTACCCCTTCCTCAATGCCGGCCGCGAGTTCGGCCGCACGCCCCTACTGAGCCTCGACCCTGCGCGTGTCTACGAGGTCGACTACCTGTTCGCCGAAGCCAACGATGCCTGGGTCAGCCGCTGGGGCCATAGCATGCTGCGCCTGGTGATCTGCGCACCAGGCCGCGAGCCCGGACCCGATTGTCGACTGGATCTGGACCACCACCTGGTGTTGTCCTTCCGCGCCTTCGTCGACGATGTGCAGCTGTCCAGCTGGGACGGCCTCACCGGCGTCTATCCTTCGCGGCTGTTCATACTGCCGCTGGGTCAGGTGATCGACGAATACACCAAGGTGGAGCTGCGCGGGCTGGCCTCGGTGCCCTTGAAACTACATCCCGAAGAAGTTCGCCAGTTGGTCGAGCGCAGCGCCGAACTGCACTGGAGCTACGACGGCGACTACTACTTCCTGTCCAACAACTGCGCGGTGGAAACCCTGAAACTGCTGCGCAGCGGCACGGCGCGCAGCGACCTGGTCGCACTGGACAGCATCATGCCCAACGGACTGCTGGAGGTGCTGATCCACCGCGGCCTGGCCGATGCCAACGTGCTCGACGATCCTCGTGAAGCGCTGCGCCTGGGCTATCGCTTCGACTCCTACCGCGACCGCTACCAGGCCATGTTCGCGATCCTCAAGGAGCGCCTCGGTCTGCCGCAGGACAGCGTCGAACAGTGGCTGGAACTCGACGCCGTCGAGCGCCAGCCGTGGATCGACCGCGCCGATCTGCGTGCCGCTGCCGCCCTGTTGCTGGTCGAACAGGCCGCCCTGCGCCGCCAGTTGCTCCTCGCCCAGGACGAACTGAAGAACCGCTACCTCGGCGGCCGCGGGCGCGACGCCACCCTGAACAAAGCCGACGGCGCCCTGCAGGAAATCCTGGCCAACAGCGGCTACCTCAGCCGCCCCGCCGAACTGCTCGACGGCCACGGCTACGGCCTGCCACAACCTAGCGAATGGACTCGCCTCGAACGCGAAAGCGAACAACGGCAACTACGCCTGAATCAGCTGAGCGAAGAACTGGACCAGGAAGTCCGGCTGCTGCTGGGCGATGAACGACGGGCGGAACTCGAAGCGATCGAAGTGAACCTGGCCCAGATCGGCGAGCATCTGCGTGGGTTGCACAAGGCGGGGGGTGGGTTGGAGTTGCCTTAAAGGCTGGTTCCGATAGGCCTACCGGGAACTATAGGACGGGATATAGAGGCTCCCAGCCGGCCGCAGTCAATCGGCATAACGCACATGGCGATCCATGAGGTTGAGGCGGCCGGTGATGTCGTAGGCGTTGACGCGAGCCAGGTTCTGCTTCAACTGCGCCTCCCAGGTCTTATCGTCCATATCACGCCAGTAGCGCTCGGGGCGGCCCGTGCGGCGGTCATGTGCCGCCGTGGTCGGGTCGTTCGCACGGTGTTTCTCGAACAGCGGGATATCCGGCAGCGGGCGGCCAATGTCCATGTAGTTCTGCAGAAAGTCCCAGGCAGCGAAGTGCGGCGACATGCTGGAATCCTTGGGCACGATGGGGAAAAGATTGATAGACAGGTCGTGATAGCGATGCACCAGATGCAGTTGATACCAGATCAACCCCTGCCTGTCGGGGCCGCTGCTGATATAGGCATCGAACTCATGAAAGGGGTAGGTGAACTCACCGATGGTGCCGCTGCGTTTGTACTCGCCCATATTGTCGTAATCGAAGATCGTGACCATGCCAGTGCGGCGGTTGAACTCCCACAGCGGGCCTTTGGAAGGGCGAACGACCCAGTTAGTAAACTTGTTTACGACTAGGGAGCCTATGGCCCAACAGGCGAGGGGGGGGCCTAAAAACCACGGTGCTGTTTCTAGTACGACAGCCCAGAGCCCTGATAGGAAACCTGAAGGATTGTGATAAGCATCTACAGCCCATGCGAAAGGAAGTAGAACCAGAAGAGCACAAAAAACAAATCGCCCTCCCCCCAATAGATAAAACCAGAAGGTTGTGCGCTTGGAGAATGGGGCATAGCGGATGCGCTCGTGATCGTTGATCTGGTGGTAATCACGTTGCGCGAACTTTTCCTCCTGACGAAGCCCGGCGGCCACGTCCTGTTGGTACTTCTCATGGGTGCGCAACCCGGCTGGTGTGCTCTGCCGCAGCATGCTGAGAGGCACGATGTCCTCGGTATACCCCCAGGGCAGGCGCGAGTTGCCAAAGCGGAACAACCAACTGCGTTTGGTCGCTGCTGGCTGGTCGGGAATGCGCGCCGGCTGGTAGGCGCTGGGGCTGTACTGGGCAGCCATGGGCTCATCATCAATCGGCATAGCGCACATGCTTGGCCATCAGGTTGAGGCGCCCGGTGATGTCGTAGGCGTTGACGCGAGCCAGGTTCTGCTTCAACTGCGCCTCCCAGGTTACATCGTCCATATCACGCCAGTAGCGCTCGGGGCGGCCCGTGCGGCGGTCATGTGCCGCCGTGGTCGGGTCGTTTGCGCGGTGTTTCTCGAACAGCGGGATATCCGGCAGCGGGCGGCCGATGTCCATGTAGTTCTGCAGAAAGTCCCAGGCAGCGAAATGCGGCGACATGCTGGAATCCTTGGGCACGATGGGGAAAAGATTGATAGACAGGTCGTGATAGCGATGCACCAGATGCAGTTGATACCAGATCAGCCCCTGGCGGTCGGGACCGCTGCTGATATAGGCATCGAACTCATGAAAGGGGTAAGTGAACTCACCGATGGTGCCACTGCGTTTGTACTCGCCCATATTGTCGTAATCGAAGATCGTGACCATGCCAGTACGGCGATTGAACTCCCACAGCGGGCCTTTGGAAGGGCGAACGACCCAGTTAGTAAACTTGTTTACGACTAGGGAGCCTATGGCCCAGCAGGCGAGGGGAACTCCCAAAAACCAAGGCGCCGTCTTTAGAACAACACTAGTTAAGCCTTGGGTAAAACCGTCTGGATGAGCATCAGCTACAAGCAGCCAGCTTATAGGCGACATAATCATCATCACCCAAAAAACAAAGCGGCCCCCTCCCAATAGATAAAACCAGAAGGTCGTGCGTTTGGAGAATGGGGCATAGCGAATACGCTCGTGATCGTTGATATGGTGGTAATCACGTTGCGCGAACTTTTCTTCCTGGCGAAGTCCGGCGGCCACGTCCTGCTGGTATTTCTCTTGGGCACGTAACCCGGCTGGCGTGCTTTGCCGCAGCATGCTGAGAGGCACGATGTCCTCGGTATGCCCCCAGGGCAGGCGCGAGCTGCCAAAGCGGAACAGCCAACTGCGCTTGGTCGCTGCTGGCTGGTCGGGAATGCGAGCTGGCTGGTAGGCGCTGGAACTGTAGTGGGCAGTCATGGGGCATCCTTACGGCTGGCTGTCCGAATGGGTCTGTTCATTGGCCCAGAAGGGCTGATTGGTTTTGCTGAACTCGGGTTTATCATGCCGCTTCGGGTCGTAACGCAGGACATCGGTCGGGGGCGGCGCCGGGAACACCCAGTTACGATCCTCTCCTTGCAGGATTATCTGGGCGCGCACGGCCAGGCTGTAAGTCTGCCATCGATGTGGGGGGGTACGTGGCATGCTCTGCGAAACCGGCACCTCGTAGAACAGTTCCAGGGCATCGGGGTACAGGCGCTGGGCCAGGGGTTGGATGGGGCTCAGGCTATGGCTGCTGGACTGCATCATGTCGCGCGGGCTGAGGCGATGGCTGCTGCTGCGCAGTTGGCTGACCGCGCTGATATTGGCGCTGCCCAGGGTGGCAGCGAGCCCAGGCAGGTTGCTTTCGATACGTACCTGAGTATTTGAGCGACGCATCGCATGGTATTCGGCGGGGACGAGCAGGCCCATGGCGCCGCTGTGGCGTGCCTGTTCCGGGTTGGCGCCGATGCGGATACGAATACCGGCAAAGAGGCTGACCAGGCGGTAGAAGGCCTCCTGCGGGTCGTTCCAGAGGTGAGGCACTTTATCGCTGCGGTTATTGCCGAAGGGGCCATTGGTCAGCCACTCCTCGATGGGGCTGTCGTCCAGCCACCACACTAGCGCCGCACCGGCCAGAATCAGCAGCAGGGTGGCCCAGGCAACAGGGCCCATACCCAGGAAGGCCGCACCGCTGGCGGTAAAGAAGCCGCCAACTACCCCAACCAGGCCACCCACGGCCATCAGCCCGTAGCCCCAGGCGGCATCGTCGCCCAGGCTGACTTCGTGCAGGGCATCGTAAATGCTGATACCGACAAAGAGCGTGCCGGCGAAGCTTTGGAGGGCCAGTTTGCCGGTTACTTCCGTGATCAACTTCTGGCCAAATACTCCAGCCACTTTTGGAGGGATTCTCAGCACTACCCTTTCGGCGTACCTATTCTGAAAGTTTTGTACCAGCGGATGGTTGTGCGCGACTTTATTGGCTAGAAACTCCATGGCTAATAGCAAATCAGTTCCTGCACTGATTAGTCCCACAGCAGACCTAAATTCACCTTTATTTCTTATTGCTGCATCTCTAGCTTCACACTCCGCCCGCACATTAAAAACCTCCAGAATCAACACGCCAGCCGGAAAGGCCGTGGAGCCGAGCACGCCGCGTGCGCTTCGGCGCCAGCCCCGTTCTTGTTGGGCCAGCCGCTCTTGCGCCTGTTTCAGGGCATTGTTGGCTTCGCTCAGGCGGCCACGGGCGGCCTCCCGGCGCTCTCGCGCCTGCTGGAGGTCGTTTTGGATACGCAGTTCTTCGGCAATCTGCCGGTTCAGCTCACTGATCAGGCGGGCGGTGCGGTGATTCTTGGGGATGGCCAGTAACAAGAGCTCTTGAGCCTGCTGGTCGGTGCCGGCCCGATTGACTATGCGACCATTGCTGCTGGCCAGTAACTGACCCTCCATATCCAGCAGCTCACCAAAGATCCGACGCGCGTTTTGCGGTGCCGCTGGGAGGTCAGTCAAACCGAAGAAGTAGTAGTTCTTCTGGTTAGCGGCCGTGCGGCGAATGAACACCATGTCACCGAAGTCCTGTTGCAGCATGCTGCGCAGCAGTTGCAGGTCCTTGGTATACAACCGGTATTTTGCAGGAAATGCCTCGTTACCCAACGCTTCTCTTTGCCGGGAAATCTGCTCTTGTTCGCGGCTTAGCTCGCCTTCGCGCTGGTTCACCTCAACCCGGCTGCGTCGGCTCTCGGTGGTCGCCTGGCTGTTCTCGGCCGTTGCGCTGGCGAGGCTTTTCTGTGCCTCCTTCAGGGCGCTGCTCAGGTTCTCCCATACGGTTATCAGCGCGGCAGCGCCGCTTTTGGCGGAAGGCAGGAGCAGGAAGTCCGGTTGCTGCATCAAGCCTGCGAGCGTGTTGCCTTCCAGGGTCGCCGGCTCTTCGCCGGGCGGAGCATTGAGCTGCGCCACCTGGTTCAACGCATCGGCACGATAATGGCCTTCGCCGTTATTCGGTGTTTGCACCGTTTGATAGGGCTTGAGCAGGGTGTCGTCGTCCGCCTCTGGCCACAACATCCGGTGCAGAGGCTGGCTGGCGCTCTGCGCAATCTTGCATAGCAGTCTCCTGCCCGCGCTTGTGCGTGGGGCATCGCCTGCCGCCAGGAATGGGTCCTGTTGATCGGCCGTGCGCGCCAGGCAGACGAAGAACTGGCTGCAAAGCTGGAAGGCACCGGCGTAGTCGAGGCCCTCCAAGCAGAAATGATCGCCCAGCGCATGCTGGTTGGCTGCCTGTTCCAGCCAGGCGGCGAGGTTGTCTTGTGCGGCTTTGAGGCAGGCCATGGCCAATTGACGAGCATGCTGGCCCGAACACAGGTCGATCTGTTTGCGCCCCTCTTGGCTGACCTGGCTGATGAAGCGGTGCAGCGGGTTGCTTTGCCCGCCGATATGGGGTGGAACCATCATGCGCTGAATCAACAATGCCGAGGCGTGATGGGCATGGAAAGTGGCCCGTTGCGCACACAGCTGCAGCACCGCTTGGGCCTGGTTGGTGCGCGCCACCAGGTGGCGCATGCGGTAGAGACCATCTTCCACCAGTACACCGGCGATCTGGCGTTTTTTGACCGTGGCCAGCATGTCGGTTTCAGCCGCAGCGGCCTGCCAGTGTTCACGCTCGTTGGTTGCGCTACAGAAATGCTGGAGGCTCTGTAGCGTGTCGCCCAGTTCGACAGCCCAGGCGCCGGTCTCCGGGCATAGGTCATCCTGCGTCTGCCGTGCATGCGTTGGCCCTGGGGTGGACTCACCGCGCTCGTGACGTTGATGAACCTGCTGAGCATACTGCTGGCTCTGCACGGGGTAATGGCCGCTCAGATCGTGCAGATACTTGAGCGGTTGATCGAACAACCATTCGCGGGCAGGGTCACGCGGACGATGGGCGGGGACATTGTGCAGGTAGAAGGCTTGCTGCTGGCTTGAGGCCCGGTAAGTGGTGTTGCCGAAGCTGCGTTCGGCCACGGCCAGGCCCAAGCGATTGCAACGGGCGCGACGCAGGCGAGCATTGCGCTCCATGGCGTTCAGGCGAACGGCAGGCCATTGCACCTCAGCATAAGCTACCTCGATATCCGGGGCCGCGCGGTTGTTCCATCTGGCTGGCAGCCAAATCTCGCTCAGCCCTTTGCCGGTGGCCGTGCGGGCGCCGTCTCGAAAGTGCTCGCCATTGCGAAAGTCACTCAGGCGCACGTCGTAATAAGTCACCTGCCCCTCAGCCTGACGAATCTCCAGTTCACGCCACACTTTGCCGCGATAGAACAGGTAGATAAAGCCGGGGCGCACATGCACGGGGTATTCACGGTGCTGCTGGTTGGCGCTGATACCGAGCATGGTGCTCATGGGTACTACAGGGACGATGCAGTTCCACTGCCGCTCACGCTGACGCGGGGTAACGCGTGTGTCATCCATCAGCGGCACGCGGATGGGACTGCCGCGCTCTGCTTCGATCTCCAGCCAGAGATGGCGCTTGGGTTGCTGCTGCCAATCCCAGATATGCAGGGTGCTGCTCCGCCGAGAATCAGCTACAAGCTCTTGTTTGGCCTGCTGGGTTAGCCACTCCTGCAGCTCATGATCGGTTTCGTCATAGATCACCACTCGCTGTTCCGGCGGGTGATCTTTGCCAATCACTTCGACGATCAGCTTGCCAGCTTCACAGGCCGGATTGCCGGACAGACTCCCTAGTTTGGCATTCATCCTTGACTCTCCGAGGGGGCTGGTGTGGCTTCCAGCCAGGATTGCAATTGCTGCAGACGAAACTGCACCTGGCCCGATGCGATTTGGGGATGGCTTAGGTGCTGGGGATAAGTGAGGCGGGCTTCTAGGTATGCGCCCAGGCTCTTCTCGTCGTCGAACCCAGAGGCAAGACCCTGCTGCAGATAGCCCAAGATCTGGTTGAACTCGGCCTGTGAATGCTCCTGCCAGCACTCATAGGCAAATGCCTCTAGTTGCTGCCGTTCGAGAGCAGCGATCTGCATTCTGTCGAGTATCAGCCTGCCCTTCGGTGGCGCTCCATGATTGGTCGACTCGCTCCGTAGGGTGTGCCAATGGCTGATGTTCTCGCTGCGGTCTGCCCAGGTGGCGCCATGCCAGAACAACTGCTCGATGGGGCCTAGCCAAGTGATAACGGCCTCGGTCGCCGCGAAAAGGTAACTGGCCACCTGTGGGTCGTAATAGCGCAGTATCCCCTTACGCTCACCTTCAAACTGCACGACCAGCATTGCGCGCAGATGGGCCAACAGCTCATCAACTGGCCGCCCGGAACTCAACAACACGCCAGGCCATTGCTCTGGTGCTTGGCGATACGCAGTCAACCAGGCGCTATCCGGCGTCAGTTGTATCAGCCAAGGTCCTAGTTCGACATGAGCGCCCAGCTCGGTATCAGCAAACAGAGCTTCCGGTCGTGGATCAGGTTCTAGCTGGTAAATCCGCTGCAGCAGCGGCTCATCCAATTCGAGCAGCATGAAGAGTGGGGTAGAAAGATTGGGAAGCCCTGCGAGTATCTGTACAGACATCAATCAGCTCCCTAACTGGGCGGCATGACGACAAGGACAGTTGGTCAGCGGGCATTGCATTGGCGTACCGCCCCGAGGCTTCTGACACAACTCGAGTAGCGGTGTATGGCTGAATCTCGCTTGCTTCAGCCGATGTTCAAGCACAGCCCCAGGCACATCCGCATCTGCCGGCCTAACTTGCCCCGGCAATACCGGCGCCGCGCCCGATCCCTTTCCCGGACATCCACCCGAGTTCATCCTGATCAAAGGGCCGACCATGGTGATGCCGCTGGCATCCAGTTTGATAAAGCTGCCGCCAGCCTTGAAGGTCAGTTCGCTGCCTGCTTCGAGCACAACCTTGAGGCCGCTGGAGAGGTGGATTTCCTGAACGGCTTCGACGAACTGCCCGGTGCCGATCTTCAGATGCTGGCTGTTGCCGACTGTGAGGTGGTCGTTGGCGCGGACTTCGGTCTTGCGATCGGCGTGGGTGGTGCGGTGTTCCTCGGCCTTGAATTCGCTGTAGCTGTTGGCTTCGACGGTGTCGTGGCGCTCGTGGCCGACGCGGATCTTCTGGTCGTGCTCGATGTTCTCGTCCCAGTCGCGCTGGGCGTGGATGTAGATCTGTTCCTGGCCCTTGCGGTCTTCGATACGCAGTTCGTTGTAGCCACCACCACCCGGGCTGCTCAGAGTCTTGAACACCGTGCGGGTCTTGTTGGACGGCAGGTCGTAGGGGACCTGGTGTTCCTTGTGGTACAGGCAGCCGGTCACCAAGGGTTGATCGGGATCGCCTTCGAGGAAGGTCACCAGCACTTCCATGCCGACCCGCGGGATGGCGATGCCGCCGTAGCGGTCGCCGGCCCAGCTGGAGGAGACGCGCAGCCAGCAGCTGGTCTTGTCGTCGGCCTGGCCTTCTCGATCCCAGTGGAACTGGACTTTTACGCGGCCGTACTCGTCGCAGTGGATCTCTTCGCCGGCGGGGCCGGTGACCACGGCGGTCTGGCTGCCGAGCACCTTCGGTTTAGGATGGTGAAGGGCCGGGCGGAAGGGGATGTCCCAGGGCGTGGCGCTGAAGCGGTTGCGGTAGCCCTGATGGAACTGAGCGTTGCCTGGAGCGCCCTCACCCCCAGCCCCTCTCCCGGAGGGAGAGGGGAGCTCCAGTATCGACTCCTCCAGCACCTGCGGCTGCTTGCCTTCGTGCAGCACTTCGGTGAGCAGCCAGAGCTGGTTCCAGTCGCTGCGGGGGTGTTCGCCGAGCGGGAGGAAATGCCCACTCGCCAGCCGCGGCTGGTCGCTGTCGCCTTCGGCCAGCTCGTAGTCGTGGCGGTGGCGTTCCAGAGCACGCTGCGACAGGTGCTTGCCGCGGGTGCGCTCGGTGAAGCGGCCGGGGTAGTCGTAGTCCTCGAGGTCGGGCTGGAAATCGCTGTGGAACGCGGCCTCCATGCTCAGGCGTGGCTTCTCGAAATCGTAGTCGCGGCGTGTGACGCGGCTGGTGCGGGTTTCCAGGCGCAGGCCGAAACGCTTGATCACCGGCTGGTCGGCGACCAGGCCGCTGTCTTGCTGATAGGCGGTGGCGGTGAGCTTGGGGAAGATCGTCTGGTCATCGCCGAAGACCAGTACATGACCGGACGCGCTGTGCTGGAAGTGATAGTGGATGCCCTCTTCCTCGCACAGGCGCTGGATGAAGTGCAGGTCGGTCTCGTCGTACTGCACGCAGTACTCACGCTCTGGGTAGATCACCGGGCCGAGTTGGAAGCGGTAGGCATCGGCCTGGATGCCGTGTTCCTCGAGCACTTGGGCAACGATCTGCGGCACGCTCAAGTGCTGGAAGATGCGCTGGTTGGTGCGATGGGCGAGGTAGGCCAGCTGCGGCACCAGCGTGAGGCGATAGCGGGTCAGGCGTTGGCCGGATTCACCCTGGGCCGCCTGATGCACCAGCCCGTGGATGCCGCTGCCATCCGGCGCGAAGGCAAGAAAGGCCGGGCGATGCAACAGGCTTTCCAGATCCAGGTCGGGGCGCTCGCTGACCAGATCCAGGTCGAAGCGATAGGGCTGGCTGATGGCCTCGCGGCCCTGGAATTCGAGCACCTTGAAGTCGTGCTCGATGCCTTCGAGGCAAAGCGTGAAGTGGGTCTGGTTGGCTGGGGCGAACATCCATGTTCCTCCTGTTCAGTCCATGTATCAGCGCATGGGCGCTTGCGGAGCCCCGTGTAACACAGGCCGTCCGCCCTAGAATGCGTGGTTCGCGCATTCCGGAGCGACGATGGCGGAATCTGTTCAGTGCTTCGCAAAAAAGCGTTCGGCCAGGCGAGCCTGGCCGAAGCGGGACCGCGGCGAATCAGCCTGCGATCGGGGTGCGCCAATCGTCGGAGCCGGAGGTGCCGGAGACCTCGTGGGTCCAGACGATCTTGCGATAGGTGAAGTACACGTCTTCCAGATGGGTGAAATGGGACATGTTCGGGTCCTGGCAGTTGGGCATGCGCGACTGCACGTCGACGATCACCGCATCTTCCAGTTCGATGGTGAAGTAGTGTTCCTGGGTGCCGGTCGAGGACGTGCGATACCACTCCAGACGGCACTTGTTCAGGCGCTCGCCGGAAGTCAGGGCGTTGAAGATCAGCGGCGACGACTTGTCGAACACCTTGGTGATCATCAGCGGCTTGTGCACGCGCTGGCCAGTCGGCTGGCCGGACTGCGGGTCACGCGGAATGATGACCTGATGCTGGAAGGCCTGCACCAGAATCTGGTCCTCATGGCCTTCCTGGAAAATATTGCCAACCGAATCCTCGGTGAAAGTGCCGGCAGTGATCAGGCCTTGCTTGGTGCCTTCGAGGGACAGATACGCGGGTGTTGGCATGGGTGCTCTCCTTGTCTGAAATGAGTGCCGAATGGCCATTTCCTAATGACAAGCACCATGCCAAAAATAAAAAACTATTTATTTATCAAAAAGATACAATCCACGCAGTGCACAGCCCCGCTGGCAGAAGTGATGCCCAGCACAGAAAACTGTGCAAATTCCTGCGCAGCCGTGGCAGCAAATTGCGCAGCGCGGCTACAACTCGCGGACGACCGCACTGCGAACAGCTTATCAACAAGGTTATCCACAGATCGCCTGCGCAGGTTATTGCGCAGGTCGTTACCGCTTGAGGCGGGCTATGCCACTTTTCTGCAGGCAAAAAAAACCTCGAACTTCATTGGGGGAGGGGGAAGTTCGAGGTTCAAATCCGGACCGCTAGGGCGGGGTCCAGAGATCTGCCAACACTTAACACAACAAGGAGCATCGAAGGGCTTTTACACCCTTCGCATGCTCTGACCGAATGGTTGCAGCGGAAGTTCAACGCGGACGAAAAAAATTTCGTCGGCTAACGACATTTTTCGGCAGCTCGGTCAGTGCGCCTCGTCCCAGTTGTTGCCAACGCCCGCTTCGACCAGCAGCGGTACGTCCAGCTGGGCGGCCTCGCTCATCAACGGGCAAATCTGCTGACGGACCTGCTCGACCAGGTCTTCGCGCACTTCCAGCACCAATTCATCGTGGACCTGCAGGATCACCCGCGCATCCAGTGCGCTGTCCTGCAGCCAGCCGTCCACGGCGATCATGGCACGCTTGATGATGTCCGCCGCGGTGCCCTGCATCGGCGCGTTGATCGCGGTGCGCTCGGCGCCCTTGCGCATGGCGCCGTTCTTCGAATTGATCTCCGGCAGGTACAGCCGACGACCGAACAGCGTCTCGACATAGCCCTGCTCGGCGGCCTGGGTACGGGTGCGCTCCATGTAGGCAAGCACGCCGGGATAACGGGCGAAATAGCGGTCGATGTACTCCTGCGCCTCCTTGCGGCCGACATCGATCTGCTTGGCCAAGCCGAAGGCGCTCATGCCGTAGATCAGGCCGAAGTTGATCGCCTTGGCGCTGCGTCGCTGATCAGCGGTCACCTGGTCCAGCGGCACACCGAAGACCTCGGCGGCGGTGGCGCGATGCACGTCCAGGTCGTTCTGAAAGGCGTGCAAGAGGCCCGTATCCTGCGCCAGGTGGGCCATGATGCGCAGCTCGATCTGCGAGTAGTCGGCCGCCAGCAGCTTGTAGCCCGGCGCGGCGATGAAGGCCTGGCGGATACGCCGTCCCTCGGCCGTCCTGATCGGGATGTTCTGCAGGTTCGGGTCCGACGAGGACAGCCGGCCGGTGGCGGTCACCGCCTGGTGGTAGCTGGTGTGGATGCGCCCGGTGCGCGGGTTGATCTGCTGCGGCAGCTTGTCGGTGTAGGTGCCCTTGAGCTTGCTCAGGGTGCGGTGCTGCATGATCACCTTGGGCAGCGGGTAATCCTGCTCGGCCAGTTCGGCGAGCACGCTTTCGGCGGTCGACGGCTGCCCGCCAGCGGTCTTGGAAAGCACCGGACAACCGAGCTTTTCATAGAGGATCGCACCCAGCTGCTTGGGCGAGCCGAGGTTGAACTCTTCGCCGGCGATATCGAAGGCCTCGCGCTCGAGTTGCACCAGCTTGTCGCCCAGCTCGACGCTCTGCTGGCCGAGCAGTTGCGCATCGACCAGCGCGCCGTTGCGCTCGATGCGCGCCAGCACCGGCACCAGCGGCATCTCGATCTCGCGCAGCACCCTGAGCAGGGACGGCGTCTGCTCCAGCTTGCCGAGCAGGGTCTGGTGCAGGCGCAGGGTGACGTCGGCATCCTCGGCCGCGTAGGGCCCGGCCTGCTCGATGGCGATCTGGTCGAAGGTCAGCTGCTTGGCGCCCTTGCCGGCGATGTCCTCGAAGCGGATGGTGCCACGGCCGAGGTACTTCAGCGCCAGGCTGTCCATATCGTGGCGGGTGGCGGTGGCGTCGAGCACGTAGGATTCGAGCATGGTGTCGTAGGCCTGGCCGCGCATCTCGATGCCGTAATGCGCGAGCACGTTCATGTCGTACTTGCCATGCTGGCAGATCTTGGTCTTGCCCGGATCTTCCAGTAGCGGCTTGAGCGCGGCGAGCACCGCGTCCAGCTCGAGCTGCGGCGGCACACCCATGTAGGAATGACGCAGCGGCACATAGGCCGCCTGGCCCGCTTCGACGGCGAAGGACAGGCCGACCAGTTCGGCGCGCTGGGCATCGAGGCTGGTGGTCTCGGT
This sequence comes from Pseudomonas sp. FeN3W, assembly GCA_030263805.2. Classification (NCBI taxonomy): domain Bacteria; kingdom Pseudomonadati; phylum Pseudomonadota; class Gammaproteobacteria; order Pseudomonadales; family Pseudomonadaceae; genus Pseudomonas; species Pseudomonas sp. FeN3W. Next base: position 2,751,743 of record CP136010.1, read on the forward strand.
ATCGAAGGCAAAGCATTCAGCGGCCTGCAGCCGAGCCAACCAGGCGTCGAACTCGGCCTGCTCGAGCACCGTATCGTACTGCGCCTCGGCCTGGATCGAGCAATCCTCGGGCGCCACCTCGCAGTTCTCCCCCGCCGCCTTGGCCTCGCGCAGCAGCTCGTCGAGCCACTGCTTGAATTCCAGCTCGCGATAAAGGGCGATCAGCGCCTCGCGGTGCGGTTCCCCGGGCATCAGGTCACCGACCTCGACGTCCAGCGCCACGTCGAGCTTGATGGTCGCCAGTTCGTAGGACATGAACGCCGCCTCGCGGTGCGAGGCCAGCTTGGCGCCCAGTGACTTGGCGCCGCGGATCGGCAGGCCGGCGACCTGCTCGAGATTGTCGTAGAGCCCCCTGAGCCCACCGGGAATACCGTTGAGCAGGCCGCAGGCGGTCTTTTCGCCGACGCCTGGCACGCCAGGAATGTTGTCGACCTTGTCGCCCATCAGCGCGAGGAAGTCGATGATCAGCTCCGGGCCGACACCGAACTTGGCCTTCACCCCCTCGATGTCGTAGACGCTGCCGGTCATGGTGTTGACCAGCGTGACATGCGGGCAGACCAGCTGCGCCATGTCCTTATCGCCAGTGGAGATCACCACGTCGCGGCCGAGCGCCGCGCACTGGCGGGCCAGGGTGCCGATGACGTCGTCCGCCTCCACGCCATCGACGCACAGCAGCGGCATACCGAGCGCGCGGACGCTGGCATGCAGCGGCTCGACCTGCGAGCGTAGGTCATCGGGCATCGGCGGGCGATGCGACTTGTAGTTCTCGAACAGCGCGTCGCGGAAGGTCGGACCCTTGGCGTCGAAAACCACGGCGAAGGGGCTGTCCGGATACTGCCGGCGCAGGCTGAGCAACATGTTCAGCACGCCCTTGACCGCGCCGGTCGGCTTGCCGGTGGAGGTGGTCAGTGGCGGCAGCGCGTGGAAGGCGCGATAGAGGTAGGACGAACCGTCCACCAGGATGAGGGGAGCTTGGCTCATGAGCGGAATCAACCTTTTCGGCGGGCCCGGAGCTAGAATGCCAAGGACCACTTATCGACAAAGGGACAAGGTTACCATGCGCGCTCTCAAACACCTGATGCTGGCCAGCCTGCTGGCATGCGCCCCTCTGGCCGGCTTCGCCCAGGAGTCGGTCGAAGGTGAGCCGGACGTGACCATCCGTCAGGAAGGCGACCGCACCGTCGAGGAATACCGTGTCAATGGCTTCCTCTATGCCGTGAAAGTCACGCCCAAGCATGGCAAGCCGTACTTCCTGGTGCGCGCCGACGGCAACGACGGCAACTTCGTCCGCTCCGACCAGCCGGACATGCTGATTCCCTCGTGGAAGATCTTCAGCTGGTAACCCATCAACCGCCGGGAGGACAGCATGTCGGTATTCACGCCCCTGCAACGCGATGAACTGGAAGCCTTTCTGGCACCGTACCGGCTCGGGCGGCTCCGCGACTTCCAGGGCATCGCCGCCGGCAGCGAGAACAGCAACTTCTTCGTCAGCCTGGAGCAGGGCGAATACGTGCTGACGCTGATCGAGCGCGGGCCGAGGCAGGACCTGCCGTTCTTCATCGAACTGCTCGACGTGCTGCAGCGCGCCGGGCTGCCGGTGCCCTACGCGCTGCGCACCGAACAGGGCGAGGCCCTGCGCGAGTTGGCGGAGAAACCCGCGCTGCTGCAGCCGCGGCTGCCCGGCAAGCATGTGGTCGAGCCCAATCCGCACCATTGCGCCGAAGTCGGCCGGTTGCTGGCCCGTCTGCATCTGGCGACCCGCGAGCGCATCCTGGAACGCGCCAGCGACCGCGGCCTGGACTGGATGCAGGAACAAGGGCCGAGCCTGGCGCTGAGCCTGTCCGAGGACCAGCTGCCGCTGCTGCGCGACGGCCTGGCGGAGATCGCCGAGCTGCGCCCGAAGCTGCTCGCCCTGCCGCGCGCCAACCTGCACGCCGACCTGTTCCGCGACAACGTGCTGTTCGAGGGCAGCCACCTGACCGGCGTGATCGATTTCTACAACGCCTGCTCCGGGCCGATGCTCTATGACCTGGCCATCGCAGTGAACGACTGGTGCTCGCACCCCAACGGCGAGATCGACGGCGAGCGCAGCGAGCCCTTGCTGGCTGCCTACTCCGCGCTGCGCCGCTTCACGCCGGCCGAAGCCGAGCTCTGGCAGCCGATGCTGCGCGTGGCCTGCGTGCGCTTCTGGCTGTCGCGCCTGATCGCGGCGCAGCGTCACGAAGGCAAGTCGGACGTGCAGGTGAAAGATCCCGGCGAATTTCATCGGCTGCTGAAAGCGCGCCAGCATCCCTCCAGCGCGCTGCCTTTTGCCTTCTAGGCCCGCGGTACCGGCGCCGCGCGGCGAAAGCGTTCAACACCTCGCAAAATTTCCAGCGCAACTTGCGACAGCGCTGGCTTTACCCCAAAGTGCCGGGCGCACAGGATGCGCGCCGGCGTGAGCCGAAATGCGCGACGCCCCCATCATCGAAAGGAATCGATGCATGCCCTCCATCTATCAGCTCAAACCCCGTTTTCAGGCACTACTGCGCCCGCTGGTCCAGCGCCTCCATGACAGCGGCATCACGGCCAATCAGGTCACGCTGGCAGCGCTGGTCGTGTCTCTGGCAGTCGCAGCGGTGGTTGCGCTGCTGATCGAGCACCTCTGGGTCTTCCTGCTGATCCCACTGTGGATGCTGCTGCGCATGGCACTGAACGCCATCGACGGCATGCTGGCGCGGGAATTCGGCCAGCAATCGAAGCTCGGCGCCTACCTCAACGAACTCTGCGACGTGGCCGCCGATGCGGCGCTCTATCTGCCACTCGCGCTGGTGGCCGGCGTCTGGCCTGCTGCCGTGGTACTGGTGGTGGTGCTCGCAGCACTCACCGAGTACGCCGGGGTGCTCGGCCCGATGGTAGGCGCCTCACGTCGTTACGACGGCCCGATGGGCAAGAGCGACAGGGCCTTCGCCTTCGGCGTGCTGGCCACCGGCGTCGCCTTGGACCTGTTGCCAGCTGCCTGGATCAACGGCTTGTTGCTGCTGATCGCCGGGCTGTCGATCCTCACGTTGAGCAACCGGGTCAGACAAGGCCTGGCGGAAACCGCATCGGCGCCCGCCGAAGCGGACTGAACCGACACCGCCCGCACCACCGACTTCGCCCGCTACCGAGGAACATCCCATGCTCGGCGCCCTGCTCGCCTTCGCGATCACTTCCGTTGCACGCCTGCTGACCGGTACGCGCAGCCTCTGGATCGGCTGCGCGCCGCTCAACCGGCAACGCATCTACTTCGCCAACCACAGCAGCCACGGCGATTTCGTGCTGCTCTGGGCATCGCTGCCGCCTGACCTGCGGCGCAGGACCCGGCCCGTCGCCGGCGCCGATTACTGGCAGAGCAGCGCATTGCGCCGCTTCGTCATCCATCGTCTGTTCAACGGCGTGCTGGTGGATCGCGAGCGCAGCGGCCCGGAGTCGAATCCACTGCAACCGATGCTCGACGCCCTGGCTGGCGGCGATTCGCTGATCCTCTTCCCCGAGGGCACGCGCAATCTGGAAGAAGGCCTGCTGCCGTTCAAGAGCGGGCTGTATCGCCTGGGCCTGGCGTGCCCGGACGTGGAGCTGGTGCCGGTGTGGATCGCCAACCTCAATCGGGTGATGCCCAAGAGCCGCAGCCTGCCGCTGCCACTGCCGCTGCTGTGCAGCGTCAGCTTCGGCGCGCCCATGAGCATCGAAAAGGACGAGGACAAGGACGCGTTTCTGCAGCGCGCTCGCCTGGCTCTGCTAGAACTGGCCCCGAAGGAAGACTGACATGGATCGCAATACCCTGCTGCTGTTCGCCGGTATCGGCGCCCTGCTCGCCCTGGCCTCGCTGATCGGCTTCGTCCTCAAGCGTCGCAGCGGCGGCGAGAGTAGCCCGGTGATCGACAACCTCAATGCGCGCATCAATGCCTGGTGGGTGATGGTCGCGCTGATCGGCATCGCCTTCTGGCTCGGCCACACGGCCGTGGTGATCCTCTTCTACCTAGTGTCGTTCTTCGCATTGCGCGAATTCATGACGCTGACGCCGACACGCAGCAGCGACTATCCGGCGCTGGTCGCGGCGTTCTATCTGGTACTGCCGCTGCAATATCTGCTGGTAGCGGTCGGCTGGTACGGCCTGTTCGCCATCTTCATTCCGGTCTACGTCTTTCTGCTGTTGCCGATCCTGGCGTCGCTGGGTGGCGATACCACGCGCTTTCTCGAACGCGCATCCAAGGTGCAATGGGGGCTGATGATCGCAGTCTTCTGCGTCTCCCACGTCCCTGCCCTGCTCACCTTGGAGATTGCCAACTACGACGGTCGCAACCTGCTGCTGATCGCCTGGCTGATCATCGTCGTGCAACTCTCCGACGTGCTGCAGTACGTGTGCGGCAAGCTGGCCGGCAAGCGCAAGATCGCCCCGAATCTGTCGCCGTCCAAGACCGTCGAAGGCTTCGTCGGCGGGATCTTCCTCGCGACGCTGATCGGCGCGGCGCTGTTCTGGATCACCCCGTTCGCTTGGTGGCAGGCGGCCCTGATGGCGCTGCTGCTGAACCTGCTGGGCTTCTTCGGTGGCCTGGTGATGTCGGCGATCAAGCGCGACCGCGGCGTCAAGGACTGGGGGCACATGATCGAGGGCCACGGCGGCATGCTCGACCGGCTCGATTCGGTCTGCTTCGCCGCGCCGATCTTCTTCCACCTGGTGCGCTACGGCTGGACCTGACCAGCCAGGCACTTGCGCTGCGGGCGAACCGCCGATTGCCCCGAGGGTCGAACTGCCACGGCTCTCGGCGCGCTTTGCCTGCTCGCCTACCGAACGGATCGCCCACCACCGCTGCGTCATCGCGTTAAGATGGCGGCACGCAGCCGCCGTTTCGGTGCACCAGCTCCTCGATGGTGTCGCCATCGAATTCAGGAATCACCAATGACCCAACGCAACGTAATCAACGCCTCGGTTACCCCCAAAGGCAGTCTGGAAACCCTTTCGCAACGCGAAGTGCAGCAACTGAGCGAAGTCGGTTCCGGCAGCACGCACAAACTGTTCCGCCAGTGTGCCCTGGCAATTCTCAACACCGGCACGCGCATCGATAACGCCAAGACCATCCTCGAAGCCTACGAGGACTTCGAAGTGCGCATCCTGCAGCAGGATCGCGGCGTACGCCTCGAACTGTTCAACGCCCCGGCCGACGCCTTCGTCGATGGCGAGATGATCGCCAGCACCCGCGAAATGCTCTTCAGCGCGCTGCGCGACATCGTCTATACCGAGAGCGAACTGAGCAGTGCCCGCATCGACCTGAGCACCTCCCAGGGCATCACCGACTACGTCTTCCACCTGCTGCGCAACGCCCGCACGCTGCGCCCGGGTGTCGAGCCGAGCATGGTGGTGTGCTGGGGCGGCCACTCGATCAGCACCGAGGAATACAAGTACAGCAAGCGCGTCGGCCATGAACTGGGCCTGCGCAGCCTGGACGTCTGCACCGGCTGCGGGCCGGGCGTGATGAAGGGGCCGATGAAGGGCGCCACCATCGCCCACGCCAAGCAACGCCGCGTCGGCAGCCGTTACCTGGGACTGACCGAGCCGGGCATCATCGCCGCCGAGGCGCCGAACCCGATCGTCAACGAGCTGGTGATCCTGCCGGACATCGAGAAGCGCCTGGAAGCCTTCGTCCGTGTCGGACACGGCATCATCATCTTCCCCGGTGGCGTCGGCACGGCCGAGGAATTCCTCTACCTGCTCGGGATCCTGCTGCACCCGGCCAATCGTGACGTGCCGTTCCCGGTCATCCTCACCGGGCCAAGCGATGCCGCGGACTATCTGCAGCAGCTGCACGATTTCGTCGGTGCGACCCTTGGCGAGGAAGCGCAGAAGCGCTACCAGATCGTCTTCAACGACCCGGCCGAAGTGGCGCGCCAGATGACCGAGGGCCTGCGCGAAGTACGACGCTTCCGCCGTGAGCGCAACGATGCGTTCCACTTCAACTGGCTGCTGAAGATCGAGGAAGGTTTCCAGCGACCGTTCGATCCGACCCACGAGGCCATGGCCAGCTTGCCGCTGCGCCGCGACCTGCCGCCCCATGAGCTGGCCGCCAACCTGCGCCGCGCGTTTTCCGGCATCGTCGCCGGCAACGTCAAGGACAAGGGCATCCGCCGCATCGAGCAGTACGGCCGTTACGAGATCCACGGCGATGCCGCGATCATGCAGCCGCTGGACAAGTTGCTGCAGGCCTTCGTCGAGCAGCACCGCATGAAACTGCCCGGCGGCGTGCCCTACACGCCGTGCTACCGCGTGGTCAGCTAAAGCCAGAACCTGGCCGGGCAGCCTCTCCGCTGCCCGGCCGGTCGTTCATCGCGAAGGCTGCTGCGGTGCCGCCCTGAACACCAGCGCCAAGCCCAGCAGAATCGCGCCCATGCCCAGCAATCCGATGCGCGACAGCTGATTGCCGAGGAACAGGTAATCCATCCCCACGGTCACCACCGGCACCAGGTAGAACAGGCTGGTGACGTTGACCAGATTGCCAGTCTGGATCATGCGGTACAGCAGCAGCTGCGCCGCCACCGAAATCACCAGACCCAGCCACAGCACCGGAATGATGAAGCCTGTCACCGCTTCCAGGTGGATCGCCTGGAACGGCACGAACGCCAGGCACAGCAGCAGGCTGACACCGTACTGGGTCGGCAGCACCTCCACCGGGCTCTGGCGAACGCGCTGCTGCAGGATCGCGCCCAGCGTCATGCATAGCAGCGCGCCGAGGGCGAAGAGCATCCCGGCGAGCGAAAAGCGCGCCAGCACCAGGCTCTGGAACACCACCGCGGCCAATCCGGCCAGTGCCACCAACAGCCCCAGCAGACGCAGCGGCGAGAAGCGTCGTTCAAGGAGCAACAGGGTGAGGATCGGCTGCACGCCGAGCAGCGTTGCGATCACACCCGGCGTCACACCATGGGCCATGGCCTGGAAATAGCAGATCGAATAGCAGCCGATCAGCAGCAGGCCAGTGGCCGCCGTCTGCCAGCCAGTACCAGGCGCCGGTCGCCAGCGCCGGCGGTAGAGACCGATCAGCAGAACGGCAGCCAGCGCCAGAACGAAACGCACGATCAGCAGGGCGAAGGGGGTGCCGTGGTCCAGCCCCCAGCGGGTGAAGATTGCCGCGCTGCCCCACAGCAGCACGAACACGGTCATGACGCCATAGGACGTCCACAACGGTTTGTTGAAAGTCATCAGTGATTACCTGTCGAAGCCGAACAGGCTCCAGCGAACGCCGAAAGCGTGCGCGCTCCGACCCAGAAGGATCGGAAGCGAAAACCGGAGCTGCGAAGTGTGGGCGGATCAGCCCAGCGCGACCGCCTGTGGAGGTGGTGGCGCGATTGCCAGATCGGCAACGACAGAGGGAGGTGGAGCGATTGCGCACAGCCGCGCCGCACCGAGACCGGCTGGCTTCATGGGTAACAGGCTGCGAGCAGTGGAAGGCATTAGGTCAAAGGCCGGAAGGCGATAGGTAGGACCGAAAACTAGCAGAGCCAGGCCCGCCGGGTAAAGCGGGCCTGACGGGCGTCACAGCATCAGCGCAAGCCGTTTAGCCGCACTTGGAGTTGCCGCAGTTCAAGCAGGTGGCGCAGCCGTCCATCTGCACCACGGCCTGGGTATTGCACTTGTTGCATAGCTGCGCACCAGCCGGAAAGCCTTCGCCCGGCTCCACCGCCACGGCGCCCTGACTGGCCTCGTAGGCGGCGCGCTTCTCGGCCAGGTACTTGAGCTGGGCTTCGTCCAGCGCCTGGCCTTCGAGCATGCCGATGGCGATCAGATGGCGCTCCAGCACCGCACCGATCTCGGCCACGATCGACGGCATGTAGACGCCGCCCTTCTTCAGGTAGCCGCCACGCGGGTCGAACACTGCCTTGAGCTCCTCGACGAGGAAGGTGCAGTCGCCGCCCTTGCGGAACACCGCGGACATGATCCGGGTGAGCGCGACGATCCACTGGAAGTGGTCCATGTTCTTGGAATTGATGAAGATCTCGAACGGGCGGCGCTGCTCATGCGGCGTGCCGGCGTTGAGCACGATGTCGTTCACAGTGACGTACAGCGCATGTTCGAACAGCGGCGACTTGATCTTGTAGGTCATGCCGATCAGGGTTTCCGGGCGCTGCAGGCTCTCGTCCATCTCCACCACGTTGACGGCCTTGCTCGCCGTGCCGTCGCTAGCGCTGGCCGCAGTCGCGGGGCGCTCGAGGGTCTCGTCGACGACCTTGAAGCCCTTGATGCGCTGGGTGATCTTTACGGTCATTGTGCAATCTCTCCTGCCGGGCGGCGCTCGCGGCCCGGCGTCCAAACGGTTGGCGGGCCGGCTTCAGTACTTGCCGTAGTAGCCTTCTTTGAGGGCGTCGAACAGGTTGGCGGCGGTGTTCACCTCGCCGTCGTACTCGACTTCCTGGTTGCCCTTGAGCTCGACCACGCTGCCGTCTTCAAGGGTGAAGCGGTACAGGGTCTTCTCCAGGTCGGCTTCCTTGACCAGCACGCCCTGGAAGGCCGCCGGGTTGAAGCGGAAGGTGGTGCAGCCCTTCAGGCCCTGGCGCCAGGCGTAGCGGTAGATGTCCTTGAACGCCTCGAACGGATAGTCGGTCGGCACGTTGGCGGTCTTGGAGATCGACGAGTCGACCCAGCGCTGCGCAGCGGCCTGGATATCCACGTGCTGGGTCGGGCTGACGTCGTCGGCGGAGATGAAGTAGTCCGGCAGCTTCTCGCCCGGCTCGTCGGAGCCCGGCCTGGCGCGCTCGTTGACCAGCGTGCGATAGGCCAGCAGCTCGTAGCTGAACACCTCGATCTTCTCCTTGGCCTTGCGCCCGGGGCGGATCAGGTTGCGCGAATAGTGGTGGGCGAAGCTCGGCTCGATGCCGTTGGAGGCGTTGTTGGCCAGGCTCAGGCTGATGGTGCCGGTGGGCGCGATGGAGCTGTGGTGGGTGAAGCGCGCGCCCTGCTCGGCCAGCGCCTCGATCAGCTCCGGGGCGTACTCGGCGATCTTCTGCATGTAACGCGAATACTTGGCGTGCAGCACGCGACCGGCGACCTGGTCGCCGACCTTGTAACCGTCCTTGGCCATCTCCGGACGCTTGCGCAGCATCTCGGCGGTGACGTCGAAGGTCTGGCTCAGCAACGGTGCCGGCCCTTTCTCCTTCGACAGCTCCAGCGCCTGTTCCCAGCCGACCAGCGCCATCTCGCGGGCGACTTCCTCGGTGAACACGCAGGCTTCCGGGCTGCCATAGCGCAGCTTGAGCAGGGTCAGGGTCGAGCCGAGGCCGAGGAAGCCCATGCCATGGCGGCGCTTGCTTTCGATTTCGTGACGCTGCTGTTCCAGCGGCAGTCCGTTGATCTCCACCACGTTGTCGAGCATGCGAGTGAAGACGCGCACCACCTCGCGGTACTTGTCCCAGTCGAAGCGCGCGTCCGCACCGAACGGGTCGATGACGAAGTGGGTCAGGTTGATCGAGCCCAGCAGGCACGAGCCGTACGGCGGCAGCGGTTGCTCGCCGCAGGGGTTGGTGGCGCGGATCGCTTCGCACCACCAGTTGTTGTTCAGCTGGTTGACGCGGTCGATGAGGATGAAGCCCGGCTCGGCGTAGTCATAGGTGGAGACCATGATCATGTCCCACAGATGCCGCGCCTTGACCCGCCCGTAGATCCTGCAGGCGACCAGGCCATCGTCGCGCACGATATAGCCGTCATGCACCGGCCATTCGCGCCAGAGCACATGCTCGGCGTCCACCAGATCGAGCTCGGCGGCTTCCTTGGCGTGCACCGGGAAGATCAGCGGCCACTCGCCGTCGGCCTCCACCGCCTGCATGAACTCGTCGGTGATCAACAGGCTGAGGTTGAACTGGCGCAGCCGGCCGTCTTCGCGCTTGGCGCGGATGAACTCGCGCACATCCGGATGGCCGACATCGAAGGTGCCCATCTGCGCGCCGCGGCGGCCGCCAGCCGAACTCACGGTGAAGCACATCTTGTCGAAGATATCCATGAACGACAGCGGACCGCTGGTGTGCGCACCAGCGCCGGAGACGAAGGAACCACGCGGACGCAAGGTGCTGAACTCGTAGCCGATACCGCAGCCGGCCTTGAGCGTCAGGCCAGCCTCGTGGACCTTGCCGAGGATGTCGTCCATCGAGTCGGTGATCGAACCCGAGACGGTGCAGTTGATGGTCGAGGTGGCCGGCTTGTAGTCCTGCGCGCCGGCGTTGGAGATGATCCGTCCGGCCGGGATGGCGCCGTTGCGCAGCGCCCAGAGGAAGCGCTCGTGCCAGTGCTCACGCTGCTCGGCCAGCTCGACGTCGGCCAGGGCGCGGGCGACCCGCTGCCAGGTGGCGTCGACGCTGTCGTCGATGGGCGTGCCGTCCTTGCTGGTCAGACGGTACTTCTGCGACCAGATGTCTTCGGAAGCCGCCTGCAGGGCGATGCTGGAAGTGCTCTTGCTGTCTGCCGCGATGGGCCCGTCCGTCTTCGCCATGCGCTGCGCATCCTCGTGCCGAAATTGGGAGAAATGAAAGCTCGCACGATAGGCGAATTCGACAGGCGCCGTACATGATGCATATCAAACTAGGCAACGCGAACGACGACTGGTGTCAGGCATCGGCAGCCACGTTCGCCAGAAACGAAAAAACCCGCCGAGAGGCGGGTTCTTTCTTCAAGGGCCGATCAATTACTTGATCTTGGCTTCCTTGTAGATCACGTGCTTGCGTACGACCGGATCGAATTTCTTGATTTCGATCTTGTCGGGGGTGGTGCGCTTGTTCTTGTCGGTGGTGTAGAAGTGGCCGGTACCGGCGCTGGACACCAAACGGATCAGGTCACGCATGATTGCTCTCCTTAAACCTTTTCGCCGCGGGCGCGCAGCTCGGACAGAACGACGTCAATGCCGCGCTTGTCGATGATGCGCATGCCTTTGGCACTCAGGCGCAGACGGACGAAGCGGTTCTCCGACTCGACCCAGAAGCGATGATGCTGCAGGTTCGGCAGGAAACGACGACGGGTTTTGTTCATTGCGTGGGAAACGTTGTTCCCGGTTACCGGACCCTTACCGGTAACTTGACAGACTCTCGACATGCCTCAGCCCTCTAAAACCACATGCCCAACCCGGCATGGGTTGGCCGCTTGAATTCACTTGTCAGTTCGGCGCTCAGCGCCACGTTTCATGGGGGTCTTACCGGCCACGTTGCGAACGAAGATACCGGGCCCCTAGAAAAGAGCGCTGCTTTATATCAGAAACCCCTTAGGGCAACAAGCGCGGATTGATATTTCCGCCCGATTGCCATGCCTTCGAGAGCGGCTGCTCAAGGCCGACCAGGGGTCTGAGCGCCACTACCCGTTCGTCAGCTCACCACTTATATATAGGTGGCGATCAACCTGCGCTGCCCCGCGCCTCGTCGCGCAACTGCCGACGCAGCAACTTGCCCACGGCGGTCTTCGGCAGCTCGTCGCGCAACTCGAGATAGCTCGGCATCTTGTAGCCGGTGAGGTACTGCCGGCAATGCTCGAGCAACACCTGCGCGTCGACCGCATCGTCCTTGAGGCTGACGAAGACCTTCACCGCCTCGCCCTTGCGCGCATCCGGCACACCGACCGCCACGCATTCACGCACGGATGGGTGCTGCATGAGCACATCCTCGATCTCGTTGGGAAAGACGTTGAAGCCTGAAACCAGGATCATGTCCTTCTTGCGGTCGACGATCTTCACGAAGCCGTCGGCATCCAGCAAGGCAATGTCGCCGGTCTTCAACCAGCCGTCCGGCGTGAGCACCTTGGCTGTCTCGTCCGGGCGCTGCCAGTAGCCCTGCATCACCTGCGGGCCGCGCAGCCATAGCTCGCCCGGCGTTTCCGGCGCTACGTCGTTGCCCTCGTCGTCGACGGTGCGCAGCTCGGTTTCGATCAGCGCCTGGCCGATGTAGCCCTCGCGGTAAGGGCTGAGCTGAGTACCGGTCGCTACCACCGGCGAGGCCTCGGTCAGGCCGAAACCTTCGCGGATCGGCGCCCCGGTCAGTGCCTCCCAGCGACGCCCGACTTCACTATTGAGCGGCGCGCCGCCGGACGTCGCCCACTTCAGATGGGAGAAATCGATGCTGCGAAACTCCGGGTGATTCATCAGCCCGACGAACAGCGTGTTGATGCCGCTGAGCAGACTGAACGGATAGCGCTGCATGGCACCGATGGTTTCGTCCAGGTTGCGCCCGTCACGGATGAATACCGTGTGCAGACCCATGCCTACCGAACTCAGGCAGTTCGTGGCAAACGCCATGATGTGATACAGCGGCAGCGGCGCGATGCGCACGTCCTTTTCCGGTTCGAGCAACCCCGGCCGGTCGAACAGTTCGATGGTCTGCAACACATTGGCCAGCAGGTTGCGATGCGTGAGCATCGCGCCCTTGGACACACCGGTGGTGCCACCTGTGTACTGCAGCAACGCCAGCCGGTCGAGCCCTGCCTCGCGCTCCAGCGGCGGGCTTTCCGCCCCCAGCCGCAGGGCCTGCATGAAGCGTTGCGTTCCCGCCTCGCCGCTTTCGTGAGTCGGCCTCTGCAGGTCATCGACGCTGGTGAGCATGACGTGCTCCAGCTCGGTGTCCGCTTGCACCGCGCGTACCAGCGGCAACAGCCGATCGAGCACCAGGATCGCCTTGGCGCCGGAGTCACGGAACTGATGACGGGCCTCGGCGGCCGTGTAATGCGGATTGGTATTGACGATCACCAACCCAGCCTTGAGCGCGCCGAACACGGCGATGGGGTATTGCAACGAATTGGGCAGCTGCAGCGCCAACCGGTCTCCGGGTTGCAACCCAGCGTGATGCCGCAGGTAGCGGCCGAAAGCATCGGCACGACTGCCCAGCTCGGCGTAAGTGAGGTAGTCGTCGCCACAGGAAAATGCCGCGCGCTGCGGATGCTTCGCGCAGGCCTGAGAGAGCAGGTCATGGACGTTCTGGTAGCCGCCACGGGCGAGTTCGGTAGCCACGTAGCCTTGTACGGAAGCGGACATCGACATTCTCCAAAATGAATTATTGTTTTACTGTGCGAAACTGGATGTCGAATCCGATAGTAGTAGATCGCTTTTTCCGTCGCAATGATCGCCAATGGCCGCACTGCTCGCGGTCGAGTGATCTGCTATCGTTCGCCACCGCTGCCCACTAGCCAGACAGACCGAAACCATGAGCGACGACATCGAAGACACCGGCACTCCCAAGGACCGCAAGTTCGTCGAGGCCCTGGCCCGCGGGCTGGACGTGCTGCGTGCCTTTACCCATGGCTCGGTGGTGATGGGCAACCAGGACATCGCACGCATCACCGGGCTACCCAAGCCGACGGTGTCGCGCATGACCTACACACTGACCAAGCTCGGCTACCTCAGCTATTCGCAGCAGCTGGAGAAATACCAGCTCGACTCCGGCGTGCTGGCGCTCGGCTACGCCTACGTCTCCAACCTGCGCGTGCGCCAGCTGGCCAAGCCGTACATGGATGAGTTCGCCCGCCGCACCAACACCACCGTGGGCCTGACCTGCCGCGACCGACTGTCGATGATCTACGTGGAAAACTGCCGCCCGGCCGAGGTCACCACCCTGCGCATGGATGCCGGCGTGCGCCTGCCGCTGGCCACCACCGCCGCCGGTCGTGCCTTTCTCGCCGCCACACCGGAGAAGGAACGCGAGCATCTGATGGCCGCGCTGGCCAGCAAGTACGGCGATGGCTGGGCCGCCATCGAGGTTTCGCTGCACGCCTCGTTCGAAGAGTTCATGCAGCACGGCTTCTGCCTGTCGTTGGGCGACTGGGACCGCAACGTGATGGCCGCCGGTGTGCCGCTGCACCTGGCCGACGGCAGCATCATGGCGCTGACCTGCGGTGCGCCGTCATTCCAGCTCAGCGAGGACACCCTGAAGAACTCGCTGGCCCACCAGCTGGAAATGCTCGCCCGCGATATCGAAAGCCTCGGCGTCTGATCGTCAGGCCCTGACGCTGGCCCAGGCGATGTCCGCGAGCAGCTCGCGGCAGTCGGCCAGCGCGGTACGGAAACGTCCCGCCAGCCAGTTGCGCGCCATGTCGTGGCAGGGTCCGATCACCACCGCGAGAAAGCAATCGCCGGGCATCCGCCGGAACGCCCCGCTTTCGCGATGACGCCGCAGAATCGCCCCAACCCGCTCGCCGTGGGCGCGATTGACCTCGCGCAGCTGCTCGCCCATCTCCCCGGCCTCGACCCGCCCGCGGTTGTGCAGAACGAAGCGCGCCCAATCCGGGTTCGCCACCACCCAGTCGATGTAGCGGGTGACGAACAGGCGGACGCAGGCCTCGGCATCCAGTGTCTCGATCAGCCCGGCTTCGAGCAGCGCAGCATACTCGCCGATGCCTTCCAGATACAGCGCGGCGATGATCCGCTCACGATTGCCGAAGTGGTGATAGAGGCTGCCGATGCTGGCGCCGGAGCGATCACGAATCATCTCGATGGTGGTCGCCTCCACGCCGAATTCGGTGAAACAGGCGAGTGCGGCCTGAAGGATTTCCTGCTTGCGGCTACTACGGGCCATCCGGCCTCCAATCTGACTAGAATATTTTTCTAGAATTATCTTCCACCCTTCGTATACTGCACCGATCGCAGCAATCGCAGAAGCGCGGAGAACAACAAGATGGCGACGATACAGGTTGAAGAACGCTCCATCGACAACGGCAACGGTCATGCCCTGTCCAGCTACTGGTATCAGCCGAGCAGCGCGCCATGCGGCGTCGTGCTCATCGCGCCGGCGATGGGCGTGCCGCAGCGCTTCTACACCGACTTCGCCAACTGGCTGGCCGGCCAGGGCTACCTGGCGGTGACCTTCGATTACCTCGGCATGGGCCGCTCGCGGCGGGTGCCGCTCCGCCAGTTGAACGTGGACATCCTCGACTGGGCGCGCCACGACTGCAGCGCAGTGCTCGCCGCGGCCGCCGAAGCCGCCGGTGAATTGCCGCTGTACTGGATCGGCCACAGTGTCGGCGCGCAGATCCTGCCGCTGGTCAAAGGCCATGAGCGCCTGACCCGCATCGTCACCATCGCCGCCGGCAGCGGCTACTGGCGCGAGAACAGCCCGCAAATCCGCAGCAAGGCCTGGCTGCTCTGGCATGGCCTGGCGCCGGTACTGACCGCGATGGCGGGTTACTTCCCGGGTGGTCGCATCGGGGCGGTCGGCGACCTGCCGGCCGGGGTGATTCGCCAGTGGCGGCGCTGGTGCCTGCATCCGGAGTACCTGGTCGGTGTCGAAGGCGAGCCCATGCGCCAGGCCTTCGCGGCCGTGCGCACGCCCCTGACTTCGCTGTCCTTCAGCGACGACGAAATGATGTCGGCGCGCAACACCGAATCCCTGCATGGCTTCTACAGCTCAGCACCAAAAACCATGCAGCGCATCGCGCCCGCGGAAATCGGCGCCACGCGGATCGGCCACTTCGGCTTCTTCCGTCGCGGCTTCACCGACAGCCTCTGGACGCCGCGTTTGTTGCCGGAGCTGATGCCGAGCCAACAGCGAACCATGGCGTAACCTAACAAGCGCGCTGATTTCGCAGAGCGGAACAGCGTTAGCATATTTCGAAACATATGCGAGGGTTATTCCACTTGCCGGATGGCTGATCTCCGACAAAAGTGAGGATGGGCTGGTTACAGCCCTTCTCGCCAATGGAGCCTTTGCCATGCACAACAACAATAACGGCTACCCCTCAAGCGCCCGCGCCTGGGTCACGGTCGCCATCCTCATGCTCGCCTACGTGTTGTCCTTCGTCGACCGGCAGATCCTCAACCTGCTGGTCGAACCGATCCGCCATGACCTGGACATCACCGATACCCACATGAGCCTGCTCATGGGCTTCTCCTTCGCGGTGTTCTACACCATCTGCGGCGTGCCCATCGGACGCCTGGCCGATCGCAAGAGCCGCCGCGGCATCATTGCCATCGGCGTGCTGGTGTGGAGCCTGATGACCGCGCTGTGCGGCACGGCCAAGACCTTCTGGCAGTTCCTGGTATTTCGCATCGGCGTCGGTGTCGGCGAGGCGGCGCTTTCGCCCTCCGCCTATTCGCTGATCGCCGACAGCTTCCCGCCCAAGCTGCGCGGTACCGCCATGAGCGTCTATTCGATGGGCATCTACATCGGCTCGGGCCTGGCGTTTCTGCTCGGCGGGCTGGTGGTCAAGTTCGCCTCGGCACAGGGCGATGTGGAGCTGCCGGTGCTCGGCATGGTGCGCCCCTGGCAGCTGATCTTCCTCGTACTCGGCGCGGCCGGTGTGCTGTTCACCGCCGTGCTCTTGCTGATCCGCGAGCCATCGCGCAAAGGCGTCGGCGCCGGCGTCGAGGTGCCACTGAGCGAGGTGGCCGGCTATATCCGGCAGAACCGTCGCACCGTGCTGTGCCACAACTTCGGCTTCGCCTGCCTGGCCTTCGCCGCCTACGGCAGTTCGGCGTGGATCCCGACATTCTTCATCCGCACCTACGGCTGGTCGGCCAGCGATGTCGGCGTGCTCTACGGCTCGGTGGTGGCGGTGGCCGGCTCGATCGGCATCATCGCCGGCGGGCGGCTGTCGGACCTGCTGCACCGCCGCGGTTATCGCGATGCGCCGTTGCGCGTCGGCATTATCTCCGCCGCACTGACCCTGCCGCTCAACCTCGCCTACCTGGCCGGCACCGGCGAACTGGCGCTGGCGCTGATCGCCCTGCACGTCTTCACCATCGCCATGCCTTTCGGCGTCGGCCCGGCGGCGATCCAGGAAATCATGCCCAACTCCATGCGCGGCCAGGCCTCGGCGGTGTACCTGTTCGTCATCACCATGGTCGGCCTCGGCATCGGCCCGACCGCCGTGGCGCTGGGCACCGACTTCGTCTTCGGCGACGACAACGCGCTGCGCTACTCGCTGCTGATCGTCACCGGCGTTGCGCTGGTCGGCGCGATAGTCCTGCTCGGCATGGGGCTCAAACATTACCGCGGCAGCCTGGATCGCCTGCAGGAGTGGAAGCCGCAGGGTACAGCGCCAGCCGAAGCAGAGGCGAAGCCGGCCTGATCGAACGCGGAACGTCAGGCGTAAGGTGGATCGCGCTTCACCGATCCACCACATCACGGGTGCCAACCCAACAGCGTGGATGTGAAAAGCGACATCCACCCTACGAACTGCCACCGGTGTGAACGATCACTTCGCGAGCCTGCCGGCCATGGCACGCCCCGGTTGGCACGCAACGGCGGAAGAGGCTTCGCCGTCTTCCACCCTACGAGACTGCCACCTTGCGCGCAGCGCCGTAGGGTGGGCTTCAGCCCACCGTTTGGTTGCTGGCGCGAGCTGAAGCGGAACGCCGCCCTACGAAAGTGAAGACGACACCTCCGCCACACCTGCCCGCAGTCGGCTAAGCACCTGACCTATCTCTGCAAAGCAAAACCGGGCCACAGGGGCCCGGTCGCGTGTCGCGATTGGCGCCTTACGCCACCTGCATCAACTTCGCATAGGCCTTCAGGTGATGGTCGTCGTCACCGAACTGGTGGGCGATCATCACCAGGCGCTTGGCGTGGTGGGCGAGGTTGTATTCCCAGGTCATGCCGATTCCGCCGTGCAGCTGGATCGCCTCTTCAGCCACCTTGCGCGCGGCGCGGGCGCAGATGTATTTGGCGGCGGCGATGATGCGACTACGCTCGTCGTTGTCTTCGCCGTCGGCAAAGGTCGCGGCAAGGATCGCCATGCTGGTGGCCTGCTCCAGCTCGGTCTGCATGTCCACCATACGGTGCTGCAGAACCTGGAACTTGCCGATCGGCACGCCGAACTGCTTGCGCGTCTTCAGGTAGTCCAGGGTCAGCTTGCAGGCTTCGTCCATGCTGCCCAGCGCATCGGCGCACTGCGCGGCGATGGCGCGGCCCTGCTCGTAGCGCATCGCGGGCAAGGCATTACCCAGCTCACCAAGCAGCGCCTCGGCACCCACCTGCACGTTGTCGAGGAACAAGTCGCAGCCCTTACGCCCGTCGATGGTCGGGTAGACGCGACGGCTGACGCCCTGGGCGTTCGGATCAATAAGGAACAGGCTGATGCCCGTTTCATCGCGACTGTCACCGGAAGTGCGCGCCGACACGATGATCTGCCCGGCGCTGTGCCCGCCGATCACCACGGCCTTGCGGCCGTTCAGACGATAGCCGCCGTCCACCGCCTCGGCCTTGGTCTGCACGTCGTTGAGGTTGTAATGGCTCTGCGGTTCGTCGAAGGCCACCGCCAGTTGCAGCGAACCGGCGGCGACCTGCGGCAGCAGATCCTGTTTTTGCGCATCGGAACCGAGCTGGTCGATCAAGCCACCGGCGAAGATCACCGATTGCAGATAGGGTTCCAGCGTCAGGCCACGACCCAGCTCGGTCATGACCAGCATGGTTTCCACGCCGCCGCCACCGAAGCCGCCGATCTCTTCCGAGAACGGCACGGCGGTCAGGCCCAGCTCTCCCAGCTGCGACCAGAACTCGGCGGAAAAGCCCAGTTCCGACTCGCTGAATTTCTCGCGCTGTTCGAACGGGTAGGCGTCGCGCACCAGACGCGCCGCGGTGTCTTGCAGCATTTGCTGCTCTTCAGTCAGTTTGAAGTCCATTGCGGTGCCCCCTTACAGCTCGAGAATCATCTTCGAGACGATGTTCTTCTGGATTTCGTTGGAGCCGCCGAAGATCGACAGCTTGCGCATGTTGAAGTAGTCGCCGGCCAGCGACGCGCTGTAGTCGGCGTGCAGCAGCTCACCGTCGTAGTCCAGCTGCAGCTCTTCTTCCAGGAACGGCAGCGCATAGGGGCCGATAACCTTACGCAACAGGTGAGTGATCGCCTGGCGGATCTCGGTGCCCTTGACCTTGAGGATCGAGGACTCGGCACCGGGCACGCCACCCTCCTTCGCCGCGGCGAGAATGCGCAGGGTGCTCATCTCGATGGCCATCAGCTGCATCTCGACTTCCGCGACCTGGGCGCGGAACAGCGGGTCTTCGAGCATCGGCTTGCCGTCGCAGACCTCCTTCATGGCGATACGCTTGAGATGCGCCAGCACCGCCTTGGACGAGCCGATACCGGCCAGGCCCGTGCGCTCGTGGGTCAGCAGGTACTTGGCGCAGGTCCAGCCCTGGTTTTCCTCGCCGACGAGGTTCTCCACCGGCACGCGGACGTTGTCGAAGAAGACTTCGTTGACCTCGTGGTCGCCGTCCAGGGTGATGATCGGCCGCACGCTGATGCCCGGGCTCTTCATGTCGATCAGCAGGAAGCTGATGCCGCGCTGCTGCTGGGCTTCCGGGTCGGTGCGCACTAGGCAGAAGATCATGTTGGCGTGCTGACCGAGGGTGGTCCAGGTCTTCTGGCCATTGACCACATAATGGTCGCCGTCGCGTACAGCGCGGGTCTTCAGGCTGGCGAGGTCGGAGCCGGCACCGGGCTCGGAGTAGCCCTGGCACCACCAGTCCTCGCCGGAGAGGATGCGCGGCAGGTAGTGGTCGATCTGCTGCTGGGTGCCGAACTTGATGATCACCGGGGCCACCATGTTGACGCCGAAGGGCACGGTACGTGGCGCGCCGAAGGCCGAACACTCTTCGTCGAAGATGTGCTTTTCCACCGGTCCCCAGGTGGTGCCGCCCAGCTCCACCGGCCAGCCCGGCGCATACCAGCCACGCTTGACCAGGATCTGCTGCCAGCGCTCGTGATCTGCTTTGGACATGTGTTTGCCGAGCTTGACCTTGGCGGCGATGTCCGCCGGCAGCTCGCTTTTCAGGAAGGCACGCACTTCGTCGCGGAAGGCGAGCTCTTCGGCCGTGTAGTTGACGTTCATGGGAAGGTCCTCATGCTGCGTTCTGTTTGCAGGCGGGCGGCGCTCATTGTCCGGCCTGCCATTCGGTGAAGGTGCGGCCTTCGGCGGCCAGTTTTTCCAGCAGCGGCGCCGGCTTCCACCAGTCGCCACAACGCTCGTGCAGTTCTTTTACTCGCGCCAGCACCCGGTCCAGGCCCACGCTGTCGGCATAGAACATCGGCCCACCGCGGAAGGCCGGGAAGCCGTAGCCGTTCAGGTAGATGACGTCGATGTCACTGGCGCGCTGGGCGATGCCTTCTTCGAGAATCTTCGCGCCCTCGTTGACCAGCGCGAAGATGCAACGCTCGACGATGTACTGCTCGTCCAGCTTCTGCCGCTCGATGCCCTTTTCCCGCGAGGCTGCTTCCAGCATAGGCGCAAGTTCGGGGTTCTCCTGAGGGGTGCGGTTGCCGGGTTCGTAGCGGTAGTAGCCGGTGCCGGTCTTCTGCCCGAGCATGCCGGCTTCGCAGAGCTTGTCCGAGACGGTCGGGAAATCCAGGTGCGCCGGCAGCGTCGCGCGCTGGCGTTTGCGGATCGCCTGGCCGATGTCGAGGCCGGACAGGTCGCGCATGGCAAACGGCCCCATGGCCATGCCGAAGTTGCGCAGGGCGCCGTCGACCTGTTGTGGCGTGGCGCCCTCCTCCAGGAGGAATTCCGCCTCGCGGCCGTACTGGAAGACCATGCGATTGCCGACGAAGCCATCGCAGACGCCGACCACCACCGAGACCTTCTTCAATTTCTTGCCGATGGCCATGGCAGTGGCGAGCACCTCGTGGCTGGTCTTCTCGCCGTGTACCACCTCCAGCAGGCGCATGACGTTGGCCGGGCTGAAGAAATGCAGCCCGACTACGTCTTCCGGCCGCTTGGTGAAGGCGGCGATAGCATTCAGATCCAGCGATGAGGTGTTCGAAGCGAGAATCGCACCGGGCTTGCATACCGCGTCCAGCTGTTCGAAGACCTGCTGCTTGACGCCCATCTCTTCGAAGACCGCTTCGACCACTACATCGACATCGGCCAGGGCGGCGTAATCGGTGACGCCCGCGATCAGCGCGAGGCGCTGCGCCATCGCCTCCTCGGTCAGGCTGCCGCGCTTGACGCTGGCTGCGTAGGTATCGCGAGCGCGCTGCAGGCCGCGTTGCAGGGCGTCATCGTTGATCTCCAGCAGTTTCACCGGCACACCGGCATTGGCGAAACTCAGCGCGATACCGACACCCATGGTGCCGCCGCCGATCACCGCGGCGGTCTTGATCGGCCGTGGTTTCACGTCTGCCGGCAGATCGTTGATCTTGCCGGCCTGACGCTCGGCGAAGAACGAGTGGACCAGAGCACCACGCTGTGGCGAGTTCAGGCATTCGGCGAACAGTTCACGCTCGCGCTTGAGACCCTCGGCCAACGGCAGCTTCGTCGCCGCCTCGACCGCCGCGATGCAACGCAACGGCGAGAACAGTCCAGGCATGCGCTTGGCCACTTCAGCATGCTTGGTGCGGATCAGCGCCTCGTTGTCGGCGCCCTCAAGGCCTTGGGTCTGCTCGCCAGTGCGTCGCGGTGCGCGGCTTTCGTCGACCATACGGCGGGCATAGGCGAGGCCGGCTTCGCGCAGTTCGCCGTCGAAGAGCTCATCGACGATGTTGTGCTCGACCGCCTCCGCCGCACCGATGGGCTGGCCGCTGACGATCATGTCCAGCGCCTTGGCGACACCGGCCAGACGCGGCAGGCGCTGGGTGCCGCCGGCGCCCGGCAGCAGACCCAGCTTCACTTCCGGTAGGCCGACCTTGGCGTCCTTGCGCGCGATGCGGTAATGACAACCCAGCGCCACTTCAAGTCCGCCACCCAGCGCGGTGCCATGAATCACCGCGACACTCGGCTTGCTGCAGACTTCGATAACTTCAATTACGTCTGGCAGGCTCGGCGCCTGCGGGGACTTGCCGAATTCCTTGATGTCGGCGCCGGCAATAAAGGTATTGCCCTCGCACATCAGCGCCACGGCGCGGACCTGTGGGTCCGCTTCGGCACGCTGAAAGGCCTTCAGCAGCCCGTCACGCACCGCCTGGCCGAGAGCGTTGACCGGTGGATTGTTGACCGTGATCAGCGCGATCTCGCCCTGAACTTCGAGCCGTACGACATCTGTCATGACTGGCCTCCGCTGTGTGAAATGCTGATTGGAATTGTAATTTCACGGAATCATGTTTCGCACAGCAGAATATAGGAGTCACGTTATGCATGTCGATAGGCCGACATCGCCAAGCAATACCAAGCGGGAAAGGGATGTAGCGCGCGTCAGCGCTCGATATTGCCGGCAGCCGAACCGGCGTCGAGCAGCACTATCAATCAGGGGAATGTCGCCGCCAAAGCGGGTACAGCGACTTCAGCCGGAAACGGCATGCCGCGGGGCGCGGGCCAACAGGTCGGGGTCGATACGTAGCAAACGCACCGTTCGTTTGCTGGCCAGGGAGGCGGGCTCGGTGTCTTCCGGCAGCTCGATCAGCAGCCGCGTCAGGTTGAGCACCAGCGCTTCGCGGCTGAGTGCGCCGGCGCCCAGGGCATAGTAGGCCGTAATCACCTGGCGCAGCTCCAGCGGCAGCGCCCACTGTGCCCGTAGCGCCGAGCCGAAGCCGGCCGCGCGCTCGCGCAGGCAGCGCTGCAGATCCGCTTCATCCAGCTCGCCACCACTGTCGAGCCAGTCCTGCAGGCTGCGCAACAGCGCCAATTCACCGATGTTCCGTAGCAGGCCGGCGCTAAAGCAGAGCTCTCTGTCCAGCTTCAACTGCCCTGCCAGCCAGTCAGCCAGACGTGCGGTGCGCAGCGCCTGCGCGCCGAGCTGCGCGCCCAGTTCGGCAAGACGTGGCTCGACCAGCCGGGCGTTGTGCTGCAGTGCCAGTTCGGTCACCAGCTGTAGGCTGCGCGCAGCACCGAGTCGACGCTGTGCCTCGCCCAGGCTCAGGCAAGGCGTGGCCTGTTGCGCACCGCTGCTGGCGACGCTGATCAGTCGTGCAGTCACCTGCGGGTCGCGGGACAACAGCTCTTCGAGCTCGGCGAAATCCTGATCGCCGCCCTGCAGGCGCTGCAGGGCCACCAGCACAGCCTCCTGCAGCGGCGCGCCGCGGTTATAGGGGCGCATGCGCTCGAGAAAGCGATCCACGTTGTCTGCCGGAGCAGGCGTCGTCATCCCTGCACGGCCGGCCGAGCGTGGCAGCAACCGGTCCAGGCGCTGGCGCAGGTCGTCGAGATCGTAGGGTTTGCCCAGGTAGGCGGCGGGTGCCAGCGGCAGCACGGTGCGTACGCTGGCGGTATCGGTGCGTGCGCTGATCAGCACGCAGGGCAGGCGCTGGGTCGGACCGTGGCGCCGCAGTTCGCGCAGCAGCTGGCGGCCATCGAGGCCATCCAGTTCACCATCGACGATCAGCAGGCTGGGCACCTGACGCTTGCACAGTTCCAGCGCGGCATGCCCGTCTGCCGCTGGCTGCACACGCATACCGGGGCGCAGTTCGCGCACCAGCTGACAAAGCTGATCCGCGCGCCAGGGTTCGTTGTAGGCAACCAGAACGAAGGAAACTTGGGCGGAGATGCTCACTGGAGATGTCACCACAGCCTAGCGACGGTCTAGGTGGATGGCGACAGACCCCTGGAGTGGAATCGCGCCAAGCGGGGGCGCGATTCTGCACGGACCGATAGCAAAAAGCCAGCCTCAGACCCTGAGGCCAGCTGTCACAGGTGGCTCAGATGCCCATGCAGAGATACTTGATCTCCAGGTAATCCTCGATGCCGTACTTGGAGCCCTCGCGGCCAAGGCCGGAGGACTTCACCCCGCCGAAAGGCGCCACTTCGGTGGAGATCAGCCCGGTATTGATGCCCACCATGCCGTACTCCAGCGCCTCGGCGACGCGGAACACCCGGCCCAGATCGCGCGCATAAAAGTAGGAGGCCAGACCGAACTCGGTGTCGTTGGCCTTGGCGATCGCCTCGGCCTCGTCCTTGAAGCGGAACAGCGGTGCCAGCGGGCCGAAGGTTTCTTCCTTGGCCACCTTGGCGCTGTCCGGCACATCCACCAGCACGGTCGGCTCGAAATAGCTGCCGCCCAATGCATCAGCCTGGCCGCCCGCCACCAGCCGCGCACCCTGGGCGACAGCATCCTCGATATGCTCGCGGACCTTGGCGGCCGCGCGATCGTCGATCAGCGGGCCGAGGTCGGAACCCTCCTCCAGGCCATTGCCGACCCGCAGCTTGGCCACAGCCGCCTGAAACTTCTCGGCGAAGGCGTCGTACACGCCATCCTGCACATAAATGCGGTTGACGCAGACGCAGGTCTGCCCGGCATTGCGGTACTTGGACTGCACGGCGCCCTTCACCGCCTCGTCCAGGTCGGCGTCGTCGAAGACGATGAACGGCGCGTTGCCGCCGAGCTCCAGCGAGACCTTCTTGATCCCCGGCGCGCACTGCTCCATCAGCTTGGCGCCCACTTCGGTGGAGCCGGTGAAGGAAATCTTGCGCACCTTGGGGTTGGCGGTCAGCTCGCTACCGATGTCGCCGGCCGAGCCGGTGACCACGCTGAGCACGCCCTTGGGAATGCCGGCACGTTCGGCCAGTTCGACCATCGCCAAGGCCGAGAACGGCGTCTGCGATGCGGGCTTGATCACCATGGTGCAGCCGGCCGCCAGTGCCGGGCCGGCCTTGCGGGTGATCATCGCTGCCGGGAAATTCCACGGCGTGATCGCCGCGGTCACGCCGATCGGCTGCTTGATGACGATGATGCGCTTGTCTTTCTGGTGGCCGGGAATGGTGTCGCCGTAGATGCGCTTGGCTTCCTCGGCGAACCATTCGATGAAGGAGGCAGCGTAGGCGATCTCGCCCTTGGCCTCGGCCAGCGGCTTGCCCTGCTCGAGGGTCATCAGCCGGCCGAGGTCGTCCTGGTTCTCCATCAAAAGCTCGAACCAGCGGCGCAGCTTCTGCGAACGCTCCTTGGCGGTCAGATCACGCCACGTCGGCAGTGCACGCTCGGCAGCATCGACGGCGCGGCGGGTTTCCGCGGCGCCCATCTTCGGCACCGTGCCGAGCGTCTCGCCGGTGGCCGGGTTGTTCACGCTGATGGTCTGGCCGCTGTCGGCATCGACCCAGGCGCCATCGATATAGGCCTGCTGACGGAACAGAGCGGTGTCTTTGAGTTGCATGGCAGTCTCCTCGGGCATCGTAGCGGCAGGCCCGCTGCGGAAAGTTTGGCTGATACGACGATCATCTGAACCGTCCTGCGCCGCCCGGTTCCTGTCGCCGCATTGCACTGCGAACAGCCATGCTAGGACCGCAGCCACTGACCCGGCAAGCTCATGACGCATGACGTTGTCGCGCCATTGACCAGCCTGATGCATCGCACGGTCTGTCACGACTTGTTACCCAAAACCTGCTACTGGCCGGGGTATAGTTGCGCACGAACGGCGCCAGCCGCCGACAACCAAGGATCGATAAGGAGTTACCGTGAAAGCATTGATGACAGGCGCCGTGGCCGCCGTCCTGCTGGTCAGCACTGCCGCCCAGGCGCAGATGAAACCGGAAGAGATGGTCGAAACCCGCCAGGCCGGCTACCAGTTCATGTCGTGGAACATGGGCAAGATCAAGGCCCAGGTAGTCGACGGCAAGGAGCCCTACGATCAGGCCAAGGTGGCTGCCGCCGCCAATGCCATCGCAGCCATCGCCAACTCCGGCATGGGCAGCCTGTACAGCCCGGATACCACCACCGAGCAGCTGGGCAAGGCGACCCGCCTGAAGCCTGAGTTCTTCCAGAACCTCGATGAGGCCGGGCAGATCGGCCGCAACTTCACTGCCGCCGCCAACCAGCTCGCCAAGGTCGCGGCAGAAGGCGATCAGGCCGCCATCAAGAAAGCCTTCGGTGATGTCGGTGGTAGCTGCAAGTCCTGCCACGACAAGTTCCGCGCCGACTGACCCGTCGCAGCCGGTCGACACCTGCCCGTCGGCTGGCTCACCAGTCCAGACTCGGTGCGACCGCTGCGGGTTCCGGCTCCAGCCAATCCCCCACCGCTTGTACGCCCCATACGCAAACGGCGCCCAGCGCAATCGCCAGCACCGCCGCGAGCAGCGAACCACCGCGGGCATCCTGCTGGGTCGGATGCTCACGCCGAGTTCTTCCCGCAATCATCGCCCGCACCAGCGGCCGACGCATCACCAGCGTGTAATAGACGATGGCCGCGACATGCATGCCGATCAGCACCAGCAGCAACCATTTCGCCTGCCGATGCAGCCCGCTCAGCGCGCTGCCGGTTTCGCTGCTGACCAGCGCATAAAGCGGGCCCTGAAAGGCGATGTCATCGGTTGCCATCAAGCCGCTGGTCACCTGAAAGCCCACCAGCAGGAGCATGGCCAGCACCGAAAACGCACCGAGCGGATTGTGCCCGGCTTCGCGCCAGTTGCCCTGCAGATAATCCTTCACCCCGACGGTTGCCGCGAAGATCCGCGACCAGCGCGCGTAGGTCGAACCGACGAAGCCCCACACCAGACGGAATACCAGCAGCCCCAGCACCAGCAGACCGAGCCGGCCATGCCACAGCATCAGGCTGCCGCCCACCCAGCCCGTGACGACGGCTGCGACCACCGTCCCGGCGAATAACCAGTGAAACAGCCGCAGCGGCGCATCCCAGAGTTTGATATGGCCCGACATCTCCATCCCCTCGCCCATTCGAACACCCACGGCCCCGGGCCGCGACACGCAAGGGTACCAGCCGGTGCGGCCACAGACAGCTGCGAAAAAGCCGCACCTGGGCATATCCACCCGGCCGCACCAGCATGGACGCCCGTCAACGACATGCGTATGATTGCGCCCCGCAACGCATCCGTAGCTCAGCTGGATAGAGTACTGCCCTCCGAAGGCAGGGGTCGTGGGTTCGAATCCCGCCGGATGCGCCATATAGATAGATAGTCGTTTCGAGGCCCCGCTCGAAGCGCTCCGACAAAGCCCGCTCGCTGCGGGCTTTGTCGTTTCTGCGCACCATCTTCAGGCCGTTGTCCGCAAACGACCAAAAGCCAACACCAGGCGAGTGCAGGTCGCCTGCCTGCATCGTGATGCTGATGCAAGGAAAACCCGCCATGCGGCGCCATCGGACTGCGCCAACCTGACCTCACGCTCGTTTTAGACGCATCCAACTAGTGTTCTGTGAACCCGATCACCGAGCCTGCAGGACAACTGAACTTCAATGCGCCGACCAGGTCGCGCCATGCGCACCTTGCCCCCACACACGACTTCAAGGAGGAAATCGCGTGCCCGTGCGCTATTACGCCCTCGTTTCGCTCTTCGCCGCAGCCCTGCTCACCGGCTGCACCGGCAACTACAAATTCAACGATGACCACTATCGTCCGCTGGGCGACCCGCAGGCTTTGAATCGCGGCCAGTGACCGCAAGGAGCGACACGACCATGGAACTGGTCTTCGATATGGTGGGTGCCCAGCAATTCGTGCCGGGTCTGCTGACCACCAAAACCTTCAAGCAGGCCGGCGGCGTGATCGGCCGGGCCGAAGGCTGCGACTGGGTGATCCCGGATCGCAAGCGCGTACTCTCCGGGCGTCATGCGGTAATCAGCTATCGCGACGGCGCCTTCTTCCTCACCGACACCAGCAGCAATGGCGTCCAGCTCAAGGATAGCGGCGCCAGCCTGGTCAAGGGCCAGCCGCAGCGAGTCGAGCACGGCAGCGTCTACTGCCTCGGCGACTTCGAGATTCGCGCACGGCTGATCCAGGACCCGGCGCTGTTCGAAGGTGACATCGGTCGCCCACAGCCGGCCGGCAGCATCATCCCCGACGACGCGTTTCTCGACCTCGATCCGCTGGTCGCCATGGATCAGCAGGAGCGCGTCTATGCCGAGGTCGACGACCTCGACCTCGCCCTGGTTGCGCCGCAACGCCAGGCGCAACAGCGCGACTACGCGCGCATCGACATGGAAAGCCTTCCGTTGCCGGAGCTGGTCATGCCAAAGGCCGCGCCGGAAGCCAAGCGCGAAGCCGAGCCCGAACGACTGCCGCAGGGATTCTGGACCCGTTTCGGCGAGGCGCTGGGTATCGAACTCGATGAGCTCGACGAGGAGCAGCGCCAGGCGCTGGCGCTGAACGCCGCTCGCCTGCTCAAGCAGAGCGTCGGCGGCCTGCAGCAGAGCCTGCGCACCCGCAGCGAGCTGAAGAACGAGCTGCGCCTGGCCCTGACTACGGTGCAGAGTTCCGGCAACAATCCGCTCAAGCACAGCACGGACAGCGGCGAAGCGCTGAGCGCCCTGCTGCGCGGTGGCAAGCCCGGCCAGCTATCGGCCGAACAGGCCATCGGCCGCGCCTTTCGCGACCTGCAAGCACATCAGGTGGCGCTGCTGGCTGCCAGCCGCGCGGCCGTCCACGCAATGTTCGAGCAACTGGCACCAGAGCAGCTGGCGCTGCGTTTCGAACGCGAGGGCCGCAAACCGCTGATCGCCACCTCCGGCAGTCGCTGGCGCGCCTATCGCAGGCTGCATCAGAGCCTCGGCCAGGATGCCGACTGGAGCGAGCGACTGTTCGCCCGCGACTTTGCCAAGACCTATGAGGAGCAGGTGCGCCTGATCGCCACGCTCGATTCCACCCATCAAGGATGATTCCATGTCTCGTCGCATCACTCTGGCCATGCTGGCCTCGCTGCTCGTGCTGGGCGGCTGCTCGGCGCTGTCGCCCTACTCCAAGCTGACCAAGCTCGACCTCGAACTGCACGGCAGCGACCGTCTCAACCCCGACCTCAACGGCCGGCCCTCGCCGATCGTCCTGCGCCTGCTGGAGCTCAAGCATCCGGTGGCGTTCGAGAACGGCGACTTCTTCGCCCTCTACCAGCGGCCCAAGGAAGTCCTGGCGCCAGACCTGGTGACCTCCGAGGAACTGGAACTGCGTCCCGGCGAGAGCCGTGAACTCAGGCTCTCGGTGCAGGACGGCAGTCGCTACGTCGGCGTACTGGCGGCCTACCGCGACCTGCCGGAAGCCAGCTGGCGCTACGTCATCGCCGTGCCGCCGCAAGAGCGCACCCATGTCGCCTTGAGCCTGGACGAGCGCGGCATCGCGCTGCTCGACCCGCTCGCCGAAGAAGGACAGTAAGCATGAGCCTGCAAAAAGTTGTCTGGCAGGAAGGCATGCTGCTGCGCCCGCAGCACTTCCAGCAAAGCGATCGCTACTACGACCACCAGCTCAAGGCGCGCACCCAGAAGCTGGGTAACTATGCCTGGGGGTTCTTCAACCTGGAGATCGACCGCCAGTTCCTCAACATGGGCAAGCTGGTGCTCAGCCAGGCCAGCGGCATCCTACCGGACGGTACGCTGTTCGAGCTGGGCAGCGAGCGCGAGCCACTGGCCCTGGACATCCCGCCGAACACCGGCAGTACACCGGTATACCTTGCGCTGCCGCTGGTCACCGGCAACCACATTGAGACCCGCCGCCCCGAACAGAAGGACGTGCTGGCGCGCTACACCGCCCATGAGCTGGATGTCGCCGACTCCAATGCCGGCGACAGCAGCTCCAGCCAGGTCAGCACCGGGCTGCCGGATTTCCGCCTGCTGCTGGGCGAGCAGCAGAGCGACCAGGCCTACGTGAAGCTGCAGCTGTGCGAGGTGCTCGACACCACGCCGGACGGGGTCATCAGCCTCGACCCCGAGTTCATTCCGACCTACGTCAACTTCCAGGCTTCGGGCTACCTGCTGTCCTGCCTGAAGGAAGTGATCAGCATGCTCGCCCACCGCGGCGATACCCTCGCCGAGCGCATCAGCGCCACCGGCAAGGTGGGTGGCGCCGAGGTCGGCGACTTCATGATGCTGCAGCTGATCAACCGTCACGAGCCGGTGCTGCGCCACTACCTGGGCGTGGAGCAGGTACACCCGGAGCAGATCTACCGCGACCTGCTTGGCCTGCTTGGCGAGTTGGCGACCTTCTCCAGCGAGAGCAAGCGCCCGCGCCTGGATGGCCGTTACCAGCATAGTGACCAGGGCGCGAGCTTCCGCAAGCTGATGGACGCGATCCGCCAGGTGCTGTCGATGGTGCTCGAGCAGCACGCCATCGAACTGCTGCTGCAGCAGCGCCAGTACGGTATCCAGGTATCGCCACTGCATGACCACAAGCTGCTCGGCACGGCCTCCTTCGTGCTCGCCGCCAGCGCCCAATGCGATTCCGAAACCCTGCGCAACCGCCTGCCGGCGCACCTGAAGATCGGCCCGGTGGAACGCATCCGCCAACTGGTCAACCTGCATCTGCCGGGCATCCGCCTCAAGCCGCTGCCGGTGGCGCCGCGGCAGATCCCCTTCCATGCCGGCAAGACCTATTTCGCGCTGGAGCTCAGCTCCGAGGACCAGGCGCAGCTGGAGCGCTCCGGCGGCTTTGCCTTCCATGTGTCCGGTGACTTCGCCGGGCTCGAACTGAAATTCTGGGCGGTCAGGGACTGAGCGACATGATCAAGGAAATGGATTACGGACAGAACGACCACACGGTCATCGTCAACCGCGCCGGCGAAGCGCCGGCACAGAGCCCGCTGACCGACTTCGACACCCCGCCGCGCTTCGAGCAGCTGGAGGAACGGATGATCTACGCCGCCCGCCTGCGCCCGGCGGAAACCTTCAACATCAGTCTCAATCCGCTGGTGGCCGCCGCCTCGCCGCTACTGTCGGAAGTGGTACGGCTCAAGCACAGCCTGGACAGCGAAGACCTGCAGGCACTGCACCGGCAATTGAGCAGTGCGATCAAGCTGTTCGAGCACCGCTCGCTGCATGATGGCGCCGAAAGCAGCCAGGTGATGGCGGCGCGCTACGTGCTCTGCACCATTCTCGACGAGGCCGTGGTGACCACGCCCTGGGGCAACGAGAGTGAATGGTCGCAGATGAGCCTGCTGTCCTCCTTCCACAACGAGACCTTCGGCGGCGAGAAGTTCTTCCAACTACTCGAGCGACTGGCGCGCAACCCGGTCAAGCACCTGCCGATGCTGGAGCTGATGTACCTGTGCCTGTCCCTTGGCTTCGAGGGCAAGTACCGCGTGCTACCGCGCGGCATGCTCGAGCTGGAAGCGGTGCGCGACAGCCTCTACCGGCAGATCCGGCAGATGCGCGGCGATATACCGCGCGAGCTGTCGCCGCATTGGGAAGGCCTCAAGGACAGCCGCCGGCGCCTGGTGCGCATCGTGCCCTGGTGGATGGTCGCGCTGTTCACTCTGATGTGCCTCGGAGTGATCTACGGCGGTTTCGCCTGGGTGCTCGGCGAACAGCGCGAGAGCGTGCTGCAACCCTATCGCTCGCTGGACATGGATGCCGGCGACTCCACTTTTTCAGGGATGAAATGAGATGAAGACGTTCTTCGGCAAACTCGGCGCCATACTGCGCCGAACCTGGGTCTGGAGCCTGCTGCTGGTCCTGCTGCTGGCGGTCCTGGTGTGGTTCGTCGGGCCGCTGCTGGCGGTGAATGACCATCGGTTCTGGGAGTCATCCAGCAGCCGCCTGCTGAGCATCAGCGTGCTGTTCCTCGGCTGGGGCCTGGCCATGGTCTTCGCCAGCTGGCGCGCCAGCGCGCGCAAGAAGCGCGACGCCGAGGACCAGGACGTTCAGGAGCAGCTGCGCCGCGACGGTCTGATCGGCGAGGAGCAACAGGAGTTGCGCCATCGCTTCAAGCAGGCGCTGCGTACCCTGAAGACCTCCAGCCTCTATCGTGGGCGCAGCGAGAAATGGCGCAGCGAGCTGCCCTGGTACCTGCTGATCGGCCCGCAGGGTAGCGGCAAGACCAGCCTGCTGGATTTCTCCGGGCTGGATTTCCCGCTCAACCGCAGCGAGCAGCAGCGCCTGACCAAGGATGTCTCCGGCACCCGCTATGCCGACTGGTATTTCGCCGATCATGCGGTGCTGATCGACACCGCCGGCCGCTATCTGTCCCAGCCCGACGCAGCCGTCGACGGCAGCGCCTGGGACACCCTGCTCGGCCTGCTGCGCAAGCGTCGCGCACGACCGCTCAACGGCGTGCTGGTCAACCTGCCGGTGGACCAGCTGCTAGGCGGCAATGAACTGGAGCTGGAAAACCTCGCCCGCCAGACCCGCCAGCGCCTGCACGAGATCCATCAGCGTCTGAACGTCGACGTGCCGGTCTACCTGGTGCTGAGCAAGGCCGATCGGATTCTCGGTTTCGACGAGTTCTTCGATCAGCTGTCCCGCGAGGAAAGCGATCAGGTACTCGGTGCAAGCTTCCGTAAGGAGCAGAACGGCAGCGATGCGCAGGTGGTGCGCGAGGAGTTCGAGGAACTGCTGCGCCGGCTGAACAGCCAGGTAATCATGCGCATGCACCAGGAACGCGATACCCAGCGCCGCGGCCGCATTCTCGACTTCCCGCATCAGCTGGGGCAGATCGGCGAGCGTCTGAGCCTGTTCATCGAACTGGCCTTCGCCGGCAACCGTTACCAGCGTGCCAGCCAACTGCGTGGCTTCTACCTGACCAGCGCGCCACAGCTGCGCGAGGGTCTCGACCCGCTCACCGCCGGCATTGGCCGCCAGCTCGGCCTGGCCAGTAGTGCGCTACCGACCTTGCGCAGCGGCCGCGCGCGCTTCATCAATCAGCTGCTCAGCCGAGTGATCTTTCCCGAAGCCGAACTGGCGGGCCTCGACCAGCGCGAGGTCCGCCGCATCGACTGGGGCCAACGCGCGCTTTATGCCGGCGCCTTCGGTTGCCTGGTGCTGTTCGGCGGCGCCTGGGCACTGAACTTCTCCAGCAACCACGAGCGCCTCGAACAGCTGCGGGACATCGCCCAGACGCTGGGCGGCGAACGCAAGACCATCGAGGCAGAAGACGAAGCACTGCGCACCCTCAAGGTGCTGGATGGCAGCTACGCGGCAACCCAGGTCTTTCCGCCCAGGGACGATGTGTCCTGGCTGCGCCGCGGTGGCCTGTACCAGGGCGAGGCGGTCGATCCGACATTGCACGACGCCTACCGCCGCGATCTGGAAACGCTGCTGCTGCCACGTGTCGGCCGTCAGTTGGAAGCACAGATTCGCGCCAACCTGAACGACCGCGAACAACTGCTCGGCAGCCTGCGCGCGTACCTCATGCTGAACCTGGCCGAACGCCGTGATGCGGCCTTTCTCAAGGACTGGCTGGCCGCCGACTGGTCGCTGCGTCATGGCGGCAACGCGGTTGCCCAACAAGGCCTGAACACCCATTTTTCCCGCCTGCTGGAGGAGTCGTTCGTGCCCTATCAGCTGAACGACAGTCTGGTGGCCAAGGCCCGTGCCCAGCTGCGCAGCGAATCGCTGGCGGCAGTGGTATACCGCATGCTGCGCGATCAGGCGCGCAACCTTCCCGACTATCGACTGAACACGCAGCTCGGTCCGCAGGCGTCCCTGTTCGTCGGTGGCGACTATGCGATTCCCGGCTTCTACACCCAGCGCGGCTATAACAAGCTGTTCGTCGCCCAGGGCGCCGAGCTGGTTAGCGAGATCCTGCGCGACAACTGGGTGCTGGGCGAAGGTGACAGCCTCAGCGCCAAGGACCTCGGCCGCCTGTTGGTGGAAATGGAGCAGCTGTACTTCCGCGACTACGCCACGCACTGGAGCGAGGCGATCGCTCAGCTGAACATCCTCCCGGCCGGTAGTGCGGCCGAGGGTGCCGCGCAGCTCGCCGGGCTCACCGCAGCCAACTCGCCGCTGCTGCAACTGCTGCTGGCGGTGCGGGAAAACACCCGCTTTGCCGGTCTCGCCGACGCGACTGCGGAGGCCGGCGACCTGGCCGATGCCGCCCAGAACGCTGGCGGCAAGCTTGGCAAAGCGGCCAAACTGGCCACCGCCGCGGCGGAACAGGCACAAGCTGCGCTGCTGAAGAATGTACCGGACACCGCACGCAAGACCCTCGAACGCCGCTTCGCGCCGCTGCACCAGCTGCTCGACGAAAACGGCGCGACTGGCCCGGAGCTGACGGCAAGCCTGCAGGCACTCGACGCCCTGCAATTGCAGCTGGCCGCGCTGGCCCACGCCAGCGCACCGGAACAGGCTGCCTTCGAGATGGCCAAGGCGCGCATGGGCGGCCAGCGCGACGCCATCAACCAGCTGCGCAGCAGTGCTGCTCGGCTGCCGCAACCGGTCGGCAAGTGGCTTGGTCTGCTGGCCGAGGACAGCTGGTCGCTGGTCCTCAGCGACGCCTATCACTATCTCAACCAGCGCTATCGCAACGAGCTCTACGCCAGCTACCGCGGTGCCCTGCGCGAGCGCTATCCGTTCAGTGCCCACAGCGCCAGCGACGTCGCCCTCGCCGACTTCCGCGAGTTCTTCAAGGCCCAGGGCCTGGCGGACAGCTTCTTCGAGCGCTACCTCAAGCCCTTCGTCAGCGGCAGCGCCGACCAGTACCAGCTGCGCCGCGTCGACGGCCGCGGCCTGCCGCTGTCCGAGCAATTCCTTGCGCAGATGAGCCGGGCGCAGACCATTCGCCGCAGCTTCTTCGCCGAGAACCCCAACGAACCGCAGATCCTGTTCAAGCTCGAACCCTATTCGCTGGATTCGAGCCTCGGCCGCGCCGATTTCCGCTTCGGCAACCAACAGCTGGAATACCGCCACGGCCCGATCGTGCAGACCGCCTTCCGCTGGCCGGCCGAAGCCGACGATGGGCGCACCAGCCTGGTAGTGGAAGAACTCGGCGGCCGCCGCGTCGGCATCGAGAAGAACACCGGGCCCTGGTCGCTGTTCCGCCTGATCGATCTGATGCAAGTGGATTACCACAGCGGCCGCGACGTGCTGATGCTCAAGGCCGATCTCGGCGGCCTGCGCGCCAACTACCTGCTGCACGCCCAGCGCTCGCCGAATCCGTTCGACCTCGCACTGTTGCGCGGCTTCAAGCTGCCGGCGGCACTGTGATGAGCGCGACGGCATGCAGCTGGCGCAGCGTGGCGCGCACCGACACCGGCAAGGTGCGGGCGCGCAACGAGGATGCCTTCCTCGACCTGCCGCAGACGGGGCTGTGGGCCGTGGCCGACGGCATGGGCGGACACCAGAACGGCGCGCTGGCCAGTCGCTTGATCGTCGAACAGCTGGCCGATCTTTCCGCTGCGGGTGACCTGCCGGAGCGGGTGCTGGCGCTGCGGCGCTGCCTGCATGAATTGAATCGGCGGCTCAGCCAGGAACTGACGGTCACCGCCGCACGTCCTGACCCGGTGATCGGCAGCACCGTAGTCGCCCTCCTCGTGGAGGATGACCGTGCGGCATGCATCTGGGCCGGCGACAGCCGCTGTTATCTGTGGCGCGGCGGCCGTCTCTATCAGCTGTCACGCGACCACTCCTTGTTGCAGCAACTGATCGACGAGCAGCAGCTCAGCCCCGAGCTGGCCGCCAAACACCCGGCCGCCCATGCGCTGACCCGCGCCATCGGGGCCAGTGAAAAGCTGGAGCTGGACATACTCGAGTTCGACGTGTTTCCCGGCGACACGCTGTTGTTGTGTAGCGATGGGCTTCATCAAAGCATGTCCGCCGATGCCCTCGGTGCAGCACTCAGCCTGCCATCCACTCACCTGGCACTGGAACGGCTGTTTCGCCAGGCATTGAAGGGGCCGGCGCGGGACAACATCAGCGCCGTGGTGATCCGCCGATGAACGCACGGCAACTGCAGGCCAGCGACCTCACCTACTTTGCCCTGGCGTCTACCGCGGCCACGCCTGCAGCGGTCGAACCGAAGGCAGTCCCCGGCGAGCTGCCGGACGTACTCGGCGGCCGCTACCGGATCGAACGCCTGCTCGGCGTCGGCGGCATGGGCGCGGTCTATCGCGCGCGTGACCTGCTGCGCGAACAGTTCGGCGATCCGGAACCCTACGTGGCACTGAAGACACTCAGCGAGGATTTCGCCGAATACCCCGACGCCAGCGCGCTGCTCTACAGCGAATACGCGCTGACCACACGCCTCAGCCATCGCCATGTGGTGCGTCTGTACAACTTCGACATCGACCCGGGCAGCCAGCGCGCCTTCATCACCCTGGAGCTGCTCAAGGGGCCAACCCTTGACCAGCTGCTGTGCGAGCGCCCGCAGGGCATGGCCTGGAGCGAACTGCAGGGCATCGCGTTGCCACTGCTGGAAGCGTTGAGCTATTCCCACAGCCTGGGCGTGCTGCATGGCGACCTGAAACCGAGCAACGTGATGCTCGCCGATGACGGCCTGCGCCTGTTCGACTACGGCCTCGGCCAATCGCTGGAAGGCCTGCTGCCCGGCCTGCCGCGTCTGTGCCGCACGCGTTTTGCGGCCTGGACGCCGCGCTATGCGGCACTGGAGCTGCTCGACGGCAGCGAGCTGACCGCCAGCGCCGATATCTACGCGCTGGCCTGCGTGCTCTACGAACTGGCCAGCGGCAGCCATCCGTTTCGCCGGCTCAGCGCCCGCCAGGCCAAGGCGATGGAACTGGACCGCGCCCTGCAACGACCGCCGCAACTGCCCGCGCACTGCTGGCCGGCACTGCGTCTGGCGCTGGCATTCGACGAGGCGCAGCGCAGCATCGATGCAGCGGGCCTGTTGCACGCCTTCAGCCGCCCCGTACCGAGCCGCTGGCAGCGCTGGTTCGGGCACACCCATGGATGACATCAGGACAAGGAAAGCCCATGTTCAACGCGGCCAACGAAACCCATTTCAGCCTCACCCTGGAAGGCGTCGCACACGATTTCAAGGTGCTCGAATTCCAGGGCCGCGAGGCCATCAGCCAGCCCTATCGCTTCGACCTGGAACTGGTCAGCGAGCGCCCCGACCTGGATCTACAGGCACTGCTGCATAAGCCCGCCTTTCTCGCCTTCGACCCCGCCGGCATGGGCATCCACGGCCTGGTCCACCGCATCGCCCAGGGTGAATCGGGCAAGCGCCTGACCCGCTACCGGCTCACGCTCGTGCCGCAGTTGGCCTATCTCGTCCACAGCACCAACCAGCGCATCTTCCAGCACCTCAGCGTGCCGCAGATCGTCGCCCAGGTGCTCGAGGAACACGGCATCCAGGCCAACGCCTACCGCTTCCAACTCGGCCCGGTGGTCTACCCACCGCGCGAGTATTGCGTGCAGTACGACGAATCCGACCTGCACTTCATTCAGCGTCTGTGCCAGGAAGAAGGTATCCACTACCACTTCGAGCACAGCACGACAGGTCATGCGCTGGTCTTCGGCGATGATCAGACCAGCTTCGCCAGGCTCGGCCAGCCGACCGCCTATCTGCAGGACAACGGCATGACGGCCGACGAGCCGGTGATCAAGCGCTTCGCCGTGCGCGTCGCGACCCGCACCAGCCGCGTCAGCCGTCGTGATTACGACTTCGAACAACCCAGGCTACTGATGGAAGCGGCCCATCGCGGCGAGCCGGCGGCGGACGCCATGCCGCAGCCCGACCTGGAAGACTACGACTATCCGGGCCGCTTCACCGAACGCGCCCATGGCAAGCACCTGTCGCAACGCGCTTTGGAACGCCACCGCCACGACTACCGCCTGGGCGAGGGCAACAGCGACCAGCCGCGACTGGTCAGCGGCCATCTACTGGAAATCTCCGACCACCCGCGCCGCGAATGGAACGACCTCTGGCTGCTCACCGAGGTGCTGCATGAAGGCAAGCAGCCGCAGGTGTTGGAGGAGTCGGTACTGGAGCTCCCCTCTCCCTCCGGAAGAGGGGCTGGGGGGGAGGGCGCTCCAGGCAACGCTCAGTTCCATCAGGGCTACCGCAACCGCTTCAGCGCCACGCCCTGGGACATCCCCTTCCGCCCGGCCCTTCACCATCCTAAACCGAAGGTGCTCGGTAGCCAGACCGCCGTGGTCACCGGCCCCGCCGGCGAAGAGATCCACTGCGACGAGTACGGCCGCGTAAAAGTCCAGTTCCACTGGGATCGCGAAGGCCAGGCCGACGACAAGACCAGCTGCTGGCTGCGCGTCTCCTCCAGCTGGGCCGGCGACCGCTACGGCGGCATCGCCATCCCGCGGGTCGGCATGGAGGTGCTGGTGACCTTCCTCGAAGGCGATCCCGACCAGCCGCTGGTGACCGGCTGCCTGTACCACAAGGAGCATCAGGTCCCCTACGACCTCCCGGCCAACAAGACCCGCACGCTGTTCAAGACCCTGAGCAGCCCGGGCGGTGGCGGCTACAACGAACTGCGCATCGAAGACCGCCAGGGCGCCGAGCAGATCTACGTCCACGCCCAGCGCGACTGGGACGAGAACATCGAGCACGACCAGAAGATCCGCGTCGGCCACGAACGCCACGAAACCGTCGAAGCCAACAGCTACAGCGAGTTCCGCGCCGAGGAGCACCTCATCATCGCAGGCGATCGCAAGGTCGAAGTCAAACCCGACGACCACCTCACCATCGCCCAGACCCAGCACATCAAGCTCGGCACCGCCCAGCTGACCAGGGCCGGCCGCGAGATACACCTCAAGGCCGGGCAGAAAATGGTCATCGAAGCCGGCGTCGAACTGACCCTCAAGGCCGGCGGCAGCTTCATCAAGCTCGACCCCGGCGGCATCACCGTCTCCGGCCCGCTGGCGCGAATCAACGCCGGCGGCGCACCGGGCAAGGGTTCGGGGATCAAGATCAAATCACCGGTGCTACCGGGAATGGCAGATAGCGACAAGGCCGGAAGCCTACTAGAGCAGGCAATGCCGGGTAAGGCGGACAGCTTGCTCAGCAAACGCAAGCGCTCGCTCAATTTTTCAGGCTAAGAACAGGACAGAGCCGGCTGCGCAGCCGGCTCGAACGCAAGGAAGCATCGAACATGGCCGAACACAAGCCGATCAATTGGGCTTATCCGTTTCCCAGCAAGGACACCAGCCACAATCCGCTGCAACTGCTTACACATATGGCCCAGGCCAAAGGCGGGTTCTACCCCACCGGCGAAAACGGCTTATGGCATGGCGGCGTGCATTTCGACGAAGGCACGGCCGCTGTATTCGACCAGTCGAGCGTGCGCTGTATCGCCGACGGCGAGGTGATTGCCTACCGCATCGACCAGCGCTACCCGGTCAGCGAATTCACCGACGAGATTCCCTTGGTCAAACGTGCGCCCTTTTCCACGGGGTTCGTGCTGGTCAAGCACAGCCTGCAGCCGCCGCCACTGAAGAACGCTGACGGCAGCATCGTCGAAGGACAAACCCCTCCAAGCCTCACCCTCTACAGCCTGTACATGCACCTGCTGGATTGGGCGGGCTACCAGGCACAAGCGGACCTTCCGCGCCCCGCCTTCTGGGAAACCAAACGCTATACCGTGAATACGCAGCACGATGGCCTGAGCGTTCGCGCAGGTCCGAGCAAGCACACCACCAAGCTGTCGGAGCTGTCCAAGGGTGCCGAGCTCACCATCGGCGAGACGGAAGGCGAGTTCAGCAAGCTGCTCAGCCTCATCAGCGGGACGGCACAACCCGCCCTATCAGCCGACGACGAGGGGCACATACCCGGCTATGTATCCACCAGCTTGCTCAAACCGCACAGCGAGCCAGCGGAATACGACAAGGTAGTCGTTCTCGACAGCGGAGTGCCGATCAAGGCAGGTGACCTTATTGGCCATCCCGGCCTGTACCAGAATCACGACAGCGCTGCTCAGCGCATGGTCCATGTCGAACTGTTCAGCTGCGACGATGTGCCCGCGTTCATCGCCCGGAGCCGCGCCTGGGCCAGTCGCTTGCCGGACGACCAGAAAACCCTGCTCAAGGTCTATAAAGGCGCGAGCAAACTGATCCCGCACCGGGAGAATATCAGCGCCGAAAACCCGCCCAAGCTGGACGACGACGGCACGCAGATCGGCGTCGACCTGATCATTCCGCAGTCCTTGCTGGATGAGCTTCCCGCTTCGAGAAAAATCCAGGTCAAGGATGGCGCTGACAACACTATGCACTGGTGGCGGCTGGACGGCCTGTTCGCCGACGCTGACGGCAATCCCATCGACGGCTGGCTCGCCGAGCAGGAGCTGATCACTACTCGCCACAGCCCGTGGGAGTGGGAAGGCTTCCAGTGCATCGAGGAAACCGGAACGCCCCTCGAAAAGCTCGCCTACGCTTTCAATGCCAGAGGCCTGCTGAGCGCAGACGAACAGCACAACTACCGGGCGCAGATCAGCAAGGCCGATGGCGGCCCAATCGTAACGCTCGCTCGTCTCTACGATATCACCGATACCGATAAGGATGGCGTACTGACCAGCGCTGAAATCCGAGCAGCGCTGGCCAGGCCTTGGCACGCTCAAGTACTCGGTCAACTGGTTGCAAGATATGAAAGCGAGTGGTTCTGGAACAAGGCCAAGTGGGATGAGCTTGATCCCTTGTTAGCGGAGGAGCCCGGAAAACCGAACCTTGTTTGGGAGGTGGAAAAGCAGCGAATCGAGACGTTGAGTTGGTGGAGCGATTTAGCTGGGAGACATGGGATTCCTACGAGCGGAATAATGTGGAATATTTCACCAAACGGTTTTTTATCAAGCTTCGCCAACAGGGCTCTTCTGGTTTCTAGAGCAACGCTTGCATATATCATGAACTCAGCTTCCGACGAGATACTCGATAAGTACCTTCTTCCGATCAACAATACGCTTGAAGCATTTGAAATAAACACACCTCTTCGTATAGCACATTTTTTGTCTCAAATAGGGCATGAAACAGGAGAGCTACGGTACTCTGCGGAACTCAGCTCTGGCAAACAATACGAAGGTCGTTCAGACCTGGGAAACACCCAAGCAGGCGACGGGAAAAAATTTAAAGGGCGCGGACTCTTGCAAATAACTGGGCGAAGCAATTACGAAGCCTGCGAAGCCTTTCTAAAAAACATAAAAGAGTTCGAAAACCTCGATATTACAAGTTCCACTGAGCGCGCAGAGCAGCTGGCGTACAATCCAAAGCTTGCAGCACTCGCATCCGGCTACTACTGGGCTATGCTGAAACCTAACTTAAATGCAGCCGCTGATAGCGATGACTTATTTTGGGTATCAGTCTACGTGAATGGATGGGCAAGGCAGGACAGGCCATTCTACCCAAACAGAAGCAAAGAACCTAACAACATGCATCACCGCGCGCAAATGCTGGAACGAGCAAAGCGAGCTTTGGGAATTCTATGAAGAAAGTTATCACTGCAGTTCTTTCATTAGCTTATCTGCACGTATGCCATGCTGAAACTGCATCTGTAACAGAGATAATAGCCTATGAAGGCAAGGTCGCTGGAAGCGAAATTTTTATGACGCTATCGGAAACTGACGGCGATATCGTAGGAGGCTACCACTATAAAAAATATGGCACAGCCATACCGCTGCGAGGCTCAATTGAAAACAACCATATAATATTGATAGAAAAGTCCACCTTAGGCGAGGTAAAGATAAGTGCCGAGCTTGACAATCAATTGATGAAGGGCACTTGGAAAGGTGACAGGATTAGCCACAGTATTCATGCCAGCGCCCTCAGCAAAAGCTACAAAAATCTCATTAACGGAATAGACATTTCCAAAAATCACCCAAACACTAATATAGCAATTAAATTTATAGATGGCAGAACCCAAAATCTTGAAGTAGAGACCCTAACGGATACCACATCGATAGTGTTCGAGGACTACAATTTCGACGGCTTCCCTGATTTGAGAGTACTCGAGAGCAGCACTGGCTCCAATACAACTTACATTGCATGGACTTACAAGCCAAATAAAAAAGCATTTGAATACTCTGAGGAAACGTCAATGCTGTCGAACCCTAAAGTTCTGCATAGCGAAAGGGCGATACTATCCTTATCTCGAGATGGCTGTTGTCGTTACATCGCCTCAAAATCAGTGGGCCACGAAAAGCACTCTGCCGAATTCGAGTATGAGAAGCTTACAGGGGTTGAACGCGTAACTGATTTAAAAACAAATACAACCACAACCAGATCAATAAGCCAGAAATACTTCGAGCGAAAATATCTTACTCCCATGGGAGCTGATGGCTTATAGGCACTCCATCTTCAAAAAAAGTAGAACAAGGATTGTGGACGGAGAACATGACGATCAATCCTATAGTTCTTCAATTGATTGCGGGGACCACCTGTAGCCCGCTGTCGCTAAGCATGCGCGCGGCGCGCTAGGTAATGACTGAGCTTCAAGATCAACCCGTCGGTGCTGCTGATCAAATGATGAGTATCAACCTTACGATCCGCCCGCACTCTACAAGCCAATTTCAATTTCGTAAGCCAACCGGGGCGGCGGCAAAAACTGAGTGCAACACCTGACCTTTCCGGTACGGTGCTGCCCCTATGTCTTATACCGAACTCAGCGTTGAAGAGCGCGCCACCATTCAAATCGGTCGTACCCAAGGCTTCAGCCTGCGCAGGATTGCCTGCTTGATCAACCGATCCCCTTCGACCATCAGCCGTGAGCTGCGCCGTAACCGAGGTGCTTGCGGTGGCTACTCGGCCCGCCTGGCCCAGCAGCAAATGCAGGCCCGCCGCCAGGTTTGTCGACCGATGCGAAAACTGTTGCCGGGTAGCGAGCGCTTCGAACTGGTGACCCATATGCTGCGTGAGCGTTTGTCTCCCGAGCAGATTGCCGGCAAGCTGCGCAGCATGAACATACCCAACCTGCGAGATGCCTACGTCTGTCGCGAGACGATCTACAACGCGATCTATGCCCTGCCAGTGGGTGAGCTGCGTAAGGAGCTGATCATCTGTCTGCGCCAAGGCAAGACGACGCGCCGGCCGCGCTCTGGTGGCGTGGATCGGCGCGGCCAGATCCCCGAGATGGTCAGTATTCATGTGCGCCCGCCGGAGATTGAAGACAGGCTGATGCCGGGGCATTGGGAAGGCGACCTCATCAAGGGTAAGGCCAACGCCTCGTCCGTCGGTACGCTGGTGGAACGCACCAGTGGCTACCTGATGTTGGTGAAGATGA
The DNA here is from genome assembly GCA_030263805.2 of Pseudomonas sp. FeN3W. Classification (NCBI taxonomy): domain Bacteria; kingdom Pseudomonadati; phylum Pseudomonadota; class Gammaproteobacteria; order Pseudomonadales; family Pseudomonadaceae; genus Pseudomonas; species Pseudomonas sp. FeN3W. The sequence continues at coordinate 2,794,429 of CP136010.1, forward strand.
ACGACGCGACGGCGACTTCGGCGCTGGAAGGCTTCAGCGCCGCGCTCAATAGCATGCCGCTGGAGATGCGCAAGAGCATGACTTACGACCAGGGCCGGGAGATGGCGCGACACGCCGAGATCACCCAAAGAACCGGCGTGGCGATCTACTTCTGCGACCCGCACAGCCCCTGGCAGCGCGGCAGCAACGAAAACATCAACGGCCTGATTCGCCAGTACTTGCCCAAGGGCACAGACCTGTCGGTACATAGCCAGGAGGAGCTGGACGCCATTGCGCTGCAACTGAACATGCGACCGCGCAAGCGCTTCGACTTCAAATGCCCCATCGAGGTGATGGGAGAGGTCATGCAAAATGCCATGGCAATGCGGCATGATGCTCCGGTTTCAATTCAATAACCGTGTTGCACTCAGCTCCTGCAACCGCCCGGATAAAACAGCCGAGCCTAAACACTCTGTGCCAATTATGATTTGGGGTATGAAAGAAGGGATTTTTACCGGCAAAAAACTAAACGGCTATATTAGTTCTGCTGGGGTAGATTATGTAAGGACTCGTAGAATAATCAACGGATCTGATCAGCAGAAACTTATAGCCGGCTATGCAAGAAAGTATTAATCCATCCTTAGGAAAACGTCCTCGGCAAGGAAATCTTCGCTCCATGAAACACGTACGGTTTTTAGCTCTGCTTATCTCACTAACGCTGACCACTAGCGCACACGCAAGCGCTTACACCATTTCATCCAACGATGACGGGGTGGCGGAAATCTATACAGCAGACATGGACGCGGGCACTCTGACGATCAAGCAGGGAACGGAAACGACAATTATCACCGACATTGTTGGCTACGCAGGGCAGCCAGCCAGAACGTTGGTGCGGTTCAATGGCGGGCCCGCATTGAGCTATGAAAACTCTGGATCGAATACACATTTCGAAGTCTTTTATACCCTAAAATTCAAAGATAATATCCCTCTTATCGACTGCATATACAGCAATATTCGCAACGGGCAGAATGGTGCCTCCATTCGAAAAGCTTTTTGCAACCTTAACAAGGTACTATCGAGCAATTACCAGGATAGCTTTCCGTTACACAGACGCCTGGATTGATGAGTCTAATAGAGCGTCCCTAAAATCTGTTATGGCCGAGCCTGCTGAAGCCGCTGTGACACCCCTCGGCAAGCTAGGCAATGTGCTTGTTGCGCTTCGCTACGACTCGATCGAAGATCTAATTTCTACTACTCCGAAAACCATAGCGTCAGCAGCCGGGAAAATTTATGTAGTGACCGGTAACGCTTATTTGGTTTATGACGTCGATGGTGTTACAGCATCAGCACTGGATGTGGAAACGGACCCTGTCGCACATTCATTGAAGCGCCTGACAGCTACAGAGCTATTGCAAGCTATTAATAAAAACTAAACTTTCTCACCGCCTGAGGCACCCCGTCCAATATGATGCTTAGAATTATACACGCCAGCATCTATGCTATGATCGTGGCACTTACTGCTCCAGTTACAGCAGCAGTGGAACGTCTACCACCATTTTTTTACTGCAAATCGGAATCCGATAGAACCCTAGAGCTATATAAACAGAACAATACGATCAGCTATAAATTTGGGCATCCGGGCCGCACACCCGAGCTTGAATTAAACAGATTAGTTGATGAGGTTGACATATCAATAGGTAACGCGACCGGCAGCGAACTGAGTAACTCTGTCACGTTCACCAATGGCGCCTATTCGTATACGGTTACATCCAGAATTAACAGAGTGGCTGATGTCCAAATACCCGAGCACGGCATATTAGTTAAGAAAAATTCTAACTACTTAACTTATATCTCATGCATTTCAGCCTCCGTGAAGGGAAGTTTGCTTGACATTGAATAACTGTCCGAGCACGCATTCACCCTTATCTGTCACCGCAAAAGCGGCGACATCTTATTGCCATCACCCCACAACTCTGCCATAAACGCGCACTCGCCATGATGCTACAAGGATGTACCGATGCGATTGCTGCGCCGAGCCCTGGGGGCTGTCTTGTTGTTGGCTGTGCTGGCCGCGGGGGTTGGGCTGTATTTTGTGGCCTACCCGAACCTGCCCGAGTACAAGGCGCCCGAGGCACTGAATTATCTGGAGCAGTGGGACGCCGCGCAGCGGCAGACCTACTACTACACGCCGCAAGGCACCCAGGTTAAGGGGCTGGAGTACGACTGGTTCCGCGCGCTGGAGCTGCCCTTCAGCCGGGACAAGTTCGCCACGCCGGACTACCTCGCCCGCTTCGGCTTTCTGGTCGATCCCGCGCAGCAGGCCACCGCGGCCAATCCTGGCAACCTGCCGGTCGGTTTTGCCCGTCACGAGGATGATGAGAGCGGCCGCGCGTACCTGGATGTCACCTGCGCGGCCTGCCACACCGGCGAGCTGCGCTATCAGGGTCAGGCCATTCGTATCGACGGTGGCGCGGCGATGCATTCGCTGGCCTCCACCGTACCGACCCTGCGTGGTGGCGCCTTTGGCCAGGCGCTCGGCATGAGCATGGCCTTCACCTATTACAACCCGCTCAAGTTCCGTCGCTTCGCCGAGCAGGTGCTGGGCGAACGCTACGAGCAGGATCGCGAGCAGCTGCGCCACGACTTCAAGCAGGTGCTCGACCGCCTGCTCGGCACCGCCTACAACGATTGGCACCGTGGGCTCTACCCCACCGAAGAAGGCTTCGGCCGCACCGATGCATTCGGCCGCATCGCCAACAGCGTGTTCGGCGATGCCATCGATCCGGCGAACTACCGCGTGGCCAACGCGCCGGTGAGCTACCCGCATCTGTGGGATATCTGGAAGTTCGACTGGGTGCAATGGAACGGCTCGGCCATGCAGCCGATGGCGCGCAATATCGGCGAAGCGCTGGGTGTCGGCGCCACGCTGCAGCTGCTGCACGAGAACGGCCAGCCCGTCGCCGAGAACGAGCGCTACGCATCGGGCGTTCGTGTACGCGACCTGCACAGGCTGGAAACCACCCTCATGCAGCTGACCCCGCCACGTTGGCCAGAAGAAGTGCTGGGCGCGATCGATCTCCAGCAGGCCAGCCTCGGTCGCGCACTGTATCGGGAGAACTGCGCGCATTGTCACGACGCCAGGCCCAAGCCGGTCGACAAGCGCTTCGCTGCCGAGCGCGACCCCGAGTGGCGCATGAAGGTGATCCCCACCTCCTTCGTCGGTACCGATCCGACCACGGCCGACAATATCGCCGACCATCGCTTCGACCTGACCCGCCTGGGCTGGACCCAGGACGAGCTGGATCGTCTGGATGTACAGCTGTATGGCGCGCCATCCGGCCCGCTCGATCTCGCCAGCCTGTCCAGCGCCAAGGGGCTGGCCTATATCACCGCCTATGTCGAAGCGCGCGCCTACCGTGACGCCGGCATCGGCGAGGCCGAGCGCGCGGAATTCGACGGCTTCGGTCTGCCGATCGGCGTGCAGGAACTGCGCGGCTACAAGGCACGCCCGCTGGACGGCATCTGGGCGACGCCACCGTTCCTGCATAACGGCTCGGTGCCGACGCTGTTCCAGCTGCTGTCGCCGGTGGCCGAACGGCAGAAGCAGTTCTGGGTCGGCAGCCGCGAATACGATCCGCGGCATGTGGGTATTCGCACCGAGCGCTTCGACGGCGGCTTTCTGCTGGATACCGCGATCACCGGCAACGGCAACCGCGGCCATGAATTCCGCGCCGGCTGCCGCGGCAATGGCGTGATCGGCCGGGCATTGGCGCCGCATGAGCGCTGGGCGCTGGTCGAGTACCTCAAGGTGCTCGGCGACCCCCGCTTCGAGCCGCGCCTCGAGGAATTGCCGGCGCGCGCCCACAACCCCGGCCCAAGCTGCCCCTGACCCGTCCCCGTACAAGGATCTGCCACATGCTCACAAGACTCTGGCTCTGGATCGGTCGCCTGTTGGGCCGGCTGCTGCTGGCCATCACTGTCATCGGCCTGGCCGGCTGGGCGATTGCCGCCGTGCATTTTCACCTGACCCATCGCGGCCCCGTCTCCAGCGAAGAGGTCATCGCGCCGAGCGAAGCGGCCGACACCCAGGCGATCATCGCCGACGCCATCGCCGTGGTCGAACAGCACAGCGAGAACACCCGCGTGCTGCGCGACGCCCATGCCAAGGCCCACGGCTGCGTACGCGCCGAAGTCAGCGTGCGCGCCGACCTGGAACCGGCACTGCGCCAGGGCGTTTTCAACGAGCCGGGCAAGACCTGGCAGGCCTGGGTACGGCTGTCCAACGGCAACGCCTACCCACAATTCGACCGCATCCGAGACGCCCGCGGCATGGCGATCAAGCTGCTCGACGTGCCGGGGGAAAAGCTCACGCGTGACCCGCGCCACGCCGGCGAGCAGGACTTCGTGATGTTCAACCATCCGGTGTTCTTCGTCCGCGATGTCGCCGAGTACCGCAGCAACTTCGCCGCCCAGGCGCAGGGCAAGAAGGCGCTGGCGTTCTTCCCGAGCATCGATCCGCGCAGCTGGGAGCTGCGCCATCTATTCATCGCGCTGCAGACCCTGGCGCCCGCGCCCGAGAGCCCGGTGGCCACCACTTACAGTTCCGTGGCGCCGTACAAGTTCGGCCCGCACAACATCAAGTACCGGGTCATCCCGGCGCCGGAAGACTGCCCGACCTACCAGCTGCCCGAACAGAACCACGACCTGCCGAACTTCCTGCGCAGCGCGCTCTACCAGCAACTGTCCCTCGACCGCGCACCCGCCTGCTTCGCCCTGCAGGTGCAGCGGCAGAACGCCGAGCACTACATGCCCATCGAGGACACCAGCATCGAATGGAGCGAGGCCGTTTCCCCGTTCGAGACGGTCGCCGACATCCGCCTGCCGCCGCAGGACTTCGACAGCCCCGAGCAGAACCTGGCCTGCGACAACCTCAGCTTCAACCCCTGGCACGCACTGCCGGAGCATCGCCCCATCGGTGGCATCAATCGGTTGCGCAAGGCGGTGTACGAGGCGATCAGCAGTTATCGGCTCGAGCGTAACGGCGCACTTTGACGCGACCGTCGAGGCCCATGGATCAGCAACCGACGCCCACCGCCGATTGCCGACGTTGGGCTACCCGGTCCTGTTTTGCCGGGCAGTGCCCTGCTAGCATCAATCAGGACTCCATCGCCCGACATAGGCACCCGTTTGCAGAAGATGAGCGCCACCACGTCCTCGTCTCCCGGTTCGGTGACAATCGAACCGGGCGCTTCACCGTTGCGGGCGCGCATAGTCGGTGACTGGACCCTCGCCCATTACGCGGCACTGCAACATGAGGTGAAGCGGCTCAGGGCGCGGATCGACGAGCGCAGCCAGATCGAACTGAGCGAACTGGGTGCACTGGATACGGCAGGCGCCGGCCTGCTGGTGGAGCTGCTGGGACACGCGCGGATCGCCGCCATCGAAGCCTGGGCACCGCGCTTGCCGGCCGAACGCCTGGCGCTGCTGCGCACCGTCGCCACCGCCCTGAATCAACCGGATGCCGCCGAGCCGCCGCGCGGTTATGAATTCGGCGATGTGCTGGCGCATATCGGCGGCGCCGTCGCCGCGCTGTGGAAGCAACAGCGCGCACTACTCGGCTTCATCGGCCTGACCCTGCAGACGCTGCTGCTGACCTTGCCACGGCCGCGACGCTGGCGGCTCACCTCGCTGGCCGTGCATATCGAACAGACCGGGCTGGACGCGGTGCCGATCGTCGCGCTGCTGACCTTTCTGGTCGGCGCGGTGGTGGCCTTTCTCGGCGCCACCGTGCTCGCCGACTTCGGCGCGACCATCTACACCGTCAACCTGGTGGGCTTTTCCTTCCTGCGCGAATTCGGCGTGCTGCTGGCGGCGATCCTGCTCGCCGGACGCAGCGCCAGCGCCTTCGCCGCGCAGATCGGTTCGATGAAATCCAACGAGGAGATCGACGCCATTCGCACCCTCGGCCTGAGCCCGGTCGAGCTGCTGGTGCTGCCACGGGTGCTGGCGATGCTGATCACGCTGCCGATCCTGACCTTCGTCGGCATGCTCAGCGGCATCGCCGGCGGGCTGGTGGTGTGCGTGCTGGCGCTGGACATCTCGCCGACCATGTTCTTCAACATCATGGCGCGCGACATCGCCGTCAGCCATTTTCTGGTCGGGCTGGGCAAAGCCCCGGTGTTCGCCTTCATCATCGCGGTGATCGGCTGTCTGGAAGGCTTCAAGGTCAGCGGTAGCGCGCAGTCGGTGGGCGAGCACACCACCTCCAGCGTGGTCCAGGCGATCTTCATGGTGATCCTGCTGGATGCCATCGCCGCGCTGTTCTTCATGGAGATGGGCTGGTGAGCGACGACGCGCTGATCCAGGTACGCGGGCTGGTCAACCGCTTCGGCAGCCAGACCGTGCACGACAACCTCGACCTCGACATCCGTCGCGGCGAGATTCTCGGCGTGGTCGGCGGTTCGGGCACCGGCAAGTCGGTGCTGCTGCGCAGCATCGTCGGCCTGCGCCGGCCCAACGCCGGCAGCGTCAGCGTGTTCGGCGAAAACCTGCTGGAGCTGTCGGCCGAACGCCGCTCCCAGGTGGAACGGCGCTTCGGTGTACTGTTCCAGCGCGGTGCGCTGTTCACCTCACTGAATCTGCAGGAGAACGTCGCCCTGCCGCTGATCGAGCACGCCGGGCTCGAGCGCCGCGACGCCGAGCACCTGGCGCGGCTGAAACTGGCGCTGGCCGGCCTGCCGGCCGACGCCGCCTGCAAGTACCCCGACGAGCTGTCCGGCGGCATGATCAAGCGCGCCGCGCTGGCCCGCGCGCTGGCGCTGGACCCGGAAGTGCTGTTTCTCGACGAGCCCACCGCCGGCCTCGACCCCATCGGCGCGGCGGCCTTCGACCAGCTGATCCTGACCCTGCGCGACGCGTTGGGCCTCAGCGTGTTTCTGGTGACCCACGATCTGGATACGCTCTACACCATCTGCGACCGGGTCGCCGTGCTGTCGCGCAAGCGCGTGCTGGTGGCCGATCGCCTGGAGGTGGTGGAAGCCACCGACGACGCCTGGATCCGCGACTACTTCCACGGCCCGCGCGGCCGGGCGGCGCAGCAAGCCGCCGACCTGCTGGAGAACTGACATGGAAACCCGCGCCCATCACGTACTGATCGGCCTGTTCACCGTCCTCGCGGTCGGCGGCGCCCTGCTGTTCGCCCTCTGGCTGGGCAAGTCGAGCATGGATCGCGAATACAACTATTACGAGATCAGCTTCAATCGCGCGGTCAGCGGGCTGTCCAACGGCAGTTCGGTGGAGTACAGCGGCATCAAGGTTGGCGACGTCGAAGCGCTGTGGCTGGAGCCGGACGATCCGCGCAAGGTGCGCGCGCGCATCCGCGTGTATGCCGGCACGCCGATCAAGCAGGACACCCGCGCACGCCTGGCGCTGGCCAACATCACCGGCAGCATGATCATCCAGCTGCACAGCGGCACACCGCAGAGCCCGCCGCTGGAGGGCAAGCGCGGCGAGCCGCCGCTGATCATCGCCGACCCCTCGCCACTGAGCGCGCTCTTGGAGAACGGCGAGGACCTGATGACCAACATCAACAACCTGCTGCGCAGCGCCAACCTGATGCTCTCCGAGGACAACGCCGAGCGCATCGGCCGCACCCTGGCCAATCTCGAACAGGCCACCAGCGTGCTGGCCGAACAGCGTGGCGATCTCAGCGAAGCGCTGACCCAGCTCGCCCAGCTGGGCCAACAGACCAACACCGCGCTGGCGGAGATCACCCGCCTGACGCAGAACGCCAACGGCCTGATCGATGACGAAGGACGCCAGCTGCTGAGCAGCGCCGGCGAGTCCATGGCCGCGCTGGAGCGCGCCACGTCGCGCCTGGACGACCTGCTATCGAGCAATCAGGGTGCATTGAACAATGGCCTGCAGGGCTTCAGCGAGCTGGGGCCGGCGGTCAACGAACTGCGCGGCACCCTCGGCGCCCTGCGGCGTGTCACCCAGCGCCTCGAAGACAATCCCAGCGGCTTTTTGCTCGGCCGCGAGAAGATCCAGGAGTTCACCCCATGAGTCGCCTTGCGCTGATCCGCCCCCTTGCCCTCGCGAGCCTGCTTGGCACACTCGCGGCCTGCACCCTGCTGCCCGAGGCCGAGTCGATCCGCGTGTACCTGCTGCCTGCCGCCGAGGCGCCGGCCAGCCAGCCAGGCGAGCGGCTGCAGCAGGCACTGCGCATCCACACCCCGCATGCCAGCCGCATCCTGGCCGGCTCGCGCATTGCCGTGGTGCCGGACGGCAACCAGATCAGCAGCTACCAGGGCGCACGTTGGAGCGACGCCGCGCCGACCCTGCTGCGCGACCGGCTGATCGAGCAGTTCCGCCAGAGCGGACCGGTGGCGGTGAGCAACGAGGACAGCAACCTGTTCGCCGAGCTGGAGCTGTTCAGCGAACTGCGCGCGTTCCAGAGCGAATACATCGATGGCCGGCCGCAGGTGCTGGTCCGGCTGGATGCTCAGCTGGCCACGGCCCCGGGCCAGCGCATCCTCGCCAGCCGCCGCTTCGAGATTCGTCGGCCCAGCGCGAGCCCGCAGCTGGAAAGCGTGGTGGCGGCCTTCGGCGCGGCCAGCGACGAGTTGAGCCGCCAGTTGCAACGCTGGACGATCGAGGTGGCAAAAAGCCAGTTTGCGCGGTGAAATCCGGCGAAACGGTCATATAAACGCGCTAAACAGCGGTTTTATTGATTCAGGCTAAGCGCAACCCACCCGGCCATCGCTTAGCATGCGAACTATCGCTTCACGTAAGGAATGCTCATGAAAGCGCCAGCCCAGAAAAACCTTCGCCGGGTGCTGTTCGCACTCGTCGCGCTCGTGGTCATCGTCCTGCTGGCCTGGTCGGAGTTGCGTACGGATGGTCTGGGCGATGGCTTCGCCAGCGGCAACGGGCGCATCGAAGCCACCGAGATAGACGTGGCGACCAAGCTCGGTGGGCGTATCCGCGAGATCAGCGTCGACGAGGGCGACTTCGTCCAGCCGGGCCAGGTCATCGCTCGCATGGACACCGAAGTGCTCGACGCCCAGCTCAACCAGGCCCGCGCCCAGGTGCGCCAGGCGGAGAACGCCATCCTCACCGCCCAGGCGCTGGTTACCCAGCGCGAGAGCGAAAAAGCCACCGCCGAGGCCGTGGTGCTGCAGCGCCGTGCCGAATTGACCGCCGCGCAGAAGCGCCACCAGCGCACCAAGACGCTGGTCGACCGCAACGCCATGCCGCGCCAGCAGCTGGATGATGATCTCGCCGCCATGCAGAGCGCTCAGGCCGCGCTGGCCGCCTCGCGCGCCCAGGTGTTGTCCGCCGATGCCGGTATCGCTGCAGCCAGGTCGCAGGTCATCGAGGCGCAATCGGCGCTGGAGGCTGCCCAGGCCAGCGTGGTGCGGCTGCAGGCGGACATCAGCGACAGCGAGCTGAAGACCGACCGCGTGGCCCGCGTGCAGTACCGCGTGGCGCAGCCGGGCGAGGTGCTTGGCGCCGGCGGCAAGCTGCTCAATCTGGTCGACCTGGCCGACGTCTACATGACCTTCTTCCTGCCCGAGCGCCAGGCAGGCCGTGTCGCCATGGGTTCCGAGGCGCGGCTGATCATCGATGCCGCGCCGCAGTACGTGATCCCGGCGAAGATCACCTACGTCGCCAGCGTCGCGCAGTTCACGCCGAAGACGGTGGAAACCGAAAGCGAGCGCGAGAAGCTGATGTTCCGGGTCAAGGCGCGGATCGATCCCGAGCTGCTGAAACAGCACATGGAACAGGTCAAGACCGGCCTGCCGGGCGTCGCCTACCTGAAGCTGGACGCCGACGCCGAATGGCCGGCGCACCTGCAGATCAATGTCGGCCAATGAACCAGTCCCCTGCCCCGGTCGCCGAGATCAGCGGCGTCAGCCTGCAATACGGCAAGACCCGCGCGCTGGATGACCTCAGCCTGAGCCTGCCGGCGCGCTGCATGGTCGGCCTGATCGGCCCGGACGGGGTCGGCAAGTCCAGCCTGCTGGCGCTGATCGCCGGCGCACGCAAGCTGCAGCAGGGCCGCGTGCAGGTGCTCGATGGCGACATGAGCGATGCCGGCCACCGCCGTGCGGTCTGCCCGCGCATCGCCTACATGCCCCAGGGGCTGGGCAAGAATCTCTATCCGACACTGACGGTGTTCGAGAACCTCGAGTTCTTCGGCCGGCTGTTCGGCCAGGCCGCCGAAGAACGCCGCGGGCGCATCGCCGAGCTGACTCGCAGCACGGGCCTGGCGCCCTTCGTCGAGCGTCCGGCGGGCAAGCTCTCCGGCGGCATGAAACAGAAGCTCGGCCTCTGCTGCGCGCTGATCCATGATCCCGACCTGCTGATCCTCGACGAACCCACCACCGGCGTCGACCCGCTGTCACGCGCGCAGTTCTGGGAGCTGATCGAGCGCATCCGTGGCGAGCGCCCGCAGATGAGCGTGCTGGTGGCCACCGCCTACATGGACGAGGCGCAGCGCTTCGACCATCTGGTGGCGATGGACGCCGGTCAGGTGCTGGCCACCGGCACACCGGCCGAGCTCCTGGCGCGCACCGCCAGCGATACCCTGGAGCAGGCCTTCATCCGCCTGCTGCCGGATGCCAAGCGCAGCCAGCACCGCGAGCTGATCATCCCGCCGCAGCCGCCGAGCGACAGCATCGCCATCGAGGCTCACGGCCTGACCATGCGCTTCGGCGATTTCGTCGCGGTGGACCGGGTCAATTTCCGCATCGCTCGCGGTGAGATCTTCGGTTTCCTCGGCTCCAACGGCTGCGGCAAGACCACCACCATGAAGATGCTCACCGGCCTGCTGCCCGCCAGCGAGGGCGAGGCGCTGCTGTTCGGCAAACCGGTGGACCCGCACGACATGCAGACCCGCCAGCGCGTCGGCTACATGTCCCAGGCCTTCTCGCTGTACAGCGAACTGAGCGTGCGGCAGAACCTCGACCTGCACGCGCGGCTGTTCCACCTGCCGGCAGAGCGGCGCGAGGCGCGCATCCAGGAGATGCTCGAACGCTTCGGCCTCAGCGGCGACGCCGAAAGCCTGCCCAGCAGCCTGCCGCTGGGCGTGCGCCAGCGCCTGTCGCTGGCGGTGGCGGTGATCCACAACCCGGAAATCCTGATCCTCGACGAACCCACCTCGGGGGTCGATCCGGTGGCGCGCGACGGTTTCTGGGAGCTCCTGGTGCAGCTGTCGCGCGAAGACGGCGTGACCATCTTCATCTCCACCCACTTCATGAACGAGGCACTGCGCTGCGACCGCATCTCGCTGATGCACGCCGGGCGGGTGCTCGACAGCGACACGCCGCAGGCGCTGATGGCCAAGCGCGGGCTGCCGACGCTGGAAGCGACCTTTATCGCCTACCTGGAAGAAGCCGCCGCCGCATGTGCTGCCGAACAGCCAGCAGCGCCGCTCGCCGCAACGAGCCGTCCCACCCAGACCACAGGCAATAACGCACGCCAGGCCCGTTTCAGCCTGCGCCGCCTGCTCAGCTACACCCGCCGCGAGGCCATGGAGCTGCGCCGCGATCCGATCCGCGCGACGCTGGCCATGCTCGGCAGCGTGCTGCTGATGTTCATCATGGGCTACGGGGTCAGTTTCGACGTGGAGAACCTGACCTATGCCGTGCTCGACCGCGACCAGACCACCACCAGCCAGCATTACCTGCTGAACATGGCCGGCTCGCGCTACTTCATCGAGAAGGCGCCGCTGGCCAGCCATGCCGAGCTGGACCAGCGCCTGCGCAGCAACGACATCAGCCTGGCGGTGGAAATCCCGCCGAACTTCGGCCGCGACCTCAAGCGCGGTGCGGTCCCGCAAGTAGCGTTCTGGATCGATGGCGCCATGCCGATGCGTGCCGACACCGTCAAGGGCTATGTGCAGGGCATTCACCTGAGCTACCTGCAGCAACTGGCCCGCGAGGCCGGTGTCGATGGGCAGGTGTCACCGGCCGACGTCGCCATCCGCTACCGCTACAACCCCGACGTGCAGAGCCTGCCGGCCATGGCGCCGGCGATGATTCCGCTGCTCTTGATGATGATCCCGGCGATGCTCACCGCCCTTGGCGTGGTGCGCGAGAAGGAACTGGGCTCGATCACCAACTTCTATGTCACGCCGACCACTCGCCTGGAATTCCTGCTCGGCAAACAGCTGCCCTACATCGCCCTGGGTATGTTCAACTTCGCCACCCTGGCACTGCTGGCGGTATTCGTCTTCGGCATCCCGATCAAGGGCAGCATTCTCACCCTCTGCCTTGGCGCGCTGCTCTACGTCGCCTGCGCCACCGGTCTGGGCCTGCTGATGTCGTCGATCCTGAACAGCCAGATCGCGGCGATCTTCGGCACCACCATCGTCACGCTGCTGCCGGCGATCCAGTTCTCCGGGCTGATCCATCCGGTTTCGGCGATGGAGGGCGTCGGCGCCTTCCTCGGCAAGCTCTACCCGACCAGCCATTTCCTCATCATCAGCCGCGGGGTGTTCTCCAAATCGCTCGGCCTGGCCGAGCTGTATCCCTATTTCATTCCCATGCTGCTGGCCATTCCGCTGCTGACCCTGCTCAGCGTCGCCGGCCTGCGCAAGCAGGAGAAATGACATGGGCGGCCTGCGACGCAAACTCGGCAACATCTTCCAACTCGGCCTCAAGGAACTGCGCAGCCTCTACCGCGACCCGGCGATGCTGGTGCTGATCATCTATTCGTTCACCCTGGCCATCTACGAAGGCGCCACGGCAGTTCCCGAGGCGCCGCACCGGGCGAGCATCGCGGTGGTCGACGAGGACCGCTCGCAGGCCTCGCTGCGTATCATCAATGCCTTCCAGCTACCCTACTTCATCGAGCCGAAAGCCATCACCCTGCAGGAAATGGACAGCGGCATGGACGACGGCCTCTATACCTTCACCCTGAACATCCCGCCGCGCTTCCAGGAGGACCTGCTCGCCGGCCGCCAGCCGACCATCCAGCTCAACGTCGATGCCACCCAGGTCAGCCAGGCGTTCACCGGCGCCGGGCACATTCAGCAGATCATCGCCAGCGAAACCGCCGAGTTCGTCCGTCGCTACCGCAGTGAAGACGCCCTGCCCGTCGAAGCGGTGGTGCGCACCGCGTTCAACCCCAACCTCAGCCGGGCCTGGTTCGGCGCGGTGAACGAGGTGATCAACCAGATCACCATGCTGGCGATCATCCTCACCGGCGCGGCGCTGATCCGCGAGCGCGAGCACGGCACCATCGAGCACCTGCTGGTGATGCCAGTGACGCCGTTCGAGATCATGGTCGGCAAGGTCTGGGCCATGGGCCTGGTGGTGCTGGCGGCAGCGGCGTTTGCCCTGCGCTTCGTCGTCGAGGGCTGGCTGGACATCCCGATCCAGGGCTCGCTGTGGCTGTTCGCCGGGGGCGCGGCGCTGCACCTGTTCGCCGCCACCTCGATGGGCATCTTCTTCGGCACGGTGGCGCGCTCCATGCCGCAGCTGGGCCTCTTGGTGATTCTCACGCTGATCCCGCTGCAGATCCTCTCCGGTGGCGTGACGCCGCGCGAGAGCATGCCCGGGCTGGTGCAGAACATCATGCTGGTGGCACCCACCACGCATTTCGTCGAGCTGGCGCAGGCGATCCTGTTCCGCAGCGCCGGCCCGTCCATCGTCTGGCCGCAGCTGCTCGCCCTGGGCTTGATCGGCACGGTGTTCTTCATCGGAGCGCTGTCGCGACTGCGGGTGTCGTTGCGCTAGCGGCGCTCCTCAAAGCACCCGCATCACCGGGGCAACCGCTCTAGCCCAGAGCTTTATGGCATCACGCCAGCACTCTGTGTTTATGTTGGTAACCACACGGTTACCCGACGCTCCGAAGCGCTCGGGAATTTTTGTATCAGTGGCCGGTCTATCGTGCCGACATGCTAAGAGCCTGATGCTCGACAGCGCGCCAAGGAAGCCCCATCACTATGCGCATTCTCGTTACTGGCGGTGCCGGATTCATCGGCTCCGCACTGATCCGTCACCTCATCCTCGATACCGAGCACAGCGTGCTCAACCTGGACAAACTGACCTATGCCGGCAACCTCGAGTCGCTGGCCAGCGTGGAAGGCAACCCGCGCTATCAGTTCCTTCAGGCCGACATCGCCGATCGTGAGCGGGTCAGCGAGGCGCTGCTGGACTTCCAGCCAGACGCCATCATGCATCTGGCCGCCGAATCCCACGTCGACCGCTCCATCGACGGCCCGGCCGAATTCATCCAGACCAACATCGTCGGCACCTATCAGCTGCTGGAGGCCACCCGCGCCTACTGGCAGAGCCTGCCGGCCGAGCGCCGCGAGGCCTTCCGCTTCCACCACATCTCCACCGACGAGGTGTATGGCGACCTGCACGGCGTCGACGACCTGTTCACCGAAACCACACCCTACGCGCCCAGCTCGCCCTATTCGGCCAGCAAGGCTTCGTCCGACCACCTGGTGCGCGCCTGGCAACGCACCTACGGGCTGCCGGTGCTGGTGACCAACTGCTCGAACAACTACGGGCCGTTCCACTTCCCCGAAAAGCTGATCCCGCTGGTGATCCTCAACGCCCTCGATGGCAAGCCGCTGCCGGTCTACGGCGACGGCTCGCAGATCCGCGACTGGTTGTTCGTCGAGGACCACGCCCGCGCGCTGCTGAAGGTGGTGAGCGAAGGCGAGGTCGGCGAGACCTACAACATCGGCGGTCACAACGAGCAGAAGAACATCGAGGTGGTGCGCGGTATCTGCGCGCTGCTGGAAGAGCTGGCGCCGAGCAAGCCTGCCGGGCTCGCCCGTTATGAAGACCTGATCACCTTCGTCAAGGATCGTCCGGGCCACGACCTGCGCTACGCCATCGACGCCAGCAAGATCGAGCGCGAGCTCGGCTGGGTGCCGCAGGAAACCTTCCAGACCGGCCTGCGCAAGACCGTGCAGTGGTACCTGGACAACCTCGAATGGTGCCGTCGCGTTCAGGACGGCAGCTATCAACGCGAGCGCCTTGGCGCCCTGGAGAACGCATGAAAGGAATCATCCTCGCCGGAGGCTCCGGCACCCGTCTGCACCCCATCACCCTTGGCGTATCCAAGCAGCTGCTGCCGATCTACGACAAGCCGATGGCCTACTACCCGATTTCGGTGCTGATGCTCGCCGGCATCCGCGACATCCTGGTCATTTCCACGCCACAGGATCTGCCGCAGTACAAGAACCTGCTGGGTGACGGCAGCCAGTTCGGGGTCAACTTCAGCTACGCCGAGCAGCCCTCGCCGGACGGCCTGGCGCAGGCCTTCCTGATCGGCGAAGAGTTCATCGGCGACGATTCGGTGTGCCTGATCCTCGGCGACAACATCTTCCACGGCCAGCACTTCACCGAGAAACTGCAACGCGCCGCGGCCCAGCCAAGCGGCGCCACCGTGTTCGGTTACTGGGTCAAGGACCCGGAGCGCTTCGGCGTGATCGACTTCGACGAGAGCGGCAAGGCGCTGTCCATCGAGGAAAAGCCGAAGAAGCCCAAGTCCAGCTACGCGGTGACCGGCCTGTACTTCTACGACAACGACGTGATCGAGATCGCCAAGTCGATCAAGCCCTCGCCACGCGGCGAGCTGGAGATCACCGACGTCAATATGGCCTACCTCGAGCGCGGCGACCTCAACGTCGAACGCTTCGGCCGCGGCTTCGCCTGGCTCGACACCGGCACCCACGACAGCCTGCTGGAAGCCTCGCAGTACGTGCAGACCATCGAGCACCGCCAGGGCCTGAAGGTTGCCTGCCTGGAGGAAATCGCCTACCAGAACAAGTGGATCGATCGCGAGCAGCTGCTGCGCCGCGCCGATGCCCTGGGCAAGACCGGCTACGGCCAGTACCTGTTCAAGCTGGCGGGTGAAGACGCATGAAAGTGATCGAAACCTGCATTCCCGACGTACTGATCATCGAGCCCAAGGTCTTCGGCGACGAACGCGGTTTCTTCTACGAGAGCTTCAACGCGGCCGCTTTCGAAGCGGCCACGGGGCTCAAGCGACAGTTCGTCCAGGACAATCACTCCAAGTCCCAGCGCGGCGTGCTGCGCGGTCTGCATTACCAGATCCAGCAGCCGCAGGGAAAACTGGTGCGGGTAGTGGCCGGCGAGGTGTTCGATGTCGCCGTCGACCTGCGCAGGAGTTCACCGAGCTTCGGCCGCTGGTGCGGCACTCACCTGAGTGCGCAGAACCAGCGCCAACTGTGGATTCCCGAAGGTTTCGCGCACGGTTTCGTGGTGCTCAGCGAAACTGCCGAATTTCTCTACAAGACCACCGACTACTACGCGCCGGAGCACGAGCGCAGCCTGCTGTGGAACGATCCGGAGCTCGGCATCGAATGGCCGTTCGACGAAGCACCACAACTGTCCGCGAAGGACCAGGCTGGCAAGCGCCTCAGCGATGCGGAGCTGTTTCCATGAAAATCCTGATCACCGGCAGCACGGGCCAGCTCGCCCGCGAGCTGCAGTTGGAGCTGGCGGGCGCCGGCAAGCTGCTGGCGCTTGGGCACAACGCACTGGATCTGGCTGATCCGGAGCAGATTCGCGAGCAGGTGCGCCTGTTGCGGCCGGACCTGATCATCAATGCGGCGGCCTACACCGCCGTCGACCCGGCGGAAAGCCACCGTGAGCTGGCCTTCGCGGTCAATGCGCGCGGGCCGCAGGTACTCGCCGAAGAGGCTGCACGTCTTGGCGTGCCGCTGATCCACTATTCCACCGACTACGTGTTCGACGGCCGCAAGGCCGAGCCCTACAGCGAGGCGGACGTGCCACAGCCGCTCAGCGTCTACGGCGCCAGCAAGCTGGCCGGCGAACAGGCGATTCAGGCCGCCGGTTGCGAGTACCTGATCCTGCGTACCAGTTGGGTCTATTCGCAGCACGGCAAGAACTTTCTGCTGACCATGCAGCGCCTGCTGCAGGAGCGCGATGCGCTGTCGGTGGTCAGCGACGAGATCGGTGCACCGACCTGGGCCGCCACCATCGCCCGTACCACGGCAGAAATGGTGCGCAAGCGAAGTGCAGGCGAAGCAGGCCCCAGCGGCCTGTATCACCTCACAGCCAGTGGCGAGACCTCCTGGCACGGCTTCGCCTGCAGCATTGCCGAGCAGCTTCGTCAGCAGGGCCGTCTGCGCGCCGAGATCACGCCGATCCTGTCGAAGGATTACCCGACCGCCGCCCAGCGCCCGCTCAACTCCCGCCTGAACTGTGCACGCCTGCAACACGAATGGGGCATCCGCCTGCCGGACTGGGAGACGGCATTGCACGAGTGCCTTGCCCGATCCCGGCACGTCGACGCAGCGAGTGCGCCCCAAACCGCTGCAGCCGGCCGTTAGGGCAAGCAGCGGCTGAGCACCTCGACCGCCCTGTCATTCCAGTCCAAGCCGGTCGGCTCGATAAGCGACGCTGAACGCCGGTACGCTCTGCGTGCATAATGCGCCCGACATCCAGGCGCCCACGCATGACTGCATTGCATCCTCCCCGTCGCCCTCGCTGGCGCAACCTCGCCCTGCTGGCCTTGCTGCTCGCGCCTCTGCTCTGGCCGCTGCAACAGCTCGCCGAGCGCTACTACCGCAACGAGCTGACCGAGCAGAACCGTCAGACCCTCGATCTCTATGTCGCCAACCTGCTCGGCACGCTGAACCGCTACGAGGTATTGCCGCGCATCCTCGGCGACCTGCCAGCTTTGCGAGCAGTCCTGCAGCAGGCCGAAGCACCGGCCGTGCGGGACGATGCCAATCGCTTGCTCAAACGCCTGCGCAACCAGACCGGCGCCGACGTGATCTACCTGATGAACACGCAAGGCAATACGCTTGCAGCTTCCAACTGGGACGAGGAAGACAGCTTCGTCGACCGCAACTTCGCCTTCCGCCCCTATTTTCGTCAGGCCATGGAGGGTCGCCTGGGGCGTTTCTTCGGCCTCGGCACCACCTCCGGCAAGCGCGGTTACTACTTCGGCGCCGCCGTGCGCGACGAGCGCGGCATCCTCGGCGTGCTGGTGGTCAAGGTCGACCTCGACCACACCGAGACGCTCTGGGGCAATACCCCGGAGCAACTACTGGTGACCGACAACTTCGGCGTGGTCATTCTGACCTCGCAACCGCAGTGGCGGTTTCGCGCCACCCGCGCGCTGGAAGCTGACGAACGCGAGCAGATCGCCTCCGACCAGCCCTACCCAACTCTGCAGCCGCGCCACCTGACCCTGGACATCGATGCCTGGCTGATCCAGAGCCGTGAACTCAAGGAGACCGGTTGGACGGTGCGCATCCTTGCGCCGATCAACCTGATCGAGCGACCGGTGCGCACCGTGGTCGCCATCGGCGCTGCCACCCTGCTTGCTCTGCTGCTCTGGCTCGGCCTGCTGATGCAGCGCCGCCGACACTTCATCGAACGCCTGGCACTGGACAGCCAGGCGCGACAGCAGCTCGAACAACGCGTGCTGGAGCGCACCCACGACCTCGAAGCGCTGAACAGCCGGCTGAAGATCGAGGTGCTGGAACGCGAGCAGGCCCAGCAGGAACTGGTGCGCGCCCAGGACGAGTTGCTGCAGGCCGGCAAGCTGTCGGCGCTGGGCACCATGTCGGCGAGCATCAGCCACGAGCTCAACCAGCCGCTGGCGGCGATCCGCAGCTATGCCGACAATGCCGGCGTGCTGCTCGACCAGCAGCGCAACGCCGAAGCCCGTGACAACCTCAGGCTGATCAGCGAACTGACCGCGCGCATGGCGTCGATCATCGCCCACCTGCGCGCCTTCGCCCGCCGCGACCAGCACGCGCCGGAACGGGTGGCGCTGCAGCCGGCATTGGACGACGCCCTCGCCTTGCTCGCCAAGCGCCGCCAGGCCATGGGTGTCGAGCTGATCCGCGATCTACCGGAAGCGACCCTGTGGGTGCAGGCCGGCGAAACGCGGCTGCGGCAGATCCTCGCCAACCTGCTGGCCAACGCCCTCGATGCGCTGGCCGAGCGACCGCAGCCGCGGCGCATCTGGCTGCGCGCCGAGCAGCAGGGTGACGGCGTGCTGCTGACCCTGCGCGACAACGGCCCCGGCTTCAGCGAGCAAGCGCTGCAGCGCGCCCGCGAGCCGTTCTTCACCACCAAGACCAGCGCCCAGGGCCTCGGCCTCGGCCTGGCGATCTGCGATACCCTCAGCCGCGCCCTGGGCGGCGAGTTGCGCATGAGCAACCACCCCGAGGGCGGCGCCCAGCTCAACCTGTTTCTGCGCTGCGCCGAGCCTGGCGTCGCCTTCCCCAGCGAGGACCATTTTCAATGAGCAGTGACCACCCGATCAGCGCCCAGGCGCAGGTGCTGCTGATCGACGACGATCCGCACCTGCGTCAGGCATTGAGCCAGACCCTCGACCTGGCTGGCCTCAAGGTCGTCAGCCTGGGCGATGCCCGCGATCTGGCCGCGCGCCTGCCGGCGGACTGGCCGGGCGTGGTGGTCAGCGACATTCGCATGCCCGGCATCGATGGTCTTGAGCTGCTGCAACAGCTGCGCACCCGCGACAGCGAGATGCCGGTGATCCTCATCACCGGACACGGTGACATCCAGCTGGCGGTGCAGGCGATGCGTGCCGGCGCTTACGACTTCCTGGAGAAACCCTTCCCCAGCGAAGCGCTGCTGGACAGCGTGCGCCGCGCCCTGGCGCTGCGCCAACTGGTGCTGGACAACCGCTCCCTGCGCCTGGCCCTGGCCGACCGCCAACAGTTGTCGGCGCGCCTGCTCGGCCATTCCCAGGCGATGCTGCGCCTGCGCGAGCAGATCGGCGCGCTGGCCGGGACCCAGGCCGATGTGCTGATTCTCGGCGAGACCGGCGCCGGCAAGGAGGTGGTCGCCCGGGCGCTGCATGACCTGTCGAGCCGGCGCAACGGCCCGTTCGTCGCGATCAACGCCGGGGCGCTGGCCGAATCGGTGGTGGAAAGCGAGCTGTTCGGCCACGAGCCGGGCGCCTTTACCGGTGCGCAGAAGCGGCGCATCGGCAAGTTCGAATTCGCCAACGGAGGTACGCTGTTCCTCGACGAGATCGAGAGCATGAGCCTCGATGTGCAGGTCAAGCTGCTGCGCCTGCTGCAGGAACGGGTGGTCGAACGACTCGGCGGCAACCAGTCGATCGCCCTGGATATCCGGGTCATCGCCGCGACCAAGGAGGACCTGCGGGTGGCCGCGGATCAGGGCCGTTTCCGCGCCGATCTGTATTACCGGCTCAACGTCGCGCCGCTGCGGATTCCCTCGCTGCGCGAGCGCAACGAGGACATCCTGCTGCTGTTCCAGCATTTCGCCGAAGCCGCGGCCCGACGCCATGGCCTGCCGATCCGCGAGCTGCAGCCGGAACAACGCGCCGTACTGCTACGTCACGCCTGGCCGGGCAACGTGCGCGAGCTGCAGAACACCGCCGAGCGCTTCGCCCTGGGCCTTGGCCTGGGGCTCGACCAGTCGGCCGGCGAGCCGGCTGTCGGCATCGGCGGCGGCGGCAACCTGAGCGAGCAGGTCGAGGCCTTCGAGCGCGCGCTGATCGCCGCCGAGCTGAATCGCCCGCATGGCTCGCTGCGCAGCGTCGCCGAGGCGTTGGGCCTGCCGCGCAAGACACTGCACGACAAGCTACGCAAGCACGGGCTGAGTTTTACCGACGCTGGCGGAACCTCGCCCGATGAAAACGAGTAGATGGCGGAAATCCGCCATCCTCTTCACTGACTAGGACCGTGCTCGCCGGCAGCGACCACGGCCTGTGCGCGGGCCGTGCCAGCGCCAGAACTCCCGCGCAAAGGTGCGACCTAGACGCGCTTGTTGGCAATTGGCCATTCAAACCTTCATCTATTGCTGGGTAAACTCACTGCCCTCAGGCGGCTCTGCCAGCTCTTGGCACAGGCATTGCTCCTGAAACTCAATGAACCGGACGGAACGAGTTGCGATGGAGCATCGCACCCAGGCTTCAGCGCCTAGACTTGTCCAGCTGGTTACTGCCGGGATGCCGTGTGGCCTCCCACCCACAACAAGAGGAAACATCAATGTTCAAACTGACTGCCAAGGCGCTGGCATGCGCCCTGTCGCTGAGCATCGCTGGTCTGGCCCACGCGGCTGACCCGATCACCATCAAGTTCTCCCACGTGGTCGCCGAAAACACGCCGAAAGGCCAGGGCGCCCTGATGTTCAAGAAACTGGTGGAAGAGCGTCTGGCCGGCAAGGTCGAGGTGCAGGTTTACCCGAACTCCTCGCTGTTCGGTGATGGCAAGGAAATGGAAGCCCTGCTGCTGGGTGACGTGCAGCTGATCGCTCCGTCGCTGGCCAAGTTCGAACACTACTCCAAGGGCGTTCAGGTCTACGACCTGCCGTTCCTGTTCGATGACATCGCGGCAGTCGACCGCTTCCAGAAGAGCGAGGCTGGCCAGGGCCTGCTGCGTTCCATGGAAGACAAGAACATCACCGGCCTGGGCTACTGGCACAACGGCATGAAGCAGCTGTCGGCCAACAAGGAACTGCGTGAGCCGAAAGACGCGCGCGGCCTGAAGTTCCGCGTACAGGCGTCTGCAGTGCTGGACGAGCAGTTCAAGGCGCTGCGTGCCAACCCGCGCAAGATGAGCTTCGCCGAGGTGTACCAGGGCCTGCAGACCGGCGTGGTCAACGGTGCCGAGAACCCCTACTCGAACATCTACTCGCAGAAGATGCACGAAGTGCAGAAGCACATCACCGAGTCCGACCATGGCCTGCTGGACTACATGCTGATCACCAACACCAAGTTCTGGAACGGCCTGCCTGCCGATGTACGTGGCGAGCTGGAAAAGATCGTGGAAGAAGTCACTGTTGAGGTGAACAAGCAGGCCGACGACCTGAACCAGAAGGCCAAGGCTGACATTCTGGCCGCCGGCACCACCGAAATCCTCGTGCTGACGCCGGAAGAGCGTGCCAAGTGGCGCGAAGCCATGAAGCCGGTCTGGAAGAAGTTCGAAGGCGAAATCGGTGCTGACCTGATCAAGGCCGCCGAAGCTGCCAACCAGGCTAACTAAGCCTCTGCCGAGGGGCGGACACTCCGCCCCTTTGCCGCATCACCCAGCGATACCCGACAGCTCAGTGAAAAAACAAAGCAGCTAGCGAAGACGAAGCCCGCACCAAGGGCAGACAGGTCAGGCCAAGGCGATCCCGGGCCGCGCCGCTTCGATGGCGACAACAAGAGTTTTTCATTGCTCTGTCCCCCAGCCTGCCCCGGCTGGTTCACGGCGCACCTCCGTGCTGCCTTCGATACAACAAGCAGTCCATCGGGAGATGTCATCCATGAACGCCCTCTGGCGCGTCTGGGACCACTTCGAGGAAGGTTTCATCGCCTTTCTGCTGGCCGCCATGACACTGGTGACCTTCGTCTACGTGATCCTCAACAACCTCTACACCCTTTTCTACGACCTGGGCGACCGGTTCGAGGGAAGCGCCGATTTCTGGTTCGCCATCGGTGACTTCATCATCGGCCTGGCCCAGTCCATGACCTGGAGCACCGCGCTGACCAAGGCGCTGTTCGCCTGGCTGATCTTCTCCGGGCTCGCCTATGGCGTGCGCACCGCCGGTCATATCGGCGTCGATGCACTGGTGAAGCTGGCGCCGAGGCATATCCAGCGTGTCATCGGCATCATCGCCTGCCTGTTCTGCCTGGGTTACGCCGGCCTGCTGACCGTGGCCAGCTTCGAGTGGATCCAGACCCTGTTCATCGCCAACATCGGCGCCGAGGACCTGGGTCACATCGGCGTCAAGCAATGGCACATCGGCATGATCGTTCCATTCGGCTTCGCCATGGTGTTCATCCGTTTCGCCGAAATCTTCGTGCGCATTCTGCGTAACGAGCAGACCGGCCTCGGCCTGGCCGATGAAGCGGCCGAAGCGGCCAAGCTCGGCGAAGAGGAGCCCAAGCAATGACCATCCTGTTCCTGTTCGTCGCCCTCTTCGCGCTGATGTTCATCGGCGTGCCGGTGGCCGTTTCCCTCGGCCTGGCCGGCTCGTTGACCATCATGATCTTCAGCCAGGACTCGGTGCGCTCACTGGCGATCAAGCTGTTCGAGACCTCCGAGCACTACACCCTGCTGGCGATCCCGTTCTTCCTGCTGGCCGGTGCCTTCATGACCACCGGTGGTGTGGCCCGCCGCCTGATCGACTTCGCCAACGCCTGCGTCGGCCACATCCGTGGCGGCCTGGCGATCGGCGCGGTGCTGGCGTGCATGCTGTTCGCCGCGCTGTCCGGCTCGTCGCCGGCCACCGTGGCGGCGGTGGGCTCCATCGCCATCGCCGGCATGGTGCGCTCCGGCTATCCGCAGGCCTTCGGCGCCGGCATCGTCTGCAACGCCGGTACGCTGGGCATCCTGATTCCGCCGTCGGTGGTCATGGTGGTCTACGCCGCTGCGACCGAGACCTCGGTCGGCAAGCTGTTCATGGCCGGTGTCGTCCCGGGCATCATGCTCGGCCTGGGTCTGATG
The DNA here is from genome assembly GCA_030263805.2 of Pseudomonas sp. FeN3W. Taxonomy (NCBI): domain Bacteria; kingdom Pseudomonadati; phylum Pseudomonadota; class Gammaproteobacteria; order Pseudomonadales; family Pseudomonadaceae; genus Pseudomonas; species Pseudomonas sp. FeN3W. The sequence goes on from CP136010.1 coordinate 2,817,869, forward strand.
GTTGCCATCTACGTCATCGCGATCAAGAAGAACTTGCCGGCACTGCCGCGCGCCAGCTTCCGCGAATGGCTCTCCGCCGCGCGCAAGGCGGTCTGGGGCCTGCTGCTGATGGTGATCATCCTCGGCGGTATCTACTCGGGCATGTTCACCCCTACCGAGGCGGCGGCCGTGGCGGCGGTGTATTCGGCCTTCGTCGCACTGTTCGTCTACAAGGACCTGCGCATTCGCGATTGCCCGAAGGTGCTGCTGGAGTCGGGCAAGCTGAGCATCATGCTGATGTTCATCATCGCCAACGCCATGCTCTTCGCCCACGTGCTGACCACCGAGCAGATTCCGCAGGCGATCACTGCCTGGGTCATCGAGGCCGGCCTGCAGCCGTGGATGTTCCTGCTGGTGGTGAACATCGTGCTGCTGATCGCCGGTGCCTTCATGGAGCCGTCGGCGATCATCCTGATCCTGGCGCCGATCCTGTTCCCGATCGCCATCCAGCTGGGCATCGACCCGATCCACCTGGGCATCATCATGGTAGTGAACATGGAGATCGGTCTGATCACGCCGCCGGTGGGGCTGAACCTGTTCGTCGCCTCGGCGGTGACCGGCATGCCGGTCACTCAGGTGATCCGTGCGGTAATGCCGTGGCTGGCGCTGCTGCTGAGCTTCCTGATGATCATCACCTACGTGCCGTCGATTTCCCTGGCGCTGCCGAACTGGCTGGGCATGTAGCCTGAAAACAGTTACTTCCCTTTAGCCCGGCCTGCGCCGGGCTTTTTTTCGTCCGCGCGTTTTGCTCGTCAGAGCGCCAGCACATCCGCCGGTCGCCGGCGGAACCAGCCGGTCAGCGACAGACGGTCGGCCTGGGTGACCAGCACTTCATGGGGGAAATCGCCGGAGAGAAAGACCACCAGATTGCCGGCCAGCGGTGGCACGTCCAGCTGCGTGCCATCGGGCATGTGCATCCGCAGTTCGCCGGCATGGCCGGGCTGCCAGTCCGGATTCAAATACAGCACGGCGGTGACTGAGCGACTGTCGTCATCGCGAAAGCGGTCCAGGTGCGTCTGGTAGAAGGCACCCGGCGGGTAGAAGGCGAAATGGCACTCGAACTCTTCCAGGCCGAGGAACAGCTCGCGGTTGAGGTTCTGCCGCAGCTCGTCCATCAGCCCGAGGTACTGGTCGCAGACTGCCGACTGGCCCGCTTCGAGCCACTGGATATGATCGCTACGAATGCCTTCGCGCACCGCCTGCGCCTCACCGCGACCGACCCCGGCCGGTGCCAGCGCACCCTCGGCTTCTCGTCTGCGGCACTCGTCGGCCAGCTTGTGGGTCACATTACTGGGAAGGAAGGAACTCTGCAGCGACCAGCCGCGCTCGGCCAGGTCGTCGATGATCGAAGAGAACGGCAAGGAAGTGACTCCGAAGGGATACCGCAGGAGTCTAGGGTCTGTTGAGACTCCGCTACAAGCTGCGTCGCTGCGCCAAATGGCAGCAGTAGCCGTGCGCCTCGACAAGCATGCGTCGAGGCACGGAAAATGAACCGCCCGCCAGACAGGAGCTTCCATGCGCGCCCTCTTGACCTGTGTACTGCTGACCTTGAGCTTCAGCACCTTCGCCGACACCTATCAGGAACTCTACGAAACCGCCGGCTGGACCGAGCAGCGCGCCAATTTCGGCGATGCCCTGACCGCGGCCCAGCAACGCTACAAGGACACCCTGCCCCCGGCGGTATTCCAGGCGCTGGTGACCAACAGCAATCGCCGCTTCGCCGCCCATGCCATCGACCAGCGCGCGCAGCAGGCCTTGCGCGACAACCTGGCCGAACCACAGCCGGCGCTGGAATTCTTCCAATCGACCCTCGGGCGCAAGATCGTATCGGCCGAAGTGCTCGCCGCACGCCGCGAACAGCTGGCCAAGCACGCCGCCGGCCTGCCGCGGGTGGAAGCCGGCAGCAACCGGCAGCTGCTGATCCGACATCTGGCCCAGGCGCTGCCAGCCAGCGAGGCGGGTGCGGAAGTCAGCCTGGCGCTGGCCGGCGTCGCCGCCGACAGTCTCAGCCAGATGATCCCCGGCCTGCTCGGTGGCAATCAGGCGCAGAGCCTGCTGAGCAGCCAGCGACAGCGCATGATCGAGCAGATCGATGCCGATCTCGACAACACGCTGCTGTACGTCTATCGCGACCTGTCCGATGCCGAGCTGGAGGAATACGTGACATTCGCCCAGTCGGACGAAGGCAAGGCCTATTACCAGGCCGCGCTGCAGGCACTACGCGCCGGCCTGGCGGTGGGCATGAGCGGCGCCGAGCTGGAGCCGCAGCAGAGCATCTGATCCGCTATCTGAGGCGCTCGCGCAGGAAGTCGAAGTACGCCTGACGCAGCTCCTCGCGCTCGTTCACCAGGTGGTGGCGCGCCTCTGGCAATCGCAGCACCTGCGCACCGGGAAACTTGCGCTGCAGGATCGGCAGGTTGTACCGCCAATCCACGGTCATGTCCGCCTCGCCCTGAATGATCAACGGCGCGTGCCTGCTGTCAGCCGCACCCTCGATACGGGGAATCCAGCGTGACAGGGCGCCGACCCAGGCCGTGGGCAGAATGTCCGGTTGCAGCGGGTCCTGGCTCTGGACGAACTCGAGAAAGGCCGGGTCGCCGGAGTTCTCGCTGAACGTTCGCGGAATCTGCTGAACGAAGCGCCGCAGCAGCTCGTAGCTGATCCGCGAGCGCAACCAGGCGCGCGGGCGTATCAACGGCGCCAGCAGGATGGTGCGCCCCAGGTCGGGGCTATGCGCCTGATGCAGCAGGTGATCCAGCGCGATGGCACCGCCGGTACTCTGGCCAAGCAGATGCCAGGGACGCGGCAGATCGAGCTGACGGGCCTGCTCGAACAGCCCGCCCAGCACCGCCTGGTATTCGGCGAACTCGTTGATGCTTGCCCGCGGGCCGCTGGACAGCCCATGGCCCGGCAGGTCGCAGGCGAGCACGGCGAACCCCATCTGCAGCCCCCAGTCGACCACATGCCGATACAGGCCCATGTGGTCGTAGTAGCCGTGCAGGATCAGCAGGCTGGCGTGGGGCTGCTCGGGCCACCAGGCCTGGGCGACGACATCGTAGTCGTGCACGCGAAAGCGTCCCAGGCGGCGCTGGACCTGCGTGCGATGCGGCAGATCGAGCCCGTAGTAGGCCTGGTAATGGAGGGTTTCGGCGCTTGCGGCGACCGCCTCGGTCAGGGCGGGCAGGCTGTTACGCAGGCGCTCGGGATCGATACGCGAGGGCATGGAAATTCTTCGATTGCGTTGACCTGGGATATTCAGCTCTGCGCCGCCCCATGGCAAGCTTGCGCACCCATATCGGAACCCGCCATGAGTGCTCGTCGCAAATACCTGATCGCCGCCCTGGTCGCCCTGCTCTGGGGCGGCGCCATGCTGGCCGCGTTCTGGTGGTTCGAGGCGCGCTACCTGCGCACTTTCGACGGCGAGCGCGCCGAGCTGTTCTCCGGCGATGCATTGCGCCTGCCGGCCGAGCTGCAGGGCCCGGGACCGGTGCGCTTCGTGCACTTCTGGGACCCGGGATGCCCGTGCAACGTCGGCAATCAGCAGCACCTGGAAGAATTGCTCAAGCACTTTGCCGGACAACCGGTGGTCTTCTACGAAGTACGCAGGCCGGGCAGCAAGGGCCGCTTGCCACAGCCGCTGGCGTCGCTCAAATCCCTCGGCTCCCTGCCCGGCTCCGATCTATTGCCCGCCAGCCCCGCCGTCGGCATCTGGGATCAACATGGCGAGCTGGTCTATATAGGGCCTTACAGCGAGGGCGCGGTATGCAGCTCGGACAACAGCTTCGTCGAGCCGATCCTCGAGGCGGTGCTGGCCGGGCGCAAGGTACGCGCCACCCACTCGCTGGCGGTGGCCTGCTTCTGCGAGTGGCAGCGGTAAGGCGGCGAGCGGCAAACTTGATTCCGATCAAATGATAATTATTATCAACTAAACCAGAATCGCTCCCATCCAGTCGCTATCGCAGCCGACGAACCATCCGGGAGCCGTTCGATGATCCTCCGTCTTCACCCACTCGCCCTGGCCTGCCTGGCCGCCAGCACCTCCGCACTCGCCGCTCCGCTGGAGCTGCAGGAAACCGTCGTCACCGCCAAGGGCTACGAGGCCGCGACACAGGACATTCCGCAAGCCATCGAGGTGCTGCAGGCACAGCCAGCCGAAACGGCAGCGCCGGCCGGTAGCCTGTTCCGCGGCAAGCCGGGCCTGGCCGTGCACAGCGACGGCGCCTGGGGACAGAACCCGGTGTTGCGCGGCATGAAGAAGGAAAGCGTGGTGCTGATGGTCGACGGCGTGCGGGTCAACTCCGGCCAGCCGCAGGGCTCGCTGGCATCCATGCTCGATCTCGGCCTGCTGGAGCGTGCCGAAGTGGTCAAGGGACCGGGCTCGGTGCTGTACGGCAGCGGCGCCATGGGCGGGGTGGTCAACCTGATCACGCCACAGGCACGCTTCACCGAGCAGAACGAACGCAGCGGACGTTTCTCCACCAGCGCCAGCAGCATCGACAAGGGCTTCGCCGGCGCTACGCTGCTGCGCGACTCCAGCAGCGATCATGCGCTGGTGCTGGGCGTTGCCGGGCGCAAGGTCAACGACTACAAGAGCCCCAGCGGCACCGAAGAAAACACCGGTTACAGCTCCGATACGCTGTTGCTCAAGTACAAGCAGCGCCTGGCCGAGGATGTCAGCGTCAACCTGAACGTCCAGCGCCACACCGACCGCGACGTCTGGTACCCGGGCTCGGCGCGCACCGGCGGCCAGCCGGGCGGCGCCGGCATCCCGGTACCACTCGGTACCGCGACCATCCATTCGCCGCAACAGCAGCGCGAGCTGTTCCAGATCGGTCTGGAAAACGGCCTCGGTGAAGGCACCCTGACCACCGAACTCTATCGTCAGGAGGTCTACCGGGAGATCCGTGCCTACTCCGAACGGCTCGACCGCGACTACGTTCGCAACGACGTCAGCTTCATCACTCATGGGCTGCGCTCGAGCTGGGTGGTGCCGGTCGCCGATCACCTGCTGACGGTGGGCGTCGACGGCTGGAAGATGACCGGCGATCCGGAGCGCTACGTGGATGGCCCACCGACCTTCAACAACAACCAGCGCAACGACCCCTTCAAGGATGCCGAGATCGAATCCTACGGGCTGTTCGTGCATGACGAATTCGACCTCGGCCAGACACGGTTCACCGCCGGCGCCCGCTACGATCGCATCAGCGCCGATGCCCGCGCCAAGGGCAACGGCCCGTCATTGAGAACCAGCGGCCTGGACAGCAGCGACCATAACCTGTCGTGGTCGCTGGGCGCGCTGCACCCGCTGACAGACACCCTCAATCTCTACGCCAACATCGGCCAGGCCTACCGCGCCGCCGACATGCGCGAGCGCTACGACGATGCGCCGCGCGGCGACGGCTACTTCCATGTCGGCAATCCGCAGCTGGACCCGGAGCGCTCCACCAGTTTCGAGTTCGGCCTCAAGGGTAGCGATGGCGATTTCACCTATCAGCTGGCAGCCTTCCACACCCGCATCGACGATTACATCGCCGGCCGGGTGACCGGCACCAACGCGCCCAACGGGCTGCCGATCAAGCGCACCGAGAACCTCGACAAAGTGGTGATCTACGGCCTCGAAGGCAGTGCCAGCAAGGGTGTCGGCGCCTTCGTGGTGGACGGCAGCTTCACCTGGCTGCGCGGCGAGAACGAACAGGACGACGAACCACTGCACCAGATGCCAGCCCACGAGCTGACCCTGGGCATCGGCCAGCCAGCCGAGCGCGGTCTCTACTGGCATGCCCAGCTGCGTGCGGTCGCCGAGCAGGATCGTGTAGCGATCGAGTTCACCCGCGGCGGTGAGGACCGTACCGCAGGCTTCGTTACCGCCGATGCCAGTCTCGGCTGGGGCTTCGGCAAGATCGGCGTGCTGCAGACCGCCAACCTCGATGTGCGCCTGAGCAACCTGTTCGACAAGGCCTACCACGAGCATCTGGCCGATGGCATCAGCGGCGACGAGCTGGAAGCACCCGGGCGCGGCATTACCGTCGCGCTGAGCGGGAGCTTCTGATGCTCCGCCGTCTGCTGTTGGTCGTCCTGCTGGTGGCCGGGGCACCAGCGCTGGCGGACAAACTGCCGCGCCTGGTCCTGGCCGGCCCTTCTTCGTCGGTATCGAATCCGCTGATCCACATGGTCGAATCCGGCGCACTGGACGACCTGGCGGACAAGGTGGAATTCGTCAGCTGGCGCGATCCCGACCAGTTGCGCCTGCTGGCGCTGAACCAGCAGGCGGACGTGCTGGCCATGCCCGTCAACGTCGCGGCCAACCTCTACAACCGTGGCGCCAAGCTGCGCATGCTCAATGTCTCGACCTGGGGGCTGCTCTGGCTGGTGTCCCGCGAACAGGGCCTGACCACCCTGGACGAGCTGCGCGGCAAGGAAATCGCCATGCCGTTCCGCGGCGACATGCCGGATATCCTCTTCGGCCTGCTGGCCGAGCGTGCCGGCATCGATGTGCGCAAGGACCTGCGTCTGCGCTACGTCGCCACCCCCATCGACGCCATGCAGCTGCTGCTGATGCGCCGCACCGACCACGCCCTGCTCGCCGAGCCGGCCATCTCCATGGCCCTGCGCAAGGCCAGCGAGGGGCCGCTGGGGCTGGTCGCACCGGACCTGTATCGCAGCGTCGACCTGCAACAGGAATGGGGTCGCCTGCTGCAACGCGAAGCGCGCATCCCCCAGGCCGGTATCGCGCTGATGGCCAGCGTGAAAGACCAGCCGCAGATCGCCGCGCGGATCGCCCAGGCCTACACCGACTCGCTGCACTGGTGCAGCGCCAACGCCGAGCGCTGCGGCCAGCTGGTCGCCAGTCATCTGCCGATGCTCAACGCCGAAGCGGTAACCGATTCGTTGGCCGTGGCGCAGATGAACGCTGTACCCGCCAGCGAAGCGCGAGCGGAGGTCGAGTTCCTGTTCGAGCTGCTACTGAAAAAGAATCCGGCGCTGATTGGCGGCAAGCTGCCAGCAGATGACTTCTACTCACCGGTCGATGACCAGCCATGAGCCTGCTGCGCAGCTGGCTGGCCAGCCTGCCCGGCTACCTGTGGAGCGGCTGGGGCGCGCTGGCCAGCCTGTGTCTGTTGCTAGCGGCCTGGGAGGCGATTGCCAGCCACTATGGCGCGCTGGTGCTGCCGGCACCGCTGGAAACCTTCTCCCGTCTGCTCCAGCTGATCGACGAAGGGGCAGCCTGGCCGGAGTTGCTGGCCACCAGTCGCCGGGCCTTGCTCGGCTTCGCGCTTTCCGTACTGGTCGGCAGCGTGCTCGGGCTCGCCGCCGGTGTGTCCATGACCGCCTCGATGATGGCGCGGCCGCTGGTCACCGTGCTCATGGGCATGCCGCCGATCGCCTGGCTGGTACTGGCCATGCTCTGGTTCGGCGCCAGCGACGGCACGCCGGTGTTCACCGTATTCATCGCCAGCTTTCCGCTGGTGTTCGTCGGCGCACTGCAGGGCACCCGCACCCTGGACAACCAGCTCAAGGACATGGCTCTGGCCTTCCGCCTGCCACGACACATGCTGTTCTTCGACGTCTACCTGCCGCATGTCGTCTCTTACCTGTTCCCCGCCTGGATCACCGCCCTCGGCATGGCCTGGAAGATCGTGGTGATGGCCGAGCTGCTGGCCACCCAGGACGGCGTCGGCGCCGCCCTGGCGGTGTCGCGCTCGCACCTGGACACCAGCGCCACCATGGCCTGGATTACCGCCGTGGTCGGCCTGCTGCTGGCTGTCGAGTACCTGCTGCTGGAGCCGATCAAGCGCGAAGTCGAACGCTGGCGCGAGGTGGCCTCATGACGCAATTGCATATCCACGGCCTGGCGCATGCCTTTGGCCGTGACGAGATCTTCAGCGGCATCGATTTCAGTCTTGCTGCCGGCGAGGTGGTCGCGCTGGTCGGCCCGTCCGGCTGTGGCAAGACCACCCTGCTACACCTGTGCGCGGGCTTGCTGGACGTGCAGGAGGGGCGAATCGACAACGGTTTCGACAACCCTGCGAGCATGTTCCAGCACCCGCGGCTGCTGCCATGGAAGACCACCGTCGACAACATCGCGCTGGGACTCAAGGCTCGTGGCGGCGGTCGGCGCGAGCGCCTGCGACAGTCCGGTTCGCTGGCGCTGCGCCTGGGGCTGGCGGCGGGCGACCTCGACAAGTTCCCGCACCAACTCTCCGGCGGCATGCAGAGTCGTGTATCGCTGGCCAGGGCGCTGGTACTGCAACCCGACCTGCTGCTGCTCGACGAGCCATTCGCCGCGCTCGACATCGGCCTGAAGGAAGATCTCTATGCACTCCTGCTGGCCGAGCAGGCCGCACGCGGCATGGGCGTGCTGATGATTACCCACGACCTGATGGAAGCCGTGCGCCTGGCGGATCGAATCCTGATCATGGCTGCCGAGCCGGGGCGCATCGTCAGTCACCTGGCGCTGGATCTGCCAGCCGTGCAGCGCAGCGACGCCTGGATCTACCAGCACACCGCCGAATTGCTGCAGTTGCCGGCCGTACGGGAGAGTTTCGGCCTGGCCAGCCGTGCGCCGCAGACCTTGCCTAACGTCGCCAAAGTCGTCATTCGCGAGGCGGCACCCTCGCCCTCCGCCAGCAGAGCGCGCTCACGATGCTGAAAACCTTATCGCCGCGACTCGCCAACTGGCCGCTGCTGCTGTGCAGCTTCCGTCCGCTGTTTCTCGCCACCGTGCTGCTGGCGGTGACTGGCGTCGCGCTATGGCTGGGTTTTCTCGGGTTCGGGTTGCCGCTGCCAGGCGTGCCGGGTGGACCGCTGGTATGGCATGCCCACGAAATGCTGCTCGGCTTCGGTCTTGCGGCAGTCGCCGGCTTCGTCCTCACCGCGGTGCCGGAATTTACCGCCACCGCGGCATTCGGTCGGCCGGTAGGTTTCGGCTTTCTACTGCTGTGGCTCGCGGCCAGGCTGAGCTTCTGGCTTTCCGGCGCAATCGGGCCGTGGCCGGCGGCGCTGTTCAACAGCGTCTTCGCCATCGCCCTGCTGGTGCTGCTCGCACCGCGTCTGCTGGGCGACCCGCTGCGCCGGCAGTACGGCTTCTGCGGCGGGCTCGGCGCGCTGGCGCTGGTGACTGTCGGCTTTCATATCGATGCCGTCGGCGGCCAGTACCCGATGCGCTGGCTGTACGCTGGCATCGGCGTGATGATGGTGCTGATCGTGGTAGCCATGAGCCGAATCTCCATGCGCATCCTCAACGACGCCATTCAGGCACGCCGGAATGCCGGGCACGAAGTGGACGAGGACTACCGCGCGCGCCCGCCACGACGCAATCTGGCGATCTTCTGCATCAGCCTGTTCAGCCTCGCCGAATGGCTGGCCCTGCCGGCGCCGCTCAACGGCTGGCTGGCGCTGGCCACGGCGGCAGCCATGCTCAATCTGCTCAACGACTGGCACATCGGCCGCGCGTTGCTGGAGCGCTGGTCGCTGATGCTCTACAGCGTCTATTGGCTGATGGCGCTGGGCTATGGCGCACTGGGCATCTCACTGCTCACCGACGGTTTTGCCAGCAGCGCCGGGCGCCATCTGCTGACGCTCGGCGCCATGGGCGTATCGATTCTGGCCGTGTTGTGCATCGCCGGGCGCACCCACAGCGGTTATGCACTGGATCAGCGGCGCTGGGTACCGCTGGCGGCCGCACTGCTGGTGCTGGCCGCATTGCTGCGCGCGGGCGCGGGCCTCTCGGGCGCGCCGGCGCAGGTGCTGACGCTGCTGGCCGGCCTCGGCTGGCTGGCAGCCTTTGCCCTGGCCTGCCGCTACCTGGCGCCGGTCTGGCTACGTCCCCGGCCGGACGGCGGCCAGGGTTGCGAGGAACCGCAGGAAACCGCGACTTCAGGCGGATGCGTGACCGCGCGGACGGGCCTGCGACACGACTCGCCCCCGGCGCTACCGTAGGTTGGGTTGAGCGTAGCGAAGCCCAACGGGCGGAGGTCGTGCATCACCTGCGCGTGTGTTGGGCTTCGGCGCTACGCGCCTCAACCCAACCTACGGGGGATTTGTCAGCTATGCGCCGAACGAGATCCCGTCCAACGCAGGGCGGGTTGCAACCCGCCGAACGAGGTTCGCACCCACACCATCGCCGAGCCGTGCCTCACCGTAAAAACAGAACCCACCGATAAGACAAGGCTTACATGCCGGTCAGGCGGATGCGTGACCGCGCGGACGGACCTGCGACACGGCTCGCCCCCAGCGCTACCGTAGGTTGGGTTGAGCGTAGCGAAGCCCAACGGGCGGAGGTCGTGCATCACCTGCGCGTGTGTTGGGCTTCGGCGCTACGCGCCTCAACCCAACCTACGGTGGATTTGTCAGCTATGCGCCGAACGAGATCCCGTCCAACGCAGGGCGGGTTGCAACCCGCCGAACGGGGGTCGCACCCACACCATCGCCGAGCCGTGCCTCACCGTAAAAACAGAACCCACCGATAAGGCAAGGCTTACATGCCGGTCAGGCGGATGCGTGACCGCGCGGACGGGCCTGCGACACGGCTCGCCCCCGGCGCTACCGTAGGTTGGGTTGAGCGTAGCGAAGCCCAACGGGCGGAGGTCGTGCATCACCTGCGCGTGTGTTGGGCTTCGGCGCTACGCGCCTCAACCCAACCTACGGTGGATTTGTCAGCTATGCGCCGAACGAGATGCCGTCCAACGCAGGGCGGGTTGCAACCCGCCGAACGGGTTCGCATCCACACCATCGCCGAGAACCGTAGGTGGATTCAGCTATGCGCCGAGGGCGGCACCGGCACCTTGCGACTGTCGATCACCTGGCGCCAGGTGGGATTGCCAGTGGTTTCATCCATCGCCTGCTGCATCGCGCGGATGCGGCGCTTCTCGGCACGCCGGGTGAGATACCAGGCAAGGAAGGTTGCCAGCGACACGCTGAGCAGGATCAGACTGGCCACCGCGTTGATCTCCGGCTTCACCCCCAGGCGCACGGCGGAGAAGATCTCCATCGGCAGGGTGGTCGAGCCGGGGCCGGAGACGAAGCTGGCCAGCACCAGATCGTCCAGCGACAGGGCGAAGGACAGCATGCCGCCTGCGGCCAGCGACGGTGCGATCATCGGCATGGTGATCAGGAAGAACACCTTCCACGGCCGCGCACCGAGGTCCATCGCCGCTTCCTCGATGGACAGGTCGAGCTCGCGCAGGCGCGCCATCACCACCACCGCAACGTAGGCCGAGCAGAACGTGGTGTGAGCGATCCAGATGGTCACCAGCCCGCGCTGCGCCGGCCAGCCGATCAGTTGCGCCATGGCGACGAACAGCAGCAGCAGCGACAGGCCGGTGATCACTTCCGGCATCACCAGCGGCGCGGTGACCAGGCCACCGAACAGCGTGCGGCCGCGGAATACCGGGATACGCGTGAGCACGAAGGCGGCCATGGTGCCCAGCGCCACCGCGGCGATCGCGGTGTAGGCGGCGACTTCCAGCGAGCGCATCACCGCGCCCATCAGCTGGGAGTTATCGAGCAGGCCGGCGTACCATTTCAGCGACCAGCCGCCCCACACCGTCACCAACCGCGAGGCGTTGAACGAGTAGATGACCAGAATCACCATCGGCAGGTAGATGAACAGCAGCCCGAGCACCAGGATCAGGTTGGAAAAGCTCCAGCGCCTCATAGCTTGCCCTCCAGTTCCTTGGCCATGCTTATGGATGAAGAGCCGGTTGAACAGGACAGGCAGCGAGTCGGGTAGGTCATAGCTTGCCCTCCAGCTCTTTCGCCTGGTTCCGGTTGAACAGGATGATCGGTACCAGCAGGATCGCCAGCATCACCACCGCCAGCGCCGAAGCCACTGGCCAGTCACGGTTGTTGAAGAACTCCTGCCACAGCACCTTGCCGATCATCAGCGTCTCCGGGCCACCGAGCAGTTCGGGGATGACGAACTCGCCTACCACCGGAATGAACACCAGCATGCAGCCGGCGATGATGCCGTTCTTCGACAACGGCACGGTGATCTTCCAGAAGCTGGTGAGGTTGCGCGCGCCGAGGTCGGAAGCCGCCTCGAGCAGGCTCGGGTCATGCTTCACCAGGTTGGCGTAAAGCGGCAGGATCATGAACGGCAGGTAGGAATAGACCACACCGATGTACACCGCGGCGTCGGTATTGAGGATCTGCAATGGCGCGTCGATCAGGCCGAGGCCCTGCAACAGTCCGTTGAGGATGCCGTTGCTGCTGAGGATGCCCATCCAGGCGTAGACGCGAATCAGGATGGCGGTCCAGGTCGGCATCATGATCAGCAGTAGCAGAACCGTCTGCAGGTCCTTGCGCGCACGGGCAATGGCGTAAGCCATCGGATAGCCGATCAGCAGGCAGAGCAGCGTGCTGAAGAAGGCGATCCGCAGCGAGCCCAGATAGGCCGCCAGATACAGCTCGTCTTCGCTGAGGAAGATGTAGTTGCCCAGGTTGATCAGCACCTGCAGCTGCTGGTCGGCATAGGCGAAGATGTCGGTGTACGGCGGAATGGCCACATCCGCTTCGGCAAAGCTGATCTTCAGCACAATGGCGAAGGGCAGCAGGAAGAACAGCATCAGCCACAGGAAGGGCACGCCGATGACCAGTCGGCGCCCGGTATTCAGGGGCGAGCGCTTCATGCCTGCAATACCACGCCGCTGTCATCCCACCAGTACACGTACACCTCTTCCTCCCAGGTCGGCAGTTTCACGTGACGTTCGGCGTTGGCCATGAAGGCCTGCAGCACGCCGCCGGACGGCAACTTGATGTAGTACACCGAGTGGCCGCCGAGGTAGGCGATGTCGTGCACGACGCCCTTGGCCCAGTTGTAGCCGGGGCGCTCCAGCTCTGGCAGTTCGGTGCCGATCAGCAGCTTTTCCGGGCGAATCGCGTAGGTGATCTGTTTGTCCTCGGCGCGGGTACTGATGCCATGGCCGACGTAGATCGGGTTCTCAAGGCTTGGGCTGGCGATCACGGCATGGTCACCCATGTCTTCGATCAGCTCGCCGTCGAACAGGTTGACGTTGCCGATGAATTCGCAGACCAGGCGGCTCGCCGGCGTCTCGTAAATGTCCATCGGGCTGCCGACCTGGGCGATCCAGCCCAGATGCATGATGGCGATGCGCTCGGCCATGGTCATGGCCTCTTCCTGGTCGTGGGTGACCATCACGCAGGTCACGCCGACGCGCTCGATGATCTGCACCAGTTCCAGCTGCATCTGCGAGCGCAGCTTCTTGTCCAGCGCGCCCATGGGTTCGTCGAGCAGCAGCAGCTTCGGCCGCTTGGCCAGCGAGCGCGCCAGGGCGACGCGCTGGCGCTGGCCACCGGACAGCTGATGTGGCTTGCGCTTGGCGTACTGGGTCATCTGCACCAGACCGAGCATTTCCTTCACCCGCGCCTCGACTTCCTCTTTCGGCAGGCCATCCTGCTTGAGGCCGAAGGCGATGTTCTGCTCCACCGTCATGTGCGGGAACAGCGCGTAGGACTGGAACATCATGTTGATCGGCCGCTCGTAGGGCGGCATGTCGGTGATGTCCTGTCCATCGAGGAAGATGCGCCCCTCGGTGGGCCGCTCGAAGCCGGCGAGCATGCGTAGCAGGGTCGACTTGCCCGAACCCGAGCCACCGAGCAGCGCGAAGATTTCGCCCTGATGGATGCTCAGCGAGACATCATCGACCGCCACCGTTTCGTCGAACTTCTTGGTGACGCGGTCGATCTTCAGCAGCACCTGCTTGTTCTTGCTTTCGCCACTGAGGGCTTTCTTGTAGGCGCTGGAGGCAACGGCCATGCGCGAACTCCCGAAATGAAAAAGATTGGCCGGCCTGCGCCGGGCATTTAATGGTCGTTGCAGAGAGCGCGTCGCCAGACGCGCTCCCGATCGGCCGGCTCCGATTCGCCACCGGCACTGCCGCAGACGGAACGGGAACAGGCCCTGAAGTTCACTTGCCGGATTTCACCTTGGTCCAGGAGCGGGTCGACAGCCGCTGAACCTTGGGCGGCAGCTCGGCGGAGACGTACAGCCGGTCGAGCACTTCCTGCGGCGGATACACCGAGGCATCGCCGCGCACTTCCTGGTCCATCAGCTCGCCTGCCTTGAGATTGGGATTGGCGTAACCGACGTAGTCGCTCACCGCGGCAATCACCTCGGGGCGCAGCAGGTAGTTGATGAAAGCATGGGCCTCTTCGACGTTGCTGGCATCCGCGGGAATGGCGAGCATGTCGAACCAGAGGTTCGCGCCTTCCTTGGGAATGGCGTAGGCGATCTCGACACCCTTGCCGGCTTCCTCGGCGCGAGCGGCGGCCTGGAAGACGTCACCGGAGAACCCGGCGGCGACGCAGATATTGCCATTGGCCAGATCGGAAATGTATTTGGACGAGTGGAAATAACGCACATGCGGTCGCACGGCCAGAAGCTTCTCCTCGGCCTTCTGATAGTCCGCCGCGTTCTCGCTGTTGGGATCGAGCCCCAGGTAATTGAGCATGGCCGGGATCATCTCGTCAGCGGAATCGAGAAAGGCGATGCCACAGCTGGCCAGCTTCTCGGCATTTTCCGGCTCGAAGATCACCGCCCATGAGTCGATCCGGTCGACGCCGAGGGCCGCCTTGACCTTCTCGACGTTGTAGCCGATGCCGTTGGTGCCCCACAGATAGGGTGCCGCATGGGCATTGTCGGGATCGTTCTTCTGCAGTTGCTTGAGCAGTGCCGGATCGATGTTTTCCCAGTTCGGCAGCTTGCTCTTGTCCAGGGCCTGGAAGGCGCCGGCGCGAATCTGCTTGCCGAGAAAATGATTGGAAGGCACCACCACGTCGTAGCCGCTACGACCGGCCAGCAGCTTGCCTTCAAGGGTTTCGTTGGAATCGAAGACATCGTAGACGGGCTTGATGCCAGTCTCCTTCTCGAACTCCTCCAGCGTCGTTTCGCCGATGTAATCCGACCAGTTGTAGATATGCACGGAGGCGGCCTGGGCGGTGGCCGCACCGGCTACGGCGGCGGCGACGATCAACGACTTGAGTGTCGAGCGCATGGGATGAGTCCTCTTGTTACAGGCCGCGCGTGATCCCGGCGGGAAAGGCGGGCTGTTTATTGGAAAAACCTCTGAAAATCAACAGATTTGATGCAAATGTCGGTGCATCACAAAAGACAAGGAATACGTGGCAACGCAACGAGCTGCGCCTGGCCGGACTCCGGTGCCGGTACGCATGCTCCATGCGGCCCGGCACCGGATCGGTCGTATCAGCGACCCGACTTGATCTTGGTCCAGCTGCGGGTCATGGCGCGCTGGGTTTTCGGATCGAGGTCAGGGAAGGTGTACAGCTTCTTCAGCACGTCCTGGCTCGGGTAGATGCCCGGGTCGGTACGAATCGCCTCGTCCACCAGCGGGGTGGCCGCGGCGTTGCCGTTGGGGAACTGCACGTAGTCGGTGATCGACGCCATGACTTCCGGCTTCATCAGGTAGTTGATGAAGGCATGGGCGCTGTCGACGTTCTTCGCGTCGGCCGGCACGGCCAGCATGTCGAAGAAGCTGCCGGCACCTTCCTTGGGAATCTTGTAACCGACGTTGACGCCGTTGCCGGCTTCCTCGGCGCGCGCCTTGGCCTGGTAGATGTCACCCGAATAGCCGATCGCCACGCAGGACTCGCCATTGGCCAGGTCGGAGATGTACTTGGAGGAGTGGAAGTAGGCCACATGCGGACGGATCTGCATGAACAGTTCTTCGGCCTTCTTCAGCTCGTCGGCCTTGCCGCTGTCCGGGGCATAGCCCAGGTAATGCAGGGCGGCAGGGAGGATTTCGGTCGGCGAGTCGAGGAAGGAAACGCCGCAGGACTTCAGCTTCTCGATGTTTTCCGGCTTGAACACCAGGTCCCAGGAATCCACCGGCGCGTTTTCACCCAGCACGGCCTTGACCTTGTCGACGTTGTAGCCGATGCCGATGGTGCCCCACATGTAGGGAATGGAGTACTGGTTGCCCGGATCGCTCGGCTCAAGCGCCTTGAGCAGGTCCTTGTCGAGATTTTCCCAGTTCGGCAGCTTGGACTTGTCCAGCTTCTGGAACACGCCGGCCTTGATCTGCTTGGCCAGGAAAGGGTTGGACGGCACCACCACGTCATAACCGGAGCTGCCGGCCAGCAGTTTGGCTTCCAGCACTTCGTTGCTGTCGAAAACGTCGTAGACGACCTTGATACCGGTTTCCTTGGTGAAGTTCTCCAGGGTGTCTTCGGCGATGTAGTCGGACCAGTTGTAGACGTGCAGAACCTTTTCCTGGGCCTGCGCAGCCCCGGCAACGGTGCCGGCCAGCGTCATGGCAAGTAGTGTCTTGGCGAAGGGATTCATCCGTGCAGCTCCTGTTGTCATCATTAATGTCGGGGCAGTGGAACAGGCCATGAACACACGGCGGCCTGGCGGTGTGGCGGCATCGACACACCCTCGGCAGGTCTGGCCTCCAGCACGCGCGCAGTCTGGCAAGGTCAGGCCCCACTTTTCAACAAGCCGAACGCACAGCGGTGCAAACGACAAACTTAGCTCAGCTGGCGCGGGCTGCCGCCCGGCTCAACCCAGCGCATCCTTGGCCGTGGCGTCGAGGCACAACCGCACCTTGCCGACCAGCTCGTCGATCTGCTCTTCGCCGATCACCAGCGGTGGCGAGATGATCATGGTGTCGCCAACCGCACGCATCACCAGGCCGTTGCGGAAGCAGTGCTCGCGACAGAGCATGCCCACGCCGGGGTCGGCGAAGCGTTCGCGGGTCTTCTTGTTCTTGACCAGTTCGAGCGCACCGAGCAGGCCGACACCTCGCGCCTCGCCCACCAACGGATGCTCGAGCAGTTCCTGCCAGCGAGACTGCAAATAGGGTGCCGTCTTCGTCTTGACCCGCTCGACGATCTTCTCCTCGCGCAGGATGCGGATGTTCTCCAGCGCCACCGCAGCAGCCACCGGATGCCCCGAGTAGGTGAAGCCATGGTAGAACTCGCCGCCCTCGTTGAGCGTGTGCACCACTTCGTCGCGTACCACCACGCCGCCCATGGGGATGTAGCCGGAGGTCAGGCCCTTGGCGATCGGCATCAGGTCCGGCTCGAGGCCGTAGTAGTCGCTACCGAACCACTCACCGGTACGGCCGAAGCCGCAGATGACCTCGTCGGCGATGAACAGGATGTCGTAGCGCACGAGGATTTCCTTGACCCGCGGCCAATAGCTCTCGGGCGGGATGATCACGCCGCCTGCGCCCTGGATCGGCTCGGCGATGAAGGCGGCGACCTTGTCCTCGCCGACCTCGAGAATCTTCTGCTCCAGCTGGTCGGCGATGCGTACGCCGAACTCTTCCGGGCTCATGTCGCCGCCTTCGCCGAACCAGTAGGGCTGGTCGATGTGCTCGATACCGGGAATCGGGCCGTCACCCTGCTCGTGCATGGCCTTCATCCCGCCAAGGCTGGCGCCGGCGATGGTCGAGCCGTGATAGCCGTTCCAGCGGCCGATGACCACCTTCTTCGCCGGCTGGCCCTTGATCGCCCAGTAATGGCGCACCATGCGCAGCACGGTGTCGTTGGCCTCCGAGCCCGAGCCGGTGAAGAACACATGGTTCATCCCGGCCGGCGCGATGTCGGCGATCGCCTTGGCCAGGGCTACGGCCGGCGGATGGGCGGTCTGGAAGAACAGGTTGTAATACGGCAGTTCGCGCATCTGCCTGGTCGCGGCCTCGACCAGTTCCTCGCGACCGTAGCCCAGGTTGACGCACCAGAGCCCGGCCATGGCATCGAGGATCTTGTGCCCTTCGCTGTCCCACAGGTAGACGCCGGACGCCTTGGTGATGATGCGCGTGCCTTTGGCGTTCAGCGCCTTGTAATCGGTGAACGGCGGCAAATGATGGTCGCGGCTCAGCGCTTGCCAGTGCAGGGTTTGCGAATCGCTCATCAGTCACCTCTCGATTGGTCCCGTCGTTTGATTTTTGCTCTTGGCTGAAGCTTGAAGCTTGAAGCTTGAAGCCCCGAGCTTCCGGCTTCCGGCTTCCGGCTTCCGGCTTCCGGCTTCCGGCTTCCGGCTGCTTTTAGACCGACAGCATCAGGAATTCCCGCTCCCAGGAGCTGATCACGCGGTGGTAGTTCTCCTGCTCGGCGCGCTTGACCGCGACGTAGCCGGTGATGAATTTCGGGCTCAGGTACTTCTCCAGCTCGCGGCAGGTTTCCATCCGCTCCAGCGCCGCTTCCAGCGTCAGCGGCAGGCGCAGATTGCGCCGTTCATAGCCACGGCCCTTGACCGGCTGGCTCGGCGGCAACTGCTCGACCATGCCGATGTAGCCGCACAGCAGGCTGGCGGCGATGGCCAGGTAGGGGTTGGCGTCGGCGCCGGCGAGGCGGTTCTCGACGCGGCGGTTCTGCGGGTCGGAATCCGGCACGCGCAGGCCGACGGTACGGTTTTCCTCGCCCCATTCGACGTTCACCGGCGCCGAGGTGTCGGGCAGGAAGCGGCGGAACGAATTGACGTTGGGCGCGAACATCGGCAACAGCTCGGGGATGTACTTCTGCAGGCCGCCGACGTGGTGCAGGAACAGCTGGCTCATGGAACCGTCTTCGTTGGAGAAGATGTTGCGCCCGGTCTCCAGCTCGATCACGCTCTGGTGCAGGTGCATCGCACTGCCCGGTTCGCCGGTCATCGGCTTGGCCATGAAGGTGGCGGCGACGTTGTGCTTGAGCGCCGCCTCGCGCATGGTGCGCTTGAACACCAGGATCTGGTCGGCCAGGTGCAGCGCCTCGCCATGACGGAAGTTGATTTCCATCTGCGCGGTACCTTCCTCGTGGATCAGCGTGTCCAGATCCAGACCCTGCGCTTCGCACCAGTCGTACATGTCCTCGAACAGCGGATCGAATTCGTTGGCGGCGTCGATGGAGAACGACTGGCGGCCGGTCTCCTGGCGGCCGGAACGACCGATCGGCGGCTGGAACGGCAGATCCGGATCCTCGCAGCGCTTGGTCAGGTAGAACTCCATCTCCGGCGCGACGATGGGCTGCCAGCCGCGATCGGCGTACATCTTCAGTACGCGCTTCAAGATGTTGCGCGGCGACAGCTCGATGGGGTTGCCCGTCTTGTCGTAGGTGTCGTGGATCACCTGGGCGGTCGGCTCGATGGCCCAAGGCACGAGGAACACCGCGTTCGGGTCGGGCCGGCAGAACATGTCGATGTCGGCCGGGTCGAGCAGCTCGTAATAGATGTCGTCTTCGACGTAATCACCGGTCACGGTCTGTAGCAGCACGCTCTCCGGCAGACGCATGCCCTTTTCGTCGAGAAATTTATTGGTCGGTGAAATCTTGCCGCGGGCGATCCCGGTCAGGTCGCTGATCAGGCATTCCACTTCGGTGATCTTGCGTTCTTTCAGCCAGCCGGTGAGCTGGTCGAGTTGGATACTCATGTTGACCTCGGGATTGCTGGGGAGGGCCGCCAGGGTCGGCCGTCAGCGTTGTCGGGCGTGCGCCTCGCAGGCTTCGGCGAAGCCACGGAACAACGTCAGATAGTGTGGATGCTCGTGAACCTGCCACTCCGGATGCCACTGCACGCCCAGGGCGAAGCTGCGCGCCTGCTCGACGGAGAACGCCTCGATCAGCCCGTCCGGCGCCAGCGCCTCGATACGCAGACCGGCGCCGAGCCGCTCGACGCCCTGGCCATGTACCGAGTTGACCTGGATCTGCGCCGGCAGGCCCAGTTGCTCGAGCAGGCCACCCGGCTGCACATGCAGCGGATGGCTGAGGCCGTATTGCACCTCCAGCGGATCGTCCGGACGTTCCCGGTGGTCCTGATAGGGGCCGGCCTCGTGAACCTTCTGGAGCAGGCTACCGCCAAAGGCCACGTTCATTTCCTGGAAGCCCCGGCAGATGCCGAACACCGGGATGCCCGCCTCGACGGCCGCGCGAATCAGCGGCAGGGTCAGGCGGTCGCGCAAGGGATCGTGATGGGTACCCGCCTCGCTCGCCGGACCGCCATACTGATGCGGCTCGACATTCGACGGCGAGCCGGTGAACAGCAGACCATCAAAGGTTTCCAGCAGAGTCGCCGGGTCGATCAGCTCATCCAGCGCCGGGATCACCAGCGGCACGCCGGCAATCGCCGCGGCACGCAGGTATTTGTCACCGGCGATGTGGAAGCTGTGATGTCCGATCTGCTTGGTACAGGCCGAAACGCCGATCAGGGGCTTGCGAGGCATGGGATACTCGTTGGTCGAATGGGGCATACCGGAGAGTAGTCTTGTTCATTTTTATAGACAATAGCCCGAATATTAGCCTGGCGCGCGATACCTCCAGCGCGCCGGAGATGCCCCAAAAAAGGCCCATTGTGGGCACTCATGGGGCGCTGGCGGGCTACTATTGACAGTGAACAGGCTTTTCGATTGACTCCCAGACAAGCATCTGATGATTGAAATTTTTAACAATTAAGGTAATTCATCATGGCCCCGCCGCGTGCCGTTCAGCTCAACGAAGCTAACGCATTTCTCAAGGAACATCCGGAGGTTCAGTACGTCGATCTGCTGATCACCGACATGAATGGAGTCGTGCGCGGCAAGCGCATCGAGCGCGCCAGCCTGCACAAGGTCTACGAAAAGGGTATCAACCTCCCCGCTTCGCTGTTCGCCCTCGACATCAACGGCATCACCGTCGAAAGCACCGGCCTGGGCATGGACATCGGCGACTCCGACCGCACCTGCTTCCCGATTCCCAACACGCTGTGCAAGGAACCCTGGCAGAAGCGCCCCACCGCGCAGCTGCTGATGACCATGCACGAGCGTGACGGCGATCCCTTCTTCGCCGACCCGCGCGAGGTGCTGCGCCAGGTGGTGAGCAAGTTCGACGAGCTGGGCCTGACCATCTGCGCCGCCTTCGAACTCGAGTTCTATCTGATCGATCAGGAGAACATCAACGGCCGGCCGCAACCGCCGCGCTCGCCGATTTCCGGCAAGCGCCCGCACTCGACCCAGGTCTACCTGATCGACGATCTCGACGAGTACGTCGACTGCCTGCAGGACATTCTCGAAGGCGCCAAGGAGCAAGGCATTCCAGCCGACGCCATCGTCAAGGAAAGCGCCCCGGCGCAGTTCGAAGTCAACCTGCACCACGTCGCCGATCCGATCAAGGCATGCGATTACGCAGTGCTGCTCAAGCGCCTGATCAAGAACATCGCCTACGACCACGAGATGGACACCACCTTCATGGCCAAACCCTACCCGGGCCAGGCCGGCAACGGTCTGCATGTGCACATCTCGCTGCTCGACAAGAAGGGCAACAATATATTCGCCACCGAGAATCCGCTGGAAAGCGAGCCGCTGCGCCACGCCATCGGCGGCCTGCAGCAGACCATGGCGGCCTCGATGGCCTTTCTCTGCCCCAACGTGAACTCCTACCGCCGCTTTGGCGCCCAGTTCTACGTGCCCAACGCGCCCTGCTGGGGCATGGACAACCGCACCGTGGCACTGCGCGTGCCGACCGACAGCCCGGACGCGGTACGCATCGAGCACCGGGTCGCCGGCGCCGACGCCAACCCCTACCTGCTGCTCGCCGGCATTCTCGCGGGGGTGCATCACGGCCTGACCAACAAGATCGAGCCGGATGCCCCCATCGAGGGCAACTCCTACGAGCAGGTCGAGCAGAGCCTGCCGACCAACCTGCGCGACGCCCTGCGCGAGCTGGACGACAGCGAGATCATGGCGCGCTACATCAGCCCCGATTACATCGATATCTTCGTCGCCTGCAAGGAGAGCGAACTGGCCGAGTTCGAGCATTCGATCTCGGACCTGGAATACAACTGGTATCTGCATACCGTCTAGCCGCAGGCCCGCGCGCTCGGGGCGACCGCCACGGCGGTTTGCATCCGCCGCCGGGCTGGCATCAAATACGCCGATGACCAAGCCCAACCCCGCGACGCCCAGTCGCCGCCCGCGCGCCAGCAGCCAGGCGCGCATCCGGCAGATTCTCTCCAGCGCCCGCGAACTGCTCGCCGAGCAGGGCGCCGCGACGCTGTCGGTATACGCGGTGGCCGAGCGTGCCGGCATCCCGCCCTCTTCCGTCTACCACTTCTTCTCCGGCGTACCGGCATTGCTCGCGGCGCTGACGGCGGATGTGCACGCGATGTTCAGGGCCAGCCTCGAGCAGCCCATCGATCACCAGAGCCTGACCAGCTGGCGCGACCTGTCGCGGCTGATCGAACAACGCATGCTCAGGATCTACGAGCAGGACAGCGCCGCCCGCCAGTTGATCCTGGTGCAGCATGGCCTTGGCGAGGTGACGCAGACCGATCAGCGTCTGGACCTGGAACTCGGCCAGGCCATGCAGGCCGTGTTCGAACGGCATTTCGCCCTGCCGCCGCTGCCGCAGGACATCGATGTGTTCGCCATGGCCGTGGAACTCGGCGACCGCGTCTATGCTCGATCCATACAGCTGTACGGCAGCCTGACGCCGCGCATGGCCGAGGAAGGCCTGCGCGTATTCGATGCCTACCTTAATCTGTATCTGCCGCCGTGCTTGCCGAAGCGTGAATCGCCGAACTACTGATCGATAAATATCGATAAACGGTTAGCCAGCTCGTTCACCAAGGCATTCATGGCACTATCAATCCGGATAACTATCGAATAAATTTGCGCCTTCGATAGCCGCCGCCCTTTCAACCGCAGCCGCGAGGTTTCCATGTCCCGAGTCGTTACCGTTGCCGCCACCCAGATGGCCTGTTCCTGGGATCGCCAGGCCAACATCGCCAATGCCGACAAACTGGTGCGTGAGGCCGCCGCCAAGGGCGCGCAGATCATTCTCATCCAGGAGCTGTTCGAGACACCCTACTTCTGCCAGAAGCCCAATGCCGAGTACCTGCAGCTGGCCACGCCGGTCGAGCAAAATCCGGCTATCCAGCATTTCCAGAAGGTCGCCGCCGAACTGCAGGTGGTGTTGCCGATCAGCTTCTTCGAGCTGGCCGGACGTGCCCGCTTCAACTCCATCGCCATCATCGATGCCGACGGCAAGCTGCTCGGCGTCTACCGCAAGAGCCACATCCCGGATGGCCCCGGCTATCACGAGAAGTACTACTTCAATCCCGGCGACACCGGCTTCAAGGTGTGGAACACCCGCTACGCCAAGATCGGCGTGGCCATCTGCTGGGACCAGTGGTTCCCCGAGACCGCACGCAGCATGGCGCTGATGGGCGCCGAACTGTTGTTCTACCCGACCGCCATCGGCAGCGAGCCGCACGATCCGACCATCACTTCGCGCGACCACTGGCAGCGTGTGCAGCAGGGCCATGCCGGCGCCAACCTGATGCCGCTGATCGCCAGCAACCGCATCGGCAAGGAAGAGCAGGACGGCTACGACATCACCTTCTACGGCTCGTCGTTCATCGCCGACCAGTTCGGGGCCAAGGTCGAGGAAATGGACCAGACCAGCGAAGGCGTGCTGGTGCATGAATTCAACCTCGACCAGCTGGAACACATCCGCAGCGCCTGGGGCGTGTTCCGTGATCGCCGGCCGAACCTGTACGGCTCGATCAAGACCCTGGACGGTGAAACGCCGTCGGAATGAACGTAGGGTGGAAAACCGCGCAGCGTTTTCCACCAGGGACGCACATGGTGGAAAAGGCCTGCGGCCGTTTTCCACCCTACCAGGATCTCAGCCATGACCACCCTCAGCTCTACGCCCCGCCAAGACGGCTACTTCATGCCCGCCGAATGGGCACCGCACAGCCAGGCCTGGATGGTCTGGCCGCAACGCCCGGACAACTGGCGTGACAACGGCGCGCCCGCGCAGGCCGCGTTCACCGCCGTGGCCAAGGCGATCGCCCGTTTCGAGCCGGTCACCGTCTGCGCCAGCGCCGAGCAGTACCTCGCTGCCCGCGCGGCACTGGACGATCCGCGCATCCGCGTGGTGGAACTGAGCAGCGACGACGCCTGGGTGCGCGATACCGGGCCGACCTTCGTCATCGACGACCAAGGCGGCCTGCGCGGCGTCGACTGGACGTTCAATGCCTGGGGTGGCGAAGACGGCGGGCTCTACGCTGACTGGCAGCGCGACGACGAAGTGGCACGCAAGATCCTCGAGATCGAATACTGCGACCGCTACCGCACCGAGGGCTTCGTGCTCGAGGGCGGCTCGATCCACGTCGACGGCGAAGGCACGCTGATCACCACCGAGGAGTGCCTGCTCAATCGCAACCGCAATCCGCATCTGTCCCGCGAGCAGATCGAGGCGGTGCTGCGCGAGCACCTGGCGGTCGACCGCATCATCTGGCTGCCGCACGGCCTGTTCAACGACGAAACCGATGGCCACGTCGACAACTTCTGCTGCTTCGTACGCCCGGGCGAAGTGCTGCTGGCCTGGACCGACGACGCGAACGACCCCAACTTCGCGCGCTGTCAGGCGGCCATGACCGTGCTGCAGAGCACTCGCGACGCCAAGGGCCGCGCGCTGACGGTGCACAAGATGCCGATCCCCGGCCCGCTGCACGCGACCACTGAAGAATGCGCCGGTGTGCTCGCCCTGGATGGCAGCCAGCCGCGCGACCCGTCGATACGACTGGCCGGCAGCTACGTGAACTTTCTCATCGTCAACGGCGGCATCATCGCCCCGGCCTTCGGCGACCCGCTGGACGCCGAAGCCGAGCGCATCCTGGCGCAGCTCTTTCCCGAGCATCAGGTCGCCATGGTGTCCGGCCGCGAGATCCTCCTCGGCGGCGGCAACATCCACTGCATCACCCAGCAGCAGCCGCTGCCGGCTCAGCGTCGCCAAGGGGCGAACCAGCCCAAGCCGTCCTCGGTCAAGCCGCGCGGGTTGTACTCGCAACCGATCCAGCCGTCGTAGCCGACCTCGTCGAGCAGGGCGAACAAGTACGGGTAGTTAACTTCACCGAGGTCCGGCTCGTGCCGATCCGGCACCCCAGCGATCTGGATATGCCCGACGCCGGCGCAGAAGCGCTGGAAACCGGCGATCAGATCGCCCTCCATGATCTGCGCATGAAACAGGTCCAGTTGCACACGCAGATTAGGTTCGCCCAACTCGGCCAGGATCGCATGACCCTCGACCTGTCGATTGATGAAGTAGCCCGGAATCGAGCGGCTGTTGATCGGCTCGATCAACAGGGTCAGGTCATGCTCGGCCAGTCGCCGCGCGGCGTAACGCAAGTTGTCCAGATAGACCTCGCGCATGCGCGGGCGCAGGTTTTCATCGCTCACCAGCCCCGCCATCGCGTGCAGCCTGGGACAGCCCAGCGCGCGGGCATATTCGATGGCGCGATCGACGCTTTCGCGAAACTCCGCCTCGCGGCCCGGCAGCGCGGCGATACCGCGCTCGCCGGCGGCGAAGTCACCCGGCGGCAGGTTGAACAGCACCTGTTCCAGCCCATGGTCGGCCAAGCGCCCGGCCAGCTCCGCCGGTGCGAATTCGTAGGGGAACAGGTACTCCACGCCTTGGAAACCGGCGGCGGCGGCGCGACCGAAGCGCTCCAGAAAGGGTGCATCGTTGAACATCATGCTGAGGTTGGCAGCGAAGCGTGGCATGGCAATCACCATTGAGCGCCGAAGGTCTGGCGCAGTTCGTCGATTTGTTCGTCGTTCAGCGTACGTACCGGCTGCTGGCGCAGCAGCAGGTACAGCTTGGCGGTTTCTTCGAGCTCTTCGATGGCGTAGGTCGCCGCTTCCAGGCTCTTGCCCGAGACGACCGGCCCATGATTGGCGAGCAACACCGAACTGTGCTGGCCGACCAGACCACGAATCGCCTCGCCCAATTGCGGATCA
Organism: Pseudomonas sp. FeN3W; assembly: GCA_030263805.2. Taxonomy (NCBI): domain Bacteria; kingdom Pseudomonadati; phylum Pseudomonadota; class Gammaproteobacteria; order Pseudomonadales; family Pseudomonadaceae; genus Pseudomonas; species Pseudomonas sp. FeN3W. Next base: position 2,843,644 of record CP136010.1, read on the forward strand.
CCGGGCCGGTGGTACGGGATCAGCGGCAACCGACCGACGCGCATGACGAAGTAAGGCGTCAGCGGCGGCAGGCATGAGGACGCGTCCAGGCAATCGAGGCAGGACAGCGCTGCCGAATGTGTGCAGTGCAGGTGCACGATGGCCTCCGAACCCTCGCGGCCTTCGTAGACCGCGCGGTGCAGGAAGGCTTCCTTGGATGCGGGCTTGCCAGCCAGGTGGTTGCCCTGCCAGTCGAGCTTGGCGATGTCGGCCGGATCCAACTGGCCGAGGCAGGCATTGGTCGGCGTCAGCAGCCAGCCATCGTCCAGACGCACGCTGATATTGCCCGAGGAACCCGGGCTGAGCCCACGCAGATAGAGCGAGCGACCGATCTCGACGATCTCTTCGCGCAGTGCGCTTTCTTTGCTCATGCCAGCATCTCCCATGCTTTGATCATAAAATCGGCACTGCCGAAGTTGCCGGACTTGAGCGCCAGCGCCAGCGGCCGACCGGCCTGGCCGAGCGTCTGGGTCCAGGGCACGCCGGGGTCGATGCTCGGCCCGATGCGCAAACCTTCGATGCCCAGCGCACCGACCACCGCACCGGAGGTTTCGCCACCGGCGACCAGCAACTGGCCCACGCCCTGCTGTTCGACCAGCGCGCGGGCAATCTCGGCCAGGGCCGATTCGATGCGTTCACCGACCTGCTGCGCGCCGAACTGTTGTTGCACGCGGCGTACCTCGTCGGCCGGACTGCTGGCGTAGATCAGCAATGGCCCCTGATGCCCGGAGGCCCAGGCCAGCGCCTCGCCGACCAGCGCGTCGCCGCGAGCCATCAGCTCGGCGGCCTCCAGGCGGAAGGCGGGATAGACCGCTGCAGCCTGCTCGACCTGACCGAGGGTCGCCCGCGAGCAGCTACCACTGAGAATCGCCTGGCGTCCCCAGCCTGGCTCCAGCCGGCTGGCTTCGCCGTTGGCCTGCAACAGCCCCCTGGCCTGCCAGTCCTGGGCCATTCCCAGCGCCAACCCGGACCCGGCGGTAACCAGCGGCAGGTCGGCGCAGGCACTGCCGAGCACGGTTAGATCCTCGTTGTCGATGGCGTCGCTAATGGCGATGCCGATACCGTCGGCGCGTAGCGCGGCGATCCGTTGACGGGTCGCCTCGACACCGGCACGTAGCGTTCGGTAGTCGATCAGGCCGACCGGATAACGTGTCTGCGGCTGCAGCACGCGCAGCAGGTTGGCGTCGCGCATGGGCGTGAGTGGATGGTCTTGCATGCCGCTTTCGTTGAGCAACACATCGTTGGCGAACAGGTAGCCGTTGAATACGCTGCGGCGGTTTTCCGGGAAGGCCGGACAGGCCACGGTGAAGTCGCTGCCCAGCGCGTCGAGCAGCGCATCGCTGACTGGGCCGATATTGCCCTCGGCGGTGGAGTCGAAGGTCGAGCAATACTTGAAGTAGAACTGCTGGCAGCCCTGCTGGCGCAGCCATCCCAATGCCTGCAGCGATTGCGCGACCGCCTGCTCGGGTGTCAGGTTGCGTGACTTGAGTGCCACGACCAGCGCGTCGGCCTCGCCCAGCGCCAATGGCCGGCACGGCACGCCTATGGTCTGCACGGTGCGGGCACCGCCACGTACCAGCATGCTGGCGAGGTCGGTTGCTCCGGTGAAATCGTCGGCAATGCATCCGATCAGAGGCATGGTCAAATCTCCTCGTTGGCCGCAGCAGGCAGGCTGATGCCGGGGAAGGTCTTCACTACGGCGATGTCGTCCTCGCGTCCCAGCCCGGCGGCCGATGCCTGCTTGAACATTTGATGCGCGCTGGCGGTCAGCGGCAGAGGGAAGACCGCATCCTGGGCGCTGTCGAGCACCAGGCCCAGATCCTTGACGAAAATGTCCACTGCCGAGCGCGGCCGATAATCGCCGGCCAGCAAGTGCGGTACGCGGTTCTCGAACATCCAGGAATTGCCGGCGCTGTGGCTGATCACCTCGTACAGGGCCTTGGGATCGCAGCCCTGGCGGATGCCGTAGGCCATGGCTTCGGCCGCCGCGGCAATGTGAACCCCGGCAAGCAGCTGATTGACCAGCTTGATCTGCGACCCTTGCCCCGCCTCCTCGCCCAGCCGATAGACCTTGGCAGCGACCGCCGCGAGGGCCGTTTGCGCCCGCTCGAAGGCAGCAGCCGGCCCCGAGGCCATCATCGTTAACTCGCCTGCCGCGGCACGCACCGCACCCCCGGAAATCGGCGCATCGAGCATCATCACCTGCTGCTCGGCCAGCCGTGCCGAGAGGCGCCGCGCCGCTGTAGCGGAGATGGTCGCGCAAGCGATCACCACAGTGCCCGGGCGCAACCGCGAGGCGATACCCTGCTCACCGAACAGCAACTGCTCGGTCTGGGCGGCATTGACCACCACGATGAACAGCAGATCGCTGAGCGCCGCGCTATCGCCCAGCGCGACCACCGGCTGGCCTCCTTCGGCGGCGAAGGCCTGACGCACGTCCTCGCGGATGTCATAGCCCCATACCGGCAACCCGGCGCGCCAAAGGGAGCGCGCCATGCCCAGGCCCATGGAGCCCAGGCCGACCACGCCAATACTGGATATCGCTGTCACGGGTGAATCCTCTTGTGGTTGTTATCCGGATGCGTCGGCCTCGCTTCGCGCTTCGCGCAGGCGGGCTTCGGCGTTGCGCAAGTGCGAGGAGGCAGCACGTCGTGCCGCCTCGCTGTCACCGACAGCGATCGCGTTGAGCAGCGCGTGGTGCTCCTGATCGACCTGTCGCATGTACTGGGCATTACGCGCTTCGTTGCGGCGAGTCACGCTGATCGCCTGTTGCAGCAGCTGGTGCAGAAAATCGATGGTTTCGAGAAAGTGCTGGTTGCCTGTGGCGGCGACTACCGCGCGGTGAAAGGCGAGGTCCTCGCGCACGCCGTTCTCGCCCCGCTCGACCGCCTCGTCGAGCTCGGCCAGGGCATTGCGCATCGCCCGCAGCTGAGCATTGTTACGCCGCGCCGCAGCCAGCTCGGCGGCCTTGATCTCCAGCGCGCTGCGCAACTCGAGGATTTCGACCACCGCCTCGAAGTTGCCCTGAGGCGGAGACAAGCGCAGTGCCACGGATGGATTGGGCACGACGAAGGTGCCACTGCCCTGCCGCGAGGTGAGCATGCCCTCGCGCTTGAGCATCGAAATGGCTTCGCGTACCACGGTGCGGCTGACGCCGTACTGTTCGCACAAGGCCTGTTCGGTGGGCAGCCGGTTGCCGGCGGCCAGCTGGCCTTCATGAACCGCCGCACTCAGGCGTTTGGCCAGTCGTTCGGCGAGTCTGGGGGTGGTGTCGTTCAGCATATCCACTCGGATCTCCTGGCAACCGCTGCGACTTTTGCCACGCTGCGGGCAAAAGAAACATTGCCAACGGTTGCGTCCACATTAAATTCATCATACAACATGACAACTAGCTGTCACCTGGTTCGTCGATAACAAGAATACGGGCGTTCGACAGGACGCTTCGGATATTTCCTGAAACGGAGTACAGACATGAAGATCCTGGTAACCGGCGGCGCTGGCTTTCTCGGCACCCGTCTGATCGAAGCGCTGCTGGCGCCCGGTGCGAGCGACCTGCTGCCAGCCGGCGCCACCCTCGTCACGGCCGACCTGGCAGCCTGCCCAATCGATGATCCCCGCGTGGTCTCGCACACCGGCGACATCGCCGACCCAGCCTTCATCACCTCGCTGATAGGTCCTGACATCTCCCTGGTCTACCATCTGGCCGCAATCGTCAGCGGCCAGGCCGAAGCCGATTTCGACCTGGGCATGCGGGTCAACTTCGATGCGACCCGTGCCCTGCTCGAGGCATGCCGCCAGCAGGGGCAAACGCCGCGCTTCGTTTTCGCCAGCTCGCTGGCGGTGTTCGGCGGGCCGATGCCCGAGCAGGTTTCCGAAGTCCTCGCACCGCTGCCGCAATCGTCCTATGGCGCGCAGAAGGCGATGGCCGAGCTGCTGATCAACGACTACTCGCGCAAGGGCTTCGTCGATGGCCGGGTCTGCCGTCTGCCGACGATTTCCGTGCGCCCCGGCAAGCCCAACGCCGCCGCCTCGTCGTTTGCCAGCAGCATCCTGCGCGAGCCGCTGGCGGGCGAAGCGAGCAACTGCCCAGTGCCGCTCGAAACCCGCCTGTGGTTGTCCTCGCCACAGACCGTGATCGACAACCTGGTCCATGCCGCGCGTCTCGATGGCCAGGCGCTCGGCCTACGCCGCACGCTCAACCTGCCCGGCATCAGCGTGCGTGTCAGCGACATGCTCGACAGCCTCGCCCGCATCGGCGGCGATGCGGCGCGCGCACGGGTCAGCTTCGAGCCGGACGAGCGGGTGCAGCGCATCGTCTGCAGCTGGCCCGGTGACTTCGACATCCAGAGACCGCTGCAGCTGGGCTTTCGCGTCGATGCGGATTTCGACAGCGTGGTGAGGGCTCATATCAGCGCGACATGAATCGCTGACCCAGACGGCGCCATGGGGCGTCGTCGTGCCATCCAATAACAACAAGAGGAATTTCCAATGGACGCAACTGCTATCGCCGGCCCACAGCTGATGGTGGGCCTGGTCCTGGCCATCATCGTACTCATCGTACTGGTGCTCAAGACCCGTATCCACGCCCTGCTGGCGCTGATCATCGCCGCATCGATCGCCGGCCTGGTCGGCGGCATGGCGCCCGATGCGCTGGTCAAATCCATCACGACCGGATTCGGTGCCACGCTGTCGACCATCGGCCTGGTGATCGGTTTCGGTGTGATGATGGGCCGCCTGCTGGAAGTCTCCGGCGCGGCCGAGCGAATGGCCTACACCTTCGTGCGCTGGCTGGGCAGCAAGCGCGAAGAATGGGCGATGATGGTTACCGGCTACATCGTCTCGGTACCGATCTTCTGCGATTCGGCATTCGTGATCCTCAACCCGCTGGTCCGTGCACTGTCGCGCAACACCGGCAAATCGATGCTTACCCTGGGTATCGCCCTGGCCGCCGGCCTGATGCTGACCCACCATGCGGTGCCGCCGACTCCCGGGCCACTGGGCATCGCCGGGATCTTCAACGTCGACGTCGGGCTGATGATTTTCTGGGGCATGGTGTTCACCCTTCCCGGCATGTTCGTGCTGGTGGCCTATGCCCGCATCATGGGCCCGCGGATCGAGGCGATGATCGCCCAGAGCGGCCAGGCACCGCTCGAGCCGGCCGCAGCCTACCGCGATGTGCTCGAGCGTGCCGATGCCCGCGAGGCCGAACTGCCACCGCTGTGGCTGTCGATGTTGCCGATTCTGCTGCCGATTCTGCTGATCTTCGCCAACACCCTGATCGTCGCGATCACCAAGCTCAACGGTGACAGCACCCTCGCCCAGAGCCTGTTCGGCCAAACGATCGCTTTCGTTGGCAACCCGGTCATCGCCGTCGGGCTCGGAGTGCTGGCTGCGCTGTATGGCCTGGTGCCACGGCGTCCGCGCGAGGAAGTCATCGCGCATATGGAAAAGGGCGTGGAAAGCGCAGGCATCATCCTGCTGGTGACCGGTGCCGGCGGCGCGCTGGGTGCGGTGCTGCGCGACAGCGGTGCAGGCCAGTACATGGGCGAGTGGGTGGCCACGCTGCCACTGCCGGCCGTGCTGATTCCCTTCGTGATCGCTTCGCTGGTGCGCCTGATCCAAGGCAGCGGTACGGTGGCGATGATCACCGGCGCGTCCATTTCCGCGCCGATCCTGGCCTCGATACCCGATGTCAACATGGTATTCGCCGCCCAGGCAGCGGCGATCGGGTCGATGGTATTCAGCTACTTCAACGACAGCTATTTCTGGGTCGTCAACCGCATGCTCGGAGTGACCAATGCCAAGCACCAGCTGCTCACCTGGTCGGTTCCAACCACGCTCGGCTGGCTCAGCTCCTTGCTCACCCTTCTGCTGTTCAACGCGATTCTCGGCTAACGGCCGCCGACGTCGACCACCAGCCAGCACGGCTCTGGCCTGGCCAGGAGGTCGGCAACAGCCTTCCGGCCATTGCTCACCCTGCCCATTCGCACGGCGCAGGGTGGACACGCCTTGTCGATCCATCGCTCTGCAGTCACGGTTGGCGTAAAAAGCGCGAGCCACCCGCGCAGCTCGCTCTTGAACTGGCGGCTGTGGCTGCTAGCTGTGTAAACCCGCGTTGACCGGAGGAAGTGGAGCGCGGCTGATGGGAGGTGGGTAACCGAGACTGGCATGAGGTCTGTGCCAGTTGTATTGATGCAGCCAAGGTAGCGGGTGAGCGGCACGTTGCTCTGGAGTGTCATAACTGCAGACGTATGCCCACTCACGCAAGCTAGTCTGGATGAAGCGTCCGGCCTTGCCATTGGTGCGATGCCTGTAGGATTTGGTCCATAGATGGAGCAAGCCAAGTCTGCGCACCAGGCGGCGCAAGCGCTTGGATCGGCAGCAGACGCCATTGTCAGTCATGATGCGAGTAAGCCGAGGCCCCGGTAGTAGCGCAGCGCCTGAAGAAGCGCGCCGCAGGCGCTGGTGCCGCGCTCATCGGGATGCAGGGAGCTGAACGCTATTCGGCTGGCATCATCGATGGCTACACGGACGAACTCCCAGCCGGCGCCGTCCGAGTTCTGCTGGCGGTTGCCCGTCACGCGGTGGCCGGGTCGGCGGCGGCAACATCCACTGCATCACCCAGCAGCAGCCGGCACCGCTGTCGCGCTGAAACGCTGGCCTTGAGCCTGCCAGCCAGGCAGGAGGAGGTTCGATGGAGTTTCTGGTCAACCTCGACGTCGACGACCTGGAACGGGCCGTCGACTTCTACGGATCGGTGTTCGACCTGCGGGTCGGCCGCCGTCTCGGCACTTTCGCCGTGGAAATGCTCGGCGGTCCGACGCCAATCTATCTGCTGCACAAGACCGCTGGCAGCGCCGCCACAGCGGACGGCTCTCGGCACCGCGACTACGCGCGGCACTGGACGCCGCTGCACCTGGATTTCGTCGTCGAGAACATCGAATCCGCGACCGCCAGGGCCATCGCCCAGGGTGCACGGCTGGAGCAGCCGATAGCGACTCAGGTTGGCCACAAACTGGCGCTCATGGCCGATCCGTTCGGCCATGGCTTCTGCCTGCTGCAGTTCACTGAGCGTGGTTACGACGAGCTGGCCAACTGAACCGATCGAACACCCCGCCAGTCAGCTCAGCCGACGATCACCTGGTTCTTGCCCAGGCGCTTGGCGGTGTACATCGCCGCGTCCGCGCGGGCGAACACGCTGCTCAGCTCGAGATCGCTGGCTTTCAGGGAGGTCAGACCCAGGCTGGCGGTGACACGGAAGCGCTCGCCATTCTCGGCGGTGAACACCACCCGCTCGATCTCGCGCTGCAGGCGTTCGGCGATCTGTTCGGCCAGATCCGGCTGACAGCCCGGCAGCACCGCAGCGAATTCCTCACCACCGATACGCCCGAACAGATCGCTCTGGCGCAGCACGGAGGCACCACAACGAGCGACCTTCTGCAGCACCTGATCGCCCATCTGGTGGCCGTGGGTATCGTTGATGCGCTTGAAGTCATCGATATCCAGCAGCAGGAACGCCAGCGAAGAAGCGAACTGCCGCGCTCGCTCGAACTCGGCGCGAGCGCATTCGAAGAAGTGCCGGCGGTTGCTGCTCTGGGTCAGCACATCGGTGGTGGCCAGGCGCTGCAGTTCGCCTTCGAGCTGCTTCTTCTCGGTGATGTCTTCGGCGATACCGACGATGATCGGGCCCTGGCCACGATCGGCACGGCGGCCAAGGAAACACTTGTCGCTCAACCAGCGCAGTTGCCCGTCACCGCGGATGATGCGGTACTCGCGGGTTTCCACCGCGCCCTCATCGAGCACGGCGAGCATGCTCTTCTGCGCAAACTCGACGTCATCCGGATAGATTGCGTTGCGCCACTCGCCGTAATCGGCCAGCAGCAGGGCCGGCGAGCGCCCGAAGATGCGCTCGTAGGCAGGGCTGACGTAGATCATCCGCTGCGCCTGCCAGTCGAACGCCCAGAGCACGGCATTGACGCCGCCCAACAGGGTGCTGAACAGTTGCTCGCGCTCGCCCAGACGGGCAGCCTCCGCGCGCGCATGCATCAGCGCCAGCAATGTCTGCGCATCGCCGCCCGGTGGCATGCCCATACCCGAATCACCCAGATCACTCGCCAGCCGCATAGCCTTCTTCCTGAAACGACCGTCGCGATTGCGACAGTACTGCATATTGAGAATGCTGTTCAGAGAGCCGGCCAGAAGCAAAGTTCCGGCCGGCTGGAGGCCTTGTGCTTGAGCCGATGGAAGGTCAGGCGATGGCGACTGACGGGCGCAGTGAATAGGTCCGCAGATGCTCGGCGAATTCGCGCAGCGACTGGATGCCGCTGACCTCCGCTTCGTGTACCCATTGCTTGATCGCCGCCAGCATTTCATGGCCGTTCGAGCTGGTTCGCGTCCAGATCTGCTGCAGCGCCAGACGCTTCTCGTAGATCACCTTGAGCGACTGGCTCTGCGCCAGCATGTCGTCGATGTGCGCCTGCTGATCCTGCTGCAACAGGCTCGGCTCCAGCGCCAGCAGACGCTTGGCGCGGCGCAGTTGATGACGCAGCGTGGCGTCGGCGCGGCCAAGCTCCTGGCGCACCAGCGGCACGATGACCAGCTTGCGGTACTGCGCCATGATCTGGAAACGGTTGTTGAGGATCGCCATGGCGCTGTCCATGTCCAGCTGCTGCTTGCACTCGATGCGGTGGGCGATCGGCGCGGTACGGTTGACCTTGGCCAGCCGCAGCAGGCTGAACAGGCGAATCCAGGCCCAGCCCATGTCGAACTCCCATTTGCGCACCGACAGCTTGGCCGAGTTCGGATAGGTGTGATGGTTGTTGTGCAGCTCCTCGCCGCCGATGAGGATGCCCCAGGGCACGAGGTTGGTCGCCGCATCGCGACATTCGAAGTTGCGATAGCCGACCGCATGGCCGAGGCCGTTGACCACGCCGGCGGCCCAGAACGGAATCCAGATCATCTGCACCGCCCAGACGGTCAGGCCGAGCGCGCCGAACAGCGCCAGGTCGATCAGCAGCATCAGTACGATGCCGACATTGGGAAAACGCGAATAGAGGTTGCGCTCGATCCAGTCGTCCGGGCAGTTCTTGCCGTAGATGCGCAGGGTTTCCTCGTTCTTCGCCTCTTCCATGTACAGCTCGGCGCCCTTGCGCAGCACCGTGCTCAGGCCCTTCTGCACCGGGCTGTGAGGGTCATCGGGGGTCTCGCATTTGGCGTGGTGCTTGCGGTGGATGGCGGTCCACTCGCGGGTGTTCATCGCCGTGGTCAGCCACAGCCAGAAACGGAAGAAATGCTTGAGCGCCGGATTCAACTCCAGCGAGCGGTGCGCCGAGTAACGGTGCAGATAGACCGTGACGCTGACGATGGTGACGTGAGTCAGCAGCAGCGTGGTCGCGATGAGTTGCCAGACCGACAGGTCGAGTAAACCGGTGTGCCACATGATAACGGGGTGCCTCTTGCAGAACGGTGCGCCAACGACCTCCGCTGACGTTCACCTGGCCTCAGCCTAACACCAGGCGTCGGCGAGTCTAGGAAACGGCCCGACCGACCGTCTAAAAGCTGGTGATTTTTTAGCCAGATTCGGCTGCAATCGCTACGCTTCGGTACGTAGCGCAAGGCTGACGTGCGTTCCCGAAAGACGCTACCGGCCGTACTAGCATAGAGCTATCATTGTTTCTTTTTTGCCCTGGAAAGTTGCGGCTCATGCAAACGTCGTACGGCGAGCGCAGCACCTCGCGCCACTGGCCGGCCCGCCGATGACGAACGCCGGCATCACCACCCCCCACTGGATCTTCGCGCTCGGCAGCCTGCTGCTGGTGCTGCTGTTCGGCAGCCTGGCGTTCAACGATTACCGCGCGCGCGATGCCGCCTGGCACCTGGAAATCGACACCCACGGCGAACTGCAGAGCCTCGCGTTGCAGAGCGCGCAGCTCAATCAGCGGCGTCAGGCCGACATGGTCGCCACTGCGCTGGCTGGCAATGCCGAAGTGCTGCGCCAGTTACGCCAGATCGATACGGCGCTACGCGATGGCAGGGCCATGGACGATGCGCGCATCGAACTGGCACGCCAGCGTCTGCGTGCCGCGCTGAGCCCGGCCTGGAGCGCCATGCAACGCCACGGCGCACTGCAGTTGCAGATCTTCTGGAGCGACGCCGGGGTCGCCCTGCTGCGCATGCAGCAACCGGAGCGCTTCGGTGACGCAATGGCGGCGCAACGCCCAATGCTGCGCCGCGCGATAAGCGAAGGCAGCATGCAGTACGGCATGGAGGTCAATGCGCTCGGCGCCAGCAGTCGTGCCATCGTTCCGTTGCGTGCAACCGACAGCGAGTCCGGCGAGATCATCGGCGCCCTGGAAGTCGGCTACAACGTGCTGCCGGAACTGCCCGAGCTGGGCGACCAGCTGGCCGCCGGACTGGCGCTGATGGTCAATCGCCAGGCACTGCAGGCAGCCGACGTGGAAGCCCCCAGCGGCGTGCAACTGCGCAGCGACGGCGACTGGCTGCTGATCGAGCATTCGGCGACGCAGATTCTGCACTGGGCGCAGCAAGGCATGCTGCCCGAGCCGGAGATCGGCCTGGCCTTGCGCCTGCTGAGTGCCGACGGTCGCACCTATATGCTCAATCAGATTCCCCTGCACAGCGACCGCCGGGCCCAGCCATCGGCGCCGCTGCTGGCAGCGGCGCTGGTCTGGCGCGATATCAGCGCGATGCAGCAGGAGCACCAGCAGGCCGAACGCCGGCTGTTGCTCAAATGGAGTCTGGCCTGGCTGATCGCCGAGGCGCTGCTGCTGACCCTGGCGGTGCTGCTGCAACGGCGCATCGGCGCGCAGCTGCAGCATCAGTTCAGCCAGCAACAGCAGGGCCGTCGCCGCCAGCGCCTGCTCGACCGCGCGCAGAAAATCGCCAGCCTGCTGCCCGGCATGGTGTTCCAGCTCAAGCGGTTCGCCAACGGCCGCTATGCCTTCCTCTATGTCAGCGAGGGCGCACGAGACCTCTACGGTATCGACCCGCAGCGGCTACTGGTAGATGCTGCCCAGGCGCTGGCGCACGTTCATCCGCAGGATTTGCCACGGCTGAAAGCCGCGCTGCTGCGCCTGGCCGCGCGGTCGACGACCGGCTCGGTGGAATTCCGCATCCAGCATCCGCAACGCGGCCTGCTCTGGGCCGAGGGACGTGCCACCGCCGAACGTCGCCCTGACGGCACCGTGCTCTGGCACGGCTTCGTCACCGAGATCACCGAACTGATGGAAGCCACCCGCGCGCTGCAGAAGAGCGAGAGCCGCTACCGCGCCATGGTCGGCAACCTGCCGGGCGTGGTCTACCGCTGCCGCAACGACGGCCGCCGGCGCATGAGCTATCTGAGCAACGGCATCGAACGCCTGACCGGCTACCCGGCCAGCGATTTCATTGGCGACCGCATGCGCAGCTACGCCAACCTGATCCACCCAGACGACCTCGAGCTGGCCCGGCAACACGCCGAGCAGGACACCTTCGAGGGCATCTACCGGCTCATCAATGCCGAAGGCCGGACCGTCTACGTGCGCGAAAAGGCCCGCGTACTGCGCGAACGCGACGACCCGGTCGGCTGGTGCGACGGTTTCATCTGGGACGTCACCGACCAGGCACTGGCCAAGGAAGAGATGCAGGAGCGCGAGCGCTACCTGAGCATGCTGATCGACAACGTGATCGACGCCATCATCATCATCGACGCCCGCGGCATCATCGAGACCTTCAACCACGCCGCCGAACAGATCTTCGGCTACAGCGCCGCAGAGGTCATCGGCCGCAACCTGTCGATGCTCATGCCCGAACCGGACCGCTCCGCCCACGACAGCTATCTGGAGACCTACGAGCGACGCGGCATTCCTCGGGCGCTGGAACAGAACCGCGAACTCACCGCCCTGCGCCGTACCGGCGAAACCTTCACCATCGAACTGCGCGTCTCGCAGATCAACCACCACGGCGAGCGCCGGTTCATCGGCCTGGTGCGCGACATCACCGAGCGCAAGCGCATCGAGCGAATGAAGAGCGAACTGGTGTCCATCGTCAGCCACGAGCTGCGTACGCCACTGACCTCGATCTCCGGCGCCCTCGGCCTGATCGTCGGCGGTGCGCTCGGCGAGCCTTCGCCGAACATGCGCCAGATGATCGACATCGCCCACCAGAACAGCCTGCGTCTGGGACGCCTGGTGGACGATCTGCTGGACATCGACAAGCTGGTCGCCGGCAAGATGACCCTCGACGTTCGCGCGCATGCGCTGCCGGCATTGCTGCAACAGGCGATCGCCGCCAATCAGGGCTATGCCACCAAACACGGCGTCGCACTGGAGCTGCTGCCGACGCCGGATGTCCAGCTGATGGCAGACGACGATCGGTTGCAGCAGGTACTGGCCAATCTCATCTCCAATGCGGTCAAATTCTCGCCGCGGAGTGGCACTGTTTCGCTCGCCAGCGAGCGGTGCGACGGCTGGATACGAATCTCGGTACGGGATCAGGGACCGGGTATCGCCCCCGAATTCCACACACGGATCTTCCAGAAATTCTCCCAGGCCGACTCCTCCGACAGCCGCCAGAAGGAAGGCACCGGCCTGGGCCTGGCCATCAGCAAGGAACTGATCGAACACATGCACGGCCGGATCGGTTTCGATTCCGAGCTCGGTGAAGGCGCCTGTTTCTGGTGCGAACTGCCAGTCGTGCCGCTGGCGCAAGATCAATCCTGATGCTTCCGTATAAGCGGACGCGCACGCAAACGACCCCCCGGAGGCACAATGGCCGAACTCAGGCGCATCCTGCACGTTGAAGACGATCCGTCGATTCAGGCGGTGACCAAACTGGCCCTGGAGGCCGTTGGCGGATATCAGGTGCTGTCCTGCTCCTCGGGCGCACAGGCGCTGGAGGAAGTCGAAGCCTTCGCCCCCGACTTCATCCTGCTGGACGTGATGATGCCGGGCATGGACGGCCCGCAGACGCTGCTCAGGCTGCGCGAGCGCATCGACCTGGAACGGATTCCGGTAACATTCATGACCGCCAAGGTGCAGCCGAGCGAGATTGAGCACCTGCGCAAGCTGGGCGCGCGCGACGTGATCGTCAAGCCGTTCGACCCTATGCAGCTGGCCGAGCAGATTCGCAGCATCTGGCTAAGTGGCCGATACTAGGCAGAACTGCTTAATCCCCCGGTCGTGACACGCTGCCGACCCGGATGCCTCCCACCGAACCAGCAAGGCGCGACGATGGAGTCACCGCAACAAAGCACGACGCCAATGCCATCCACCGCCCAGCCACGCGAGCTGTCACGCCTGGCAGCGCTGCTGCGCTACGAAATCCTCGACACGCCCGAGGACAGCGCTTTCGATGACTTCACCGCGCTTGCCGCGCAGATTTGCGACACGCCCATCGCGCTGATCTCGCTGGTCGACGACCGTCGCCAGTGGTTCAAGAGCCGGGTCGGCCTCGACGTCAGCGAGACCCCGCGGGAAATCTCCTTCTGCACCTACACGATCACTGGCGACGAAATCTTCGAGGTACCGGATACCCTGCAGGACCCGCGTTTCTGCAGCAACCCGCTGGTGCTCGGCGACCCGCATATCCGCTTCTACGCCGGCACGCCGCTGACTTCGCCGGATGGCTACAACCTCGGCACCCTGTGCGTGATCGACCGCCAGCCACGGCGCCTCAGCCCGGAGCAACGCGAGACCCTGGAGCGCCTCGGGCGTCAGGTGATCCGCCTGTTCGAGCAGCATCTGCTGGCGCACCGCCACGCCGAGCAGGCGGCGTTGCAGCAGGCGATCCTCGACAGCGCCTCCAGCGCCGTACTGGTGACCCGTCCCGACGGCATCGTCACCAGCGTCAACCCGACCGCCGAGCGCCTGCTGGGCTACAGCGAGCAGACCCTGGTCGGCCATCCGCTGACCGCCGCGCTGTTCCGCCCGGAGGCGCTGCAGCGCCGGGCGCTGCTGCTTTCCAGCGAGTTGCAGATGCCGGTCGAGGCTGACTTCTCGGTACTGACCGCGCCGCTGCACCGCGGTCGACGCGACATGTCCGAATGGCGCCTGCGCCACCAGAACGGCAACGAGGTGCCGGTGCTGCTGGGGGTGAGCGCGATCCATGACGAGCAGGAGCACCTGCGCGGCTACCTGGTCAACGCCTACGACCTGGCCTATCAGGAGCAGCTGCAACTACGCTTGCAGCAGATCGCCGCGCAGGTCCCGGGCATGCTCTTCCAGTTCCACTGGCGCGCCGATGGGGCGTCGTGCTTTCCCTACGTCAGCGAAGGCGTCGAGCAAACCTACGGGCTCAGCCCCGCACAGCTGGCCAGCAGCTTCGCACCGATCGTCTGCCGGGTCCACGGGCCCGACCGCAGCGCGCTGCTGCTCAGCATCCGCAAGGCGGCGAGCGAGCTCACGCCCTGGCACAGCGAGCACCGCGTCGAGCACCCGCGCAAGGGGCTGATCTGGGTCGAGGCGCGGGCCACGCCGCTGCAACAGGTCGATGGCTCGGTGCTCTGGCATGGTTTCGTCACCGATATCACCGCGCGCAAGGCCGAACAGCTGGAGCTGGACAAGCAGCAGGAAATGAACCGGCGCCTGCTCGAAGCGCTGAGCGAAGCGGTGATCGCCTGCGACGCCGAGGGCAATCTGACCCTGTTCAACGAGAAAGCTAAACAGTGGCATGGGGCTGACGCCGAGTCGGGCTCGCCGGAGCAGTGGGCGACGCGCTATCAACTGTTTCGCGCCGACGGCATGACGCCGTTGCAGCCCGAAGAGATTCCGCTGCGCCGTGCGCTACATGGCGAGCATGTCATCAACCATGAAATGGTCCTGCTGAGTCAGGGCGCGCCACGATATGTGCTCTCCAACGCCGATCCGCTGTTCAGTTCCGACGGCCATCCCTTGGGCGCGGTCGTCGTCATGCACGACATCACCGAACGCAAGCGCATCGAACGCCTGCAGCGCGAGTTCATCTCTACCGTCAGCCACGAGCTGCGCACGCCGCTGACCTCCATCACCGGCGCCCTGGCGCTGATCTGTTCGAACGTCATGGGCGAAGTGCCTGAATCGATGCTCGAGTTGCTGGATATCGCCCAACAGAACAGCCAGCGCCTGGGCGCGCTGATCGACGATCTGCTGGATATGGAAAAACTGCACGCCGGCAAGATGCGCTTCGACATGCTCGAGCAACCGCTGCCGCCCCTGCTGGAACTGGCCCTGCGTAGTAACGGCAGCTACGCCGAGCGGCATGGCGTGCAGCTGCACCTCGGCGCCTGCCCGGCGGTGAGCGTGACGGTCGATGCCATGCGTGTGCAGCAAGTATTGAGCAATCTACTTTCCAACGCAGCGAAGTTCTCCCCGGCCGGTGAGCAGGTCGAACTGTCAGCCCAATTCAGTGACGGCCGGGTCCGGGTCAGCGTCCGAGACCAGGGCCCGGGCATTTCCGACGAATTTCATGCGCGGGTATTCCAGAAGTTCGCCCAGGCCGACTCGTCCGACAGCCGCCAGCAAGGCGGCACCGGGCTGGGCCTGGCGATCAGCAAGGAGCTGATCGAGCACATGGGCGGGCAGATCGGCTTCGAATCCGAGCCCGGCCGTGGCGCCTGCTTCTGGTTCGAACTACCCGCACAAGGCCAGGCCAAGGAGAGACCATGATGAAACAGCTCAAGCGCATCCTGCACGTCGAAGACGTACCGTCCATCCAGGTGGTGACGCGTATCGCCCTGGAAAAGCTCGGCGGCTTCGAGGTGCTCAGCTGCCAGTCCGGTCAGGCCGCGCTCGATCAGGTGCAGGCCTTCGCCCCTGATCTGATCCTGCTCGATGTGATGCTGCCGCAGATGGACGGCATCGAGCTGGTTCGCCAGCTCTCCCATCTGATCGACCTGCAGCAGACGCCCGTGGTGTTTCTCACCGGCCACTTGCAGCCCGAACGGCTGCAGGAGCTGCGCCAGCTCGGCGTGCGCCAGGTGCTGAGCAAGCCCTTCGATCCGCTGCAGCTTGCCACCCAGCTGCGGCAGATCTGGGAGGCCGAGCATGGATGATCGCACCCGCCTGGCGCTGCAGGAGCAGCTGGCGCAGCTGGAACAGCAATTCGGCGAACGGCTGCAGGCCGACCTGATTGACCTCGCCGCGCTCGCCCAGGATCTGCAGCAGACTCGCGCCACTGCCAGCCGCCGGCTGGTGATGCTGAACATCCGCGAGCGCCTGCATCGTCTGGCCGGCGCCGCCGGTACCTTTGGTTTCGCCAAGCTCGGGGAGCGCGCCAGACAACTCGAACAACGTGCCGACCGCTGGCTGGATTCGGCCAAGCCGGGCAGTCGCGCGGCCGAGGCCTTCGCCCGCGCGGTGCTGCAATTGGCCAGCGAAACCCCCGGCCAGGAACGCCACGGCGCGGCGGAGCTGCCCGAACATCACGAGGACCCGGCACCCGGCTGTCGCATCTACCTGATGAAGGCCGATCCGGTCGCGGGCGCCAGCATGGCGGTGACCCTGCGCAACTTCGGCTATCTGGTCAGCGAGTGGCTCAGTTTCGCCGCGCTGCAGGAGGCCGTGGCCGATGAGCTGCCCGACGCCCTGATCGTCAGCGTCGAACAGGAAGGCGATTTCGAGGCGCTGGCCGCCCTGCAGCAAAGCCTCGAGCAACCACTGCCGCTGCTGGTCATCCATGATCGTGCCGATTTCGCCAGCCAGCTGGCCGCGGTACGCGCCGGGGCCCAGGGCTTCTTCGTCCGTCCGCTGGACATCACCCAGCTGGAAAACAGCCTGGAGCGCTGCCTCGATCGACAGCAGGGCGAGCCGTTCCGCGTGCTGATCGTCGATGATGACGCCGAACTGGCGGCACGCTACAGCCTGGTGCTGCGCAACGCGCAGATGCAGGTGCAGATCCTCACCGAACCGACCCGCGTGCTGGACACCATGCGCAGCTTCAATCCCGAGGTGCTGTTGCTGGACATCAACATGCCGGACTGCTCCGGCCCGGAGCTGGCGCAGATGATCCGCCTGCATGACGAATGGCTGCGGGTGACCATCATCTACCTTTCTGCCGAGACCGATACCCACCGGCAGATGGCAGCGCTGCTCAAGGCCGGCGACGACTTCATCACCAAGCCGATCAGCGACACCGCGCTGGTCGCCGCGGTGTACTCCCATGCCCAGCGTGCGCGCTCGCTGAGCACCGCGCTGGCCCGCGACAGCCTTACCGGCCTGCTCAAGCACGCCGATATCAAGGAGCAGCTGGCGCTGGAAGTGCAGCGCACCACCCGTACCGGCAAACCGGCCAGCGTGGTGATGCTCGATCTCGATCATTTCAAGCAGGTCAATGACACCTACGGGCACGCCGCCGGTGACAACGTGATCCGCGCCCTGGCCAACCTGCTGCGCCAGCGCCTGCGGCGTATCGACAGCCTCGGCCGCTATGGCGGCGAGGAGTTCGTCGCCGTATTGCCCGAATGCTCGGCCCTGCAAGCGCGGCGCATCTTCGACGAAATCCGCGTGCGCTTCGCCGCGCTGAGCTTCAATGCCGGCGACCAGGAGTTCTGCGTGACCTTCAGCGCCGGCATCTGCGAAACCGACGGTCACAGCGCCGCTGGCCTGCTGCTCGAGCGTGCCGACCAGGCGCTGTATGTGGCCAAGCACAATGGCCGCAACCAGGTGCAGATCGCCCAGCGCTGAGCGCCCGGCCCTTTCGGCGGCGAACCGCGGTGGTCCGGGCAGGTCTGACTATACTGAACTCATCCCGGTGACCACGCGGTAGCGAGGCAACTGGGGATTCTGTGCAGTCGTCCCCGTCGGAAGGAGTCCGGTTTGCCCGCAAGACTCGCGATCGGTTGGCACTCAATCGCCTTTCTCGCTGCGTTTCTGTTGCTCGTCGCGCTTGGCTGGCAAGGCAAGCGCACGCAGGAAGCGCTGTTGCAGACCAATCGCTCGGTCAGTCACAGCCTGGAAATCATCACCTCGGTCCAGGCGATCTTTTCTTCGTTGCAGGACATCGAAACCGGTTCGCGCGGTTTCATCCTCACCGGCGACCCCACCTATCTCGAGCCCTACGAGCGTGGCCTCAGACAGCTGGAAGGCAACCGGCGCAGCCTGCAGCGCCAGGTCGAGGGGCGCCACTTTCCCGATCGGCGCTGGTTCCAGACGCTCGATGCGACCATCGCCGAACGCCTCGAAGTAGCCGCAGGCAACATACAGACCCGCCGCGAAGCCGGGCTGCAGGCTGCCGTGGAGCGTCTACGCAAGGCCGGCGGGCACCTGCTGATGGACCGCCTGCGCGCATTGCTCAACGCCGTCGAGCAGCACGAGCGCAGCCACCTGGCCGCCGCCAGCGAAGCCGTGGCACGCACCACCGAGCGCGCTCAACGGCTGGCATTGATCGGCACACTGGTGGTGATCGGACTGTTCCTGGCCGCCTTCTGGGCCCTGCAGCGAAATCTGCAGATTCGCCAGCAGCTCGCCCGTGGTGCCCAGGCCGGCGAGGCACGTCTCGGAGCGCTGTTGCAGGCCATCCCGGACCATCTCTACGCGGTCGATGAGCGGCAGCAGGTCTCCAGCATTTCGCGTGGCACCCCGCGCCGCGCGCCGCCACCGGAAGCGATCGAACCCTTGCTCGTCGAGCTGCTCAATCAGACCGACGAAGGCGCACTACGCCAGAAGACCTGGTGCGAGTTGCAGACCCAGCGCACCTTCGAGGTGCGCCTGATGCCCACCGGGCTGGGCGACCATCTGGCCATCGCGCGCGACGTCAGCGAACTGCAGCGCAACCGCGACAGCCTGCACGATCAGCAGGTGTTCCTCCGCCGGGTGGTCGACACCGACGACAACCTGATCTTCGTTCGCGACGCCCAGGGTCGCTTCCTGCTCTGCAATTCGGCGCTCGCGACGCTGTTGAACGTGCGCCCGCAGGACATCGAGCAGCGTCGCCCCGATGAAGTGCCGTCAGCCGTGCGGCTGCAGCCGCTGCTGCTGGGTGACGAAGAGCTGGCCGAGCTGGCGGGAGGCAGCAGCGAACTGCGCAGTAGCGAGGTTGCGCTGACCGATGCCCATGGCACGGAGCACTGGTTCCAGGTGGTCAAGCGACCGCTGCGGATCTCGGCACGCACCTGCCATGTGGTCACGGTAGCGGTGGACATCTCACTGCGCCGACGCATGGAGCAGATGAAGACCGAATTCATCTCTACCGTCAGCCATGAACTGCGCACGCCGCTGACCGCCATCCGCGGCGCGCTCGGCATGCTGATCGGCGGTATCGCCGGGCATATCGGCGACGACGCCCGCCCGCTGCTGGATATCGCGCACAAGAACAGCGAACGCCTGGTGCGCCTGATCAACGACATCCTCGACATCGAAAAGCTCGAAGCCGGGCGCCTGGCGTTCAACTTCGGCCGCCACGACGTGCGCGCGCTGGTGCAGCAGGCGCTGTCGGACATCGAGCCGTACGCCCGCGACTACGGCGTCAGCCTCGCGTTGGTGAGCGGCGACGAGTCGCGGTCGAGCGACGCCATGGTCGACCCCGACCGCTTCGCCCAGGTGATGGCCAACCTGCTGTCCAATGCGATCAAGCATTCCCCCGCCGGCGGCAGCGTGACGGTCGATCTTGGTCACCACGACAACGTGCTGGAACTCGGTGTACAGGATCACGGGGCGGGGATTCCCGAGGCTTTCCGCGGGCGGATCTTCGAACGCTTCGCCCAGGCCGACTCCTCCGACGCCCGCCAACGTGGCGGCACCGGGCTGGGCCTGGCGATCACCCGCTCGCTGGTGCAGCAGATGCACGGGCAGATCGGTTTCGACTCCCAGGAAGGCCACGGCTCGCGCTTCTGGCTGCAGCTGCCACTGGAGGAGCAATCCGCAGCGCCCCTGCAGCGACCCGCCGCACCACGGGCCAGAGCCGCTCAGGGTGACGACGCGCCGCTGATCCTCATCCTCGAGCCGGACACGCGGGCCGCCGAGCAGATGGCCACAGCGCTGCAGCAACATGGCTACGCCACCTTGATCAGTGGGAGCGCAGCCGAGGCACGCCAGCTGTTGCTGAAGTTCGACGTCGAGGCACTGACCCTCAGCCCGGCACTGGATGACGAGAACAGCGCGGCTTTCCTGCAGAGCCTGCGCAGCCAGCACAACTACCGCAACCTGCCGGTGCTGATCGTCAGCTTGCAGCCGCAGCGCCGCGACAACGACGACGGCACGCTGCGCGGCGGCGCGGTGGGTGTGATCGACTGGCTGCACAAACCGATCGATCCCTCACGAGTCATGGACGTGATCCGCGCCTGCCTGCAGCTCGGCGGGCACAAGCCACGCATCCTGCACGTCGAGGACGACGACGACCTGCGGGTCCTGCTGGCCAGGCAGATCGCCGCGCTCGACGTCGACCTTTCCGGCGCCGCGACGCTGCACGACGCCCGCGAGCTGATCGCGGCACAGACCTTCGACCTGGCCATCATCGACCTGATGCTGCCGGACGGCCAGGGCACCGAGCTGTTCGACCAGCTGGCACAGAGCGTCCCGCCACCACCGGTGATCATCTTTTCCGCGCTCGACACCCCGATTCAGGACAACCGCCTGGCGCTGCGCCAACTGGTGAAATCCCGTCACGACGGCGATGAGCTGGCCAGGCTGATCCAGCACCTGCTGCAACACTGGCCGCCGGGGCACACTCACGAAACCGACGAGGCTCATCCATGAGCGAATCCGCCAGCAAACGCATTCTCATGGTGGAAGACGAAGAGGACATCGCCTTTCTCATCCGCTACATGCTCGAACGTCACGGCTTCGTCGTCGACCACGCCGCCGATGGCCGCCAGGCCCTGGAGCACTTCGCCCAGGCCGAGCCGCCGGACCTGACGCTGATGGACATCATGCTGCCCTACCACGACGGCCTCGAGCTGATCGAACGGCTGCGGGCGCAACCCGGCTGGCACAGCGTGCCGGTGCTGATGCTGACCGCCAAGGCGCGCGAGGTGGACATCGTCCGCGCGCTGGAGCTCGGCGCCGATGACTACGTGACCAAGCCCTTCCAGCCGGAAGAACTGCTGGCACGCATTCGCCGACTGCTGAGGGGTCGCCGATGAAGCGAGCGGTCATGCTGCTTGCCCTGGCGCTGCCTTGCGGTGCGGCGCTGGCGGATGTCGCCACCGCCGAGCGGCAGGTCCAGGCGCAACAACTGGAAGCTGCCGAAGCCACGCTGCAGGCTCATCTGGCCAAGCAGCCGGACGACACCGCGGCGCAGTTCCTGCTCGCCCGCATATTGAGCTGGCAAGGCCGTCCGGAACGGGCGCTGCCGATCTATCGCCACCTGCTGCAGCAACAGCCGGACAACGCCGACTACCTGCTCGGCGAGGGCCAGGCACTGCTCTGGGCCGGCCATCCACAACGTGCGCTGGCTTCGCTCGAGCGCGCCGCCCAGCTCGCGCCGGACTATGCCGAGGTGCAGCAGGTGATCCAGCAGGCTCGTGCCGCGCTGACTGTGCCCAGCAGTGCGGCGACACCAGTTCCGGTGGTCGATGCCGCGACCAGGCGGCGCCACGAACTGGAAATTTCCGCCCGCCAGGACTGGCTCGACAGCGGCTTCGACAACTGGCGCAGCCAGCGCCTGGACTACGCCTCGACGAAACCGGAAGGCCTCGGCTGGTATGGCGCGCTCACCCGCGAGCAACGCTTCGGCGAGTGGGATGAGGGCGTGGAAGCCGGCGTCGTCATTGCGCTGGACGAGAACTGGACCCTGCAACCGGAGGTCGGCTACCAGCCATCGCCGTATTTCCTCCCCGAATGGCATGCCGATCTGCGCCTGCAGCGGCGGCTGCCGGACGGCTACCTCGGCGCCGTCAGTGTCCGCCGCACCGAATACGAGACCACCCGGGTCGACCGCCTGGCGCTGAGCGCCGAACGCTACTGGAACGCCTGGCGCGCCGGCTACACGCTGAATGTCACCGATGTCGCCAATGCCGGCACGCCGATCGGCCATGACCTGGCGCTGGACTACTACTACCATGGCCTGAGCTACGCCGGCCTGCGCCTGACCGTCGGCGAGGAAGAGGCGGTAGAGGAACAGCAGCTGATCACCAGCGACGTGCGCGCCGTCAGCCTGCAGGGTCGCCACTGGTTCGACAGCCGCTGGGCGCTGAGCTGGGAGGTTGGCTATCACCAGCAGGGCAGCTACTACGACCGGCAATGGCTGCAGCTCGGCCTGCGACATGCGTTCTGAATGGCTGGCCGGTTGCCCGCCCTGGCTGTGCGAGGTACCCGGTCGACTCTGGCTGAGTGTCTGGCCGGAAGATCGCATGCTGCAGCTGGCACTGTACTGCGCCTTCGGCCTAGGTGCGCTGACCCTGCTGGTGCTACTGCAGGTGCTGCTGCTCGGCGAGCTGTCGCGCCGGCGCGCCGTGCGCCGTCAGCAATTCAACGAACAGTGGCGGCCCTTCTTCGCCCTCTGCAGCCTCAGCGACGAACTGCCGACCAGCCATGCGCCGCTGCCGCGGCGGCATCAGCTCTGGTTCCTGCTGCAGTGGAACCGCACCCAGCTGCAGCTGCGCGGCGCCGCGCGCGAGCGCATGAACCGCGCGCTGATCACCCTGGGCATGGATCGTCAGGCACTGGCCCTGTTGCGCGGACGGGTGCGCAGCAAGCTGATCGGCCTGACCTGTCTGCGCCATCTGGCGGATCCGGCGCACTGGGGCGCGGTGCAGCCGCTCTTGCTCAACCGCAACGCCATCGTCGCCCTCTCCGCCGCCCAGACCCTGGTAGCGATGGACGCCAGCAAAGCCATGCAGCTGATCCTGCCGGCGGCGGTGAATCGCCCCGACTGGGCGCTGCCGCGGCTGATCAGCCTCTGCCAGCAGGCTGGCGAACAGGCCGTGACCACGCCCCTGCTGATCGTGCTGGCCTCCTCGGAAGATCCGCGCCGGGAGCGTCTGGTTCCACTGCTGACGCAGGGTGATCCGCGCCATGCTGCGCCTTGGGCGCGAGCCCGTCTGGACGAAGGCGCGCCCGCGGAATACCTGCAGGTGGCGCTGCGCTGCCTGTACGAGCTCGGCGATCCGCGTGATCGCCCGCGCCTGCTGCGTGCCCTCGAACACCAGCAGGACAGCGTACGCCTGGCTGCGCTACAGGCGCTGCACAAGCAGGCGCGCTGGGAAGACGGCGAGCTGTTCCTGCCACTGCTCGCCGACAGCAGCTGGTGGGTGCGCCAGGCCGCGGCCGACAGCCTGGCGACGCTGCCAGGCGCAACGCCGAAAGGCCTGCAGCAACTGCTCGAGCAGGTTCATGATCGTTACGGTAAGGACGCGTTGCGGCGGGCCATCGCGGAGGTGCGCCGGTGACCGAAACCTGGTTGTGGTGGTTGCAGGTCGCATTCATCCTCTATTTCCTGCTGCTCAACGGCATGTATCTGCTGCTCAACCTGCTGTCGATGGCCAGCCTGATGGGCTATATCCGCCAGCGCGCGGAAACCGGCGAGCTGGCGCCCTATCTCGGCGTCGAACCACCGGTGTCGGTGCTCATGCCGGCCTTCAACGAGGAAGCGACGATCCGCACCTCGGTGCGCTCGATGCTGCAGCTGCAATACCCCGAGTTCGAGATCGTGGTGATCAATGATGGGTCGAAGGACAACACGCTCGCCGTGCTGATCGAGGAATTCGACCTGGTGCCGCACCCCGAGCCGTTACGCCAGGCGGTGGCTCATCAACCGGTGCAGGCCATCTACCGCTCGCGCCGCTACGCCAACCTGCGCGTGGTGGACAAGGCCAACGGCGGCAAGGCCGATGCGTTGAATGCCGGTATCAATGCCGCGCGCTACGGCCTGTTCTGTGGCGTCGATGCCGACTCGATCCTGCAGCGCGACAGCCTGCTGCGCGTGGTGCAGCCCTTCCTCGAGGACGAGCGCACCATTGCCGCGGGCGGCACGGTGCGTATCGCCAATGGCTCGCAGGTGCGTGGCGGCTTTCTGATCCAGGCCGGGCTGCCACGCAACTGGCTGGCGCGCTTCCAGATCGTCGAGTACCTGCGCGCCTTTCTCTTCGGCCGCCTCGGCTGGTCGCCGCTCAATGCCGTGCTGATCATTTCCGGTGCCTTCGGCCTGTTCGACCGCGAACGGGTGATGGCGATCGGCGGCTATCGCACCGATACCGTCGGCGAGGACATGGAGCTGGTGGTGCGGCTGCACCGTTATCATCGCGAGAAGCGCATCCCCTACCGCATCCGCTACCTGCCCGATCCAATCTGCTGGACCGAATGCCCGGAAGACCTCGGCACTCTCGGCCGCCAGCGCAGCCGCTGGCAACGCGGCCTGGCGGAAAGCCTGAGCCGCCATGCGCGGCTGGCCTTCAGTCGGCGTGGCGGCACGCCGGGTTGGCTGGCCTGGCCGTTCATGACACTGTTCGAATGGGTCGGCCCGCTGATCGAGCTGGTCGGCTACGGCTTCATGCTCGCCGGGTTCGCCTTCGGGGTGGTGTCCTACGCGGCGCTGGCGGCCTTCCTGCTGGTGGCGATTGGCATGGGCATTCTGCTATCGGTCAACGGCCTGCTGCTGGAGACCATGTCCTTCCGCGTCTACAACCGCCGGCGCGACATGCTGCAGCTGTTTCTGATGGCCGTGCTGGAGAACTTCGGCTACCGCCAGCTGAACACCGTCTGGCGCTGCCGTGGGCTCTGGCAATGGTTCTCCCGGCGCAAGCACCAGTGGGGCGCGATGCGCCGCAGCGGGCAGTGGGGGCAAAGCTAGCTGAACGCTCAGAAAACCGTAGGGTGGATCACGCTTCATCGATCCACCATGGCTGTGCGACAAGGTGGATGTAAAAAGCGACATCCACCCTACGGATGACGTCAGAGCTGAATCCAGGTCGCCTTCAGCTCGGTGTACTTGTCGAAGGCGTGCAGCGACTTGTCGCGACCATTGCCGGACTGCTTGAAGCCGCCGAACGGCGCCGTCATGTCGCCGCCGTCGTACTGGTTGACCCACACGCTGCCGGCGCGCAACGCCCGCGCGGTGCGGTGCGCTTTGGACAGGTCGGCGGTCCATACGGCCGCAGCCAGGCCGTAGGGCGTGTCGTTGGCGATCGCCACCGCTTCCTCTGCGCTGTCGAAGGTGATCACCGAGAGCACCGGGCCGAAGATTTCCTCCTGAGCGATCTTCATCGCGTTGCTCACGCCATCGAAGATGGTCGGCTCGACGTACAGCCCGCCGGTTTCCTCCAGCGTACGCTGGCCGCCGATCAGCACCTGCGCTCCCGCCTCGCGACCGGCGTCGATATAGCCGAGCACGGTATTGAGCTGCTGGGTATCCACCAGCGCGCCGACGTTGGTCGCCGGGTCCAGCGGATTGCCCGGCTTCCAGCCCTTGAGCGCCTCGACCACCATCGGCAGGAAGCGCTCCCTGATCGAACGCTCCACCAGCAGCCGCGAGCCGGCGGTGCAGACCTCGCCCTGGTTAAAGGCGATTGCGCCAGCCGCGGCTTGCGCTGCCGCCTGCAGGTCGGGCGCGTCGGCGAAAACGATGTTCGGGCTCTTGCCTCCGGCCTCCAGCCAGACGCGCTTCATGTTCGATTCGCCGGCATAGATCATCAGCTGCTTGGCGACCCGCGTGGAACCGGTGAACACTAGGGTATCGACGTCCATGTGCAGCGCCAGCGCCTTGCCGACGGTGTGGCCGTAGCCCGGCAGGACGTTGAGCACGCCGGCCGGGATGCCGGCATCGATCGCCAGCTGGGCGATGCGGATGGCGGTCAGCGGCGACTTCTCGGAGGGCTTGAGCACCACCGAGTTGCCGGTGGCCAGCGCCGGGCCGAGCTTCCAGCAGGCCATCATCAGCGGGAAATTCCACGGCACGATGGCCGCCACCACGCCGACCGGCTCGCGGGTAACCAGGCCCAGCTGGTCATGGGGCGTGGCCGCCACCTCGTCGTAGATCTTGTCGATCGCCTCGCCGCTCCAGCGCAGCGCCCGCGCGGCGCCGGGGATGTCCACCGCCAGCGAGTCGCCGATCGGTTTGCCCATGTCGAGGGTTTCCAGCAGCGCCAGCTCCTCGCGGTTGGCTTCCAGCAGATCGGCGAAGCGGATCATTACCGCCTTGCGCTTGACCGGTGCCAGTCGCGACCAGCTGCCGGCCTCGAATGCAGCACGGGCGCTGGCCACCGCACGCTCGGCATCGGCCTGGTCGCAGCTGGCGACCTGCGCCAGCAGCCGTCCGTCCACCGGGCTGATGCAGTCGAACTGGCCACCGTCCACCGCGGCGCAATATCCACCCTGGATAAAGGCGCGACCTTCGATGTGCAGGTCGCGGGCACGCTGTTGCCAGTCGGCGAGGGTCAGGGTGGGCATGGTGCATCCTCTCTGTCAGATCTTCGGACTGTGGAAAAGGCACCCTAAACCAGCGGTGCGGACCCTATCAATATTTTTTACGAACGGCCGGCCAATCGCCTTGTTTTGTTCGTTTTATTAAACATAGACTCGATGAAAACCCTGCGGCTCGCTGCCGCAGCATAGTTGCTCGCCACCCGGAGCCAGCCCATGTCCCAGGATTTCCATCCCAACGCCTCGCCTGATCACTTCTGGATGCCCTTCACCGCCAACCGCCAGTTCAAGGCCACGCCGCGTCTGCTGGAGAGCGCCGAGGGCATGTACTACACGGCGAGCGACGGCCGTCAGGTGCTCGACGGCACCGCCGGGCTCTGGTGCTGCAATGCCGGCCATGGGCGCCGCGAAATCAGCGAGGCGGTGAGCAAGCAGATCGCCAAGATGGATTTCGCCCCGACCTTCCAGATGGGCCATCCGCTGCCCTTCGAGCTGGCGGAGAAGCTCGCCACCATCAGCCCCAAAGGCCTGAACCGGGTGTTCTTCACCAACTCCGGATCGGAATCAGCCGATACCGCGCTGAAGATCGCTCTGGCTTATCAGCGTGCCATCGGTCAGGGCTCGCGCACGCGGCTGATCGGCCGCGAGCTGGCCTATCACGGCGTCGGCTTCGGTGGCATGTCGGTCGGCGGCATGGCCAACAACCGCCGCGCCTTCGGCCCGATGCTGCCGGGTGTCGATCATCTGCCGCACACCCTCGATCTGCAGCGCAATGCCTTCAGCCGCGGCCTGCCGGAGCATGGCGTGGAGCACGCCGATGAACTGGAACGACTGGTGACGCTGCATGGTGCGGAGAACATCGCCGCGGTGATCGTCGAGCCAATGTCCGGCTCGGCCGGGGTGATCCTGCCGCCGGTGGGCTATCTGCAGCGGCTGCGCGAGATCACCGCCAGGCACGGCATCCTGCTGATCTTCGATGAGGTCATCACCGGCTTCGGTCGCGTCGGCGAAGCCTTCGCCGCGCAGCGCTGGGGCGTCACGCCGGACATCCTCACCTGCGCCAAGGGGCTGACCAACGGCGCGATCCCCATGGGCGCGGTGCTGGTCGCCGACCACCTGTTCGATGCGTTCATGAACGGGCCGGAAAGCGTCATCGAGTTCTTCCACGGCTACACCTACTCAGGGCATCCGGTGGCCTGCGCGGCGGCGCTGGCGACCCAGCAGATCTATCAGCAGGAAAACCTGTTCCAGAAGGCCATCGACCTGGAGCCCTACTGGCAGGAAGCGCTGTTCAGCCTCAGGGACCTGCCCAACGTGATCGACATCCGCACGGTCGGGCTGGTCGCGGGTATCCAGTTCGCCGCCCATGCCGATGGCGTCGGCAAGCGCGGTTACGAGATGTTCCGCGAGTGCTTCGAGAAGGGCCTGCTGGTACGCGCCAGCGGCGACACCATTGCGCTGTCGCCGGCGCTGATCGTCGAGAAACCGCAGATCGACACGATGATCGCGCAGCTCGCCGATGGCATCCGCCAAGCCGGCTGAAAGACCGGCCCTCACGTAGGTGGGCGTAGGTTGGGTTGAGCGCAGCGAAGCCCAACGATGTGCCAGGCAACGCTTCGGCATGAGTTGGGCTTCGGCGCTGCGCGCCTCAACCGCAACCTACAGGTCATGGGTGTTACAGCGATTCCAGGCAGTCGGCCAGGGTATCGCCCAAACCTTCGAGCAGCTGTTCGTAACCTTTGGCGTCCGTCGGCAAGCCGATGCCCAGCACATCCAGTTCCGCCATCTTCACCGGCAACCCGGCAGTCAGGGTTTCGGCCAGACGCGGACGCGCCGGCGGTTCGCTGAACACGCAGCTCGGCCCGGCCTGCTGCAGCCGCTCGCGCATCGCCGCCACATGCCGGGCGCCGGGTTGCGACTCGCCACCGGCACTGAACACGCCGGCGTGGCGCAGACCGTAAGCCGCCTCGAAGTAGTCGTAGGCCTCGTGGAAAACGAAGAATGGCTTGTTCTGCACCTGGTTGAAGCGCTGCTTGAGGCGTGTGTCGAGGGCCTCGATGCGCCGGGCGAAGGCCGCCGAGTTGGCCTGATAGCGCTGTGCATTGGCCGGATCGGCGACGGCCAGGTCAGCCGCCATGCGCTCGGCGATGATCAGCGCATTGGCCGGCAGCAGCCACAGGTGCGCATCGAGCGTGCCCGGGCGATGGTCGTGGTCGTGCTCGTCGGCATGGGCGGTCTCGCCATGCGCGGCCTCTTCATGCCCGTGAGCATCATGGTCATGGCCGTCGTGATCGTCGTGATCGTCGTGATCGTCGTGATCGTCGTGATCGTGATGCTCAGCCGCGTCATGCACGTGCGCATCGCCAAAACGACGCAGGGTCAGCTTCGGCAGGTCCTGCACCGCCACGGTCGTGCCTTCGCGAGCGCTCAGCGCGCGCGGCAGGAAGCTCTCCAGATCCGGACCGATCCAGTAGAACAGCTCAGCATCGCGGATGCGCCGTACGTCGGACGGACGCAGCGAATAATGATGCGCCGAAGCGCTGGCAGGCAGCAGCACATCAGGCTCACCGACACCATCCTGCACGGCCGCAGCGATCAGCTGCAGCGGCTTGATGCTGGTCAGCACACGAACCTCGGCGTGGGCGGACGCGGCGCCGGCAACCAGCGCCGCCAACAAGGGAAGAGAGAAAAGACGATTCACGGGCGTCACTCGTACGGAGGGAATTGGTACATAATAACGTCTCTACCCCAACACGTCGCCGCTCATGTCCAAGACCCCGCTGGCCTGTACGCCCCACGACCATGACCATTGCGTCAGCCACGCGCTGGCCGAAGCCGATAGCCTCTGCGCGCGCCAGGGCGTGCGCCTGACCGCCCTGCGCAAGCGCGTGCTGGAGCTGGTCTGGCAGAGCCACAAGCCGCTCGGCGCCTACGACATCCTCGCCGTGCTGAGCGAGCAGGACGGCCGCCGCGCCGCACCACCCACCGTCTACCGCGCGCTGGATTTCCTGCTGGAGAACGGCCTGGTGCATCGCATCGCATCGCTCAACGCCTTCATCGGCTGCAACCATCCGGAGCATCCGCACCAGGGCCAGTTCCTCATCTGCCGTCATTGCCACACCGCCATCGAGCTGGAGCGCCCGGCCATCGCCGAGGCCATCGACGCCGCCGCCGGCAGCGTCGGCTTCACCGTCGAGGGGCAGACCGTGGAAGTGGTCGGCCTCTGCTCGAACTGCCGGGAAGCCGCATGAGCGAGGTGCTGCTGCGGCTGGATGACATCCACGTGCGCTTCGCCAGCCAGAACGTGCTGGAAGGCGCGCAACTGCAGGTGCATCGCGGCGAGATCGTCACCCTGATCGGCCCCAACGGCGCCGGTAAGACCACGCTGGTGCGCGCCGTACTCGGCCTGCTGAAACCCGATCGCGGCCAGGTCTGGCGCAAGCCGAAGCTGCGCGTCGGCTACATGCCGCAGAAGCTGCACGTCGATGCCACCCTGCCGCTGTCGGTACTGCGTTTCCTGCGCCTGGTGCCCGGTGTCGACCGCGCCCGCGCCCTGGCAGCGTTGGACGAAGTGGGGGCCGAGCATGTCATCGACAGCCCGCTGCAGAAGATTTCCGGCGGCGAGATGCAGCGCGTGCTGCTCGCCCGCGCGCTGCTGCGCGAGCCCGAACTACTGGTGCTGGACGAACCGGTGCAGGGTGTCGACGTCGCCGGCCAGGCCGAGCTGTACCGGTTGATCGGTGTGTTGCGCGACCGCTACGGCTGCGGCGTGCTGATGGTCTCCCACGACCTGCACCTGGTGATGAGTGCCACCGATCAGGTGGTCTGCCTGAACCGCCACGTCTGCTGCTCGGGGCACCCGGAACAGGTCAGCAGCGACCCGGCCTTCGTCGAGCTGTTCGGTCAGGATGCACGCAGCCTGGCGATCTACCACCACCAGCACGACCACAGCCACGATCTGCACGGCAGCGTGGTGACCGGAAAGCCCCACGTCCACGGCCCCGACTGTAAACACGGATAGCCTGCGCAATGCCTGATTTCCTTCTCAACGCCCTGCTCGCCGGCCTGGCCCTGGCGCTGGTCGCCGGCCCGCTCGGCTCCTTCGTCGTCTGGCGGCGCATGGCCTATTTCGGCGACACGCTGTCACACGCCGCGCTGTTCGGCGTCGCCCTCGGGTTGATGCTGGACGTCAACCTGACCCTGGCGGTGACCGTCGGCTGCGTGCTGCTCGCCCTGCTGCTGGTGACCCTGCAGCAGCGCCAGCCCCTGGCCTCGGACACGCTGCTCGGCATCCTCGCGCACAGCACGCTGTCGCTGGGCCTGGTGTCGCTGAGCTTCATGGATGACGTGCGCATCGACCTGATGGGCTATCTGTTCGGCGATCTGCTCGCGGTCGGGCCGAGCGATCTGGCCTGGATCATCGGCGGCAGCGCCCTGGTGCTGCTGATGCTGATCCCGCTGTGGCGACCGCTACTGGCGATCACCGTGCACGAAGAGCTGGCCAAGGTCGAAGGGCTGCCGGTGGCCGGCATCCGCCTGGCGCTGATGCTGCTGATCGCCGTGGTGATCGCCGTGGCGATGAAGATCGTTGGCGTGCTGCTGATCACCTCGCTGCTGATCATTCCCGCCGCCGCCGCACAACGCCATGCGCGCACCCCGGAGCAGATGGCGCTGGGCGCCAGCACGCTGGGCATCGTCGCCGTATGCCTGGGCCTGACGCTGTCCTGGTTCGAGGACACCCCGGCCGGGCCGTCCATCGTGGTCAGCGCCGCCGCGCTGTTCCTGCTCAGCTTCGCCTGGCCGAAGCGCGCATGACCGATCTCAAGTACCTGCGCGGCTACCCCGAGCCGTTGCTGACGCAAGTGCGCCAGCTGATTGCCGAGCAGCGTCTGGGCGACTATCTGCAGCGGCGCTATCCCGGCCGGCATCAGGTGCAGAGCGACAAAGCCCTGTACGGCTACGTGCAAACGCTCAAGCAGGAGTACCTGAAAAGCACGCCGCCGATCGACAAGGTGCTCTATGACAATCGCCTGGACCTGACCCATCGTGCGCTGGGCCTGCATACCGCGGTGTCGCGGGTACAGGGCGGCAAGCTCAAGGCGAAGAAGGAAATCCGCGTCGCCGCACTGTTTCGCGAGGCGGCGCCGGAATTTCTGCAGATGATCGTGGTGCACGAGCTCGCCCACCTGCGCGAAAGCGAGCACAACCGCGCCTTCTACAAGCTGTGCGAGCACATGCTGCCCGGCTATGGGCAGATCGAGTTCGACCTGCGGCTGTTCCTGCACTGGCGGGAGCTGCAGGACAGCTGACCAGCCGCCCGGCTGGAACTTGCGTAGGGTGGAAAACTCGCGAAGCGATTTTCCACGCGTCAGCGCCTGGTTTCGCCTCATGCCGGACCTGCCGCCTCATCCGCGTGGATGGCTTCAGCCATCCACCCTACGCTGACCCGTTATGCCGGAATCGCTTCCGCTGCGGCCTCACGAGCCCATACCCGGTGCTGACCGAGCGCCTGGGCGAAGTTGCCGAACACCGCATCGACGTCATCGCCCTCCAGTAATCCGGCATCGGAGGTGAGGTTCAGCGACGCCAACAGCGGCCGCGCTGCACCGAGCACCACGATGGGTTTCAGATGCTTGTAGGCCTCCAGCACGTAATGTTTGGCCTCGCCGGACTTGGCCATGGCCGCCGCGGCATCGGCACCGCCGGGGACGAACACCGCGTCGAACATCACCGAGGGCATGCCGTCCATCGCGGCATCGACCGGCAGCATCTTGCCGTCCGCCGTTTTCACTGGAGCCGGCGACGGGCCGATGATCTTGGCCAGCGCGCCCTGCTCGGCCAGCTTGGCCTTGAATGCATCGATCGCCGCACCATCGACGCCGTTGGCTACCAGGATGGCCACCTTGCGCGACTTGATATTGCCCGGTGCATGGTTCATCAGGCTCAGCGCCGGCGAATCCTGCGGGGTTGGCGTCTTCGGCGTCACGGTCGGCGCGCTCGGCACCGGCAGACCGAGGTTCTCGGCGACACGGCGGGCCAGCTCCAGGTCGATGTTGGCGAGGATCTCGTTGACCTGGCGCTCGCGGATGAACACCCGCTCCACCTTGCCCAGCTCGAAGGTGTAGGCGCCGATGATGTGCTCCTTCTCCGGGCCGCTCATACTGTTCCAGAACAGCGTGGCCTGGGAGAAGTGGTCGCCGAAGGATTCACTGCGGTTGCGGATCTTGTGCCCCTCGACGCGCTCCGGATAGCTCTCGAAGCCGCAGCCCTGGGCCGCCGGCGGGGTTTCCTTGGGCCAACCGCTGTCGACCGAGTTGGGCTCGTAGTTGGCGCGGCCCTTGTTGATCGTCTGGCGATGGAAGGCGTCGCGCTGGTTGTTGTGGAACGGACACAGCGGACGGTTGATCGGGATTTCGTGGAAGTTCGGCCCACCGAGACGCAGCAGCTGGGTGTCGGTGTAGGAGAACAGCCGGCCCTGCAGCAGCGGGTCGTTGGTGAAGCCGATGCCCGGCACGATATGGCCGATGTGGAAGGCGGCCTGCTCGGTCTCAGCGAAGAAGTTGTCCGGGTTGCGGTTGAGGGTCATCTTGCCGAGCTTCTGCACCGGCACCAGCTCCTCGGGGATGATTTTGGTCGGGTCCAGCAGGTCGAAGTCGAACTTGTGCTCGTCGGCCTCCTCGACCACCTGCACGCCCAGCTCCCACTCGAAGTAGTCGCCCATCTCGATGGACTCCCACATGTCGCGGCGGTTGAAGTCCGGGTCCTTGCCGGCGATCTTCAGCGTTTCGTCCCAGACCAGCGAGAAGGCGCCGGCCACCGGCTTCCAGTGGAATTTGACGAAGCGGCTGACGCCCTCGGCATTGATCAGGCGGAAGGTGTGCACGCCGAAGCCTTCCATCGCCCGATAGCTGCGCGGCAGGGCGCGGTCGGACATGGTCCAGAGCACCATGTGTGCGGACTCAGGCGTCAGCGAGACGAAATCCCAGAAGGTATCGTGGGCCGATTGCGCCTGCGGGATCTCGTTGTGCGGCTCGGGTTTCACCGCGTGGACGAAGTCCGGAAACTTGATGGCGTCCTGGATGAAGAACACCGGCATGTTGTTGCCGACCAGGTCGAAGTTGCCCTCGTCGGTGTAGAACTTGGTGGCGAAGCCGCGCACGTCGCGCACGGTGTCCGCCGAGCCGCGCGAGCCCTGCACGGTGGAGAAGCGCACGAATACCGGCGTCTCCTTGCCTTCGGCGGCGAGGAACGAGGCCTTGGTCAGCCAGCTGTGATCGGCGTAGCTCTGGAACACGCCGTGCGCCGCGGCGCCGCGGGCATGCACGATACGCTCGGGGATGCGCTCATGGTCGAAGTGGGTGATCTTCTCGCGCATGATGAAATCTTCGAGCAGCGAGGGCCCACGGTCGCCGGCCTTGAGGGTGTTCTGGTTGTCGGCGATCTTCACGCCCTGATTGGTGCGCAGCGCCTCGCCGGTGGCATCGCTACGAAACTCTTCCAGCTGATCGAGCTTGGCGTTGTGATTGCCGCGGTCGACGGTGTCGGTGCCGGCGAGCTCGCTCTGTTTGGGGGTCTTATGCGTCATGATGGGCCTCGGTTAGCCGGTTAGCTGAACCGCGAACGATCGGGCCGGGAGCTGGCCAGATGCGTGATCGATTCACGGCGTACCGGTTAGTGACCCCATCGATCGCCGCAAGGTTGCCGCCTGCGACGATTTGCATTGCCTATGGCAGCGATATATTCAGCCAATCGAATGGGCACATTCGAGCGACCCGGCCGGCAAACGGGTAGAATGCCCGGCTTTCGCCGAATATCCCGGCAACGAACGCCGCACCCACAAGGTTCGCCCGTGATCGAATTCCATCAAGTCCACAAAACCTATCGGACCGGCGGCAGGGACGTCCCCGCCCTGCAACCGACGCAGCTGGAGATCGCCTCCGGTGAAGTCTTCGGCCTGATCGGCCACTCCGGCGCCGGCAAGAGCACCCTGCTGCGCCTGATCAACCGCCTCGAGGAACCCTCCGGCGGGCGCATCCTGGTCAACGGCGAAGACGTCACCGCGCTGGATGCCGACGGCTTGCGGCGCTTTCGTCAGCGCGTCGGCATGATCTTCCAGCACTTCAACCTGCTGATGTCCAAGACCGTGGCCGACAACGTCGCCATGCCGCTGCGTCTGGCCGGCATCCGCTCGCGCAGCGAGATCGATGCGCGCGTCGCCGCCCTGCTCGATCGCGTCGGCCTCAAGGAGCACGCGCGCAAGTATCCGGCGCAGCTCTCCGGTGGCCAGAAGCAGCGCGTCGGTATCGCCCGGGCACTGGCCACCGAGCCGAGCATCCTGCTCTGCGACGAGGCCACCAGCGCCCTCGATCCGCAGACGACCGCATCGGTGCTGCAACTGTTGGCCGAGATCAACCGCGAGCTGAAGCTGACCATCGTGCTGATCACCCACGAGATGGATGTGATCCGCCGCGTCTGCGACCGCGTCGCGGTGATGGACGCCGGTGCCATCGTCGAACAGGGGCCGGTCACCGAAGTGTTCCTGCACCCCAAGCACCCGACCACCCAGCGCTTCGTGCTGGAAGACGAGGCGATGGACGAAAGCGAGCTGCACGACGATTTCGCCCATGTGCCGGGGCGCATCCTGCGCCTGACCTTCCAGGGTGACGCCACCTACAAGCCGCTGCTGGGCACCGTCGCCCGTGAAACCGGGGTCGACTACAGCATCCTTTCCGGACGCATCGATCGCATCAAGGACACCCCCTACGGCCAGCTCACCCTGGCGCTGATCGGCGGTGACATGGCAGCGGCAATGGCACAACTGCAGGCGGCCGACGTGCACGTGGAGGTATTGCGCTGATGGATGCTCTGTTCACCAACGTAGATTGGTACGAAATCTGGCTGGCGACGCTGGACACCCTGCTGATGCTCGGCGGCTCGCTGCTGTTCACCATCATCCTCGGCCTGCCGCTGGGCGTGCTGCTGTTTCTCAGTGGTCCGCGCCAGCTGTTCGAGAACGGCCCGCTGTACGCCGCACTGTCGTTCGTGGTCAACGTGCTGCGCTCGCTGCCGTTCATCATCCTGCTGATCGTGATGATCCCCTTCACCGTGCTGATCACCGGCACCTCGCTGGGCGTGGCCGGGGCGATCCCGCCGCTGGTGGTGGGTGCCGCGCCATTCTTCGCGCGCCTGGTGGAAACCGCCCTGCGCGAGGTGGACCGCGGCATCATCGAGGCGACCCAGGCAATGGGCGCGACGACGCGGCAGATCATCTTCAGCGCATTGCTGCCGGAAGCGCGTCCGGGCATCATCGCCGCCATCACCGTCACCGCCATCACCCTGGTCTCCTACACCGCGATGGCCGGTGTGGTGGGTGCCGGCGGCCTCGGCGACCTGGCCATCCGCTTCGGCTACCAGCGTTTCCAGACCGACGTGATGGTGGTCACCGTGGTCCTGCTGCTGGTACTGGTGCAGGTGCTGCAAAGCGTCGGCGACCGGCTGGTTACCCACTTTTCGCGTAAATGAACCGCAACCAGGGCGAGCGAACCTTCGCACCCCGCTCAACCTACGAAGGAACCGAATGATGAAGAAACTGATTGCCGCCCTGGCCACCGTCGCGGCGTTTTCCGCACAGGCTGCCGAAACCCTGACCGTCGCCGCCACCGCCGTGCCGCACGCCGAGCTGCTGGAGTTCGTCAAGCCGCAACTGGCCGAGCAGGGCGTCGAGCTGAACGTGAAGGTGTTCACCGACTACGTGCAGCCGAACATCCAGGTTGCCGAGAAGCGCCTGGACGCCAATTTCTTCCAGCACCAGCCGTATCTGGATGAGTTCAACAAGGGCAAGGGCACCGAGCTGGTCAGCGTTGCCGGTGTGCACATCGAGCCCTTCGGTGCCTACTCGAGCAAGGTCAAGTCGCTGGACGAGCTGCCCAACGGCGCCACCGTGGTCATCCCCAACGACGCCACCAACGGCGGCCGCGCCCTGCTGCTGCTGGCCAAGGCCGGCGTGATCACGCTGAAGGACGGCGCCGGCATCACCGCCACGCCGAAGGACATCGCCGAGAACCCGAAGAACATCAAGATTCGCGAACTGGAAGCCGCGACCCTGCCGCGCGTGCTGACCCAGGTCGACCTGGCGCTGATCAACACCAACTACGCGCTGGAAGCCAAGCTGAACCCGACCCAGGATGCCCTGGTGATCGAAGGCAGCGACTCGCCCTACGTGAACATCCTGGTCGCCCGTCCGGACAACAAGGACAGCGAGTCCATGCAGAAGCTGGCCGCCGCGCTGCACAGCGAAGCCGTGCGCCAGTTCATCGAAGAGAAATACCAGGGCGCCGTGGTGCCGGCGTTCTGATCCACCGCGATAGGCCAGGCCGTAGGTTGGGGCGGGGGGCGCAGCACCGAGGCCCAACCCGCACCGAGGCGTCGCCTGACGCACCGGCCCGTTGGGCTTCGCTGCGCTCAGGCTAGGCGCCCCCACCCAACCTACGACCGACCACCACACTCCGCCCACATGCACAGCCCTGTGGGGGGACCGTAGGTTGCGGTTGAGGCGCGCAGCGCCGAAGCCCAACTCGCACCGAGGCGTCGCCTGACGCACCGGCCCGTTGGGCTTCGCTGCGCTCAGGCTAGGCGCCCCCACCCAACCTACGCGGCCCCACCTACGATCTACTCGAAAACCCGCCGCATGCGGTTTCGATTTTTCAGGGCGCCAGCACCGCCGCGCCCTGGAAACGCCCGTGGCGCAGATCGTCCAGCGCCTGGTTGGCCTGCTCCAGCGGGTAGGCATGGGTTTCGGTATGGATGCCGACCTGCGCCGCGACCGGGAAGAAGTCCAGGCCGTCCTGACGGGTCAGGTTGGCTACCGAGACCAGCTCGCGCTCGTGCCAGAGGATGTCGTAGGGAAAACTCGGGATGTCGCTCATATGGATGCCGGCGCAGACCACCCGACCGCCCTTGCGCACGGCACGCAGTGCCGCCGGCACCAGCTCGCCGGCCGGTGCGTAGATGATCGCCGCGTCCAGCGGCACTGGCGATGACTCGCCCGAATCACCAGCCCAGAGCGCCCCCAGCGAACGGGCGAAGTCCTGCGCCGCCAGGTCACCGGGACGACTGAAGGCATAGACATCACGACCCTGCCAGCGCGCGACCTGCATGACGATATGCGCTGCGGCGCCGAAGCCATACAGGCCGAGACGCTTGCCATCCCCGGCCTTGACCAGCGAGCGCCAGCCGATCAGCCCGGCGCAGAGCAGCGGTGCCAGTGCCACGGCGTCGCCCTCCTCACCCAGATCGAAGGCGAAACGCGCATCGGCCACCACGTACTCGGCATAGCCGCCGGGCCGCGTGTAACCGGTGAACTGCGGCGCGTCGCAGAGGTTTTCCTCGGCGTGCTGGCAATAGCTGCAGGTGCCGCAGGTATGCCCGAGCCAGGGGATGCCGACCCGCTGGCCCAGCTCGAAGCCACTGACGCCTTCGCCCAGCGCATCGACGCGGCCGACGATTTCGTGGCCGGGAATGATCGGCAGCGGCGCCTCCGGCAACTCGCCATCCACCACGTGCAAGTCGGTGCGGCAGACGCCGCAGGCCAGTACCTTGACCCGCAGCTCACCGGGCCCCGGTTGCGGCTCGGGCAGCTCGCGCAGCTGCAACGGTTGGCCAATCTGTTCCAGCAACATGGCGCGCATCGACGTCTCTCCTTTCGTCTCCGTTCTGCTGAGGGTAGGCCGATCGGCAGAAAAAGGCTCTAGACTCGAAGCGTCCCATGCTCAGGAGTTCCACCTATGACGCTTTCGCCCTTCCATCTCGCCATTCCCGTCCACGATCTGGCCGCCGCCCGCGCCTTCTACGGCGAGGCGTTCGGCTGCGCCGAGGGCCGCAGCAGCGAGCACTGGGTGGATTTCGATTTCTTCGGCCACCAGCTGGTGATCCACGAAGCGCCGAAGATGCCGCATCAGGAGGCGGCGCACAGCAACCCGGTGGATGGCCACGACGTGCCGGTGCCGCACTTCGGCGTGGTGCTCGGCTGGGAACAATGGGAAGCGCTGGCCGAGCGGCTGAAGGCACGTGGCACGCGCTTCGTCATCGAGCCCTACGTGCGCTTCCAAGGCCAGGTCGGCGAGCAGGCCACCATGTTCCTGCTCGATCCCTGCGGCAACGCCCTGGAGTTCAAGGCGTTCAAGGACATCGGCCAGCTGTTCGCCAAGTGAGCGGGCTCAGCCGCGCTCGGCGAGGTGCTGGTCCTTGAGCTTGACGTAGTTGCCGGCGGTATAGCTGAAGAAGCTGCGCTCCTTGTCGGTCAGCGGCCGCGCCTGCTTCACCGGGCTGCCGACGTAGAGGTAGCCCGACTCGAGCGTCTTGCCCGGCGGCACCAGGCTGCCGGCGCCGATGATCACCTCGTCCTCGACCACCACGCCGTCCATCACGATCGAGCCCATGCCGACCAGGATGCGGTTGCCCAGGGTGCAACCGTGCAGGGTGACCTTGTGCCCGACCGTGACCTCGTCGCCGATGGTCAGCGGAAAGCCGTCCGGGTTGTACGGCCCGGCATGGGTGATGTGCAGCACGCTGCCGTCCTGGATGCTCGAGCGCGCACCGATGCGGATGCGGTGCATGTCGCCGCGGATCACCGTCAACGGCCACACCGAGCTGTCGGCGCCGATCTCGACATCGCCGATGACCACGGCGGAGTCGTCGACGAACACGCGCTCGCCCAGTTGTGGAGTGCTGTTGTGGTAGCTGCGTATCGCCACGATAGAAACCTCTTTGGCTGCGGGAAGGGTCGATTGTAATTAAGATGGGCGGCATTGCCGCTGCGGACCCGGGCTGAGCAGCATGCCGCCCGCCGTGGTCAGAGTAACAACCGGCCGACCGGCGTTGAAAAAGCACGACAGCGCGTCCATCTAGGACATCTGCCTGCCACGTCCGGCCTCGCTCCAGCGAGCGGCCTGCAATCCTCTTCGTCACAAGGTGTCCCCGTGAGCGCGAACAATCCCCTGCTGCAAGAATTCGACCTGCCACCCTACTCCGAGATTCGCCCGGAGCACGTCGAACCAGCCGTCGACACCATCCTCGGCGACAACCGCGTGGCGATCCAGGAGCTGCTCAGCCGCCCGGCCGAGAGCCTGGACTGGCAGACCCTGGTGGTCGGACTGGACGAGCTGAACGAGCGCCTCGCCCGCGCCTGGGGCCCAGTCGGCCACCTCAACTCCGTGTGCAACAGCCCGGAATTGCGCACGGCCTACGAGGCCTGCCTGCCCAAGCTGTCGGCCTACTACACCGAACTCGGGCAGAACCGCGCGCTGTTCGAGGCCTACCAGGCGCTGGCCGCGAGCCCCGCGGCTGCCGGTTTCGAGGTGGCGCAGCAGACCATCCTCGAGCATTCGCTGCGCGATTTCCGCTTGTCCGGCATCGACCTGCCGCCGGTCGAGCAGCAGCGCTTCGGCGCCATCCAGATGAAGCTTGCCGAGCTCGGCAGCAAGTTCTCCAACCAGCTGCTGGACGCCACTCAGGCCTGGACCCGGCACATCACCGACGAAAGCCTGCTGGCCGGCATCACCGATTCGGCCAAGGCGCAGATGGCCGAGGCAGCCAAGGCCAAGGGCCTCGACGGCTGGCTGATCAGCCTGGAATTCCCCAGCTACTACGCGGTGATGACCTACGCCGACAACCGCGCCCTGCGCGAGGAGGTCTACACCGCCTACTGCACCCGCGCCTCGGACCAGGGCCCGAACGCCGGGCAGTTCGACAACGGTCCGGTAATGGCCGAGATCCTCGAACTGCGCCATGAGCTGGCCGGGCTGCTCGGCTACGGCAACTTCGCCGAGCTGTCGCTGGCAACCAAGATGGCCGAATCCACCGAGCAGGTGCTGAATTTCCTGCGTGACCTGGCGCTGCGCAGCAAGCCGTTCGCCGAGCGCGACCTGGCCGAACTGCGCGCCTTCGCCGCCGAGCAGGGTCTGGACGACCTGCAGAGCTGGGACCTCGGCTACTACGCCGAGAAGCTGCGCCAGCAGCGCTACAGCCTGAACCAGGAAGAACTGCGCGCCTATTTCCCCATCGACAAGGTGCTGTCCGGGCTGTTCAGCATCGTCCAGCGCCTGTACGGCATCGAGATCCACGAGCTGGAAGGCTTCGATGGCTGGCATCCGGACGTGCGCCTGTTCGAAATCCGCGAGCACGGCCAGCACGTCGGGCGCTTCTTCTTCGACCTCTACGCGCGACCGAACAAGCGTGGCGGCGCCTGGATGGACGGCGCCCGCGACAAGCGCCGCACCGCTGACGGCACGCTGCAGACGCCGGTGGCCAACCTGGTCTGCAACTTCACCCCGCCGGTGGGCGAGCGCCCGGCGCTCTTGACCCATGACGAGGTCACCACGCTGTTCCACGAATTCGGCCATGGCCTGCACCACCTCTTGACCCAGGTCGAGCACGCTGGCGCGTCGGGCATCAACGGCGTGGCCTGGGATGCGGTGGAGCTGCCGAGCCAGTTCATGGAGAACTGGTGCTGGGACCCCGAAGGCCTGGCGCACATTTCCGGCCACTACCAGACCGGCGAAGCCCTGCCGCAGGACAAGCTGGACATGATGCTGGCGGCGAAGAACTTCCAGTCCGGCATGATGATGGCGCGCCAGCTGGAGTTCTCCCTGTTCGACTTCGAACTGCACGCCACCCACGGCGACGGCCGCAGTGTGCTCGAGGTGCTCGAACATATCCGCGACGAGGTCTCGGTGATGCGCCCACCAGCGTACAACCGCTTCCCCAATAGCTTCGCGCACATCTTCTCCGGCGGTTACGCGGCCGGCTACTACAGCTACAAGTGGGCCGAGGTGTTGTCGTCCGACGCCTTCTCGCGCTTCGAGGAAGAAGGGGTGTTCAACGCCGAGACCGGGCGCGCCTTCCGCGAGGCGATCCTGGCCCGTGGCGGCTCCCAGGAGCCGATGGTACTGTTCGTCGATTTCCGAGGCCGCGAGCCGTCCATCGACGCCCTGCTGCGCCACCTCGGGCTGGTAGCGGAGGCTGCGGCATGAACGACGAAGTAACCCGTGTCACCCCCAAGCGCTTCATCGCCGGGGCCGTGTGCCCGGCGTGCGGCGGCACGGACTGCATCAAGATGTGGGACGTCGACGGTGTGCCGCATCGCGAATGCATCGATTGCGGCTACGCCGACACCCTCAATGCGCAGGGCCAGTCGGTACCGACCGAGCTCGGCACGCGGGTGAACAAGGTGCAGCCCAAGCCGGCCAACCCGCAGGTGCAGTCGGTGCAGTTTTTCCCCAACCCGAAATTGAAGAAGCCCGAGTAGCCGCTGTGCTGCACCTGACCTGCGGCGACCTGGCCGGCGACAGCGTGCGTGCGCTGCTGGCCAGGCACGAGCCTGAGGCACAGGTGCGGGTATTGCGCGACGACCTGGCCGTCGGGCCGTTGAGCGGCGTGGACAGCGCGCCTTGTGCTGCTCGCGCCGCATTCTGGGAGCAGGTCTGGCCCGCTGAGGTGGCGCCGCGCCCGGCGTTCGCCGATGAGCTGGCGGCTGATGCACGCTGGCTAGCCAACCTAGCCAAACAGGCTGCAGCCGTAACGGTTTGGCACGGCGACAGCGCATCCGAACAGCTGCTGCTGGCGCGCGTCGCCGCGGCATTGCAGGGCTCAAGCTGTGGACTGCATGAAGTCTCTTGCGGTACCGGAGACAGCCGCGCCGGCCAGCGCAAGGCGGTGTCCATGCATTCGCCCGAAGCACTGGCGGCGCTCTACCGTCCCCAGGCGGTTCCGGCATCTCGCCAGACTGAACTGGCCGCGGTCTGGCACGAGCAGCGCGCCAGCTCGCATGACATTCGCCGCTGGTGCGAGGGGGCGTTTCGGGGCGAAGACTATCGGCTGATCGACGCGGCGCTGGTCGCTGCCAGCCCCAACCAGTTCGCTCCGCTGGCGCGTGCGATGGCCGAGGTCATGGGCCATTGCGACGGCTTCTTTGCCACCGATTTCTTCCTCTACTGGCGCGCCCGTGAACTGGCTGCGGCCGGGCAGCTGGAATTGCGCGGCGATTCGGCGGCCGGCTACCGGGACCTGCAGGTCCGCCGCCTCGGTTGAAGGTGCCAGAAGGTCCGGGATGCACCCAACGGGGCCAGCGCGTAGGTTGGGTTGAGACGCGCAGCGCCGAAGCCCAACACTCGGTACGCCGCATACCCCATTCCGGCATGACGCTCCGCTCGTTGGGCTTCGCTGCGCTCAACCCAACCTACAGGCTGCCTTGCCCACAGACGATCCCGGGTGCGCTCCGCGCACCAGCTAGTATCGCGCCGCCCCAAAAAGCCCGCGGTGCGCGGGGCACCTGCCTATCCGTGCGATGCGGCCTTTCAGCGCGTAGGTTGGGTTGAGGCGCGCAGCGCCGAAGCCCAACACTCGGTACGCCGCATACCCCATTCCGGCATGACGCTCCGCTCGTTGGGCTTCGCTGCGCTCAACCCAACCTACAGGCTGCCTTGCCCACGACGATCCCGGGTGCGCTCCGCGCACCAGCTGAGATCGCGCCGCCCCAAAAGCCCGCGGTGCGCGGGGCACCTGCCTATCCGTGCGATGCGGCCCTTTCAGCCTTCCACCTTGGGCGTCGCCCGTCCCGGCTGCGGTGGCGAGGCGAACAGACGCTTGAGCTTCATCGCTGGCGCTTCGATCAAATGCCAGGACAGCGCGGCGAGGATCAGCGTCGGCACGAAGGCGATCAGCGTCAGGCCGAGCACGCCGATCTGCGGGCCGAACAGGTAGACGGTCAGCTGCTGGAACGGGAAGGCGTAGATGTACAGGCCGTAGGAGAAATCGCCGTACTTGCCGAAGCGCGAAATCAGCGGCAACGGCGCATAGGCCAGGTAGAGCACCAGATACGGCAGCGCGATGAAGTACACCAGCGGACCGATGTCGGTACGGAAGGTCGCCACCAGCGCGGCAAACAACAGCGCCGCGATCCAGCCACGCCAGGGGATGTCGTCGCGATAGAGGAACAGCGCCGCGCCGCTGTAATAGAGCAGGCCCAGCTTGAAGATGTTCTTGATGAAGTAGGACTCGATCCCCAGCTTGCCCAGCAGCCAGAAATGCCCGACCGCAAGCACCGCAATCGGCAGGAAGATCAGCCGCCGCTTGAGGAAACCGGTCAGCCCGAGAATCATCACGCCGATGTACATCAGCACTTCCAGCGGCAGCGTCCACAGCGAGCCGTTGACCACGTCGGGGTAGGTGTTGCCGGTGAACACCCCGGGCAGTTCGTAGCGCGTCACCAGCAGGATGTTCTGCAGATAGGTCCAGGTGCCATCCGCGGCCAGATAGCGCGCGAGGTCGAATTGCGTGACCAACGGCCCGATGACGAAGGCCGAAAGCAATACCGCGACGATCAGTGCCGGGAAGATGCGCAGCGCCCGCTTGATCAGAAAGCTCTTCGGACTGCTGCTGGCCAGCCAGGACGAGGTGATCAGATAGCCGCTCATGACGAAGAAGATGCCGACGGCGATCGAGCCGCCCTTTTCGTAGCCGGTCAGCAACGTCAGGGGTTCATCACCGCGACGGCCAACCAACGGATAGCTGTGGGCGAACAGCACCAGCGCCGCAGCGAAGAAGCGCAGGAAGTCGAAATTGTTCTCCCGGGTGTGGAAAGAGCCGGTGGGATGCATGGTCTGCTCCTGACGAGTAGCGGCAGTGACGTGAAGGATGGAGCGCACGCAAGCGGTGCATGCCGGTACTGCCGGATCGGTTGCGCGTCGCGCTCCGATCGTCCTTGTTGTTTGCCGGCCGGCTCCACGA
The DNA here is from genome assembly GCA_030263805.2 of Pseudomonas sp. FeN3W. Lineage (NCBI taxonomy): Bacteria > Pseudomonadati > Pseudomonadota > Gammaproteobacteria > Pseudomonadales > Pseudomonadaceae > Pseudomonas > Pseudomonas sp. FeN3W. The sequence goes on from CP136010.1 coordinate 2,887,734, forward strand.
CAGGCGTCGCTCGCGCGTGCAAGCGTTACCCGGTCAGCCCCTTTGTCCCGCACGCGGGGCAAATGTTCCCGAGCCAGCCGACAGGTGGTAGCAGGCAGCGCCGATCAGCGGCGCTGGCATGCTGTCACTGAGGCAATTACTGTATGCATGAACAGTAACAGGATCGATGACCCATGAGCTTCCACCGTGCCACACCACGCGGTCGCGGCACCGCGATCAACCCGGACAACCGTTTCGCCCCGACACGCAGCGAGGCGTACGACGACGGCTGGGAGCAGGAGGTGCCGCCGACCCGCGCCACCGAAGTGCGCCTGGAGACGGCCAAGAGCGTACTGACCCGCAACCAGTCGCCCGACGTGGGTTTCGATCGCTCGGTCAATCCCTATCGTGGCTGCGAGCATGGCTGCATCTACTGCTTCGCACGGCCCAGCCATGCCTACTGGGACCTCTCGCCCGGCATCGATTTCGAGACGCGGCTGATCGCCAAGACCAACCTCGCCGAGCGCCTGGAGGCCGAGCTGAGCAAGCCCGGCTACGTGCCGCAGCCGATCGCCCTGGGCATCAACACCGATGCCTACCAGCCGCTGGAGCGCGAGCAGCGCCTGACCCGCCAGGCGCTGGAGATCCTGCTGCGCTTCAAACACCCGGTGCACTTGATCACCAAGGGCTCGCTGGTGCTACGCGACCTCGATCTGCTGGTGCCGCTCGCCGAGCAGCGGCTGGTCAGCGTCGCAGTCAGCCTGACCACGCTGGACGACGAGCTCAAGCGCATCATGGAACCGCGCACGGCCTCGCCGGCGGCGCGGCTGCGGGTGTTGCGCACCCTGCATGAGGCTGGCGTGCCGGTCAGCGTGATGTGCGCACCGATGATTCCGATGATCAACGACATGGAGCTGGAGCGCCTGCTCGAAGCCGCCCGCGAGGCCGGCGCGCGATCGGCTGGCTATGTGCTGCTGCGCCTGCCTCATGAAGTGGCGACGCTGTTCGATGAATGGCTGCAGGAGCATTTCCCGCAGCGCGCCGCCCATGTCATGAGCCTGATCCGCCAGTCCCGCGGCGGCAAGGACTACGACAGCCGCTTCGGCAGCCGCATGCGCGGTGAAGGTCAATTCGCCCAGCTGCTGGCCCAGCGCTTTCAGCTGGCGTGCAAGCGCCTGGGCCTCAACCGACGGGATCAGAACTTCGGCCTGGATTGCAGCCGTTTCGCCGTGCCGGGTTCGCAGATGTCGTTGCTCTGAGGTCTCGCAAGCGCCGCCAGCGCCATCATTACGGTGGCTGTCAATCTGCCGCAAAGGCTCGTCCTAGAGCGGCTCGTTCAGCTTCAGTTAAGTCTCGCCGACTAGCCTCGGGGCAAATTTGACCAGCCAGTCACCAGGCGCACAAACGGCCTGATTGAGTGCTGGCACGCCTTGCCCCTGCATCAGGAGACCTGACCCATGCGTGAAATCTTCACCGCTCGCGCCGAGCGCAACGAACCATCCACACGTGGCGAAAGCGCCGACGAATCCTTCGCCCATCTGGTCGATGGCTTTCGCCGCTTTCGCACCGAGGTCTACCCCGAACAGCAGGCGCTGTTCGCCCGCCTGGCCAGGGCCCAGCAGCCGCGCGCGATGTTCATCACCTGCGCCGACTCACGCATCGTTCCCGAGCTGATCACCCAGAGTTCGCCCGGCGACCTGTTCGTTACCCGTAACGTCGGCAATGTGGTGCCGCCCTATGGCCAGATGAACGGCGGCGTCTCCAGCGCCATCGAGTACGCGGTGATGGCGCTAGACGTGCAGCACATCATCGTCTGCGGGCATTCCGATTGCGGTGCGATGAAGGCCGTGCTCGATCCCGCCGGCTTGCAGCGGATGCCGACGGTGAAGGCCTGGCTGCGGCATTGCGAAGTGGCGCGCAGCCTGGTCGAGCAGAACTGCAGCTGCACGGCCGGCGAGGCCTTGGGCGTGCTTACCGAGGAGAACGTGGTGGCGCAGCTCGACCACCTGCGCACCCATCCTTCGGTCGCCGCCCGCCTCGCCGGCGGTCAGCTGTCGATCCATGGCTGGGTCTACTGCATCGAAACCAGCGAAATCCTCGCCTACGACGCCAGCAGCGGCCGCTTCGCGCCGCTGGACGGCGACGGCCCGCTGCCGGTGGCAACGCCCGCAGCGCGCTACCTGCAAGCCTGAACCGCCGGCCGCAAGGCATTGGCTGTCGCTTCAGGCGGCGTCCAGAGGCGTCGCCGCGTGTCGAGGATTTTCGAATGAATGCAGAAACGCTCAAAGCAACGCTGCCGCGTGACCTGATGGCCTCCGTGGTGGTTTTTCTGGTGGCCCTGCCGTTGTGCATGGGCATCGCCATCGCCTCGGGCATGCCGCCCGCCAAGGGCGTGATTACCGGCATCGTCGGCGGGCTGGTGGTCGGTTGGCTGGCCGGTGCGCCGTTACAGGTCAGCGGCCCAGCCGCCGGACTCACGGTGCTGGTGTTCGAACTGGTGCAGCAGTATGGCGCTGCCATGCTCGGGCCGATCCTGCTGCTGGCCGGCGCACTGCAGCTGCTGGCCGGACGGCTGAAACTGGGTTGCTGGTTCCGCGTCACCGCGCCGGCGGTGGTCTACGGCATGCTGGCCGGCATCGGCATCCTCATCGTGCTGTCGCAGTTGCACGTGATGCTGGACGGCCAGCCGGAAGCCTCCGGACTGGACAATCTCGGCGCCTTTCCCGCCGCATTATGGGCCGCGCTGCCGTTTTCCGGCGGCGGTAACGGACTGATCGCCGCGTCTCTCGGCCTGCTGACCATCGCCTGCATGTGGGCATGGGATCGGCTCAAGCCGCAGCGCCTGCGCCTGCTGCCCGGCGCGCTGCTGGGTGTCGTGGCGGCAACCCTGGCGGGCCTGTGGCTGGGGCTCGACGTGCGCCGTGTCGAGGTGCCGGACAATCTCGCCGATGCCATCAGCTGGCTGCAACCGGCCGATCTGCTGGCCTTCGCCGACCCCGGTCTGCTGGTCGCGGCGCTGGCCGTGGCCTTTATCGCCAGCGCCGAAACCCTGCTGTCGGCGGCAGCGGTCGACCGCATGCACCAGGGTCCGCGCGCCGATTTCGACCGCGAGCTCAGCGCTCAGGGCATCGGCAACATGCTCTGCGGCCTGCTCGGCGCGCTGCCGATGACCGGCGTGATCGTGCGCAGCTCGGCCAACGTGCAGGCCGGTGCGCGCACGCGGCTGTCGGCCATGCTGCACGCACTCTGGCTGCTGGCCGCGGTGGTGCTGCTGGCCGCGCTGCTGGAGCAGATTCCAATCGCCAGCCTGGCCGGTGTGCTGGTCTACACCGGGCTCAAGCTGATCGACCTGAACGCGCTGCGCCAGCTCGGCCGCTACGGGCGCATGGCCATGCTGATCCATCTCGTCACGGCGCTGACCATCGTCGCCACCGACCTGCTGACCGGCGTGCTGCTGGGCTTCGCGCTGACCCTGGGGCAACTGGCCTGGCAGGCTTCGCAGCTGAAGGTCACTGTGGTGCAGGAAGGCCGCCGGGTCGAACTGCGCATGCAGGGCGCAGCGACCTTTCTGAAGGTGCCGCGACTGGCCCGTGCGCTGGAGGGCATACCGAAGAATGCCTGCGTGCATGTGCCAATGACGCACCTGCAGTACATCGACCATGCCTGCATGGAGCTGCTGGAAGAATGGCAGCGCGCGAATCAGGGCAGCGGCGCACGGCTGATCATCGAACCGCGGGCACTGACACGGCGGGTGGAAGGTCGCCGCCGACAGGCCGTGCATCTTGCCGCAGCGGCCGACGGGAACTAATCAGGGCGACCACCCCCTCATCTTTCAGACACGACTATGCACAACGTGCACACGCCGGCAGCGCATCGGATAAGCCCATGCGCTGCCGGCCCTTCTGGAGGATTGAATTGGACGTCTATATCGATCTGCTGCAATGGCCGGCCATGCTGGTCACGGTGACCGCCGCCTGGCTGATCGGCTCGCTGCAGCCCGGCCGGCGCTTCGTCGGCTTCTGCTGTTTTCTGCTGAGCAACCTGCTCTGGGTGATCTGGGGCTGGCACGCCGAGGCCTGGGCGCTGATCACCCTGCAGGTCTGCCTGGCGCTGATGAACCTGCGCGGCGTGAAGAAGAACGATGCCCCCACACAGCCCGAGCCAGACGCGCCCCGCGCTTAAATTGCCAGAGTGGGATCGCTGTCTATACTCCGAATCGTAGGCGTACCTGATTGAGTTCCGACTGCGCGTGCAAGCGTCCATGGCGCCGGCGAGCGTTTCGCCGGTGGCGTTGGGCAGAATCGGACCGATCGAGAACGTAGCTGGCATGACGGGAATGGTTTCCCCGGCCAGCCGATTTTCGGCGGTGCGATGGCGGTCGGCGGGATAACAAGAATCATAAGGGGAACCCGCAATGTCTCGACATCCATGCATCTGGATGGGGCTTGGGCTTTCGGCAATATTTGGCCAGGCTCAGGCGGCCTGGGACGTGAACATGCGCTCCGGCGCCACCGATGTCAGCCGTTCGGTGTTCGATCTGCACATGACCATCTTCTGGATCTGTGTGGTCATCGGCGTGCTGGTATTCGGCGTGATGATCTGGTCGATGGTCGCGCATCGCCGTTCCAAGCGTCAGCACTCCGCTCACTTCCACGAAAACACCCGCGTCGAGGTGCTCTGGACGGTCATCCCGCTGCTGATCCTGGTGGGCATGGCGATCCCGGCGACGCGCACGCTGATCCACATCTACGACTCCAGCGAATCGGACGTCGACGTGCAGATCACCGGCTACCAGTGGAAGTGGCACTACAAGTATCTGGGCGAGGATGTGGAGTTCTTCAGCAACCTCACCACGCCGCGCGAGCAGATCAACAACCAGGCGCCCAAGGGCGAGAACTACCTGCTGGAAGTCGACGAGCCGCTGGTGATTCCCGCGGGCGCCAAGGTGCGCTTCCTGATCACCGCAGCGGACGTCATTCACTCCTGGTGGGTACCGGATCTGGCGGTCAAGAAGGACGCCATCCCCGGCTTCATCAACGAATCCTGGACCCGCGTCGAAGAGCCCGGCATCTACCGTGGCCAGTGCACCGAGCTGTGCGGCAAGGACCACGGCTTCATGCCGGTGGTGGTGGAGGTGAAATCCGCCGAGGACTACGCCGCCTGGCTCGGCGAGAAGAAAGCAGAGGCCGCCAAGGTGGCCGAACTGACCAGCAAGGACTGGACGCTGGCAGAACTCACCGAACGCGGCGAGAAGATCTACCAGACCTCGTGCGCGTCCTGTCACCAGGCCGGCGGCGAAGGTATCCCGCCGATGTTCCCGGCCCTCAAGGGCTCAGCCATCGCCACCGGCGACATCGAGGCGCACATCGACATCGTCGTCAACGGCAAGCCCGGCACCGCCATGGCGGCGTTCGGCAAGCAGCTGTCGGAAGTCGACCTGGCCGCGGTCATCACCTACGAGCGCAACGCCTGGGGCAACGAGACCGGCGACATGGTCACGCCGAAAGACGTGCTCGACTTCAAACAGGCCGAAGAAGCCACCCAGTAAGAGGATTCGGTGATGAGTGCAGTGATCGACGATCATGGTCATGCCGGACATGACCACCACCACGGCCCGGCCAAGGGTCTCTCGCGCTGGCTGCTGACCACCAACCACAAGGACATCGGTTCGATGTACCTGTGGTTCAGCTTCTGCGCCTTCCTGCTCGGCGGCTCGATGGCCATGGTGATCCGCGCCGAGCTGTTCCAGCCGGGCCTGCAGATCGTGCAGCCGGAGTTCTTCAACCAGATGACCACCATGCACGGCCTGATCATGGTCTTCGGCGCGGTGATGCCGGCCTTCGTCGGCCTGGCCAACTGGATGATCCCGCTGATGATCGGCGCGCCGGACATGGCCCTGCCGCGGATGAACAACTTCAGTTTCTGGCTGCTGCCAGCCGCCTTCGGCCTGCTGGTCTCGACGCTGTTCATGGAGGGCGGCGGGCCGAACTTCGGCTGGACCTTCTATGCGCCGCTGTCGACCACCTACGCGCCGGAGTCGGTGACCTTCTTCATCTTCGCCATCCACCTGATGGGCATCAGCTCGATCATGGGCGCGATCAACGTGATCGCCACCATCCTCAACCTGCGCGCGCCAGGCATGACGCTGATGAAGATGCCGCTGTTCGTCTGGACCTGGCTGATCACCGCCTTCCTCTTGATCGCGGTGATGCCGGTGCTGGCGGGCGTGGTGACCATGATGCTGATGGACATCCACTTCGGCACCAGCTTCTTCAGCGCGGCCGGTGGCGGCGACCCGGTGCTGTTCCAGCACGTGTTCTGGTTCTTCGGCCATCCCGAGGTGTACATCATGATCCTGCCGGCCTTCGGCGCGGTCAGCTCGATCATCCCGGCCTTCAGCCGCAAGCCGCTGTTCGGCTACACCTCGATGGTCTACGCCACCGGGGCGATCGCCTTCCTCTCCTTCATCGTCTGGGCGCACCACATGTTCACCGTCGGCATCCCGCTGACCGGCGAGTTGTTCTTCATGTACGCCACCATGCTGATCGCCGTGCCGACCGGGGTGAAGGTGTTCAACTGGGTGTCCACCATGTGGCGCGGCTCGCTGACCTTCGAGGCGCCGATGCTGTTCGCCGTGGCCTTCGTGATTCTCTTCACCATCGGCGGTTTCTCCGGGCTGATGCTGGCCATCGCCCCGGCGGACTTCCAGTATCACGATACCTACTTCGTGGTGGCGCACTTCCACTATGTGCTGGTGCCCGGAGCGATCTTCGGCATCTTCGCCTCGGCCTATTACTGGCTGCCGAAGTGGACCGGCCACATGTACGACGAGACGCTGGCCAAGCTGCATTTCTGGATGAGCTTCATCGGCATGAACCTGGCGTTCTTCCCGATGCACTTCGTCGGTCTGGCCGGCATGCCGCGGCGCATCCCCGACTACAACATGATGTTCGCCAACTTCAACATGGTCTCCAGCGTCGGTGCCTTCATGTTCGGCGCCACCCAGCTGCTGTTCCTGTTCATCGTCATCAAGTGCATCCGCGGCGGCGAACCGGCACCAGCCAAGCCCTGGGACGGCGCCGAGGGGCTGGAATGGAGCGTGCCGTCGCCGGCGCCCTACCATACCTTCCAGGTGCCGCCGGACATGAGCGACGTGCACGAACACCGCAAGGGCACCGGCGGGGAGCTGTTGCCGTGAGCACGCATCGGGGCTTGGCTGGGGGGTGCCGGGCCACCCGCAACTGCCAATCGGAGAGGCTGCCATGAGCGAAGCCCTGTCCACTCGGCGCCTGGTCCGCCGCCTCGTGTTCGTCGTGATCGCGATGTTCGGCTTCGGCTTCTTGCTGGTGCCGATCTACGACGTGATGTGTCAGGCCTTCGGCATCAACGGCAAGACCGCCGGCGCCTACACCGGCGTGCAGAGCGCCGACGAGGCGCGTGCGGTGCGGGTGCAGTTCCTCGCCACCAACGCCGCCGGCATGCAGTGGCAGTTCGGCCCGCTGGCCGACCAGCTCAGCGTGCACCCGGGCGCCAGCCAGGAAATCCGCTTCGTCGCCTACAACCCGACCGACAAGCCGATGACCGCCCAGGCGATTCCCAGTGTCTCGCCGTCACGGGCGGCCGCCTACTTCCACAAGACCGAATGCTTCTGCTTCACCCAGCAGGTGCTGCAACCGGGCGAGCGCATCGAAATGCCGGTGCGCTTCATCGTCGATCGCGACCTGCCCGCCGACGTGCATCACCTGACCCTCGCCTACACGCTGTTCGACATCACGTCCCGCCAGCCGCCGGTGGCCGCCAACGCCACATCGGCACCGGCCAAGGAGAGTCTGCAATGAGCCAACAGACCACCCACGAGCAGTATTACGTTCCCGATCAGAGCAAATGGCCGATCATCGCCACCATCGCCCTGCTGGTCACCTTCTATGGACTGGGCAGCTGGTTCAACGACCTGAAGGCCGCGCGGGATTCATCCAACGGGCCCATCATCTTCTTCGTCGGCGCCCTGCTGATCGCCTACATGATGTTCGGCTGGTTCGGCGCCGTGGTGAAGGAAAGCCGCGCCGGACTGTACAGCGCACAGATGGACCGTTCGTTCCGCTGGGGCATGAGCTGGTTCATCTTCTCGGAGGTGATGTTCTTCCTCGCCTTCTTCGGCGCGCTGTTCTACATCCGCTACTGGGCCGGCCCCTGGCTGGCCGGCGAAGGCGACAAGGGCATCAGCAACATGCTCTGGCCCAACTTCGAATACACCTGGCCACTGCTCAATACCCCCGATCCCAAGCTCTATCCGGCACCGGAAGGCACCATCAGTGCCTGGGGCCTGCCGCTGATCAACACCATCCTGCTGGTCAGCTCCAGCTTCACCCTGACCTGGGCGCACCATGCGCTGCGCAAGAACAACCGCCAGCACCTCAAGCTCGGCCTGGGCCTGACCGTACTGCTCGGTGCGGCGTTCCTGGTCTTGCAGATCGAAGAATACGTGCATGCCTACACCGAACTCGGGCTCACCCTGGGCTCGGGCATCTACGGCGCGACCTTCTTCATGCTCACCGGCTTTCACGGCGCCCACGTGACCATGGGCGCGATCATCCTCACGGTGATGCTGGTGCGCATTCTGCGCGGACATTTCAGCCCGGAGCAGCACTTCGGTTTCGAGGCGGCGGCCTGGTACTGGCACTTCGTCGACGTGGTGTGGATCGCGCTGTTCGTCTTCGTCTACGTGATCTAGCGAATCAGAAACCGAAGGCGGGACGCAGCTGCCCCGTATAGAAACCCCAGCCGATCAGCGCAACGGTCAGTGCACTGAGGCTGACCCGGATGAACAGGGCCGTGATCACGCGGGAGGTGCGGCCCTCGTCCCTGACCAGGAAGAACAACCCACTGAACAGACTGACCAGCGTGGCCACTAACAACAGAACGATCGCCGCCTTGAGCATGAGCGATTCCACGACAGGGGTATTGGGGGTGGAGTATAGCCAGCCGTATCGACACAACAGGCTGCCGGCCATGAGCGGCTTCAGGCCCGGGCTGCTGCCGACCCTGCTGGTGCTGGCCATGCTGCCGGTGCTGGTCTGGCTGGGCTTCTGGCAGCTGGAGCGTGGCGAGCAGAAGCGCGAGCTGCTGGAACGCCAGCAAGCCCGTCAGCAGGCCGCACCGCTGGCACCGCACGAGATCGAACGGCTGAACGATCCGGCCTTCGCCCGGGTGTTCCTGCAGGGTCGCTTCGATGCCGAACACAGCTTCCTGCTCGACAGCCGCACCCGCGACGGCCAGGTCGGCGTCGAACTGCTGCAACCCTTCCATGACGAACTCAGCGGCCGCTGGGTGATGGTCAACCGTGGCTGGATTCCCTGGCCTGATCGCCGTGTGCCGCCGGCCTTCGACACGCCGACGCAGCCATTGAAGCTGGCAGCCTGGGTCTACGTGCCGCCAGGCAAACCGTTCATCTTCAGCCACCGCACGGCCGAGGGCTGGCCGCGGCTGATCAACCATGTCGACATCGAAGCGATGTGGCGGCAGGCCGGCCGCGAAGGCGTGATCCATGAATTGCGTCTGGAGCCCGGCCCCAGTGCCTACCGCGCCGACTGGGCGATCACCAGCATGCGTCCGTCGCAGCATCTGGGCTACGCCGTGCAGTGGTTTGCCATGGCGGCCGCCCTGCTGGCGCTGTTCATCTACTTCGGCGTGCATCAGGCACGGGAGAAGCACAGTGACGACGATGAATCCAACCCTTGCCGGCCGTGAGCCGAAACGCGGTCGTGGCCGGCTGCAACTGCTGCTGATCATCGCCGTGGTACTGGGCCCGATGCTGCTGGCCTCGGCCATGTATCGCTTCGGCTTCTGGGTGCCGCAGACCCGCAGCTACGACGGTGTGCTGATCGCCAACGGCCAGGACCGTGCCGCCATCGGCGTCACCGCGACTGACGCCGAACGGCGCTGGGAGCTGCTGGTCACCGCCCCGCAGGGCTGCGAAGCACAGTGCCAGCAGCTGGTCTATCTGGCCCGGCAGATCAATATCGGTCTGGCCCGTGAGGCCGCCCGAGCCAGCCACGCACTGGCCAGCGCGACCGCTCTGGACGAGGCCTACGAACAGCGCCTGCGCCGCGAGTATCCGCAATTGCAACGCCACGACCTCGACGCCAACGTGTATGCCCGCAACTCCGAAGCACCGGCCACGCCGCAGTTATGGATCGTCGATCCGCACGGCAATCTGGTGCTGCGTTACGACGCCAAAGCCGACGGCAAGGCGATCCTCGATGACCTGAAATACCTGCTGAAGATCTCGCAGATCGGCTGACGCACTCTGCCGCTTCGCTGGGGTCCCAAACTGGCCGCCCAAGGAGAAACCAATGGCCAAACCCGGATACCGTCTCGCCCTGATCGCCACGCTGCTGGCGGTGGTGGTCGTGCTGCTCGGTGCCTATACGCGGCTGACCCACGCCGGCCTCGGCTGCCCGGACTGGCCCGGCTGCTACGGTTTTCTCGCCGTGCCGATGAGCGAACACAAGCAGAACCTCGCCGCATTGCGCTTTCCCGATGCACCGCTGGAGGTGCGCAAGGGCTGGAATGAGATGGTCCATCGCTATTTCGCCGGCGCCCTCGGGCTGGTGATCCTCGCCCTCGCCGTGCAGGCGATACGCCGTCGTGGCCAACCCGGGCAGCCACTCAAGTTGCCGCTGCTGTTGCTCGCGGTGGTCATCGCCCAGGCGATCTTCGGCATGTGGACGGTGACCCTGCAACTCTGGCCGCAGGTGGTCACTGCGCACCTGCTCGGGGGTTTCACTACGCTCAGTCTGCTGTTTCTGCTGTGCCTGCGGCTCTCCGGCGCACTTGCTCCCTTGCCGGCCGTGGACGGTCGTCTGCGCAGATTCGCCGGCATCGCCCTGCTCGCGGTGGTGGCGCAGATCACCCTGGGCGGTTGGGTCAGCAGCAACTATGCGGCGGTGGCCTGCACCGATTTCCCCACCTGCCACGGCGAATGGTGGCCGCGGATGGACTTCGCCAACGCCTTCAACCTGACCCACCACGACATCGGCCCGAACTACCTCGGCGGCTTGCTCTACGGCGAAGCGCGCACCGCCATCCATCTCACCCACCGAATCGGCGCGCTGTGCGTGACGCTGCTGTTGCTGGCGCTGGCAGCCATGCTCTGGCGTCGCAGCCTCGGCCGGCTGGCCGGGCTGCTCGTCGCCGCGCTGGCGCTGCAGGTCGGCCTGGGCATCAGCAACGTGCTGCTCAACCTGCCACTGGCGGTCGCCGTGGCGCACAACGGCGGCGGTGCCGCGTTGCTGCTGGTGTTGGTGCTGATCAACTACCGGCTGCGCCGGCCCGCGCATGCGACTCGGCAGAGCGCGACAGCGACGATTTCGAACACGACGGGGCAGCTCGATCTGCCCCGCGCATGACCACAAGGAGAACCCCCATGGCGACTCTACTCAGCGAACGCGACGCCCAGGCCAGCTGGCGCGACTACCTGGAGCTGACCAAGCCGAAGGTGGTGCTGCTGATGCTCATCACCTCGCTGGTGGGCATGTTCCTCGCCACCCGCGCCGGCGTGCCGTGGACGGTGCTGCTGTTCGGCAACCTGGGCATCGCCCTGTGTGCCGGCGGTGCGGCGGCGGTGAACCATGTGGTGGACCGGCAGATCGATTCGGTGATGGCCCGCACCCACAAGCGGCCCTTGGCCGAAGGCCGGGTCTCGCCAGCGGCGGCACTGACCTTCGCTTTCGTCCTCGGCGTCAGCGGGCTGGCCCTGCTGCTGACCTTCACCAATGTCCTCGCCGCCTGGCTGACGCTGGCCTCGCTGATCGGTTACGCGGTGATCTATACCGGCTTTCTCAAGCGCGCCACGCCGCAGAACATCGTCATCGGCGGCCTGGCCGGCGCCGCGCCGCCGCTGCTCGGCTGGGTCGCGGTAACCGGCCAGGTTACCGCCGAACCGCTGCTGCTGGTGCTGATCATCTTCGCCTGGACGCCGCCGCACTTCTGGGCGCTGGCCATTCACCGCAAGGACGAGTACGCCAAGGTCAACGTGCCGATGCTGCCGGTGACCCACGGCGTGCACTACACCAAGGTGCATATCCTGCTCTACACGGTGATGCTGCTGGCGGTCAGCTTCATGCCCTTCGCCATTCACATGAGCGGCCCGCTGTACCTCGCCGCCGCGGCATTGCTGGGTGCGCGCTTCCTCTACTGGACCATCGCGCTGTACCGCGACAGCCGGCCACATGCGGCAATCAAGACGTTCAAATTCAGCATCTGGTACCTGTTCGCGCTGTTCATCGCGCTGCTGGTTGATCATTATCTGCTGCTCGATTTCTGAGCCATCGATCAAGGACACCCATGACCCGCATCCAGAAAACCGTCTTCATTCTCGTGGCGCTGATCGCGCTGGTCGTCGGGCTGACGGTTTCCAAGGTGCTCAACAGCCAGCGCCAGCTCGACCCCACCCAGCTGCTGGATGCCGGCATCGTCCTGCTGCCGCAGAGCCGCACGGTGCCGTCGCTGAGCCTGACGGATCAGGACGGCGAAGCGGTAAAAGTGGACGAGCTGGGCGGGCAGTGGACGCTGCTGTTCTTCGGCTACACCTTCTGCCCGGATATCTGCCCCACCACCCTGGCCGAGTTGCGCCAGCTCAACGGCATGCTGCCTGACGCCGTGCGCGACCAGCTGCGCATCATCCTCGTCAGCGTCGATCCGAATCGCGACACGCCCGCGCAGCTCAAGGAGTATCTGGGCTATTTCAACGCCGGCTTCCAGGGCCTGACCGGCCCACTGGACAACATTCAGACCCTGGCCAACGGCGTCGGCATTCCCTTCATTCCGGGCGATACCAGCAAGGAAAACTACACCGTCGACCACAGCGGCAACCTTGTGCTGATCGGCCCGGACGGTCGCCAGCGCGGCTTTATCCGCTCGCCTTTGCGGGTGCAGAAACTGGCCGAGCAACTACCTGAGCTGGTCAACCGGGCGGAGTGAGGATGGCGCTCCCGCCTGCGTGGCTCGTTTCGTTTGCAGCGTACGAACCAAATCTGGCATTGGGCTTGATCGCTCGCCCCTCACCCTAGCCCTCTCCCCAAAGGGGCGAGGGGACTGTTCGGCGATGGCTCAGACGCTGGCGGACCAATCCCCGGCCTAGCGAGCGGCAGGCCTAATCCGTCAGCACCTCGCACAACAACCATCCATGCCCACACAGACACTGAGCACTGCCGCAGTACTCACATACCTCTCAGAACCACCCCCTAGCCCCTCTGGGGAGAGGGCTGGGGCGCCCGGCATAGCGGTGAGGGGATGATCCTCGATTCAACTCATGACCATTATCGCTCGCCAACCGAACTAACCCGACGCCGCGCGTCTCCTGCGCGGTTCACGTAGCGCCGCGCTGATGCGTGCCCGTCGCTTGCGCCACCAGATCACCACTCCGGTGACCGACAGCACCGCGATCGCCACGCCCAGCACGGCAATGAGGATGCGCCCCGGCAAACCCAGAATACGCCCGCCGTGGATCGCCGGCTGCAGTAGGTGAAACTGCTGCCCCAGCGTGCCCTGGCCGGGAATCTCCTGACCGAGCAGGCGCCCGTCGGTGCCATGGAAGAACAGCCAGGCGTTGCCCTGATTGCTGTCGTGCTCGCCGAAGCCGGCACCGTAGAAGTTGTACTCGAAACTGTAGTAAAGCTCGGTGATCGCTTCAGTCAGGCCGAGCTCGGTGGCGTGCTGCATGGCGTAGTCATATGCCTGGTGGAAGTCGTAGGCGGTGGTGCCCAGCTGCTCGGCCGGCATCCGCCCACGGGCCTCGTAGACGCTCGGCTCAACGGGCGAGAACAGTGAAACCACCGGCTTGAACACCTGCTCCGGCAGGTTCATCGCCACGCTGCTGACCGCCACCGGCGTGAGCAGCAGCCACAGCCACAGGCCACCGGCGCGGTGCACGTCGTGGTTCATGCGCTGACGCTTGATCTTCCAGGCCGTCCACCACTTGGAAAGGAAAGGCCGGCCACGAGGAAAGGTCAGCACCAGCGAGACGAAGCAATCGATCACCCAGGCGATCGCCACGATGCCCATCAACCACAGCCCCCAGTTGCCGGGCAACGACAGGTTGTAGTGGAACTCGAGGATGAAGGGCACGAAGTTCTTGCGCGAGAAGCAGCATTCGCCCCAGTAGCGCGTACCCACCGGCTCGCCGGTCACCGCGTCGATGTACTGCACCACCGGCCGCTCGTCATAAGGTTTGCCGGTGACCGGATCGTTATGCGGCACCAGCGCCATCAAAGCGGCGTGCCCGGGCTCGCTGGGAAATTCCATGTACCAGACCTGCATGCGCGGGTTGGCCTGCTCGACGCGTTCCACCAGCGTTCCTGGCGCCAGCACCGGACCCTCGCTGGTGGTGTGGTAGAACTCCGGGTTGAGCCATTCGTCCAGCTCGTGATGGAAGGCCAGGATGCTGCCGGTGATACCGGCGAGGAACAGGAAGATCGCCGTGGCCAGGCCGATGTAGCGGTGCAAGAGCACGAGAATGGAACGCATCGTCGGTCGTCCGTCTTTCAGAAAGCACAAAGCCGCCGGCCCTGTGAGGCCGGCGGCTGGTTTGTTGATCAGAACTGATACGTGATGGTCGCCACGACATTGCGCTCTGCACCCAGATAGCACGAGGAGGCGTTGTAGCAGGACGCCACGTAGTACTCATCGGTCAGGTTGTTGGCGTTGAGTCGAAGCGATGTGCCGTTCAGCCCCACTCGGCTGAGGTCATAGCCGATGGAGGCATCGAATAGGGTGTAGGACGGCACTTTGAAATCATGGGCGTCGTTGCCCCAGCTGTAACCGACATAACGCGCGCCACCGCCAATGTTCAAGCCCGCCAGCAGCCCATCGGCGAAATTGTAGTCAGCCCACAGGCTCGCCATGCGTTCAGGCGTTTGATATGGGGTATTGCCTTTTGCGTCGACAACCCCACCGGCAGAGTTATAGGCGTAATAACTTTTGCTGTACTCCACATCGTTCAGCGTGACGCTGCCGAGCAAGCGCAAGTTTTTGGTAACACTCACCCGAGCCTCAAGCTCAACCCCTCGCGACTTCATGCCACCGACACCCTTATAGAAGTTATCGGTGACCAGACTGTTCTCCTTGGCGAACAGGTTTTCCATGTCGATCGTGAAGAACGATAGGGTATACAGGTCGTCACTGCCGACCGGCTGGTACTTCACGCCGGTTTCCCACTGCTTGCCTGTAGTCGGCTCCAGTATCTGAGCGCCACTGGAGTAGTTGGACGTCGGATTGAACGATGTCGAATAACTCAGGTAGGGAGAAATGCCGTTTTCGAACGCATAGAGCACTCCTACATGGCCGCTGAGTTTCTCGCCCTGATTCGCATCCTTGCCGCTGATGGAATCATCGATCGATACGTCGTACCAATCCTGGCGCAACCCTGCTGAGAGATTCCAATTACCCAGCTCCACCAGATCCTGAATGTAGAGACCGGCTTGCTTTTGCCGGCGCAACGCATCCGCTGTAGCAAACGGCGATAACGCAAAGGATGGATAGCCTGAACTGCCAGTATCAAGAGTTGGCACTGTGCCGGGCGTTCTAGGGTCGTAAACAGAGCGGTCCGCGTCGTTGAAAATCTTGTTTTTCGTATATTGGTAATCCAGACCTACAACAACGGTATGAAGGGCGGAACCGGTAGCGAATTCAGCTTGCAGCATATTGTCGACGATCCAGGCATGCAGGCTTTCCTCTCCTCCGCTGAACCCGCGATAAAGCTCGTTACTATCAGTGGGTACCCAGTAATAATCACTTTGCCAGACCTGGCTGTTCTCCACCTCTGCATCCAGATAACGGAAGTTCTGCCGCGCACTCCATACATCATTGAAACGATGCTGGAACTCGTAACCAACCATGGTTTGCGTACGCTTGAACTCTTCGATATCTGGGTCGCCTTCGAAGAAGCTGCCGGACAAACGACGGCCATTCCGTTTTCCCAACGTTCCGGAAGCCGGCAAACTTCCGTGATATCCCCCATTGGGGTCGTGCTGAAGATATGCATATAGGTTTAGGTTGGTGTCCTCGCTGAGGTTCAGCGTGAGACTGGGCATCAGCGTGTAGCGGGTTTCTTCGACATAGTCGACCTGACTATCGGCGTCTTTCGCCACCCCGACCACGCGATAGGCAATATTCTCGTTCAGCGGTCCGGTGACATCGAAGCCGAGGCTCTTGTAGTCATTGCTGCCGTAAGACAGATCTATGCGAGCAGCCTCGGTGAACTGGGGTCGCTTGGTCGTTAGCGACGCCAGCCCACCGGGATTGCTGCGACCATACAGAACAGACGACGGCCCCTTGAGCACGTCGATACGCTCGATGAAATAGGGGTCGATCTGCAGGCTGCTGTAAGAGCCTGGGTCACCCATGGACTTCAAGCCGTCGATGATGATGTTGTCGACCGAGCCATCATTGATCCCCCGCATCGCCAAGTAGTCGTAGCGCCGCGTGTTGCCATAGGGGTTGCTAAGTACACCTGGTGTGTAACGCACGGCTTCAGCAACCGTCATCGAGCCCTGCTTGTCGATCTGCTCACGAGTAACCACGGAAACACTTTGCGAGGTGCGCACCAACGGCATGCTCGTCTTGGTCGCCACGCTGCTGTGGGTCGCGTTGTAGCCGTCCATCGAGCCCAGTGCGTTGCCTAGGGCGAAGCCTTCGACGGTCATCGGTTGCAGCTCGACGGCATCGCTCTGTGCCGTGCGGCGAGTCAGCGAATAGTTGCCCTGGCTGTCGCGTACGGCCTGCAGGCCGCTGCCCTGCAGCAGCGCAGCGAAGCCCTCGTCGACCCCGTACTGCCCTTGCAGGCCGTTGCTGTCCAGGCCCTGCAGCAGGCTGCCATCGACCGAGAGCAGCACACCTGCCTCACCGGCGAAACGGCTCAGTGCGCTCGATAGCGGGCCGGCGGGAATGTCGTAGCTGCGTACCGCCTGCTGGGTCGCAGACTGCGCCACAGCAGCGCCGGGCACGACGCTGGCCAGCGGCAGACACAGCAGCGCGGCACGAATGCCGAGTGCCAGGGCGCGGGAGCGATTGGGAATGAACGGCAAGGCGGTCGAGCGCATGGGTGTTCCTGTTCGAGTGACGGATTTAGCCCTATGCCCAGCCAGATCGAAGAAGGGGAACTACAGATGCGAATATTTTTTATTCGTGTCCGCAACGAGCTACGCGCCACCTCGTGCCGCGGCAGGTTCGAGGCTGACCCACCAGGCCATGCGCCGCTCGATACGCACCGGCAGCGTCGCCGCCAGCGCATCCAGCACACGCTCGGTGTCACCGAGGGGAAAGGCGCCGACCACGCGCAGATCGGCGATACGCGGATCGCAACCGAGATAGCCGTGTCGATAGCGCGACAGCTCGACGAGAAAATCCTCCAGGCGCTGGTTGTCCGCCAGTAACACGCCGCTCGCCCAGGCCTGATGCTCGGCGCGTGCCGCCGACAGGGGCGCGATATGGCGGCGACCGAAATCGGTTTGCTGCCCGGCCGCCACACGGGTGGTGCCGAAACCATCCAGCTGGATATCCACAACGCCGGCGAACACGCTCAGCCGGGTATGGCCATCTTCCTGGCGCAGCGAGAAACGCGCGGCCTGCTCGCTGCGCACGCGGCCTTCACGGCTGGTCAGCAGCAACGGCCGCCCGCTTCGACTGAGCGAGGCATCGACCAGCAGCTCGCCACGGTAAAGGGCCAGCCTGCGCGCGGTCGTGTCATCGGCAATATCCACTGCGGTATCGGTGTTCAGCCAGAGCCGCGAGCCATCGGCCAGACGCAGATCACGAACTTCACCGACCGCGGTCCGCTCATCGGCCGCCCACTGTCGCCAGGGCAGCGATCCGCCGGCCAGGCTCAGGGCCGCACCACCACAAAGCACGGATAGCACCTTCAGTGCCTGGCGGCGATTCGATTGGCGGCTGTGCAACATCGCGCCGGCGGTGCGCCCGACGGCATCGTCGGCCAGCGGCTGGAACTGACCGCTTATGCGCTCGACCTTGGCCCACGCACGGGCATGTTCCGGCTGTTCCAGCCACGCGCTCCAGGCTTGGCGCTCGCCAGCGCTGGCCGCGCCGGACTGCAACACGGCAAACCACTTCGCCGCTTCCTGCAGCACGCGGTAATCGGTACCCATCAGTCCTCCGCCACCAGCAGCAGGCAATGCAGCATGGCCTGAGCCATGTACTTCTTCACCATCCGCTCGGAAACACCGAGTTCGACGGCGATTGCAGCGTAGGTCATGCCCTGCAGCTGCGACATGAGAAAGGCGCTGCGCACCTTTGACGGCAGCTGAGCCAGCATGGCGTCGACCTGCAGCAAGGTTTCGACGATCAGCGCCTGGGATTCCGGCGACGGTGCAACCGGCTCGGGTTGCAGTGCCAGTGCATCGAGATAGGCCTGCTCGATCTGCCGACGCCGCCAATGGTTGATCAACAGGCCCTTGGC
Organism: Pseudomonas sp. FeN3W; assembly: GCA_030263805.2. Taxonomy (NCBI): domain Bacteria; kingdom Pseudomonadati; phylum Pseudomonadota; class Gammaproteobacteria; order Pseudomonadales; family Pseudomonadaceae; genus Pseudomonas; species Pseudomonas sp. FeN3W. The sequence goes on from CP136010.1 coordinate 2,906,185, forward strand.
GATGGTATGCAGGTAAGCCCTGGGTTCGCGGATGGCCCTCATGTCCTGATCCTTGGTCATCACCCGCACGAAGGTATCCTGTGCGAGATCGGCGGCCCGCTGATTGCAGCCCAGCTGGCGCCGCAGCCAGCCGTTCAGCCAGCCGTGATGGTCGGCATAGAGCCGATGCAGCATCTGCTGCCGAACCATACCTTCAGTTGCCATGCGGCCTCCCATGAGCGCTGCAGGCGCTAATGCTAACGCTTCTCAACAACATAAATCCATCGGCAATCGCTGTCGCGTTCTTTGCTGTCCGCTGCCCGTTCGGGCACGGTGCGGAAAAGCTCGACTAGGCTGAAGGAACAAAACCCATCTCCGGAGCCACGCTCATGACCCAACTGCCACGTCTGGCCGCTTTCGCGCTTCTCTCCCTGACGCTGATGCCCGCCCATGCGCAGCAGATCCTGCCGGGCCTCTGGGAATTCAGCAGCGGCGATATACAGGTGGACGGCCAACAGATGCCGGGCATGGACGCGATGCTGGCGCAGATGGAGAACCTGCCCGCCGATCAACGCCGGATGATGGAGGAAATGCTGGCCGCGCAAGGCGTCAAGCTTGGCGGCAAGGGTGTGCAGATCTGTCTGAGCAAGGCCCAGGTGGAGTCCGATGAATTGCCCTTTCAGGATGATCCGGCCTGTACCCAGGAGATCACCGAGCGTGGCGACAAGCTGTGGAAATTCCGTTTCGAGTGCCCTGATGCGCGAGGTCAGGGTGAGACGCGCTTCATTAGCGACAAGGAATTCGTCAGCACCGTGGAGAGCCAATACCGCCAGGGCACTGAAACCGGAACGTCACGAATCGAATCCCACGCGCGCTGGATAGCGGACGATTGCGGCGCATTGAAACCGGCTCGGTAGAAGGCAACCGGGAAATCCAGCCGAGGTTCCACGTGAAACCCCTATGGCTGCTGGGCTGGCGTCAGTTCTTCTCCCAGCGGCCCTGGTTGTTCTGTTCGCAGGCGGGCTGGAGAAAGCGCGCATCACTGGCGATGCCGTAATAGTGGATGTCCTGCCGGTACGGCATGTTCGACACCTGCGCGTTGCGGCAGACACCGAAGGCACCGTCCGGGCAGTGGTCGACGAACTCGACTTCGACCTCGTGATCCTTCAGCTGCGGCTGACAGAAACCGGTGCGGAACAGCTCTGCGGGGATGTTGATGTTCGCCTGACAAAGCTTCACTGCCACGCGGTCGTCGTGGCTGTTAATGACGCACGCTTCGGCCATCACGTCGCCAGCGACGAGCAGGCCGCACAGGACTGTCAGCAAGAACGGTAGCCGCACGATTTCACCTCTCCGAGAACCGCCGGCGACTTTAGCATGAGCCACTGCCCCCTTTCAGACCCAGCGCAAAGTGCGCAACATAGCCGCCATGCTCGAACATATTCCGACCCATGTCATCGGCGGCCCGCTGGGCGCCGGCAAAACCAGCCTGATCCGCCATCTGCTCGATCAGAAGCCCGCCGACGAACGCTGGGCCGTACTGATCAACGAGTTCGGCCAGATCGGCCTGGACGCCGCATTGCTGACGACCGAAACAGACGATATCAGTCTGGCGGAGATCCCCGGCGGCTGTCTGTGCTGCGTCAACGGCGTGCCGTTCCAGGTCGGCCTGGCGCGCCTGCTACGCCAGGCAAAACCAGACCGCTTGCTGATCGAGCCCTCCGGCCTGGGTCATCCAGCGGAACTGCTGCGCCAGCTCGGCCAGCCGCCATGGCAGAGCGTGCTGAGCATCCAGCCGAGCGTGCTGGTGCTGGATGCCGGCGCCCTCAGCCGCGGCGAAGCCCTGCCTGACAGCCACCAGCAGGCCCTGGCGCAAGCCGGTCTGCTGTTGATGAACAAGAGTGAATCACTGGATGCACCCGGCCGAACACGACTGGCCGAGCAACTGCCCGAGCAAACACTTTACTGGACCACACAAGGCCAGCTGCCCCTGGAACGTCTTCCCGGTATCGGTGCATGCGCCAGTGAATCAGCACGCGCGCCCACCCTGCCCAGCGGTTCGGCGGCGCTGGCGCAGGTGTGGCTCGATCCGCGCCAGCCGATCTGCCAGGCTCAGACGACAGCGGAGCACTGGAGCATCGGCTGGCGCTGGCATCCGAGCCAGCGTTTCGATCTCGACCAGCTCTCGCAATGGCTGGCGCGTTGGCCCTGGCGTCGCGCCAAGCTGGTGGCCCACGGCCGCAGCGGCTGGCAATCGGCCAATGCACTGGATGGTCAGGCGCTGGTCTTCAGGAGCAGCGAGTGGCGGCGGGATTCGAGGATAGAGTTGATCTTCAGCGAGCCGCAGGCGCAGGCGGAACTGCAACAGGGCATGACCGAGTGCCGCATAGACGACTGACCCATCAATCGCGGGGGCGACGCCAGTCGTCCAGTTGAATCACCCGCCCCGGCTCGTCTGCGGGCTGGAACGGATGCGCCGCCAGTTCGATACGGCCGACTTGGGCGCCGAACATGACGATGGTGCCGGGGTGCCGCTGCTCACCGGTGACCGTGAACTCGAACCCGTAGATGCGGGCAAGCCGGCGCTGGCCGCGTGCATCCGGCAACAGGGTCAGCTTGCGAAACGCCACATTACCGTCGAGCAGTTCCACATCGAGCTTCTGGCAGTGCCGCCGCACCGCCTGCAGGGCACGCTCGCGAATGCCATGGGAATGCCAAAGCCAGGCGCCCGCGCCAGCCAGCAGCATGAACAGGAAGAGGTTGCTCAGAGTCAGCATGAAGTATTGGAAAGTGGCTGGCGGGTGCACAGCTTAACAGGCCGCCACGGCGCCGCCGTGTGGACAGCGTCGTACATCCGCTTCAGCTTTCCAGCCAGACGTCGCGTGCCCAGTGCCAGACCGTCTCCCAGGTTTCCTGGGTCAGCTCGCAGTCATCGCCGTCCCACAGGGTTACTTCGCCTTCCAGGTCGACCACATAGTAGTCACGCCCGTCCTGGCAGATCGGAATCAGATCGCGTGGCACGCCAGCATCCCAGGCATTGGCGGCGACTTCCGGCAGGTAGGTGTGCGACTGCGGATCGGTGGCGGTGACCGGCTCCAGGCGCCCGTAGATCACATCGCTGACCTGGAGCAGGAACTCGCGCAGGCCGAACGGCAGGTTGATCAACAGCTGTTCCTCGATCTCCACCAGCAGATCGTCGTCGGGCAGTTCCAGCGGCACCGGCACCGGCTCGTTGAGCTCGCGCAGCTGTTCGATGACTTCTTCCATATCCACCTCCTGTCGTATGCCCCCAGGCAAGGTCCCGTTTATACAGTCCGCCGGATTGGCGAGCCAGTGCTGTCGCGTTAAAGTGCATGGCCTAGCGAATCATTCGATTAAGTCATTCACGGCGACTCGCCCGACTCAATCCGCACAATTGCAGACATTAGGTAGCAATTTGCATTGGTGCCTGCCAGCCGCATCTGGTCCACTCGGACCTGAACAAGGACACACAATGACCACTACCGAAGCCCAGGAATTGCTCCAGGCCATTGACCGATGCGCCAACGAGCCGATCCACATCCCCGGTAGCATCCAGCCTCACGGTTTCCTGCTGGTGGTCAGCGAGCCCGAGCTGCGCGTGCAGCAGGTCAGTGAAAACGTTCAGCACTGGCTCGGAATCGACGCCCGCTCGCTGCTCGGCCAGCCACTGTCGAACCTGCTGCCCACCGCACGCATCGAAGCCGGTCTAACGGCTCTGAGCGAAGACGACCACAACCCCTTCCATCTGAGCGATGTGAGCATCGGTCTCACCGGTGTCGCCGGCCAGGCGTTCGCCCTGCTCGGCCATCGCCATCGCGGGCAGCTGATCCTCGAATTCGAACGCGCGGAAACCTCCGGCCAGGCCTACGACACCCTCTACCCGCTGATGCGCACCTTCGTCGCCCAGCTGCAGGACAGCCGCGAGCTCGAAGCGCTCTGCCAACTGGCGGTTCGGGAGGTCAAGCGCATCGCCGGCTTCGGCCGCGTCAAGGCTTATCGCTTCGATGCCGACGACAACGGCGTGGTACTGGCAGAGGTCGCCGACCCCGGCTATCCGAGCTATCTCGGACTGTGTTTCCCGGCCGCCGACATCCCACAGCAAGCGCGCCGGCTGTATCGCGAGAACCTGATCCGGGTGATTCAGGACGCCAACTACCAACCCTCGCCGCTGGTGCCGGCGCTCAATCCGGACTCCGGCGCACCGCTGGACCTGAGCTTCGCCGCATTGCGCAGCGTTTCCCCGGTGCATCTGCAGTACATGCGCAACATGGGCACGCTGGCATCGATGTCGATCTCCATCGTCATCCGCGACCGCCTCTGGGGACTGATTTCCTGCCACGATGCCGAACCACGAGCGGTCACTTACCAGACGCGCACTGCCTGCGAGCTGCTCGGCCGCATCCTCTCGCTGCAGATCGAGGCGCGGGAAAGCGAGATTCTCGCGCAACGCAAGCTGGAACTGCGTCACCAGATCGTCCACCTGCTCGCGGCGATGGCCGATCGCGACAGCGTGGTCGAGGGTTTTCGTAACCTCCCCGAGGTGGTGCTGGGATTCGCCGGCGCCAGCGGCGCGGCGATCATCTCCGCGGACAAGTGCGAGACCGTCGGCGACACACCGGATCATGAGCAGCTCCTGCAGCTGGCGCAGTGGCTGGGTGAACGGCGCGACGAGCTGGTCTTTTACAGTGACTGCATCAGCCGCGACATTCCCGACATGCCGGTGCTCGCCAAGCACTGCGCCGGGGTCATGGCCATCTCCATCTCGCGCCTGCACGCGCACTATCTGATCTGGTTTCGCCACGAACAGATCAAGACCGTCAACTGGGCCGGGCAGCCGGAAAAGCAGATCGACCGTCAGAGCGGCGCGCTCAGTCCGCGGCACAGCTTCGAACGATGGCAGGAAACCCTGCGCGGTTATGCTCAGCCCTGGGATCAGGTGGTGATCGAAGGCGCGCTGGAATTGCGCAACGCGGTACTCGGCATCGTCTTGCGTAAAGCCGAGGAGATGGCCCAGCTGGCCGGCGAGCTGCGCGCCAGCAACAAGGAGCTGGAGGCCTTCTCCTACAGCGTTTCCCACGACCTGCGCGCGCCGCTGCGGCATATCGCCGGCTACACCGAGCTGCTCAGCGAGATGGAAAGCAAGCAGCTGAGCGAACGCGGGATTCGCTTTCTCGACAACATCGCCGACGCTGCACGCTTTGCCGGCACGCTGGTGGACAACCTGCTGAGCTTCTCGCAGATGGGCCGTTCGGCATTGCGGCTGTCGGATGTCGACCTCGGTGCGCTGGTCGCCTCGATCCGCGAAGAGCTGGCCCCCGACTGCGAAGATCGCCAGATCGAATGGCACCTGTTGCCGATGCCGATCGTCGTCGCCGATGCCGCCTTCATTCATATGGTGCTGCGCAACCTGATCGACAACGCGGTCAAGTACAGCCGCACCCGTGAGGTGGCCGTCATCGAAGTGGGCGCCGAGCAGCGCGCCGGCGAGGTGGTGATCTACGTGCGTGACAACGGCGTCGGCTTCGACATGCAGTACTCGAGCAAGCTGTTCGGCGTGTTCCAGCGCTTGCACCGTATGGAGGAATTCGAAGGCACCGGCATCGGCCTGGCGAGCGTGCGCCGCATCATCGAGCGCCACGATGGCCAGGTCTGGGCCGAAGGCCAGCTGGACAAGGGCGCCACGTTCTACTTCTCACTCCCCAAACTGTCCTACACATCGCCCCTCCTGGACCGAGACATCTGATGCTCAAACCGATACTGCTGGTCGAAGACAATCCCCACGACCTGGAACTCACGCTGATCGCGCTGGAGCGCAGCCAGCTGGCCAATGAAGTGGTGATCATGCGTGACGGTGCCGAGGCGCTGAGCTATCTGCAGCGCACCGGCGCCTACGCCGATCGCGCCGATGGCAATCCGGCAGTGCTGCTGCTGGACCTGAAACTGCCCAAGGTCGACGGCCTGGAAGTGCTCAAGACCGTACGTGAGACCGCCGAGTTGCGCAGCATTCCGGTGGTCATGCTGACCTCCTCGCGGGAGGAACCCGACCTGATGAAAGCCTACGAGCTCGGGGTGAACGCTTACGTCGTCAAACCGGTCGAATTCAAAGATTTTGTCGCCGCAATCTCCGACCTCGGCATCTTCTGGGCCGTGCTCAACGAGCCGCCACCCGGTTCGCTGCGACTCAAACGCGCGCGCAACAAAGACGAAAAGAACTGAACGAGCATTGCCAGCCCGCGCCTGGCGTGCCGTTTCAATGATTCGTGCTTCCTCGACAGGATGGATATGCCAGCGTCAAAGAACATCAGCGTCCTGTTCATCGAGGACAGCCCGCACGACGCCGAACTCGCCCAGCTGGCGCTGGAGCGCAGTGGCTACACCCTGCACACCGAACTGGTCTACAGCCATGCCGGCGTGGTGGAAGCACTGCAGCGGCGCGCCTTCGACCTGATCCTGGCGGACTTCATTCTGCCAGGCTTCTCCGGCAGCCAGGCCCTGCAGGAAGCACGCCGGCTGGCGCCACAGACCCCCTTCATCTTCCTCTCCGGCGTGTTCGGCGAGGAGCACGCGGTCAACATGATGCGCTCCGGCGCCGTCGACTACGTGCTCAAGCAGAACCTCGGCTTTCTGCCCAAGGCCGTGGAGCGGGCACTGGCCGAAGTCGACGAACGGCGCCGCCGCCTGCAGGCCGAACAGGCCTTGCGCGAGGTCGAGGTGCGCGCGCGCCTGGCCATCGATGCGGCACGCCTGGGCATGTGGGACTACGAACCGCAGAGTGGCACGCTGATCTGGGATCAGCGCTGCCGGGCCATGCTCGGTATCGGCGCGCAGGACCCGGTGGACATGCCGCTGTTCGAACGGCTCTGCCACCCGGAAGACCGCGAGCGGATACGCGAGGAGATCGCCCGCGCCATCGCCGGCGAAGACGGCGGTGAGTACTGCATCACCTACCGCGTGCTTTTCGATGACGACAGCCTGCGCTGGATGGAAACCCGCGGCCAGGCCTTCTTCGAAGGCGAGCAGTGCTCGCGCTTCGTCGGCGTGATGATGGACATCACCGAACAACAGCTGGCGACCCAGACCCTCAGGCAGATGAACGAAACCCTGGGCGAGCGCGTGCAGGAGCGCACCCGCGAACGTGACCGCACCTGGGAGTTGTCCCGCGACCTGCTGGCGGTCACCCACCTGGACATGATGCCGGTCGCGCTCAATCCCATCTGGGAAGACGCCTTCGGTTGGCCGCTGGAACAGCTCATGCAGCACCCGCTGAGCTGGCTGGTGCATCCCGACGATCTGCAGGCGACCCAGGAAGAAAATGCCCGTGTCGGCCAAGGCAAGGTCACCAACCGTTTCGTCAATCGCATGCGCCATCGCGATGGCAGCTATCGCTGGCTGTCCTGGTCGGTGGTCGCCGATGACGGACGCATCTACTCGGCGGCGCGGGACATCACCAGCGAAATCGCCGCGGTCGACAAACTGGCCGAGGCCAACCGCGAGCTGCGCGCGCAAATCCAGGAGCGCGAACGCGTCGAGGCCACGCTGCAGCAGATGCAGCGTCTGGAAGCCGTCGGCCAGCTGACCGCCGGCGTCGCCCATGACTTCAACAACCTGCTGACGGTCATCCTCACCAGCGCCAGCTTTCTGCAGAGCGATCTCGAACAGGGCGCCCCGGCAGAGCGTAGCTTGCGGCGTCTGCAGTACATCCGCGAATCCGGCGAGCGCGGTGCCACGTTGACCAGTCAGCTGCTCGCCTTCGCCCGGCGCCAGCAGCTCACGCCGGCGGCGATCGACCTCAACGACACCCTGGTCAGCCTGCTCAGCCTGCTGAAGAGCACCCTCGGCGGCAGCGTCAGCATCGAGACCGACACCCAGGCCAACATCTGGCACGCGCTGGTGGACCCGACCCAGATCGAGATGATCATCCTCAATCTGGCGATCAATGCTCGCGATGCCATGGGTGACAGCGGGCGACTGACGCTGGGCACGCGCAATGTGGTGGTCAGCGAGGCGGCACTGCGCGCCGAAGACCCCGGCCCAGGCGAGTACGTGGTGCTGTCGGTGACCGATACCGGCACCGGCATGAGCGAGGAAGTGCTGAGCAAGGCGTTCGAGCCCTTCTTCACCACCAAGGAAGTCGGCAAAGGCTCGGGCCTCGGCCTGGCGCAGGTTTTCGGTTTCGCCAAGCAATCCGGTGGCGGTGCCCGTATCGAAAGCCGCGAGGGCGTCGGCACCACGGTCAAGGTATTCCTGCCCCGCACCGCGGCTCCGCAGCAGCAGGAGCCGACCGTGGCTGTGAGTGCCGGCAGCCGCGAAGACAATGCGCAACACAGCATCCTGCTGGTGGACGACGATCCCAGCGTGCGCGAGGTGACCGCACTGATGCTGCAGGATCTCGGCTTCGCGGTGACCGAGGCGGACAGCGGCGACCACGCCTTGCAGCTGCTGGCAGGTGATATCGAAGTCGATCTGCTGCTGGCCGATTTCGCCATGCCGGGGATGAACGGCGGCGAACTGGCCCGCGCCGTGCGCATGCGCCACCCTGAGCTGCCGGTCATTTTCGTGACCGGCTACGCCGAACTGTGCGAACTGGGCCTGGCCGGCTACTCGATCATCCAGAAGCCGTTCCGCGAGGAACAGCTGGCGAACAAAATTTACCTGGCACTCAAGGAAGGCAGCCTGACCGATGGCTGAGCTGCGTGCACGCCTCAGACAAGCCACGGCGCCGCTGCATGAACAGGTCGATGCCGCCTTCTCGAGTTTCAGCCTCGATCAGCCGGATGGCTATCGCCGCTTCCTGCGTGCCCACAGCCGGGTCCTGAGCGCCACGGAGATCGCGCTGGAGCGCGCCGGTTTCGCCGATCTGCTGGACGACTGGCCAATGCGGGTGCGCCGCCATGCCTTGTGGGCCGATCTGGCCGAGCTGGAGTGCCCGCCTCCGCCAGCGCTGTCGCTACCGTCACTGAGCGATTTCGCCAGCTGCTGGGGCGTCGCCTACGTGCTGGAAGGGTCGCGCCTGGGTGGCCGCGTACTCGCACGGCGGATACGCCAGGCCAACCCGACCGCGCCCGTTCGCTACCTCGAGCATGGTGACGTCGCCAGGCTCTGGCCAGCCTTTCTCGCCCGTCTCGAACAGGATGCCGCCAGCTGCGCCTGGGACCCGATGCTGGTCGCCGCCGAACGGACCTTCGCACTGTTCACCGAAGCTGCCGCGCTGGAACACGACTGCGAATACGTCTGAGACTTTATTTTCATCCCACATTTTTTTTGTATAGGCACGCTAGCCGGTCACTCCACCGTGACGGACTTGGCGAGGTTGCGCGGCTGGTCGACGTCGGTACCGCGCAGCACGGCAACGTAGTACGACAGCAGTTGCAGCGGCAGGGTGTAGAGGATCGGTGCCAGGACGTCGTGAATATGCGGCATGTTCACCACGAAGATCCCTTCACCGTTGTCGAACCCGGCTTCACGATCGGCAAAGACGATCAGCTCGCCGCCACGGGCGCGCACTTCCTGCAGGTTGGACTTGAGCTTCTCCAGCAACTCGTTGTTCGGTGCCACCGTGACCACCGGCATGTCGGCGTCCACCAGTGCCAGCGGGCCGTGCTTGAGCTCACCGGCCGGGTAGGCCTCGGCATGGATGTAGGAGATTTCCTTGAGCTTGAGCGCACCTTCCATCGCCACCGGATACTGCGCGCCGCGGCCGAGGAACAGGGTGTGGTGCTTCTCGGCGAAGTGCTCGGAAATCTTCTCCACCGTAGCGTCCATCGCCAGCGCCTCGCCGAGGCGGGTCGGCAGCCGGCGCAGCTCGTCGACCAGCTCGGCCTCCAGCGCAGGGGAAAGCGTGCCACGGACCTGGCCCAGCGAAAGGGTCAGCAACAACAGGCCGACCAACTGGGTGGTGAAGGCCTTGGTCGAAGCCACGCCGATCTCCGGGCCGGCCTGGGTGAGCAAGGTCAGGTCCGATTCGCGTACCAGCGAACTGATGCCGACGTTGCAGATCGCCAAGCTGGCCAGATAGCGACCTTCCTGCTCGGTGCGCGCCTTGGCGTTGCGCAGCGCTGCAAGCGAATCGGCCGTCTCGCCGGATTGGGAGATGGTGACGAACAGGGTGTCCGACGGCACCACCACTTTGCGGTAGCGGAACTCACTGGCAACCTCGACCTGACAGGGAATACCGGCCAGTTCTTCCAGCCAGTAACGCGCGACCATGCCGGCGTGATAGCTGGTGCCGCAGGCGACGATCTGCACATTGCGCACCTTGGCGAACAGCTCGGCGGCTTGCGGTCCGAACGCCTGCACCAGCACCTGATGATCGCCTAGCCGGCCTTCCAGGGTGCGCTGCACGACCTTCGGCTGCTCGTGAATCTCCTTGAGCATGAAGTGGCGATACTCGCCCTTGTCCGCCGCTTCGGCACCTTCGTGGTACTGCACGGCCTCGCGCTGCACCGGCTGGCCATCGACATCCCAGATATGCACCGCATCACGGCGGATTTCGGCGATGTCACCCTCTTCCAGATACATGAAACGGTCGGTGACCTGACGCAGCGCCAGCTGGTCGGAAGCGAGGAAGTTTTCCCCCAGGCCCAGACCGATCACCAACGGACTGCCGCTGCGCGCGGCGAGCAGGCGATCGGGCTGGCGGGCCGAGATCACCGCCAGGCCGTAGGCGCCATGCAGTTCCTTGACTGCCGCCTTCAGCGCAACGGTGAGGTCGCCAAGCGAAGCGAGCTTGTGGTGCAGCAGGTGCACGATGACTTCGGTATCGGTATCCGAGAGGAATACGTAACCCATCTCCTTGAGTTGAGCCCGCAGTGCCTCGTGGTTCTCGATGATGCCGTTGTGCACCACGGCCAGATCGTCACCGGAGAAATGCGGATGAGCATTGCGCTCGCAGGGTGCACCGTGGGTCGCCCAGCGGGTATGCGCAATGCCCAGGCGGCCGGCCAGCTGCGTCTGTTGCTGAGCCTGTTCCAGTTCGGCGACCTTGCCGTTACGGCGCAGGCGCTCGAGCGTGCCGTTCTCATCCAGCACGGCAACGCCGGCACTGTCATAGCCACGGTATTCCAGGCGCTTGAGGCCCTCGAGAAGGATCGCGGTGATGTTGCGTTCGGCGACGGCGCCAACGATGCCACACATGCTCAGGTCTCCAGATTGGTTTCGACGGCCACGCAGATCAGTTTGACGCCGCGGGCCAGGATGCTGCTGCGCGCCTCGTCGCTGAGGCGCTCATCGGTGATCAGGGTATGCACGCTGCTCCAAGGCAGCTCGAGATTGGGAATGCGCCGACCGATCTTGTCGGCCTCGGCGAGCACGATGACTTCCCGCGCGACATCGGCCATCACTCGGGACAACCCTAGCAGTTCGTTGAAGGTGGTGGTGCCCCGCTCCAGATCGATGCCATCTGCACCGATGAACAGTTGGTCGAAGTCATAGGAGCGCAGCACCTGCTCGGCAACCTGGCCCTGAAAGGACTCCGAATGCGGGTCCCAGGTGCCGCCGGTCATCAGCAGCACCGGTTCATGCTCCAGCTCACGCAGGGCATTGGCCACGTTCAACGAATTGGTCATCACCACCAGGCCATGCCTGTGGCCCAGTTGCGGAATCATCGCCGCCGTGGTGGTGCCGCTGTCGATGATGACCCGTGCGTGCTCGCGAATGCAGCCGACCGCGGCGGCGGCAATCGCCTGCTTCCAGGACGACACCGGCTGCACGCTGTCGCCGATCAGCTCCTGCGGCAACTGCACCGCTCCGCCGTAGCGGCGCAGCAGCAGGCCGTTCTTCCCGAGTGCGGTGAGATCCTTGCGGATGGTGACTTCCGAGGTTTCGAAGCGCCGCGACAGCTCATCCACACTGACCTCGCCGCGCTCGTTGAGCAAGGCGAGGATCGCGTGGCGACGTTGCGGGGTGTTGCGCTTCGACATGTATATGTTTCGATTCGAAAGATAACGGCGCGAATCAAAACATAAGTGCTTGCGGGCTGCAAGCTGCTGGCGATCCAGCCTCGGCCCCGATAACGGGGAGCACGCCGGCATCCCCGTTCCGAACGCAGGATCTACGACTGCTTCTTCGGTCGCTGCCAGCCTTCGATATTTCGTTGGCGGCCGCGGCCGAGGCCCAGAGTATGCGCCGGTACGTCCTCGGTGATCGTCGAACCGGCGCCGGTCGTCGCGCCATCCCCCAGATTCAGCGGTGCAACCAGCGAACTGTTGGAGCCGATGAAGACATCCTCGCCCATCACTGTCCTGAACTTGTTGGCGCCGTCGTAGTTGCAGGTGATTGTCCCAGCGCCGATATTGCTCCGCGCGCCGATCTCGGCGTCGCCCAGGTAGCTCAGATGACCGGCCTTGGCGCCATCGCCCAGGGTCGCGTTCTTCAGTTCGACAAAATTGCCCACGTGCGCCTTGGCACCGAGCACGCTGCCCGGACGCAGCCGCGCGAACGGGCCGCAATCGGCACCTTCGCCGACCACCGCACCTTCGAGATGGGAGTTGGCCTTGACGATCGCACCGCGGCGCAGCGTGCTGTCCTTGATCACGCAGTTCGGTCCGATCTGCACATCGTCCTCGATGGTCACCTTGCCTTCGAGGATGACGTTGACGTCGATCAGCACGTCTCGCCCGACGTCCACCTCGCCACGCAGATCGAAACGCGCCGGATCGCGCAGCGTCACGCCTTGGGCCATCAAACGGCGAGCGGCACGCAGCTGGTAGTGGCGTTCCAGCTCCGCCAGCTGGATGCGGTCGTTGGCGCCTTGCACTTCCATGGCGTCCAGCGGCTGTTCGGTGGCGACGCGCAGACCGTCAGCCACGGCCATGGCGATCACGTCGGTCAGGTAATACTCGCCCTGGGCATTGCTGTTGGACAGGCGGCCGAGCCATTCGCCGACACGGTTGCCCGGTACGGCGAGAATGCCAGTATTGCCCTCGCGGATCGCCTTCTGCTCGTCGCTGGCATCCTTGTGCTCGACGATGGCCTGCACTTCGCCGCGCGCATCACGGACGATGCGGCCATAGCCGGTTGGGTCGTCCAGCTTCACCGTCAGCAACGCCAGCTGCTCCGGCCCGACCTTCTGCAACAGACGCTGCAGGGTTTCAACTTCGATCAGCGGTACGTCACCGTAGAGGATCAGCACGCGCTCGGCCGACAGATTCGGCAACGCCTGGGCCACGGCATGGCCAGTTCCCAGCTGCTCGGCCTGGATGACGAAGGCTAGATCATCGCCGGTCAGCCGCTGGCGCACCTGCTCGGCACCGTGGCCGATGACCACCTGGATGCTTTGCGGCTGCAGCGCACGGGCCGTGTCGATGACATGCCCGAGCATGGATTTTCCGGCGACCGGATGCAGCACCTTGGGCAGCGCCGAACGCATGCGCGTGCCCTGGCCTGCGGCGAGAATGACGATATCGAGAGACATGAAGCGATTCCTGAACGGTTTCGGCCCGTCAGCTCACCCATACGCAGTCAGGGTGCAGCTGGTATCAGCGCCGACAAATGGCAGAAAAAGAAAAAGGGTAGCCAAGGCTACCCTTTTACTCGAGCGCGATGAAGTCGCGGGCCGATCAGTGCCGGCCGTACTTCTTGCGCATTGCCTCGATGGTCCGCAGCTGGGCTGCGGCCTCGGCCAGACGAGCGGCGGCGGAGCCGTAATCGAACTCCGCGCCCTTCTCGTGCAGGGCCTTCTCGGCAGCTTTGACGGCAGCCTGAGCGGCAGCTTCGTCGATGTCCTTGGCGCGCGTAGCGGTATCGGCGAGAACCTTCACCATGTTCGGCTGCACTTCGATGAAGCCGCCGGAGATGTAGAAGATCTCCTCGTCACCACCCTGCTTGATCACTCGAACCGGACCCGGCTTGAGATCGGTCAGCAGCGGCGCGTGACCCGGCAGAACGCCGATGTCACCCAGGTTGCCGTGGGCGACGACCATTTCCACCAGCCCCGAGAACAGCTCTTCTTCCGCACTGACGATGTCGCAATGCACTGTCATAGCCATGTTCATGCCTCGGTAATCAGCCTGACCGGCAGCTGCCGGTCAAGCTGGTTGGCGCCCGCGAACGGGCGCGCCAGTTACAGTTTCTTGGCTTTCTCGATGGCTTCGTCGATGCTGCCGACCATGTAGAACGCCTGTTCCGGCAGATGGTCGTAGTCGCCATTGAGGATGCCGGAGAAACCACGGATGGTTTCCTTCAGCGGAACGTACTTGCCTGGCGAGCCCGTGAAGACTTCGGCCACGAAGAACGGCTGGGACAGGAAGCGCTGGATCTTACGAGCACGGGATACCAGCTGCTTGTCGGTCTCGGACAGTTCGTCCATACCGAGGATCGCGATGATGTCCTTCAGCTCCTTGTAGCGCTGCAGCACGTACTGAACGCCGCGAGCGGTGTCGTAGTGCTCCTGGCCGATCACCAGCGGATCCAGCTGACGCGAAGTCGAGTCGAGCGGATCGACCGCCGGGTAGATACCCAGGGAGGCGATGTCACGCGACAGTACGACGGTGGCGTCGAGGTGGGCGAAGGTGGTCGCCGGGCTCGGGTCGGTCAGGTCGTCCGCAGGTACGTATACGGCCTGTACCGAAGTGATCGAGCCGTTCTTGGTGGAGGTGATGCGCTCCTGCAGAACGCCCATCTCTTCGGCCAGAGTCGGCTGGTAACCTACCGCGGAAGGCATACGACCCAGCAGCGCGGATACTTCGGTACCGGCGAGGGTGTAACGGTAGATGTTGTCGACGAACAACAGAACGTCACGGCCTTCGTCACGGAACTTCTCGGCCATGGTCAGGCCGGTCAGCGCTACGCGCAGACGGTTTCCCGGCGGCTCGTTCATCTGGCCGTAAACCAGGGCAACCTTGTCCAGAACGTTGGAGTCCTTCATCTCGTGATAGAAGTCGTTACCTTCACGAGTACGCTCACCCACACCGGCGAACACGGAGTAACCGCTGTGCTCCATGGCGATGTTACGGATCAGCTCCATCATGTTTACGGTCTTGCCGACACCGGCACCACCGAACAGACCGACCTTACCGCCCTTGGCGAACGGGCAAACCAGGTCGATAACCTTGATGCCGGTTTCCAGCAGCTCGTTGCCGCCAGCCTGCTCTGCGTAGGACGGAGCAGCGCGGTGAATGGTCCAGCGCTCTTCTTCGCCGATCGGGCCGGCTTCGTCGATGGGGTTACCCAGGACGTCCATGATGCGACCCAGGGTCTGCTTGCCGACCGGTACGGAGATACCGGTGCCGGTGTTGACGACGTCCAGGCCACGCTTGAGGCCTTCGGTCGAACCCATGGCGATGGTACGGACAATGCCGTCGCCCAGCTGCTGCTGGACTTCCAGGGTGGTCTCGGCGCCTTGAACTTTCAGCGCGTCATAGACGTTCGGTACCACATCGCGCGGAAATTCCACGTCGATAACGGCGCCGATGATTTGAACGATACGTCCGCTACTCATGTTTGGTTCCTCTGAATATTTGAACCGTTCTTAAACCGCGGCAGCGCCGCCGACGATTTCCGAAATTTCCTGAGTGATCGCAGCCTGACGGGCCTTGTTGTAGACCAGTTGCAGGTCGCCGATCAGCTCACCGGCGTTGTCGGTTGCGTTCTTCATGGCAATCATCCGCGCCGCCTGTTCGGCCGCGCCGTTCTCGACCACCGCCTGGTAGGCCTGGGACTCGATGAAACGAACCAGCAGGGCATCCAGCAGCTGCTGGGCGTCCGGCTCGTAGAGGTAGTCCCACTGACCCTTCTTGACCGGCTCGGCGTTCTCGTCTGCGGCCAGTGGCAGCAGTTGGTCGACCGTCGGTTTCTGGGTCATGGTGTTGATGAACTTGTTGGATACCAGGTACAAGCGATCGATCCGGCCTTCGTGGAAGGCATCGAGCATGACCTTGACGCTGCCGATCAGATCGTTGATCGATGGCTCTTCGCCGAGGTTGCCGATCGCTGCGACGACGTTGCCGCCGAAGCTGCGGAAGAAGCTCGCGCCCTTGTTGCCGATCACGCAGAGGTCGACTTCGACCTTCTGGTCGTGCCACTCCTTCATGTTCTTGATCAGGACCTTGAACAGGTTGATGTTCAGGCCACCGCAAAGACCACGATCAGTAGACACGACGATATAGCCGACACGCTTGACCGGACGCTCCACCATGAACGGGTGACGGTACTCCGGGTTGGCAAAGGCCAGATGGCCGATGACCTGCCGGATCCGCTCCGCATATGGGCGGCTGGCAGCCATGCGCATCTGTGCCTTGCGCATCTTGCTGACCGCCACCTTTTCCATGGCGCTGGTGATCTTCTGCGTGCTTTTGATGCTCGCAATCTTGCTGCGAATCTCTTTTGCGCCTGCCATTTGACACCTATCGGGTTAGCAGGCGGGAGCCTCTCGGCTCCCGCTGCGGCTTACCAGCTTTGCGTGGCCTTGAACTTCTCGATACCAGCCTTCAGGCCAGCGTCGATTTCGTCGTTGAAGTCACCCTTCACGTTGATCTTCGCCATCAGATCGGCGAACTCGCGGTTGAAGAAGGCGATCAGGGCCTGCTCGAAGGCGCCAACCTTGGCCACTTCCACGTCCGTCAGGAAGCCACGCTCGGCGGCGTACAGGGACAGGGACATGTCGGCGATGGACATCGGCGCGTACTGCTTCTGCTTCATCAGCTCGGTAACGCGCTGACCATGCTCCAGCTGCTTGCGGGTCGCTTCGTCGAGGTCGGAAGCGAACTGCGCGAACGCAGCCAGTTCACGGTACTGAGCCAGAGCGGTACGGATACCACCGGACAGCTTCTTGACGATCTTGGTCTGCGCGGCGCCACCGACGCGGGATACCGAGATACCGGCGTTGACGGCCGGACGGATACCTGCGTTGAACATCGCCGATTCCAGGAAGATCTGACCGTCGGTGATGGAAATCACGTTGGTCGGAACGAACGCGGAAACGTCGCCCGCCTGGGTTTCGATGATCGGCAGAGCGGTCAGCGAGCCGGTCCTGCCAGTTACGGCACCGTTGGTGAACTTCTCGACATACTCTTCGGAAACACGCGACGCACGCTCCAGCAGACGGCTGTGGAGATAGAACACGTCGCCCGGGTAGGCTTCACGTCCCGGCGGACGACGCAGCAGCAGGGAAATCTGGCGATAAGCCACAGCCTGCTTGGACAGATCGTCATACACGATCAGCGCGTCTTCACCGCGGTCGCGGAAGTACTCGCCCATGGTGCAACCGGCGTAAGGAGCCAGATACTGCAGGGCAGCGGATTCGGAAGCGGACGCAGCGACAACGATGGTGTTGTGCAGCGCGCCATGCTCTTCCAGCTTGCGCACCACGTTGGCGATGGTCGACTGCTTCTGACCGATGGCGACGTAGACGCAGCGGATGCCACTGTTCTTCTGGTTGATGATGGCGTCGATGGCCAGGGCGGTCTTGCCGATCTGACGGTCACCGATGATCAGCTCACGCTGGCCACGGCCTACCGGGATCATGGCGTCGACCGACTTGTAACCGGTCTGCACCGGCTGGTCGACGGACTTACGCCAGATCACGCCCGGCGCGACCTTCTCGACCGCATCAGTTGCCTGAGCGTTGATCGGGCCTTTGCCATCGATCGGGTTACCCAGTGCGTCGACTACGCGACCCAGCAGTTCCGGACCAACCGGAACTTCGAGGATGCGGCCGGTGCACTTGGCGCTCATGCCTTCGGTCAGGCCCAGGTAGTTACCCAGAACCACGGCACCTACGGAGTCCTGCTCCAGGTTCAGTGCCATACCGAAGATGCCGCCAGGGAACTCGATCATCTCGCCGTACATGACGTCGGCCAGACCGTAGATGCGTACGATACCGTCAGAAACGCTGACGACGGTGCCCTCGTTACGGGCTTGAGCAGCGACATTCGATTTCTCGATGCGCTGCTTGATGATTTCACTAATCTCGGAAGGATTCAGTTGCTGCATGCCATGACCCTCAAATCAGGATTTCAACGATTCGGCCAACTGGCTCAGTTTGCCGCGGACCGAACCGTCGACAACCACATCACCGGCGCGAATCAACACGCCGCCGATCAGCGCAGGATTCACGGCCTGCTGGAGGTTGACGGTGCGATCTAGCCGCTTCGACAGGGCGGCAGCCAAAGTTTGGAGTTGCTCGTTGCTGAGCTCGAAGGCGGTTTCAACTTCTGCCTCGAGCGTTTTCTCGGCTTGCGCCTTGATGTCCTCGTACAGCTCCCACACGGTCGGCAGTACCGACAGGCGATCGTTCTCGCCAAGGGTCTGGACGTAGTTGCGGAAAGCTTCGTCGGCGTCGTCACCGAGTAGACGCACCAGCCCCTGGACCTTGCTTTCGCTGGTCAGGCGGGGGTCGTTCAGCAACGCTGCGACTTCTGGGACTTCAACAGCGATGGCGGCCAGGTTCAGCATTTTCGACCAGGACTCGGTCGTTCCTGCGGCGCTGGCGAACTCGAAAGCGGCTTTCGCGTAAGGCCGAGCAAGCGTCTGGGTATTGATCATCGCTTGCCTCGCTTAGAGTTGGGAGGCCAGTTTTTCGACCAGCTCGTTGTGCACCTTGGCGTCCACCTGGGACTCCAGGATCTTCTCTGCACCGGCGACGGCAAGAGCCGCTACCTGACTGCGCAGTTGGTCCCTGGCACGGTTCACTTCCTGTTCGATCTCGGCGCGGGCGCCGGCGGCCAGTCGCTCGCCTTCGACACGTGCCTGCTGCTTGGCTTCCTCGATGATCGCATTGGCGTGCTTGTTCGCCTGCTCGATGATCTGGGCTGCCTGCTCCTTGGTCTCGCGGAGGGTGTTGGACACCTTGTCCTGAGCCAGTTTCAGGTCTTGCTGCGCACGGCCTGCCGCATCCAGTCCTTCAGCGATCTTCTTCTGGCGTGCTGCCATGGCTGCCGTGATGGGCGGCCATACGAGCTTCATGCAGAACCAGACGAAGATAGCGAAGGCGAGCGTTTGACCGAACAGCGTCAAGTTAATGTTCACAGCGATTTACCTCGTGCTATCTCGTTCAACGCGGGAGTCATTCCACGGCGACGGGGCTCGCCCGGCGAACCCCATCTCAAACCGGAAAGTGATTAACCGGCGACAACGAAGATGAGGTACATCGCGATACCAACGCCGATCATCGGCACGGCGTCGAGCAGGCCGGCCATCAGGAAGGTTTTGGTTTGCAGCTGGGGAGCCAGCTCAGGCTGACGAGCAGTGGATTCCAGCAGCTTGCCGCCCAGCAGGGCGAAGCCAATACCGGTGCCCAGGGCACCCAGACCGATCATGATGGAGGCGGCGATGTAGACGAGTTCCATGTAAAGCTCCTGAAGCTAAGGGGGGTTAAGGTTTTTCGGTTAAAGCGTTAGCGGTTTTCAGTGATGTTCTTCATGGGCAGAGCTCAGGTACACCACCGTCAGTACCATGAAGATGAAGGCCTGAAGCGGGATCACCAGAATATGGAAGATCGCCCAAGGCACATTCAGGGTCCACTGCACGTAGAACGGCAGCAGAGCGATGAGGATGAACACCACCTCACCGGCATACATGTTGCCGAACAGACGCAGCGCGAGGCTGAGCGGCTTGGTCAGCAGGCCGAGAATCTCGAGGAACAGGTTGAACGGCACCAGCGACCAGTGGTTGAACGGAGTGAACGCCAGCTCCTTGCTGAAGCCACCGAAACCCTTGACCTTGACGCTGTAGAAGAGAATCAGGATGAACACGCCGAGCGACAGGCCGAAGGTGCCGTTCGGGTCGGCGGTCGGCACGATCTTGAATGCCGGCAGGCCCAGCAGGCTGGCCAGACCCGGGATGTAGTCGACCGGAATCCACTTCAGGCTGTTCATCAGGAACACCCAGACGAAGATGGTCAGCGCCAGCGGAGCGATCAGAGCATTGCGGCCGTGGAAGGTGTCCTTCACCACGCCTTCGACGAACTCGACGCACATCTCGACGAAGTTCTGCAGCTTGCCCGGTACACCGGCGGTGGCCGACTTGGCGGCGCTGCGGAACAGCAGGATGAAGATGGCGCCCATCAGCAGCGACCAGCCGAGGGTATCCAGGTGGAATGCCATGAAGCCCATGTCGCGAGCTTCCAGACCTGTCTGAGCGATGGTCCAGGTGGCCTGATCGAGAACGGAGCCATCAGCACGCTCGTAACCTGCCGGCAGCTTGCCGTAGGTGAGGTTTTGCAGGTGGTGCTGGATATATTCAGCGGGGGTACTCGCCATAAACGCCTCAATGCTCAATGCTTCGGATTGTTTTTCATCAGCAGGAGCGCGCTTGCTCCGACGCCCAGAACCAGCAGATAGCCGGCAAACAAGGCGATCGGTTCCAGCGGTTTCACTCCCACGAACACCAACGCAAAAAGCGCTGCTGCCAGAATCTGTTTACCCATCTCGCCGGACCAGAACGACTGGATGATCGCCCGAGTCGAACGTGCGCCAAAGTAACGAAAGGCCTTGTACGCGAAATACACGTTCGCCGACAGCGCAATCAAACCGCCGCACAGCGCGGAGTAGCCGGCGACCATACCAAAAACCAGGCCACATGAGACAGCGGTCGCTACTACGACCATCGCCTGCATCTGCAATACGCGAAACGCCGGAAGGCGATGGAAGGGTGTTCTGTTGCGTATGTTCACCTGAATTCCATCGCTGCAGCAGGCCGCGTAAATAATTGTCCGCAGTCAAAAAAAGCGCGGCGAGTATAGGAGCAGGCCAGCCAGGGTTCAACTCTCCGGTAGTATTTTCCGACCGGCACTACAAACAATTTGTATCAACGGATGTGGGCCAATACACCCTGCAGTTCATCCAGCGAACTGTAGCGGATCACCAGCTGCCCTTTGCCCTTCTGCCCGTGCTTGATCTGCACCGGAGAGCCCAGGCGTTCGGCCAGACGCTGCTCCAGACGGCTGATGTCCGGGTCGATCTTGGCCTCGGCTTTCGGTGTCTCCTTGCTGTTCAACCACTGACGCACCAGGGCTTCGGTCTGGCGCACGGTCAGCCCACGTGCGACAACGTGCCGCGCGCCCTCGACCTGCTGTTCGGCCGGCAGGCCAAGCAGCGCACGCGCATGCCCCATCTCCAAGTCTCCGTGGGACAGCAGTGTCTTGATCTCTTCCGGCAGTGCGATCAGGCGCAGCAGGTTGCTTATCGAGACGCGCGACTTGCCTACGGCGTCGGCGACTTGCTGCTGGGTCAGCTGGAACTCCTGTTGCAAGCGCTGCAGCGCGACGGCTTCCTCGATCGGATTCAGGTCTTCGCGCTGGATGTTCTCGATCAGCGCCATGGCAATGGCCGCCTCGTCCGGCACTTCGCGAACCAGCGCCGGTACCTTCTCCAAGCCGGCCTGCTGGCTGGCGCGCCAGCGGCGCTCACCGGCGATGATCTCGAAGCGGCCACCACTGACGGGACGCACCACGATCGGCTGCATCACGCCGTGGTTCTTGATCGACTGCGCCAGCTCTTCCAGGGCCTGCGGATCCATGTCGCGGCGCGGCTGGTACTTGCCGCGCTGGATCAGGTCCAGCGGCAGGTGCTGCAGTTCACGGGTATCGACCTTCGCAGCCTCTTCCTGCATTGCCGAAACGCTGGCGCCGCCGAGCAGAGCGTCGAGTCCACGGCCTAGGCCTCTTTTCTTGGTCGCCATGAGTAGTCCTTATGCGAGGGCGCCACGCGCCGACTGGCGCTGGCGTCGCGACAGTTCACCGGCCAGGGCCAGATAGGCCAGAGCACCCTTGGATTGCTTGTCGTAGACCAGCGCCGGCATGCCGTGGCTGGGGGCCTCGGCAAGCCGCACGTTGCGTGGGATGACGGTGTCGTAGAGTTTGTCGCCGAAATGCGCCTTGAGCTGTTCGGATACATCGTTGGTCAGGCTGCTACGCGGGTCGTACATGGTGCGCAGCAGACCTTCGATCTTCAGGCTGGGGTTGAGCGCCTGGCCGATACGCTGGATCGAATTGACCAGATCGGTAAGCCCTTCGAGCGCGTAGTACTCGCACTGCATGGGAATGATGACGCCGTCCGACGCAGCCAGCGCGTTGATGGTCAGCATCGACAGCGACGGCGGGCAATCGATGAGGATGTAGTCGTAGTTCTCCCGCACCGGTGCCAGTGCCTCACGCAGGCGTTTTTCCTTGGCCGGCAGGTTCAGCAGGGCCACTTCCGCCGCGGTCAGGTCGCGGTTGGCCGGCAGCAGCTGATAGCCGCCATGCTCGGAAAACTGCATGGCATCGACCAGGCTGCATTCGCCGATCAGCACATCGTAGATCGAGTACTCCAGGCCGAGCTTGTCCACACCGCTGCCGGTGGTGGCATTGCCTTGCGGATCGAGATCGATCAGCAGCACGCGCCGGCGGGTGGCAACCAGCGAAGCCGCGAGGTTGATGCAGGTGGTGGTCTTGGCGACACCGCCTTTCTGGTTGGCAATGGCGAAGACTTTAGCCATGGTCAGTGTCTGTCCGGGTCATGAAGTGCGGCGCAGTATCAGCAGATGGCGCTGGCCTTGGCAACCGGGAACCTTGAGTACGTGACAGGCATCGAGGCGGAAATCCGCAGGCAGCCGTTGCAGCTCGTCGTCCGGCTGCACGCCCTTCATCGCCAGCCAGCGCGTCTCGGTATTGCCCAGATGACGCGTCCAATTGGCGAAGTCCTCGAGAGAACTGAAGGCACGCGAGGTGATGCCTTCGAAGGCTTCCGCCGGCTGGAACTGCTCGACTCGGCTGTGCACGACTTCGAGGTTGGCCAGTTTCAGCTCCAGCTTTACCTGCGTCAGGAAGCGTGTTTTTTTCCCATTGGAGTCCAGCAGCGTGAAGCCGCGATCGGGAAACATGATCGCCAGCGGCACGCCAGGCATGCCACCACCACTGCCGACGTCCAGCCAGGTCCGTCCAGCCCCGGCAACGAAAGGCACCACGCTCAGGCTATCGAGCAAGTGCCGCGAAACCATTTCGTCTGGATCGCGCACGGCGGTGAGATTGTAGGCCTTGTTCCACTTGATCAGCAGCGCCAGGTAGGCCAGCAACTGCTGCTGTTGCCCTTCACTCAACTCGACGCCCAGCGCCTGGGCGCCACGAACGAGTTCCGCGGCATGGGATTCGCTGACCAGGCTCATCAGGCGCTCTGCTCCAGCTGCTGGCCGGCAGTGCGCTTCTTCAGATGAATCATCAGCAGCGACACCGCAGCGGGAGTGACTCCCGGAATACGCGATGCCTGTCCGAGTGTCTCCGGCCTTGCCTGATCGAGCTTTTGCTGAATTTCCTTCGACAAGCCCGGAATCGTCGTGTAGTCGAGATCAGCCGGCAGGGCGATGTTCTCGCTGGCACGCAGTCGCTCGATCTCGTCCTGCTGACGTTCGATGTAGCCGGCGTACTTGGTCTTGATCTCGACCTGCTCGGCGACCTGCGGATCCGGCGCACCGTCACCGGTCAGTTCGATCAGGCTCTGGTAATCGATCTCCGGACGAGCCAGTAGATTGAGCAGGTTGTACTCGCGGGCCAGAGGGCTGCCGAAGCGCTCGACGATCGCATCGCCCTGTGGGGTGCCGGGACGGACCCAGCAGCTCTTCAGGCGCTGCTCCTCGAGCTCGATACCTTCGCGCTTGGCGCAGAACGCCGCCCAACGGGCATCGTCCACCAGCCCCAGTTCGCGACCCTTCTCGGTCAGACGAAGATCGGCGTTGTCCTCGCGCAGGATCAGCCGGTATTCGGCACGCGAGGTGAACATCCGATAGGGCTCCTGAGTGCCAAGGGTGATCAGGTCATCGACCAGCACACCGAGGTAGGCCTCGTCACGCCGTGGGCACCAGCTGTCCTTGCCCTGCGCGCGTAGCGCGGCGTTGGCTCCGGCGAGCAGCCCCTGGGCACCGGCCTCTTCGTAACCGGTGGTGCCGTTGATCTGGCCAGCGAAGAACAACCCGCCGATCACCTTGGTCTCCAGGCTGTACTTGAGATCGCGTGGGTCGAAGTAGTCGTATTCGATGGCATAGCCCGGCCGCACGATGTGGGCGTTCTCCATGCCACGGATGCTCTGCACGATCTGCAGCTGCACATCGAACGGCAACGAGGTGGAGATGCCATTGGGATACAGCTCATGGGTGGTCAGGCCTTCCGGCTCGAGAAAGACCTGATGGCTGTCCTTGTCGGCGAAACGATGGATCTTGTCTTCGATCGACGGGCAGTAGCGCGGCCCCACGCCTTCGATCACGCCGGAATACATCGGCGAACGATCGAGGTTGGCAGCAATGATTTCGTGCGTGCGGGCGTTGGTGTGAGTGATCCAGCAGCTGACCTGACGCGGATGCTGCTCACGACTGCCCATGAACGACATCACCGGCAGCGGTGTGTCGCCAGGCTGCTCGGTCATCAGGGAAAAATCCACCGAACGACCATCGATACGAGGCGGGGTGCCGGTTTTCAGTCGACCGACGCGCAGTGGCAACTCGCGCAGGCGCTGAGCCAGGGCGATCGAAGGCGGATCGCCTGCGCGCCCACCTGAATAATTCTGCAAGCCGATGTGGATAAGTCCACCGAGGAAGGTTCCTGTCGTCAACACCACCGAGCTGGCCAGAAACCGCAGGCCCATCTGGGTAACCACACCACGAACCTGATCCTGCTCGACGATGAGGTCGTCAGCGGCCTGCTGGAATATCCACAGGTTGGACTGATTCTCCAGCGCTTCACGCACTGCAGCCTTGTAAAGAACTCGATCCGCTTGCGCACGGGTGGCGCGCACCGCTGGTCCCTTGCGGCTGTTGAGTACACGGAACTGGATGCCGCCCTTGTCCGTAGCCATTGCCATGGCCCCACCCAGGGCGTCGATTTCCTTGACCAGATGACTCTTGCCGATGCCGCCGATAGCCGGGTTGCAGCTCATCTGGCCGAGGGTTTCCACATTGTGGCTGAGCAGCAGGGTCTTCACGCCCATGCGTGCCGCTGCCAGCGCAGCTTCGGTGCCAGCATGGCCGCCACCGATAACGATCACGTCAAAACGGGAAGGGAAGTCCACCATGCACCTCGTGCCTGTTCAGATGGGAAATTCGGGAAGCCGCGAAGTATAGGGATTTAGCCGGAGCTAAAGAAGGGCTCTGAGCAAAAAATGACCAACCATCGGGCGGAGACAAGTCGGTGGATAAACATAGAAATAGAGAAGAAATATATAAGAAGCTTATTTATGTGTTTATGAATGGTGAAGCGATTTTCTGTGGATAACCGCTTGTATCCCTTGTCATGTCTACTCTGTAGCGAAGGATAAAGCTGTGCTTCGGTTGGGCGTTAACGGTGTGGATACCGTCTGCATCCTGTGGATTAAAGTGAAGCTTATGCACAGGGCGGTTTTTCACCAGCTTCTGTCATGAGTTTTCTACTGCCCTCAGGCGGCTTTTTCCACAGGACTCATGACAGGAGAAATGGGCAGCCGAATGCCTGCGTCACGAGTTCTTCTGCGTGGCGCTATGCGTTGTGATGGAGGGGGCGGGCGCGGTTAGCGCCCTGTGCATGTCATTTGCCGATGCAGAAGCTCGAGAAGATTCGCCCGAGCAGGTCGTCCGAGCTGAACGCACCCGTGATCTCGCCAAGCGCCTGTTGTGCCTGGCGCAGATCCTCGGCCAGCAACTCGCCGGCGCCGGCCAGCGTCAGCTGGGCATGGCCATGCTGCAGGTACTGATCGGCCAGACGCAATGCGTCCAGATGGCGGCGGCGGGCGCTGAAACTGCTTTCAGAGGTTTGTTCGTATCCCATGCACTGCTTGAGGTGTTCGCGCAGCAACTCGATACCTTCGCCGGATCGTGCACAAAGGCTCAGTGTCGCTTGTCCGTTCTCGTCAAAGCGAATCGAGATCGGCTCACCGCTGAGGTCGGCTTTGTTGCGAATCAGCGTCACCCGGTTCGGCGCGGGACTGGACTCGAGAAACTCCGGCCACAGGGCCAGTGGGTCCTGCGCCTCAGGCGCACTGGCATCGACCATCAATAGCACCCTGTCCGCTTCGCCGATGGCGCTGAGCGCGCGCTGCACACCGATGCGCTCCACCTGGTCTTCGGTGTCGCGCAGGCCTGCGGTATCGACCACATGCAGCGGCATGCCGTCGATCAGGATGTGTTCGCGCAGGACATCCCGGGTGGTACCGGCGATATCGGTGACGATGGCGGCCTCACGGCCCGCCAGTGCGTTGAGCAGACTGGACTTGCCGGCGTTGGGGCGCCCTGCGATCACCACGGTCATTCCGTCGCGCAGCAGGGCGCCCTGTCCGGCTTCGCGCAGCACTGTGGATAACTCGGTCTTCACGGCATTCAGTTGTGCCAGAACATGCCCATCGGCAAGGAAGTCGATTTCCTCTTCGGGAAAATCGATCGCCGCTTCGACATAGATACGTAGCTGAATCAACTTTTCGGTCAGCTGATGCACGCGGCGAGAGAATTCGCCCTGTAGAGAACGCACCGCATTGCGCGCGGCCTGCGCCGAACTGGCTTCGATAAGATCGGCGATCGCCTCGGCCTGGGCCAGATCGAGTTTGTCGTTGAGGAATGCGCGTTCGCTGAATTCTCCTGGTCGAGCCAGGCGCACGCCGAGCTCGATACAGCGCAGCAGCAGCATATCCAGAACGACCGGGCCACCATGCCCCTGAAGTTCGAGTACGTCTTCACCGGTGAATGAATGCGGACCTGGAAAAAACAGCAACAGGCCTTCGTCGATCACCTCGCCGTCGTCTGCGTGAAACGCACCGTAATGTGCATACCGCGGCGTCGGCTCACGACCGGTCAGGGTAATGGCGATGGCCTTGGCCCGCGGCCCTGACACCCGAACGATGCCGACTCCTCCGCGTCCCGGGGCGGTAGCGACGGCGGCAATGGTGTCGCGAACTGGATTCATGCGGCCTCCTTTCTGGATGGCAGATAGCACAACGCCCCAATCAAGGGGCGTTGTGCATTGGCGGTTGAGGCGTCAGACGGGCTTCGCCGCGGCCTCGATCTTGCGGGTAATGTACCACTGCTGAGCGATGGACAGGACGTTGTTGACCACCCAGTACAGCACCAGACCGGCAGGGAACCAGAGGAAGAAGAAGGTGAAGATCACCGGCAGCAGCTTCATCACTCGCGCCTGCATCGGATCCGGCGGTGTCGGGTTGAGCTGCTGCTGGATGAACATGGTTATGCCCATGATGATCGGCAGGATGAAGAACGGATCCTTGATCGACAGGTCGGTGATCCAGAACATCCACGGCGCCTGGCGCATCTCGACGCTTTCCAGCAGCACCCAGTACAGGGCCAGGAACACCGGCATCTGCACCAGAATCGGCAGACAGCCGCCCAGCGGATTGATCTTTTCCTTCTTGTACAGCTCCATCATCGCCTGAGACATCTTCTGGCGGTCGTCGCCATGCTGTTCCTTGAGCGCCTGCATCTTCGGCGACACTGCGCGCATTCGCGCCATCGACCGATAGCTCGCCGCGGAGAGCGGGAAGAAAGCGAGCTTGATGATGATGGTCAGAACGATGATCGACCAGCCCCAGTTGCCCAGCAGTGCATGGATGTTCTCCAGCAGCCAGAAGATCGGCTGAGCGATGAACCAGAGGATCCCATAGTCGACGGTCAGGCGTAGACCGGGCGACAGTTCTTCCAGCTTGTCCTGGCTCTTCGGTCCGGCATACAGCGTGGCGCCGGTCTCGCCCTGTGCGCCGGCCGGTACGCTGACGGCTGGGCCGGTAAAGCCGATGATGTAGTTGCCCTGGCTGTCCTTGCG
This sequence comes from Pseudomonas sp. FeN3W, assembly GCA_030263805.2. Taxonomy (NCBI): domain Bacteria; kingdom Pseudomonadati; phylum Pseudomonadota; class Gammaproteobacteria; order Pseudomonadales; family Pseudomonadaceae; genus Pseudomonas; species Pseudomonas sp. FeN3W. The sequence goes on from CP136010.1 coordinate 2,933,885, forward strand.
CGTCTGTACCTGGTTGGTATCGCCCGGCTGAGGAATCCAGGCGGTGACGAAATAATGCTGCAGCCAGGCGATCCAGCCACCCTGCACGCTTTCACGCAGATTGCTTTCATCCATGTCACCCATGGAGACCTTGCGATACGGCTCGTCCTTGGTCCACAGCGCAGCGCCAAGATAGGTAGCGGTGCCGGTGGCGGTGCTCGAGGACGGGTCACCGCTGTTGTCGCGCTTGAGCTGGCCGAACAGGTAACCGGTCCAGGGTTGAGCGCTCTGGTTGTCGATCAGGTAGTTCACCTTGAGCGCATAGTTGCCGCGCTCGAGGGTGAAACGCTTGATGTAGTTGACACCATCGGCGCTGTATTTCAGATCGACGACCACCTGGTCCTGACCTTCGGCCAGCTGGTATTCGCTTTTCTCGCTGCTGTATTGAGGACGACCGCTCGCCTTGTCCGGGCCGTCGCCGATCAGGCCGCTCTGTGCCTCGTAGACACGCTCGCCGCTGCGCTCGAACAGCTGGAACGGCACATCGGGACGATCCTGCCGACGCGGGTACTGCGGCAGATGCAGTTCGACGATGTCGCCGCCGCGCGGATCGATGGCCACATCCAGCACGTCGCTGCGCACACGAATCAGCTGGCTGCTCGGCGCGTTAGCCGGCAGAGCGCTGGCTTGCTGCTGGCCGGCAACCGCGGGCACGTCGCCAGCGGTGCCTTCACTGTTGGCGGCCGGGCTATCCGGAAGAGCCGGTGCGCCCGGCTGGCTTTGCGCGGTTTCGGTCGGTAGGGCTGCCTGACCGTAGTCCTGATTCCATTGAAGAACCATCAGGTAGGCAACGACTGCTAATGCGACGAGCAGTATCGAGCGTTTGATATCCATGGTTACTCGGCCATCGGAGATGAATTGGAGGTGTTATGGGAAGGCACGGGATCGTAGCCGCCGGGGTTCCACGGATGGCAGCGCCCTAACCTGCGCAGGCTCAGCCAGCCACCATGCAACAGGCCATGAGTTTCGATGGCCTCGAGTGCATAGCAGGAGCAGCTTGGATAGAAACGGCAGTGACTGGCCATCATCGGACTGATGGCGTACTGGTAGACTCTGATCGAAGCGATGGCCAATTTACGCATGGGTGCTGTTGGCGGCTCCAGGTTCGACGGCGGTCTTGGATGGACTGCGTGACAGTCGCTTCCAGAGCTTGGCGAATTGCTTCGCCAGTTCGGGATTGTCCAGATCAGCCAATCCCTTGCGGGCGACGATCACGATGTCCCAGCCCACCAGATCCGACTGGTGATGGCGAAAGGTCTCACGTATCTGCCGCTTGATGCGGTTACGTTCGACCGAAAGCTTGACGCTTTTCTTGCCGATCACTAGCCCAAGGCGGGGGTGTTGCAGATCGTTCTCACGTGCCAGCAGCAGGACGTTCCTGCCAGGCACCTTACCGGAAGGGGAGTCGAAGACTGCCTTGAATTGGCGGGGAGTCAGCAGTCGCTTTTCCCGGCCGAAGCCCCGACTCACTACCTGTTCCGATATCAGACGGTCAGACGCTTGCGGCCTTTGGCGCGACGACGCGACAGAACCTGACGACCGTTCTTGGTGGCCATACGGGCACGGAAGCCGTGAGTACGAGCGCGCTTGATGGTGCTGGGCTGGAAAGTGCGTTTCATGGTGCGTTTACCTGGTGATTCATTGCGGGCCGGAATGGCCCCCTTTTAAGAGACCGGCGATTGTAGAGAAGCTGTCGGGCCAGGTCAATTTCCAACCAGCGCTGTATGGCTGAAAAAATAAAAGAGAAAGAAATATAAGCTCTTAAGATGTAATGCTTATATATGTGCAGCGTGCTTTCTGTGGATAGATGGCTACAGGCCAGGTTTTACAAGTGTTTCAGCGAATCTGAACCAGGTGTGGAAGCCGTGTTCTGCCCGTGCAGAGGTTCTGAGCAAGCTGGGGATTAAACAGTGAGATATCCACAGATCTTGTTAAGCACGGTTTTTGAACAGGCTTGATCACTGCCCTCAGCGACGTTTATCAACAGCCTTTGGCAGAAAAATTTTCCTATCGAATCGACGGTTAACAGGCGTTGGTGGTTGTTCGTCCAGCCATCCCGGTTTGTTGTGGATAACCAGCGGTGGCGTCGCTACAATGGCCGCCGTCTTACCTCGACTGAGTCGATAGGAGCTTCCGTGTCGGTGGAACTTTGGCAGCAGTGTGTTGAGCTTTTGCGCGATGAACTGCCTGCTCAGCAATTCAACACATGGATTCGCCCGCTACAGGTGGAAGGCGACGATGATGAATTGCGCGTCTATGCGCCCAACCGCTTCGTGCTTGACTGGGTCAATGAAAAGTACCTCTCTCGTTTGCTCGAACTGCTGTCGGAGCGCTCCAGCGGACTAGCTCCGGCGCTTTCTCTCCTTATAGGCAGTAAACGAACCTCATCCGCCGCACTGCCTTCTGCTGCAGCTGCGCGGGCCCAGCCGCAGCCACCGGCTATAAGCGCCCCTGCGCCTCTCGTGCAGCCGCAGGCCCCACGCTTCGAGCCGTTGTCGGCAGACACCAGTGAACCCGAACAGCCGCGTGTCGAGCGTGCCGTGCAGGTGGAGGGTGGCCTCAAGCACACCAGCTACCTCAATCGGACCTTTACCTTCGAGAATTTCGTCGAGGGCAAATCCAACCAGTTGGCGCGAGCCGCAGCCTGGCAGGTGGCCGACAATCCCAAGCACGGCTACAACCCGTTGTTCCTCTATGGCGGCGTCGGCCTCGGCAAGACCCACCTGATGCATGCGGTGGGCAATCACCTGCTGAAGAAGAACCCCAACGCCAAGGTGGTCTACCTGCACTCCGAGCGCTTCGTCGCCGATATGGTCAAGGCGCTGCAGCTCAATGCCATCAATGAATTCAAGCGCTTCTACCGCTCGGTGGACGCGCTGCTGATCGACGACATCCAGTTCTTCGCCAAGAAGGAGCGCTCGCAGGAGGAGTTCTTTCACACCTTCAACGCGTTGCTCGAAGGTGGTCAGCAGGTCATCCTCACCAGTGACCGCTATCCGAAGGAAATCGATGGCCTCGAGGAGCGTCTGAAGTCGCGTTTTGGCTGGGGGCTCACCGTTGCCGTCGAGCCGCCCGAGCTCGAGACTCGCGTAGCGATCCTGATGAAGAAGGCGGACCAGGCGAAGGTTGACCTGCCCCACGATGCGGCTTTCTTCATCGCCCAGCGAATTCGTTCGAACGTACGTGAGCTCGAGGGTGCGCTGAAGCGCGTCATCGCCCATGCGCACTTCATGGGGCGCGATATCACCATCGAACTGATTCGTGAATCGCTGAAGGACTTGCTGGCGTTGCAGGATAAACTGGTCAGCGTCGACAATATCCAGCGCACCGTGGCTGAGTATTACAAGATCAAGATTTCCGATCTGCTGTCGAAGCGGCGGTCGCGATCGGTCGCCCGTCCGCGGCAGGTGGCCATGGCCTTGTCCAAGGAACTGACCAACCACAGCCTGCCGGAAATCGGCGATGCGTTCGGTGGGCGGGATCACACCACGGTTCTCCACGCTTGCCGTAAGATCGCCGAACTACGGGAAACTGACGCGGATATCCGTGAAGATTACAAGAATTTGCTGCGAACTTTGACAACCTGAGTGCGACCTAATCTATAGGCAAGGGACCAGACCATGCATTTCTCCATTCAGCGCGAAGCCCTGTTGAAACCCCTGCAGCTGGTTGCTGGCGTCGTAGAGCGCCGTCAGACCTTGCCGGTGCTGTCCAACGTATTGCTTGTGGTGCAAGGACAGCAATTGTCGCTGACCGGTACCGATCTCGAAGTCGAGCTGGTTGGCCGCGTTGCGTTGGAAGACGCAGCCGAGCCGGGTGAAATCACGGTTCCAGCGCGCAAGCTCATGGACATTTGCAAGAGCTTGCCGAGCGACGCGCTGATCAATATCCGGCTCGATGATCAGAAGGTTGTCATCAAGTCCGGGCGCAGCCGTTTCACGCTTTCTACACTTCCGGCCAACGACTTCCCTACGGTTGAAGAAGGCCCTGGTTCGCTTTCATTCACCGTCGAACAGGGCAAGCTGCGTAAGCTGATCGAACGCAGCAGCTTCGCCATGGCGCAGCAGGACGTGCGTTATTACCTCAACGGTATGCTCATCGAAGTTTCCAGCGGCATGCTGCGCGCAGTTGCAACGGACGGCCATCGTCTGGCGATGTGCTCGATGCAGGCGGGAATCGAGCAACCCGACCGGCACCAGGTCATTGTGCCGCGCAAGGGTATCCTCGAACTGGCGCGTCTGCTCAACGATCAGGACGCCGAGGTCAGCATCGTTCTGGGCCAGCATCACATTCGCGCTACCACCGGCGAGTTCACCTTCACTTCGAAGCTGGTGGACGGCAAGTTCCCTGACTACGAGCGCGTATTACCGCGTGGCGGCGACAAGCTGGTGGTGGGGGATCGTCAGCTACTGCGTGAAGCATTCAGCCGCACGGCGATTCTGTCTAACGAAAAGTACCGTGGCATTCGTCTGCAGCTGGAAAGTGGGCTGCTGAAGATTCAGGCGAACAACCCTGAGCAGGAAGAGGCTGAGGAAGAGGTTGCGGTCGACTATAACGGTGGTTCGCTGGAGATCGGTTTTAACGTCAGTTATCTGCTCGATGTGCTTGGCGTGATGACCACCGAGCAGGTGCGTCTGATTCTGTCTGATGCGAACAGCAGCGCTCTGGTTCAGGAATTCGACAACGACGACTCCGCCTATGTCGTGATGCCGATGCGTCTGTAAAACAACTTAATGTCCCTCAGCCGTCTTTCCGTCACCGGGGTTCGCAATCTGCACCCGGTGACGTTGTCTCCCTCCCCTCGCATCAACATCCTCTTCGGCGATAACGGCAGCGGCAAAACCAGCCTGCTCGAAGCCATCCACCTGTTGGGTCTGGCGCGTTCGTTTCGCAGCATTCGGCTGAATCCGGTCATCACTTACGAACAGCCGGCTTGCACTATCTTTGGTCAGGTCGATCTGCCGGATCAACACAGTCGTGCATTGGGTGTTTCACGAGACCGTAACGGCGACGTCAGAATTCGTATCGATGGGCAAGGGGTCAGGTCGGCCGCGGAACTTGCCGATACGCTGCCTTTGCAGCTTATCAATCCCGATAGCTTTCGTTTGCTCGAAGGCGCCCCCAAGTTGCGCAGGCAGTTTCTCGATTGGGGCGTGTTCCACGTGGAACATCGTTTCATGCCGGCTTGGCAGCGCATGCAGCAGGCCCTCCGACAACGGAACTCGTGGCTGCGGCATGGTACACTGGACGGCGCTTCAGACGCCGCCTGGAGCCGAGAGTTGACGCTGGCCAGCGATGAGATTGACGGATATCGGCGAGCCTATATTCAGGCCTTGAAGCCAGTGTTCGAGTCGACGCTGGCCGCCCTGCTCGACCAGGACGGCTTGAAGCTGAGTTACTACCGAGGATGGGATAAGGACCGATCCTTGGCTGATGTGCTGGCGTCCTCGTTGGAAAGAGATAGATCGTTAGGGCATACCCAAGCCGGCCCGCAGCGAGCGGATCTGCGATTGAAGGCCGGTAACCACAATGCGGCTGAAGTGCTCTCTCGCGGCCAGCAGAAGTTGGTGGTGTGTGCATTGCGCATTGCTCAGGGCCATCTGGTCAGCGAAGCGAAGCGCGGTCAATGCATCTATCTGGTCGACGATCTGCCGTCCGAATTGGATGCGCAGCATCGGCTTGCGCTGTGCAAGTTGCTTGAGCAACTTAACTGTCAGGTTTTTATCACCTGTGTCGATTCAACTGTTTTGCAAGAAGGCTGGCATGAACAGACGCCAGTCTCAATGTTTCACGTGGAACATGGGCAAATCACCCACGTCCACGGCCCCTCGGGAGTGAAGGCATGAGCGAAAACCATACGTACGACTCGTCAAGCATCAAGGTACTTAAAGGCCTCGATGCAGTGCGCAAGCGACCCGGCATGTATATCGGCGACACCGACGACGGTACCGGCCTGCATCACATGGTCTTCGAAGTCGTCGATAACTCGATCGATGAAGCGCTGGCCGGCCACTGCAGTGAAATCTCCATCACCATTCATACGGATGAGTCCATCAGTGTCCGCGACAACGGCCGTGGCATCCCGGTGGATATTCATGAAGAAGGTGTTTCGGCTGCAGAAGTCATCATGACCGTGCTGCACGCCGGCGGTAAGTTCGACGACAATTCCTACAAGGTCTCCGGCGGTTTGCACGGCGTAGGGGTTTCAGTGGTCAACGCATTGTCCGAAGAGTTGATGTTGACCATCCGCCGCGAAGGCAAGGTCTGGGAACAGCTCTATCGCCACGGCGTACCTCAGGCACCCCTCGCCCCAGTTGGCGAAACCGATACTTCGGGCACGCAGATTCATTTCAAGCCGTCTGCCGAGACCTTCCAGAACATTCATTTCAGCTGGGACATTCTGGCCAAGCGCCTACGTGAGTTGTCGTTCCTCAACTCGGGCGTCGGCATTTTCCTGCGTGACGAACGTACCGCCAAGGAAGAGCTGTTCAAGTACGAAGGCGGTCTGAGTGCTTTCGTCGCCTACCTGAACACCAATAAGACTGCGGTCAACCAGGTGTTCCACTTCAACATCCAGCGTGACGATGGCGTTGGCGTCGAAGTCGCGTTGCAGTGGAACGACAGTTTCAACGAGAACATCCTCTGCTTCACCAACAACATCCCCCAGCGTGACGGCGGCACCCATTTGGCCGGTTTTCGCTCTGCGCTGACGCGTAACCTGAACAACTACATCGAGCAGGAAGGTCTGGCGAAGAAGCACAAGATTTCCACCACCGGTGACGATGCCCGCGAAGGCCTGACCGCGATCATCTCGGTCAAGGTGCCGGACCCCAAATTCAGCTCGCAGACCAAGGACAAGCTGGTTTCTTCCGAGGTGAAGACCGCGGTGGAACAGGAGATGGGCAAGTACTTCGCCGACTTCCTGCTCGAGCATCCCAACGAAGCCAAGGCCGTGGTCGGTAAGATGATCGACGCCGCCCGCGCCCGTGAGGCCGCGCGCAAGGCGCGGGAAATGACCCGTCGCAAGGGCGCGCTGGACATCGCCGGTCTGCCGGGCAAGCTCGCCGACTGCCAGGAGAAGGATCCTGCGCTGTCCGAACTGTACATCGTGGAGGGTGATTCCGCGGGTGGCTCGGCCAAGCAGGGCCGTAACCGCAAGACCCAGGCGATCCTGCCGCTCAAGGGCAAGATCCTCAATGTCGAGAAGGCGCGCTTCGACAAGATGCTGTCCTCCCAGGAGGTCGGCACGCTGATCACCGCGCTGGGCTGCGGTATCGGCCGCGAGGAGTACAACATCGACAAGTTGCGTTATCACAACATCATCATCATGACCGATGCTGACGTCGACGGTTCGCACATCCGTACCCTGCTGCTGACCTTCTTCTTCCGCCAGCTGCCCGAGTTGATCGAACGAGGCTACGTGTATATCGCGCAACCGCCGCTGTACAAGGTCAAGCGCGGCAAGCAGGAGCAGTACATCAAGGACGACGAGGCGATGGAGGAATACCTCACCCAGTCGGCCCTGGAAGACGCCAGCTTGCACGTCAACGAAGACGCCCCCGGCCTGGCCGGCGAGGCGCTGGAAAAACTGGTCAACGACTACCGCACGGTGATGAAAACCCTGCAGCGTCTGTCGCGCCTGTATCCGCAGGAGCTGACCGAGCACTTCATCTACCTGCCGCGGGTGTCCGTCGAGCAACTGGCCGACCAGGCCGCGATGCAGGCCTGGCTGGAGCAGTACAGCGCGTTGCTCAAGGGCATCGAACGTTCCGGACTGGTCTACAAGGCCAGCCTGCGTGAGGACAAGGAGCGGCACCTGTGGCTGCCCGAGGTGGAGATCAGCTCCCACGGGCTGGCCAGCTACATCACCTTCAACCGTGATTTCTTCGCCAGCAACGACTACCGCACCGTCACCGCGCTGGGCGAGAAGCTCAACAGCCTGCTCGAGGACAGCGCCTACGTGCAGCGTGGCGAACGCAAGAAGCCCGTGGCCAGCTTCAAGGAAGCGCTCGACTGGCTGATGACCGAAGGCACCCGCCGTCATAGCGTGCAGCGCTACAAGGGGCTGGGCGAGATGAACCCGGACCAGCTGTGGGAAACTACCATGGACCCGAACGTGCGCCGTATGCTCAAGGTGACGATCGAGGATGCCATCGCCGCCGACCAGATCTTCAATACACTGATGGGCGATGCGGTGGAACCGCGCCGGGAATTCATCGAATCCAACGCCTTGGCAGTCTCGAATCTGGACTTCTGATGCGCTTGTAAACCCGCGTGATGCTACGAAGAAAACCCCGGTCCTGGCTGGGGTTTCCTTTTTTCAGATAGGCAGATTGAATCGTCACGACTGTTTTAATCAATTTCGTAATGACCCTACAGCCAGGTAGAGTTTGTCCATTCGAGTCATTCACTTAGAGCCCTCAGGGCCAACATACTTTGATGGGGTAAGTCGCCAATGTTGGACACCAATCTCAAGACCCAGTTGAAAGCCTACCTGGAGAAGGTCACCCAGCCCTTCGAGATCGTCGCCTCCCTCGATGACGGCGAGAAATCCCGGGAGCTGCTGAGCCTGCTGCAGGACATCGCCGGCCTCAGCGACAAGATCACCCTCAAGACCGACGGCGACGATGCGCGCAAGCCCTCGTTCGCCCTCAACCGCATCGGCGGCAATATCAGCCTGCGCTTCGCCGGCATCCCCATGGGCCACGAATTCACCTCGCTGGTGCTGGCCCTGCTGCAGGTCGGTGGCCATCCGTCGAAGACCGCGCCGGAGGTGATCGAACAGATCAAGGCGCTGGAGGGCGACTACCGCTTCGAAACCTACTTCTCGCTGTCCTGCCAGAACTGCCCGGACGTGGTCCAGGCGCTGAACCTGATGGCCGTGCTCAACCCGAACATCAAGCACGTCGCCATCGACGGCGCGCTGTTCCAGGATGAAGTCGAAGCCCGCCAGATCATGTCGGTGCCGAGCATCTACCTCAACGGCGAGCTGTTCACCCAGGGCCGCATGAGCGAGGAAGAGATCCTCGCCAAGCTCGACACCGGCTCCAGCGCCCGTGATGCCGAGAAGCTCAAGGCCAAGGACGCCTTCGACGTGCTGGTGGTCGGTGGCGGCCCGGCCGGCGCCGCCGCGGCGATCTACGCCGCACGCAAGGGCATCCGCACCGGCGTGGCGGCCGAGCGCTTCGGCGGCCAGGTGCTCGACACCATGGCCATCGAGAACTTCATCTCGGTGAAGGAAACCGAAGGGCCGAAACTGGCCCGCGCGCTGGAAGAACATGTGCGCGAATACGACGTCGACATCATGAACCTGCAGCGCGCCAGCCAGCTGATCCCGGCGGGCGAAGACGGCCTGCACCGCGTGCAGTTCGAGAACGGCGGCGAACTCAAGGCCAAGACCCTGATCCTCGCCACCGGCGCGCGCTGGCGCGAAATGAACGTGCCCGGCGAGCAGGAGTACCGTGGCCGTGGCGTGGCCTACTGCCCGCACTGCGACGGCCCGCTATTCAAGGGCAAGCGCGTGGCGGTGATCGGTGGCGGCAACTCCGGCGTGGAAGCGGCGATCGACCTGGCCGGCATCGTCGCCCACGTCACCCTGCTGGAATTCGGCGAGGAACTGCGGGCCGACGCGGTGCTGCAGCGCAAGCTCAACAGCCTGCCCAACGTCCGCGTGCTGAAAATGGCGCAGACCACCGAGGTCAAGGGCGACGGCCAGAAAGTCACCGGGCTGATCTACAAGGACCGCATCAGCGAGGAGCTGCACAACGTCGAGCTGGAAGGCATCTTCGTGCAGATCGGCCTGCTGCCCAACAGCGAATGGCTCAAGGGCACCCTGGAGCTGTCGCGCTTCGGCGAGATCATCGTCGATGCCAAGGGCCAGACCAGTATTCCCGGCGTATTCGCCGCGGGCGACGTGACCACGGTGCCGTACAAGCAGATCGTGATCGCCGTGGGTGAAGGCGCCAAGGCCTCGCTGAGTGCCTTCGATCACCTGATCCGGTCTTCCGCGCCGGCCTGAATCGAGGCGCAGAAAGAAGGGGAGCAACCTCCTCGCGGTGCTCCCCTTCTTGCTTTATACGGTGGGCCTGTCTTCAGCCGGCGTGTAGCACGCAGCGATTGCGCCCGCTGTGCTTGGCCTGATAAAGCGCCTGATCGGCCTGTTGCAGCAGCCGTTCATAGTCCGGATGGCCGTCATGGACCGCCATGCCGATGCTGACCGTGACCTGCAGCACGTCGCCGCTGGATAGCCGGAAGTATTCTCGGGCGATGCGTTCGCGCAGCTTTTCCGCAGCCGCCAGCGCCTTGTTGGCATCGATGTCCACCAGTACCAGCAGGAACTCCTCACCACCCAGGCGGAACGCATAGTCGCCACCGCGGGTGTTGCTCGCCAGCAACGCGCCAACCTGCTGCAGAATCTGATCGCCGCTGTCGTGGCCATGGGTATCGTTGATGCGCTTGAAGTGATCGACGTCGATGGCCAGCACGCCGAAGGTGTTGTTCGACTGGCGCGCGTAGAGCACTTCCTTGGCCATCACCACCGGCAGGAACTTGCGGTTGAGCAGCCGCGTCAGCACGTCACGGCCGGCTTCCAGGTCGTTGGCCTGTTCGAACAGGCTGTCTAGCAGGAACTTGATCGAGCGCGTCTGCTCGCGGATCTGGTGCAGCTTGGCCAGGCGCCCAGCGGCATCGTCCAACGTGGCGATGGCCTTGAGCTCTCCATCGATCTGCGCGATGTAGTCGAGAATACTCGCGCTCTCCGGCGAGCCCTGGAACGCGTGGGATGCCTTGTGGCGAAACCACAGGCCGAACTCGGAACCGGCCAGCTGCGGCAGTGCACCGGTCAGGTTGCCGATCGCCAGGTCGAACATCAGCTGATTTTCCCAATCGAGTAGTGCCGCGCGCTGTCGCTCCTTTTCGACGCCGATGTTCTGCGAAACCGAGAACAGCCGATAGGCCTCTTCCGCCCGCGAATTGCGGTCGTGGGACTGGGAATAGGCGAAGCAGATGATCTCCACCGCTAGGTCGATCAGATCGGCACCCATGCGTGCGGCCTTGCGCCTGACCGGCTCGTCGAGTTCACGCTGCTCCAGCAGCTGGCGCAGGCGGCCCTTGAGCGAGCGGGAGCCGCGCAGCACCAGGCTGACCGGAATCTCGATACGGGCGTGGATATCACCGACCTTGCGCTGCAGGTCGATCACGGCGTCGAGGTCGCCGTGGGCCGTCGACGAACAGACCGTGACGATCCATTTCTGCATGGACTTGCCGAGACGGTTCCTCACCTGATCGTGAGACAGGAAGCTGGCCGAATGGGGATCGGCAAGCATCTGCGAATAGAAGTGCTCGGCCAGTTCCTGGCTCTTATCGGCCGCCACCGCCTGCAACGCGGCGGCGGCATCCGCAGGATAGCCGTTCAGCAGGCGCAGCCATTCGGCGACCAGCTGGTGGTTGGGTATTTGCTGCATAGGGACTCGCTAGGATGGGCGGGCATCCCTGCCGCCCCGGTGGTGATCAGGAGGTCGGGCGACCCTGTGCTTCGAGCTGGCTGACCTGCGCGTTGACCCAGTCTTCGGCGCGCTGGTTGAGTTCGGCCACCACGCGCGGGCCTTCGCTTTCGGCCAGCATCGGCGGCCCGATGACCACCTGAATGGTGCCGGGGCGCTTGCCCCAGCCGGCCTTGGGCCAGAACATGCCGGCGTTATGGGCGATCGGCAACACTGGTAGCCCGGCGTTGACCGCCAGTGCCGCACCGCTGCGGGAAAACTTTGCCGGTTGGCCCACCGGCGTGCGGGTGCCCTCCGGGAAGATCAGTACCCAGGCGCCCTGCTCCAGGCGCTCGTGGCCCTGTTTGGCGACCTGGCGCAGCGCCGCTTTCGGGTTGTCGCGGTCGATGGCGATGGGCTTGAGCAGCATGATCGCCCAGCCAAAAAACGGTACCCGCAGCAACTCGCGCTTGAGTACCTGGGTCAGCGGCTCGAAGTACGCTGAGAGGAAGAAGGTCTCCCAAGTGCTCTGATGCTTAGCGAGGATCACGCAGGGACGTGCCGGCACGTTTTCCGCGCCATGCACCTCATAGCGCAGGCCAACGAGTGTCTTGCCAAGCCAGACGGCGCAGCGGCACCAGTTCTGCACCACGAAGCGATAGCGGGCACGAAACGCCATGAAAGGTGCAAACACCAGGCTGACCAGGCACCAAGCGAACGCGGTGAAGGCCAGCAGGAAATAGAAGAGGACGATGCGAACGGGGAACAGGAGGCTCATCGAGAACTCTCGAGTAGATGATCGACTACGGCGGCGAGGTCATCGAAGACCTGCGTACCGGGCGGCAAGGTGCCTTCCAGCGTACGCAAGCCCTTGCCGGTCCTGACCAGGTAGGGCAAACCGCCGAGCAGCATACCGGCGTGCAGGTCGCGGTGGCTGTCGCCCACCACCGGCACGCCCTTGAGGTCTGCCAGGCCGAAATGCTCGGCGATAGTGCGGAACATTCCTGCCTTGGGTTTGCGGCACTCGCAAGCGTCGTCCGGACCGTGCGGGCAGTGCACGATCAGGTCGATGCGCCCGCCCTGCTCCATCACCAGCTGCTGCATCTTGAAATGCATGTCGCCGAGGGTGCTCAGGTCGAACTTGCCGCGTGCCACGCCGGACTGGTTGGTGGCTACCGCCACCGTCCAGCCGGCCTTGCACAGCCGCGCGATCGCCTGCAGCGAGCCCGGGATCGGAATCCACTCGTCGAGCGACTTGACGTACTCGTCGGAGTCTTCGTTGATCACCCCGTCGCGGTCCAGCACGATCAGTTTCACGGGCTTAGCCAAGTGCGGAAATATCGGCAACGCCAAGGAACAATCCTCTCAGCCGGGCCAGCAAGGCATAACGGTTGGCACGCACCGAGGCATCCTCGGCATTCACCAGCACCGCCTCGAAGAACGCATCAACCGGGCCACGCAGGTGCGCCAGGCGCTCCAGCGCCTCGCGGTACTGGCGCGCGGCAGCGAGCGGCTGCACGGCCTGCTCGGCCTGCTGGATCGCCGAATACAGCGAGAACTCGGTGGCGTTGTCGAACCAGCGCGGCTCAACCGCTTCCGGCAGCTTCGCCTCGAACTTGCTCAGCAGGTTGGAGACGCGCTTGTTGGCGGCGGCCAGCGCCTCGGCTTCCGGCAATGTGCGGAACGCCTGCACCGCCTGCACGCGCTGATCGAAGTCCAGCGCCGAACCGGGCTGCACGGTACGCACCGAGAGGTAGGCGGCGACGTCGACGCCTTCGTCCTCGTAGCGTGCGCGCAGGCGGTCGAAGATGAATTCCAGTACCTGATCGGCAAGCCCGGCAGATTTGACCTGCGTACCGAACTGGCCGATGGCGAAGTTCACCGCCTCGACCAAATCCAGGTCCAGTTGCTTCTCGATGAGGATGCGCAGCACGCCGAGGGCGGCACGGCGCAGGGCGTAGGGGTCCTTGGAACCGGTGGGCAGCATGCCGATGCCGAAGATCCCGACCAGGGTGTCGAGCTTGTCGGCCACGGCCACGGCCGCACCAGTGAGTGTGCTCGGCAGTTCGCCGCCCGCGCCGCGCGGCATGTACTGCTCGTTCAGCGCCAGCGCCACGTCTTGCGGTTCGCCGTCGTTGAGCGCGTAGTAATAACCGGCGATGCCCTGCATTTCCGGGAATTCGCCAACCATTTCGGTGGCAAGGTCGCACTTGCAGAGCAGGCCGGCGCGCGCGGCGCGCTGCTTGTCGCCGCCGGTGCGCTCGGCGATCAGCCCGGCCAGACGCGAGACGCGTTCGGCCTTGTCATACACGGTGCCGAGCTGGGCCTGGAACACCACGTTCTTCAAACGCTCGTTGAAGCTGTCGAGCTTCTGCTTCTTGTCCTGCTTGAAGAAGAACTCGGCGTCGGTCAGACGCGGGCGCACGACCTTCTCGTTGCCGGCGACGATCTGCGCCGGGTCCTTCGATTCGATGTTGGCCACGGTGATGAAGCGCGGCAGCAGTTTGCCGTTGGCATCCAGCAGACAGAAATACTTCTGGTTGTCCTGCATGGTGGTGATCAGCGCTTCCTGCGGCACTTCGAGGAAACGTTCCTCGAACGAGCAGACCAGCGGCACCGGCCACTCGACCAGTGCAGTCACTTCATCGAGCAGCGCCGGCGGCACGATGGCCGTGCCGTTCTGCTCGCCAGCCAGCTGCTCGACGCGCTTGGCGATCAGCTCGCGGCGCTCGGCGAAGTCGGCGATCACATGGGCGCCACGCAGGTCTTCCAGGTAGCTGGACGGCTTGGAAATGTGCACCTGGCCCGGACTGTGGAAGCGGTGGCCGCGCGATTCGCGACCGGCGCGCTGGGCGAGGATCTCGCAATCGATCACCTGCTCACCGAACAGCATCACCAGCCACTGGGTCGGGCGGACGAACTCTTCCTTGCGGGCGGCCCAGCGCATGCGCTTGGGAATCGGCAGGTCGTTCAGCGAGGCTTCGACGATACCTGGCAGCAGTTGGGCGGCCGGCTGGCCCTCGATGGTGCGGCTGAACTTGAGTTTCGGCCCGCTGCGATCGATCTCGGCCAGGTCCACGCCACACTTGCGGGCGAAACCCAGCGCGGCCTGGGTCGGCTCACCTTCGGCGTCGAAGGCCGCCTGCAGCGGTGGGCCGTCGAGGTTGATGCTGCGATCGGGCTGCTGCGTCGCCAGCTGCTCGACCAGCACCGCCAGGCGGCGCGGCGCGGCGTAGGCGCGGGCCTTGACGAAGTCCAGGCCGGCGTCCTTCAGACCCTTCTCGATACCGGCGCAGAAGGCTTCGGCCAGCTTGGCGAGCGCCTTCGGTGGCAGTTCTTCGGTACCCAGTTCGACGAGGAAATCCAGTGCACTCATTCTGCAGCCTCCAGCTTGGCCAGCACTTCGTCACGCAGTTCGGGGGTGGCCATGGGGAAGCCGAGTTTGGCCCGGGCCAGCAGGTAGCTCTGGGCGATCGAGCGCGCCAGGCTGCGCACGCGCAGGATGTACTGCTGGCGCGCGGTCACCGAGATGGCGCGCCGAGCATCGAGCAGGTTGAAGGTGTGCGAGGCCTTGACCACCATCTCGTAGGCCGGCAGTGGCAGCTCGGCGGTCATCAGGCGGTTGGCTTCGCTCTCGTAGAAATCGAAGAGTTCAAACAGCTTCGGCACGTTGGCGTGCTCGAAGTTGTAGGTCGACTGCTCCACCTCGTTCTGGTGGAACACGTCGCCATAGGTCACGGTGCCGAACGGGCCATCGGCCCAGATCAGGTCGTACACCGAGTCGACACCCTGCAGGTACATGGCCAGGCGCTCGAGCCCGTAGGTGATCTCGCCGGTGACCGGGTAGCACTCGACGCCGCCGACCTGCTGGAAGTAGGTGAACTGGGTGACTTCCATGCCGTTGAGCCAGACTTCCCAGCCCAGACCCCAGGCGCCGAGGGTCGGCGACTCCCAGTTGTCCTCGACGAAACGTACGTCGTGCACCGAGGTGTCGACGCCGATGCGGCGCAGCGACTCCAGGTACAGGTCCTGGATGTTGTCCGGGTTGGGCTTGAGCACGACCTGGAACTGGTAGTAGTGCTGCAGGCGGTTGGGGTTCTCGCCGTAGCGGCCGTCGGCCGGACGGCGCGAAGGCTGAACATAGGCGGCGTTCCAGGTCTCGGGACCGATGGCGCGCAGGAAGGTGGCGGTGTGGAATGTACCGGCGCCCATTTCCATGTCATAGGGCTGCAGGACCACGCAACCCTGCTCGGCCCAGTAGCTTTGCAGGGCGAGGATCAGGTCTTGGAAGGTGCGCACGGCAGGCGTAGTCTGGCTCAAAATTTCACCTGTGCTGGGCTTCGACAGAAAGCCTCGGAGTATACCCCCCGCATGGCTGCGCTTGCGATGGTTTAGGCCATCGGACGAGGCCTGCGCAAGGAGACCACATGCCACGTTGCGCCTGGTGCGGCACGGACCCGCTGTACATCGACTACCACGATCGCGAATGGGGCGTACCGGCCCGCGATCCGCAGGTGCTGTTCGAATTCCTCTTGCTCGAGGCCTTTCAGGCGGGGCTTTCCTGGATCACCGTATTGCGCAAGCGCGAGCGCTATCGGCAGGTGCTGTTCGGCTTCGATGCCGAGCGCCTGGCGCACATGAGCGATGCCGAGATCGACGAGCGCATGCAGGATCCCGGCATCATCCGCAACCGGCGCAAGCTCGAGGCGGCGCGCAGCAACGCGCGTGCCTGGTTGCAGCTGGAGGATCCGGCGGGGTTCGTCTGGTCGTTCGTCGGTGATGTGCCGAAGATCAACCGCTTCGAGCGCCTCGACCAGGTGCCGGCGGTCTCGCCCGAGGCGGAGGCGATGAGCCGTGCGTTGAAGAAGGCTGGCTTCAGCTTCGTCGGGCCGACCATCTGCTATGCCTACATGCAGGCTACGGGGATGGTCATGGATCACCTGATCGATTGCGAGCGGCACGGCGCCCTGCTGGTCGATCGCTGAGCCGCGCCGGCGCCGTTGTATGGCCGGGCGATTCTCGTCCGGCCTGTTTCAGTCGATACGGAAGCGCTGGACCTCCTGCTCCAGCAGCCGCGTGGTTCGCTCCAGCACCTCGGTGGCTCTGGCGTTGCCTTGCGTGGCCTCGGAGGTTTCCCCGGACATCAGTGAAATCCGCTCGACGTGACTGGCGATTTCGCCGATCGCCGACGCCTGTTGTTCGGTCAGTTCGACGATCTGGCTCACGTTGCGCGCCGAATCCTGCGACTGGCCGTGGATCTCTTCCAGGCGCTCGGCGGCCTCGTTGGCCAGTTCCAGGCCATGCTGCACCTGGGCTCCGGTGCTCTGCATGAGCGTGACCGCCTCGCGCGTTTCGTTCTGGATCAGCACCAGCATCTGGGCGATTTCCTCGGTCGCCTCGGTGGTGCGTTGTGCCAGCTGGCGCACCTCGTCGGCCACCACCGCGAAGCCGCGGCCGTTGTCCCCGGCCCGTGCCGCCTCGATGGCGGCGTTGAGTGCCAGCAGGTTGGTCTGGTCGGCGATGCTGCGAATGGCTCCGGTGATGCCGGAAATCTCCTCGGAGCGGCGTTGCAGGGAGGTGATCTGCGCCGAGGTATCCGCCACGGCACGGGCTACCGTGGTCACTTCGCCGGCCACCGATCTGACTAGTTCCATGCCGGCCGCCGACAGCTGTGCGGCCTTCACCGAATTGGTCTCGGCATGCTGGGTGATGCCGGAGACTTCCCGCAGGCTCTGGGTCATTTCCTCCAGGCTGGCCGCGGCGGCGGTGGAACGCGCGGCCTGTTCCTCGGTGGTACGCAGCATGCTGCGTGAGGATTCGTTCAGGTGCTTGATCTGCGAACCGATGTCGTAGCCGGTGGTGGCGATCTGCATGAGCATCTCGCGCAGTTTCGTCTGCATGTCGGCGGCCGCCGCCGCTACGCTTTCGGCATGATCGCTGCGGATCGTCGCGCTGAGATCGCCGTCGGCAATGCGCTGCACCATCGCGGCGACCTTTCTCGGTTCGCCCCCGAGGCTATGCAGCAGGTAGCGGTTGATCAGCAAGGCCACGGTACCGCCGATCAGCACACCGATGCTGCAGAGGATGAACATCAGAGAGGTGAAGCTCCCGGCCGTCGCACGGGTGATGCCGGTTTCATGCTGGCTCTTGCTTTCCTGCCAGTCGATGAAGCGGTTGATGCTGGCCAGCCAGTCGCTGAAGGCCGGGCGGGCGTCCTGCATCAGCACCCGCTCAGCGGCTGCCCGATCGCCCTCCGATAGTGTCCGAGGATGCGCTCGAGCATCGGAAGGGTGCGGCGTTCGATGGCCTTGATGGCGTCGAGCAGTGCCCGCTCCTCGTTCCCGGCGCCGTCTGGGTCACTGAAGATGGTATCCAGCCGGCGGGCCGATTCCTCGTACATGAGCGTCAGACGCCGGATTTCCTCGAGGCTCGCTTGGCGCTCGTCTTCGTCATCCAGCAGGGCCAAGTCGCGAAAGGCGATGGCGCGGTCATGTACGCTGCCGCGGAAGTTGATGGCCTGGCGCTGCTTGACTGCATTGCCGTCGACGATTGCGCTCAGCGTCGAGTCGATGATCCCGACCTGCCAGCTGGCCACTACGGCAATGCTGATCATCAGCACCAGCAGAACGGCGAAACCCGTAACCGGCTTGACGGTGGCAGAGGCGCTCCGGCGATTGTTTGCTGCTTCTGTTCTCAATGTGCAACTTCCTTGGGATTTTCTGGGCACTCGGCAAGCGGACGGCATGACCGCTCGTCGGTCGGGACAGCCGGCGGTGCGTGGTTTAATTGGCGTCAAAGTAATATCATTTTAATATCAGTCGCTGCCTGAAGGCCTTTGCTCGAGGGCAATATCTCGGTCTGCGACACGGCGAGGCGGGCATGGACACGTCTCTGGCAGTCTGTATCCGAACGGCTTCACCCCGTTGCGGTGATGTGCGCGCACGGCCCCACGGCAATCGCCCCGAAGTGGTTAAACTATTGCCCTTTCGGTCTCTGGAGTGTTCCGTGGAAAAGCTCAAAGGCGCCCTGCTGGTCGGCTCCCTGCGACTGTTCGCTCGACTGCCCTGGCGCATGGTCCAGGGCGTGGGCTCGATGATCGGCTGGCTGATGTGGAAGCTGCCGAACCGCTCGCGGGACGTCGCGCGGATCAACCTGCACAAGTGTTTCCCCGAGCTGAGTCCGGCGGAACTCGACGCCCTGCTCGGCCGTACCCTGCGTGAAACCGGTATGACTTTCACCGAAAGCGCCTGCGCCTGGATCTGGCCGGCGGAAAAGACCTTGAGGCTGGTCCGCCAGGTCGAGGGGCTGGAGGTACTGGAACAGGCTCTGGCCTCGGGTAAGGGTGTGGTCGGCATCACCAGTCACCTGGGCAACTGGGAAGTGCTCAATCATTTCTACTGCGCGCAATGCAAGCCGATCATCTTCTACCGACCGCCGAAGCTGAAGGCGGTGGACGAGTTGCTGCAGCGTCAGCGCGTGCAGCTGGGCAACCGCGTCGCCCCGTCGACCCGCGAAGGCATTCTCAGCGTCATCAAGGAAGTACGCCGTGGCGGCGCCGTGGGTATCCCGGCCGACCCCGAGCCGAGCGAAGGCAGTGGCATCTTCGTACCCTTCTTCGCCACCCAGGCGCTGACCAGCAAGTTCGTCCCCGGCATGCTCGCCGGTGGCAAGGCGGTTGGGGTGTTTCTTCATGCGTTGCGTCTGGATGATGGTTCCGGCTACAAAGTGATCCTCGAGGCCGCGCCCGAAGGGATGTACAGCGAGGATGCGGAAACTGGCGTGGCGGCGATGAGCACGATGATCGAGAAGTATGTGCGCGCCCATCCCAGCCAGTACATGTGGACCATGAAGCGTTTCAAGAAGCGCCCCGCCGGCGAGAAGCGCTGGTACTGATCAGGCTAAAACAACAACGACAGGGACGAGCGCATGCAAAACCAGAGACAGCATCCGCGTACCAACATGAAGTGCCGCATCCGCATTGCGCATCCGGCCTTTGGCGAGGTCTTCGCGCAGACCCGCGATCTATCCGATGGCGGCGTCTACGTCCGGCATCCGGAGCTGGTGGTGCTGCATCCCGGCGACGAGGTCACCGGCCAGGTCCAGGACTTGCCGATTCCGGCGCCGGAACTGCGGATGGTGGTGATGCGGGTGGATGCCGAAGGGGTCGGCCTGCAATTCGTGCGCGAAACCTGACCGCTGGCCGCGGCGCGCCGGTTCAGTCGGGCGTCAGCCGGTCGAGCCGGCGCAGGAATACGCTCATTTCCTTTTCCGCCTGCTTATCGCCCTGGGCGTTCGCCGCGGCGATCCCGCGTTCCCATGCCTGATGGGCGCCGGGCTTGTCGCCGTTGGCCTGCAGCGCCTTGCCCAGCAGTTTCCACGCGGCGGAGTATTTCGGATCGAGTTCGACGCAGCGGCGCAGATGCTCTGCCGCCCGCGCCGGTTGCCCTGCATCCATGTAGCCCTTGCCGAGGCCGAAACGCAGCATCGGATTGTCCATGCCTTGGGAAAGCATCTTTTCCAGCGATTCGAGCATCTTGAAGACCTTTTCGGTGCGCCGCTCCGGGCGTTTCCTCACTTTAGTGCATCGCCGCCGCCGGGCAATAGCGGCAGCATACGCCATTGGTCTTAGCTGCTGCGGCGCTTTCGCTGTCTTCCCTGCGCCGGGTCAGTGGGCCTCGTTGACCGCGCTGAGAAACTCCCGGGTGCGTTCCTCGCGGGGGTTGTTGAACAGCTCGTCCGGGCTGCCCTGCTCGTGAATCCGGCCCTGATGGAAGAAGCACACCCGATCGGCGAACTCTCGGGCGAAACCCATCTGGTGGGTCACCATCAGCATCGTCAGGTTGTGTGCCTCGCCGAGGCGGCGGATAACATTCAGCACTTCGCCGCAGAGCTCGGGGTCCAGTGCCGAGGTCACCTCGTCGAACAGCATCACCTTCGGCCGCATCGCCAGTGCACGGGCAATCGCCACGCGCTGTTGCTGGCCGCCAGAGAGCTGCGCCGGGAAGTGTTCCAGCTTGTCTTCCAGGCCAACCATGGCCAACAGCTCCTCTGCCCGCTCGCGGGCCTCGCGCTTGCTCAGCCCGAGCACCTGCACCGGCGCTTCCATGACGTTCTGCAAGGCGTTCATGTGCGGGAACAGGTTGAAGCTCTGGAACACCATGCCGACCTTGCCGCGCACCCGTCGCAGGTGACGGGCATTGGCCGGGACCAGCTGGCCACTGGCGTCGGGCATGTGCGTCAGTGGCTCGCCGTCGACCTCGATCACGCCTTCGTCGATGCCTTCCAGGGTCATCAGTACCCGCAGCAGGGTGGATTTCCCCGAGCCGCTGGGACCGATGATCGCGACCTTCTCGCCTTCCTCGATTTGCAGATCGAGCCCGTCGAGCACGGTCAGTTCACCGTAGCGCTTGGTCACGCCGGCGAAGCGCACCATCGGTGACGCTGCCTCGGCTGGTTCGGCAGCGGTTTTCAGTTGTTCTGTGGCAGGCATTGGCGTACTCATCGGGCCAGCTCCATGCGGTTTTCCAGACGGCGCACGCACCAGGCGAGGCCGAGGCTGAGAATGAGGAAGAACAGGCCGACCATGGTGATCGGCTCGAGATAGCGGAAACTTTCGGAACCGATGTTCTTGGCCCGCTGCATGATTTCCACCACGGTGATCGCCGACAGCACCGGCGTGTCCTTGAGGATCGAGATCAGGTAGTTGCCCAGCGCGGGTAGCACCGGGCGCAGCGCCTGCGGCAGGATCGCGTCGCGGTAGGCGGTCCAGGGCTTCATGTTCAGCGCGGTGACGGCTTCCCACTGCGAGCGTGGCACCGCGTCCAGGCCGGCGCGGTAGACCTCGGCGGTGTAGCAGGCGTAGTGCAGGGCGATGCCGATGATGCCCGCCTGCATCGCACTGAGGTTGAGGCCGTAGTTGGGGAACACGTAGAACAGGAAGTACACCTGGATCAGCAGCGGCGTGCTGCGGATGAACTCGATCAGCCCGGTGATCGGCCAGGATAGCCAGCGCAGGCGGCTGCGGCGGCCAATGGCGAGGAATAGGCCGAGCACCACGGCGATGGCGAAACCGGCCAGGGCGATGCCGATGGTGGTCAGCGAGGCATCCAGCAGACGCGGCAGAATCTCGCGGGCGAAGTGCCAGTCGAAGAAGTTCATGACAAGCCTCCGCGCATCCGTCCGCGGGCCAGGCGGCGTTCCAGCTGGCGCATGCCGAAATTGATCGCCTGCGCCAGGACGAAATAAATGACCAGCGCCAAGCCGAAGATCTCCATGGTCATCAGCGTCGCCTGATCCAGCTGGCGGGCGCGGAAGGCCAGATCCGACAGGGTGATCAGCGACACCAGCGAGGTGTTCTTCAGCAACTCGATCAGCAGGTTGGTGCCGGGCGGAATCGCCGCGAGCAACGCCTGCGGCAGGATGATCCGGCGCATGCGTGTCAGCGGCGTCATGTTCAGCGCCTGACAGGCTTCGTGCTGGCCCTGGTGCACCGAGCGGATCGCGCCGCGCAGCACCTCGGCGCCATAGGCACCGATGTTCAACCCAAGGCCGACCACGGCCACGGCGAAGGCACTCATTTCGACATTGAACGGTGGCATCGGCAGCACGAAGTACAGCCAGAACAGCTGCACCAGCAGCGACGAGCCGCGGAAGACCTCGATATAGGTGATGGCCAGCCAGCGCAATGGCGCCACTGGCGAAAGCCGGGCCAGCGCGGCGATCAGCGCGCAGGCGATGGCCAGCAGGGAGCCGAAGAAAGTCACCTTCACGGTGACCCAGGCACCCTGCAACAGCAGAGGAAGCAGTTCGATCATGATGGCGCTATCCGGTTTTCCGGAGCGCTGAGCGAGGCTGCGCAAACAGTGGCGCAGCCTCGCTCAGCGTTCACAGGCGGGACAGCGGGTCGGCGGCGCCAACCAGCCATCCCGACGGGCTTCAGGCGCCGCAGAGCTCGGCGGCAGTCTTGTCGGTGACGTTGGAACGATCGAAGCCGAACGGTTCGATGGTCTTCAGATGCTCCTCGCTGCCCAGCCACTGCTTGAGCTCGGCATTGACCGCGTCACGCAGCGCCTTGTCCTGCGGACGGAAGGCCAGCGCGCCGTAGCCCGCGCGTGCCGGATCGTCCTTGAAGTCGGCGATGGCTTCGACATCGTCGCCGGCCTTGTCCGCCAGTCCCTTCATGGTCAGCTGGGTGCCGATGGCGGCGTCGGCGCGGCCACCGCGTACCGCCTGCAGCTGCGAGGTGGTGTCGGGGACCTGCAGAATCTGCGAATCCTTGATGCCGGCCTGGCGCGCGTAACCGAGGTTCACCGTGCCGGACATGATGGCGATCTTCACGTCGGGATTGTTGGCGATGTCCTCGTAGCTGCGCAGGTTCTTCGGGTTGCCTTCGGCCACCAGCAGGGTGTCGAGCAGGCGGTAGTGCGGATCGGTGAACAGCACCTGCTTGCAGCGCTCCGGGGTGATGTACATGCCAGCGGCGATGAGATCGAAGCGCCCGGCGCGCAAGCCGGGAATCAGCGAGCCCCACTCGGTGAGCACCGGTTTGATGGTGTCGATCTGCATGCGCTCGAACACCTTGCGCACGATCTCGGGCGATTCGCCGGTGACGCTGCCGTCGAGGGCGGTGTAGGCGAAGGGGGTTTCATTGGCGTAGCCGATGCGGACGCTGCTGCTGTCCTTGATGTCTTCCAGGGTATCGGCCTGGGTCAGGCTGGCGAAACCGATGCTGGCCAGGGCGGCGCAGCCGATCAGCAGCCGGCGGGAGCGTGTCGGGATGGTGCTGTTCCTCATGGAGTTTCTCCTGTTCCTTGTAGAGACCCGAGGAATCGGATCGTTATTTGTCTAGGAGGGGCAATTGCTCGAGTTCAGTTAGGGACTCTTCTGACGACGGATGGTGCGGTAAAACCGAGCGACGATAGTGTGGCTCAATCGTCAGGCCGCGCAGACGGCAAGCCAGGAGGGTACAAAAGCTGGTCATAAAATGGAAATCGGAGGGCATTGGGATCGAATGGAGGCGATCGGCAGGAATGCCGTGTATTGCAGCTGATCGGGCCAGGAGTGGTGGGTAATTGAAAAAACGAAACGGCCCGCCGAGTGGCGGGCCGTCTATGCAGTCGCAACGATCGCTAGAAGAAAGTCAGACCGGCCTGGAACAGGCGCTCGACGTCGCGAATATGCTTCTTGTCGACGAGGAACAGGATGACGTGATCGCCGGACTCGATTCGTGTGTCGTCATGGGCGATCAGCACCTGGTCGTCGCGAATCACCGCACCGATGGTAGTGCCCGGCGGCAGCGCGATCTTCTCGATGGGACGCCCGATCACCTTGCTCGAACGCGGATCGCCATGGGCGATCACCTCGATGGCTTCGGCCGCGCCACGGCGCAGCGAGTGGGCGCTGACGATGTCGCCGCGGCGCACGTGCGTGAGCAGGGTGCCGATGGTGGCGAGCTGCGGGCTGATGGCGATGTCGATCTCGCCACCCTGAACCAGATCGACGTAGGCCGGGTTGTTGATGATGCACATCACCTTGCGCGCGCCCAGCCGCTTGGCCAGCAGCGACGACATGATGTTGGCCTCGTCGTCGTTGGTCAGCGCGAGGAACACGTCCGCTTCGCTGATGTTCTCCTCGACCAGCAGGTCGCGGTCCGAAGCGCTGCCCTGCAGGATGATGGTGCTGTCCAGCGTGTCCGACAGGTAGCGGCAGCGCGCCGGATTCATCTCGATGATCTTCACCTGATAGCGACTCTCGATCGCTTCGGCCAGTCGCTCGCCGATGTGGCCGCCACCGGCGATGACGATGCGTTTGTAATTCTCGTCGAGCCGGCGCATTTCGCTCATCACCGCGCGGATATGGCCCCTGGCGGCGATGAAGAACACCTCGTCATCGGCCTCGATGAGCGTGTCGCCTCGGGGCAGGATGGCCTGGTTGCGACGGAAGATGGCGGCCACGCGGGTATCGACGTTGGGCATGTGACGGCGCAGCTGGCGCAGCTCCTGGCCGACCAGCGGACCGCCATAGTAGGCGCGCACCGCCACCAGCTGCGCCTTGCCTTCGGCGAAGTCGATCACCTGCAGCGAGCCGGGATGCTCGATCAGGCGCTTGATGTAGTTGGTGACCACCTGCTCCGGGCTGATCAGCACATCGACCGGGATCGCCTCGTTGGCGAACAAACCGGAGCGCACCAGATAGGCCGCTTCGCGCACGCGGGCGATCTTGGTCGGCGTATGGAACAGGGTGTAGGCGACTTGGCAGGCGACCATGTTGGTTTCGTCGCTGTTGGTCACCGCCACCAGCATGTCGGCGTCGTCTGCGCCGGCCTGGCGCAGGACCGTGGGGAAGGAGCCGCGTCCCTGGATGGTACGGATGTCGAGTCGGTCGCCGAGATCGCGCAGACGGTCGCCGTCGGTGTCGACCACGGTGATGTCGTTGGCTTCGCTGGCGAGGTGTTCGGCGAGGGTACCGCCGACCTGGCCGGCGCCGAGAATGATGATCTTCACGCGATCACTCCTGAGAGGCGGACGCTTGCCGCCGCTTCCATGTTGGGCCCGCGCGCACCGCGCCGGGGTTTCGGCTCAGCCACTGACGCCACGTGGCTGGGCCGCGATCTTGATCAGCTTGGCATAGTAGAAGCCGTCGTGGCCGTTCTCCTGCGGCAGCAGCTGGCGACCATGCGGCTGCTGCAGGCCGAAGCCGCCTGGCAGATCCAGCTCACGGGCGCCGGGCGTGCGTTCGAGGAAGGCGCCGATCACCTCGCGGTTCTCGGTCGGCAACACCGAGCAGGTGGCATAGAGCAGGACGCCGCCGACGTCGAGGGTCGGCCACAGCGCATCGAGCATCTCGCCCTGCAGCGTGGCAAGGGGGGCGATGTCATCGGCCTGGCGTGTCAACTTGATGTCCGGGTGGCGGCGGATCACGCCAGTGGCCGAACAGGGCGCGTCGAGCAGGATGCGCTGGAACGGCTTGCCGTCCCACCAGCGCTCGGTGGCGCGGGCGTCGTCGGCGACCAGTTCGGCGTTGAGCTGCAGGCGCTCGAGGTTTTCCCGCACGCGCACCAATCGCTTGGGTTCCAGATCCAGCGCAACCAGTTCGGCCAGCTGTGGCTCGCGCTCGAGCAGATGGCAGGTCTTGCCACCCGGTGCGCAGCAGGCGTCCAGCACGCGCTGGCCCGGCGCCAGGTCGAGCAGCGCGGCGGCCAGCTGTGCGGCCTCGTCCTGCACGCTGACCCGTCCTTCGGCAAAGCCGGGCAGCTGATGCACGTCGCACGGCGCGGCCAGGCGAATGCCGTCCTCGCTGAGCTCGCACGAATGGGCGTCGATTCCGGCGGCCTGCAACTCAGCCAGATAGGCGTCGCGGCTGACCTGCCGGCGATTGACCCGCAGCATCATCGGCGGGTGCGCGTTGTTGGCCGCGCAGATGGCTTCCCAGTGCTCGGGCCAGTGGGCCTTGAGCGCCTTCTGCAGCCAGCGCGGGTGAGCGACGCGAATCACCGGATCGTGCTCGAGTTCGGCCAGCAGGGCTTCGCCCTCACGCTGGGCGCGGCGCAACACGGCGTTGAGCAGGCCCTTGGCCCAGGGCTTCTTCAGCTTGTCGACGCAGCCGACGGTTTCGCCGATGGCGGCATGGGCCGGGATGCGGGTATGCAGCAGCTGATACAGGCCGACCAGCAACAGGGCTTCGACATCGCGATCGGCAGCCTTGAATGGCTTCTGCAGCAGCTTGTCAGCCAGGCCGGCCAGGCGTGGCTGCCAGCGCGCGGTGCCAAAGGCCAGGTCCTGGGTCAGGCCGCGGTCGCGGGCGTCGACCTTGCCCAGGACCTCCGGCAGGCTGCTGCCCAGCGAGGCTTTGCCCGAGAGCACGACGCTCAGCGCACGGGCGGCGGCCAGGCGCGGGTTCATTGACCGAGCACCAGGCCGGGGGCGAACTGCTCGCGGCGGCTGTTGTACAGGTCGCTGAAGCCCAGTGGCTTACCGCCGGGCAGCTGCAGGCGAGTCAGCGACAGGGCGCCTTCACCGCAGGCAACGGTCAGTCCGGCCTTGCTCGCTTCGAGGATGTGCCCGGGCTCGCCCTGGCCCTCGCCGAGGCGTGCGGCGTGAATCTTCAGCGTTTCGCCATTGAGCGTGCTGTGGCAGATCGGCCAGGGGTTGAAGGCACGGATCAGCCGCTCCAGCTCGAGCGCCGGGCGGGTCCAGTCGATGCGGGCTTCGTCCTTGCTCAGCTTGTGCGCATAGGTGGCGAGGCGATCGTCCTGCACTTCCCCTGCGAGCGTGCCGTCGGCCAGGGCATCGACCGCCTGCACCACGGCCTGCGAGCCGAGTACGGCGAGACGGTCGTGCAGCGTGCCGCCGCTGTCGTCGTCAGTGATCGGTGTGTTGACCTTGAGCAGCATCGGACCGGTGTCCAGGCCCGCCTCCATCTGCATCACGGTGACGCCGGATTCGCTGTCACCGGCTTCGATCGCGCGCTGGATCGGCGCGGCACCACGCCAGCGCGGCAACAGCGAGGCATGACTGTTGATGCAACCCAGGCGCGGCAAGTCGAGCACCGCCTGCGGCAGGATCAGGCCATAGGCGACCACCACCATCAGGTCCGCCTGCAGGGTTGCCAATTCCGCCTGCGCCGCCGGGTCCCGCAGCGTCTGCGGCTGGAATACCGGAATATCGTGCTGCACCGCGAGCTGCTTGACCGGGCTGGGCATCAGCTTCTGGCCGCGTCCTGCGGGGCGATCCGGCTGGGTGTAGACGGCAACGATCGATTTGCCCGCGTCGAGCAGGGCTTGCAGGTGCTGGGCGGCGAATTCCGGGGTGCCGGCGAAAACGATGCGCAAGGGCTGGGTCATGGGGGCTCGCTAAGAAAAAGGCTTGCGGCACAGGCTGCTGAAAACTGCTGCGCTCGGTTGATGCTGCGTTGAAACCAGGCTCGGAATGCTCATTTACAACCCGTAAACTCCGCTTCCTCGCCTGTTTTTGCGGGGACGCCTAGTCCTTGCCTAACCTTCGCTCGCGACGTTTTCACTCAGTCTGTATAGCAAGCCTTTGAGGGTCGGGAATCAAGCCTGCTGGCGGTGGATCTTTTCCAGCTTCTTCTTGATCCGGTCGCGCTTGAGGCTGGACAGGTAGTCGACGAACAGCTTGCCGTTGAGGTGATCGCACTCGTGCTGGATGCACACCGCGAGCAGGCCTTCGGCGACCAGTTCGTAGGGTTTGCCGTCACGATCCAGCGCCTTGATCCGCACCTTCTGCGGGCGGTCGACGTTCTCGTAGAAGCCCGGGACCGACAGGCAGCCTTCCTGGTACTGATCCATCTCGTCGGTCAGCGATTCGAATTCGGGATTGATGAAGACTCGCGGCTCGGACCGGTCTTCGGACAGGTCCATCACCACCACGCGCTTGTGCACATTGACCTGCGTCGCGGCCAGGCCGATGCCCGGAGCCTCGTACATGGTCTCGAACATGTCGTCGATCAGCTGACGGATGCCGTCATCGACCACATCCACCGGTTTGGCGATGGTGCGCAGCCGCGGATCGGGAAATTCAAGGATGTTCAGAATGGCCATATGCGTTTGTGATGCACTTATGGAATAAAGTCAAAAGCCGCTGCTAAGATGCCGAGCAGCATGGAAAACGGCTTAATGCCGCGATCCAAAAGGGTTCCGCGGCGCTAGGGCGCTTTACGTGAAGGCACATAATAAAGGGATTCACCACATGAGGAAATCACTACTCGCCCTGCTGCTGGTGGCCGTTGGCGGGCTCGCCCAGGCTGCGGTGCAGCTCAAGGACAACCATCCGGAGCGTTATACAGTGGTGAAGGGCGACACACTCTGGGGCATTTCCGGCCGCTTCCTGCGCGAGCCGTGGAAATGGCCGGAGCTGTGGCATGCCAACCCGCAGATCGCCAACCCTCATCTGATCTATCCCGGCGACACCCTGAGCCTGGTCTACGTTGACGGCCAGCCGCGCCTGGTGCTCGACCGCGGCGCCTCGCGTGGCACCATCAAGCTTTCGCCGACCGTACGCACCACGCCGATGGCCGAAGCCATCCCGACCATTCCGCTGGAGGCGATCAACAGCTTCCTGCTGAGCAACCGCATCATCGACACCGCCGAGCAGTTCCAGGGTGCGCCCTACATCGTCGCCGGCAACGCCGAGCGGGTGGTCAGCGGCGCGGGCGACCGCATCTACGGCCGCGGTAGCTTCGAAGAGAACATGCCGGCGTACGGCATCTTCCGTCAGGGCAAGACCTACGTCGATCCGGAAACCGGCGAGTTCCTCGGCATCAACGCCGATGACATCGGCACCGTGGACATCGTCGAGGTCGAAGGCGACATCGCCACCATGCACCTGACCCGCACCACCCAGGAAGCCCGCATCGGTGATCGCCTGTTCCCCAGCGAAGAGCGTGCGATCAACTCGACGTTCATGCCCAGCTCGCCTTCGACGGATGTGGACGGCGTGATTCTCGATGTACCGCGTGGCGTTACCCAGATCGGCCAGTTCGACGTGGTCACCCTGAACAAGGGGGCTCGCGACGGTCTGCAGGACGGCAACGTGCTGGCGGTCTACAAGACCGGCGAAACCGTACGTGACCGCGTGACCGGCGAGAACGTGAAGATTCCGGACGAGCGTTCCGGTCTGCTGATGGTGTTCCGCACCTACGACAAGCTCAGCTACGGCCTGATACTGCAGGCCACCCGCTCACTGGCGGTGAGCGACAAGGTCCGTAACCCCTGAAACAACAGAGCCCCGCGAAAGCGGGGTTTTTTCATGCTGCGACACCGCACGGATGCGGTGTAACGAGACAAGGAGTGTTCACCGTGCCTGCCATTTCCCCTGCCGAGCTGGAAGCCCGGCTGCGTCTGCATCTATTGCCCGAACTCGGCCCACGCCGCCTGCGCAAGTTGCTGAGCGCCTTTCCCGATGCCGCGTCGGCCTTGAGCGCGCCGGCCAGTGCCTGGCGGTCGCTGGGGTTGCCGGTCAGTTGTGCCGAGCCACGACGCAGTGCCGACATCCGCGAGCGTGCCAGTGCCGCCCTCGCCTGGCTGGAGCAGCCGGACCGGCATCTGCTCTGCTGGGACGATCCCAACTACCCGGCACTGCTCGCTGAACTGCCGGATGCGCCCCCGCTGCTGTTCATTGCCGGCGATCCGAGCCTGCTCGAGCGACCGCAGCTGGCGATGGTCGGCAGCCGCCGCGCCTCGCGCAATGGTCTGGACAATGCCCACGCCTTTTCCCGCAGCCTGGCCGGTGCCGGCTTCGTCATCACCAGCGGGCTGGCGTTGGGCATCGATGGCGCTGCGCATCAGGGTGCGCTGGATGTTGACGGCAAGACCGTCGCGGTGCTCGGTACCGGCCTGGAACGGCTGTATCCGCAGCGTCACATCGGCCTCGCCCGGCAGATCGTCGAAGCAGGCGGCGCGCTGGTGTCCGAGTTGCCGCTGGACTGTCCGCCGCAGGCGAGCAATTTTCCGCGGCGCAATCGCATCATCAGCGGCCTTTCGCTGGGCGTGCTGGTGGTCGAGGCGAGTCCGTCCAGTGGTTCGCTGATCACCGCGCGACTCGCTGCCGAGCAGGGCCGCGAGGTCTACGCGATTCCTGGTTCGATCCATCATCCCGGCGCCCGTGGCTGCCATCAGCTGATCCGCCAGGGCGCGGCGCTGGTGGAGTCGGTCGAGGATGTGCTCGAAGCCCTGCGTGGCTGGCAGCGCGTCGGGTCGTCCGACGGCGAAGGCCCGACGCCGAAGCAGCCGGACAATCCGCTGCTGCGCGAATTGCTGGCCACCCCGCGCAGCAGCGAAGCACTGGCCATGGTGCTCGAACAGCCGCTGGGGCAGGTGCTGGCGCAGCTGACCGAACTGGAAGTCGACGGGCTGGTGGCCTGCGACAACGGTTTCTGGACGGTGATCTCGCATTAGGCGAAGCCGAGCCGCACAGCAGACCTGTCGTGCGAATGCCGATCCACGCCCTGTCGTTTGCGCGCTCGAAATGCGGATGGTCTGTTGCAGGCTGTTGCGAATCGGCCGCCCAGCCCCCTGCTCGACGGCAGATGCCTTGGGTAAACTGCCGGTTTTTCAGTCAGGCAGAGGTCGGCATGATCGGCGATTGGCGTGTGCAGCAAGTGGCGCGGGTGGTTCGCGCCGGCGGAGTGATCGCCTACCCGACCGAAGCGGTCTGGGGTGTGGGTTGCGACCCATGGGACGAAGAGGCGGTGCTGCGCCTGCTGGCGCTCAAGGAGCGGCCGGTGGAGAAGGGCCTGATCCTGATCGCCGACAGCATCGAGCAGTTCGATTTCCTGCTGGAGGATCTGCCCGAGCGCTGGCTGGACCGCCTGGCTGGTACCTGGCCGGGGCCGAACACCTGGCTGGTGCCGCATCGCGGTCGCCTGCCGGAGTGGATCACCGGGCGGCACGACAGCGTCGCGCTGCGGGTAACCGATCATCCACTGGTCACGCGGTTGTGTGCGTTGACCGGCCCGCTGGTCTCGACATCCGCCAACCCTGCCGGTCGTCCCGCGGCGCGCTCGCGGCTGCGGGTCGAGCAGTATTTTCCGCGTCAGCTCGACGCCGTGTTCACCGGCCCGCTGGGCGGACGGCGCAACCCCAGCGTCATTCGCGATCTGCGCACGGGCGAAGTGATTCGTCCGGCCTGAACCGACGGTGAAACCGCTGCGCGGCTGCCCTTATAAAGGCAGCCGCCGCGGCGGTCAGGGCAGCAGAATGGTCGATCCGGTGGTTTCCCCCGCCGCCAGTTTGCGTTGGGCTTCGGCCGCTTCGCTGAGCGGATAACGCTGGCCGATCTCGACCTGGATCTTGCCGCTGCCGATCATCTCGAACAGTTCATCGGCCATGGCCTGCAGCCGTTCCGGCGTGTCGGCGTAACCGGCCAGAGTCGGCCGAGTGACGAACAGCGAGCCCTTCTGCGCCAGCACACCCAGGTTCACCCCGGTGACGGCGCCGGAGGCGTTGCCGAAGCTGACCAGCAGGCCGCGTGGGGCGACGCAGTCCAGCGAGGTCTCCCAGCTGCTCTTGCCCACCGAGTCGTAGACCACCGGGCACTTCCTGCCTTCGGTCAGCTCCAGCACGCGCTGCACCACGTCCTCGCGGGTGCGATCGATGGTGGCCCAGGCGCCGAGGGCCTTGGCCCGCTCGGCCTTTTCCGCCGAGCCCACCACGCCGATCAACTGTGCGCCCAGTGCGCGCGCCCACTGACAGGCGATCGATCCGACGCCACCGGCGGCGGCATGGAACAGCACCGTCTCGCCGGCCTGCAGCGAGTGGGTCTGGCGCAGCAGGTACTGGCAGGTCAGGCCCTTGAGCATCACCGCGGCAGCCTGCTCGAAGCTGATCGAATCCGGCAGTTTGACCAGATGCCGCGCCGGCAGCGTGTGATGTTCGCCGTAGGCACCCAGCGGGCCGGTGGCATAGGCGACCCGATCGCCCGGCTTCAGGTGCTGCACGCCCTCGCCCACCGCGTCGACCACACCGGCACCTTCGACGCCCAGCCCGGATGGCAGGCTCGGCGGCTGGTACAGACCGCCACGGAAATAGGTATCGATGAAGTTCAGGCCGATGGCATGGTTGCGCACCCGCACTTCGCCTGCGGCCGGCGCGCTGAGCGGCACATCGACCTGTTCCAGGACTTCGGGACCGCCGTGCTGGCTGAATTGGATGCGCTGGGACATGTCTGGCTCCTGGTCATTGAAAGAGCGTCTATCCAACCCGCCGGGGCTGCGTTCGTCAATCGGCTGAATGCTATGCTTGCCGGCCGACCCCGTTTCAAGCACCGCTCAGCCGCGCCTCGAGGGGCTGCGAGCGGCCATTTGCAAGGTGATTTCGTGAACCACAGGACCGAAGCCGTCAAAGCCTACCTGCTCGATCTGCAGGACCGCATCTGCGCTGCGCTGGAGGGCGAAGATAGCGGCGCGCGCTTCGTCGAGGATGCCTGGACGCGGCCCGGTGGCGGTGGTGGCCGGACCCGCGTGATCGAGAATGGCGCACTGATCGAGAAGGGCGGCGTGAACTTCTCCCACGTGCATGGCGACAGCCTGCCGCCGTCGGCCAGCGCCCATCGCCCGGAGTTGGCCGGGCGCGGCTTCGAGGCCCTCGGCGTGTCGCTGGTGATCCACCCGCACAACCCGTATGTACCCACCTCCCACGCCAACGTGCGCTTCTTCATCGCCGAGAAGGAAGGCGAGGAACCGGTCTGGTGGTTCGGCGGCGGCTTCGACCTGACGCCTTACTACGGCGCCGAAGAAGACTGCGTGCACTGGCACCGGGTCGCGCGGGACGCCTGCGCGCCGTTCGGTGCGGATGTCTATCCGCGCTACAAGGAATGGTGCGATCGCTATTTCCACATCAAGCACCGCCACGAGCCGCGCGGCGTCGGCGGGCTGTTCTTCGACGACCTGAACCAGTGGGATTTCGACACCAGTTTCGCCTTCATGCGCGCGGTCGGCGATGCCTACCTCGACGCCTATCTGCCCATCGTCCAGCGCCGCAAGGCCACGCCGTTCGGCGACCGCGAGCGGCAGTTCCAGCTGCTGCGCCGCGGCCGCTACGTCGAATACAACCTGGTCTACGACCGCGGCACCCTGTTCGGCCTGCAATCGGGCGGGCGTACCGAATCCATCCTGATGTCGCTGCCGCCGCAAGTGGCCTGGGGCTATGACAAGCATCCCGAACCGGGCACTCCGGAAGCGCGCCTGACTGAATACTTCCTGCAGGACCGCGATTGGCTTGGAGAGCAGGAAGCCTGAAGCTGGAAGCGGGAAGAAAAAAGCTTCAAGCTTCAAGCTTCCTGCTTTCATCTTAGGAGTCCCATGGACCGCTACGGCGTTTTCGGCAACCCCATCGGCCACAGCAAATCACCGCAGATCCACGCCCTGTTCGCCGCGCAGACCGGCCAGGCGCTGAGCTACGAACCGCTGCTGGCGCCGCTGGACGACTTTCCCGGGTTCGCCCGCGCGTTTTTCCGCGACGGCCAGGGCGCCAACGTCACCGTGCCGTTCAAGGAACAGGCCTATGGGATGGCCGATCAACTCTCCGAGCGTGCCCGCCGGGCCGGCGCGGTGAATACCCTGAAGAAGCTCGAAGACGGCCGCCTGCTCGGTGACAACACCGACGGTGCCGGGCTGGTAAGCGATCTGCTGAAGGCCGGCGTGGCGCTGCGTGGACAGCGCATCCTGCTGCTCGGCGCCGGCGGGGCCGTGCGCGGCGTGCTCGAGCCGTTGCTGGCACACAAGCCCGCGGCGCTGATCATCGCCAACCGCACGCCGAGCAAGGCCGAACAGCTGGCGCAGGAATTCGCCGAACTGGGCCCGCTGTCCGCCAGCACCTTCGCCGAGCTTACCGAACCGGTCGACCTGATCATCAATGGCACCTCGGCCAGCCTCGGTGGCGAACTGCCACCGCTGGCCGACAGCCTGATCCGGCCAGGTCAGACCTTCTGCTACGACATGATGTACGCCGCCAGGCCCACGGCGTTCTGCCAGTGGGCGGCAGCGCTGGGCGCGGACACTCGTGACGGGCTCGGCATGCTGGTCGAGCAGGCGGCGGAGGCCTTCGAACTGTGGCGCGGCGTACGCCCCGACAGCGCGCCGGTGCTTGCCGAACTGCGCCGGCAGCTTAGTTAGCTACTGAAGTGGATGCGCTGATGGATGTGCTGGGGGCTTTCCAGTTCATCGACGATGCCGGCGGCGATGCGCTGCAGCTCCCGATAGGGATTGGCGTCGCCCTTGCCAGCCGCTTCGGCCAGCGCCTCGACGGTAAGCTGGTCACCGGCTGAGGGCGCGTCCACCAGCGTCCAGTTCAGCGGATGGGCGATCAGGCGTTGCAGCGCCGCTTCGACTTCCGGCTGCAGCTCGATTGCCGGGAAATCGGCAACCAGCAGCAGGCGTTCCACCTTGGCACGCTCCAGGCCGAGCAACAGTGCCTCGACCGCCTGGTAGAAATCGCGCTGGGGCGACTCGCCGGTAACCGCATCGGCTCCCGGCAGCCGCGGCGTCTGAAACAGGCAGACCACCGCATCCATCCCGGCCACGCTCTCGCTGACGCTCACTGCATCGAACGGGTCGCCCGGCTTGGTCCGTAGACCCGGCCGGGCGGCTATCGAATTGAGGTCGTCGAGCAATGCCACGGCCTCATGCTGGCGGCTGAGCAGCTCCACCAGCAGCGCACTGCCGAGGTCGTCGTGGGCGCCGTACAGGGCGAACTTCAACCGCGGCGTTTCGGCATTGAGCATGACGGTTGCCGATCAGCGGCGGGTGATCAGATAGCCGATCACGGCAAAGGCGCCCGCGGCCAGGGCCAGGGTGCCCAGCGGATGTTCCTTGGCGCATTCACGCGCAGCACGGCTGGCTTCGCGAGTGCGTCGGGAGATATCGGCATAGTGCTCATCCCAATCGTTGTCGTGCCAGAGCGACTCGGCACGCGAACGCAGTGCGCTCAGGCGCTTGCGCGAGTCGTGGGCGGCATCGTGCTTGAGCTCATCGAGCGCGCGCATCAGGCTGTCGATCTCGTGTTGGACTTCTTCGCGGGTGGTGGCTTTGCTGAAACGGGACATGGTGGGACCTCCCCTCGGTAAGTGTGGTTGTTGGACTCCGAAAACAGGCAGAGGTGCGGCCCGGTCTTCGCATGCAGCGCCGGCCGGAACCTCAAGCGGCTGCTCTGGCGCTGCTTCGTCCGACGAACCGTTCATCGGAAAGAGGCGAGTCTGCGGGCGATTCCCTATACTGGCGCAACGTCTACCACGTCGCATTTAGCGCATTTCGCCCTTCCATCGCGGGGAAAAAACCCATCGTGAACTTTCGTCGTACCCTCGCCAGTCTGTTGTTCGCCTGCCTGGCCGCGCTGCCAGCCATCCATGCCCAAGCCGCCAAGCCGACCGTTCAGGAACTCGCCTCCGGCAGCGCCCTGCTGGTCGACCTGAAGACCAACGAAGTGCTCTATTCCAGCAATCCGGACATGGTGGTGCCGATCGCCTCGGTGACCAAGCTGATGACCGCGATGGTCGTGCTGGATGCCAAGCTGCCGCTGGATCAGGCCCTGCCGGTGACCATCCGCGATGCCAAGGAGATGCAGGGCGTGTTCTCCCGCGTGCGTATCGGCAGCGAGATCAGCCGTCGCGAGATGCTGCTGCTGACCCTGATGTCTTCCGAGAACCGCGCGGCTGCGAGCCTTGCCCACCACTATCCGGGCGGCTACTCGGCCTTTATCCAGGCGATGAACGCCAAGGCGCGGGCGCTGGGCATGACCCGCACGCATTACGTCGAGCCCACCGGGCTGTCCGAGCGCAACGTCTCCAGTGCCAATGACCTGGTCAAGCTGATCCGCGCCAGTCGCCAGTACGCGCTGATCCAGCAGTTCAGCACCACCGGCGAGAAGACCGTGGCCTTCCGCAAGCCGAACTACACCCTCGGCTTTCGCAACACCAACGCCCTGGTACGCAAGAACAACTGGGACATCCAGCTGAGCAAGACCGGCTTCACCAATGCCGCCGGCCACTGCCTGGTGATGAGCACCACCATGAAGCAGCGCCCGGTGGCCTTCGTGGTGCTCGACGCGTTCGGCAAGTACACCCACATGGCCGATGCCAACCGCCTGAAGAAATGGCTGGAAACCGGCACCGTGACGCCGGTGCCGGCCGCCGCGCTGGCCTACAAGCAGCAGAAGCAGGCGCAGCGCCAGCTGGCTGGCCAGCCCACCGACGCGGCGCAGGCACTGCTCGACGCCCGCTGAGGTCCGCTGTTCGTTGCGTGGCGAGTGCGTCGCGCAGCGAACATTCGTGAGTTTGCTCAACTCTTTTTGTTGAGAGTCGTTCCTGTCATGAACGCCATGCATACCTGCGCCTGCTCGGATCACCGATGACACGCCGCCGCCTCCCCGCCTGGTTCGCCAGCTTCGCCCTGCTGATCCATCTGCTGAGCATGCCGCTGTCGGGCCTGTTGCCGGCGGATGCCAAGCGGCTGCTCGGCTGGAGCGGACATTGCCCGCTGATGCAGGCGCAGCAGCACTCGCACGCGCTGCACGAGTCGACGGCCCATGGCGAGCATGAGCCGAGCGCCCATGGCGGGATGCCGCCGTGCTGCTGCTGTGCCGGTTCGATGGGCCTGGCGGCGCTGCCCGGCGCAGCGCCGCTGTTGCCGCAGGACATTCGGGGCGGCCCTGTCCTCATTGTCGAAGCCCGTGCCCATCGGCCGTCGCCACGGCAACAGTGGCCGGCCCTCAATCCTCGCGCCTCTCCCCTCGCCTGACGCCGCCGGCGTCACCCCCCTCGTTGCTACGCCTGAACTGCCTGCACTGACCACTGTGGTGTTGGCGTCCGCCTGCGGCTATTCGCCGTACGGCCCTGCCTGTTGCACAAGGAACATGCGAGATGCTCGAACATCCTGCGCACCCTTCGCGGCGCCCTGCGCTGCCCTGTCTGCTTGTCGCGGCCCTGGCCGCTGCCTATGTGCCGGCAAGCCTTGCCGATACCGCCGCCTCCGCCCTGTCGCTGGGCAGCAGCACCGTCACCGCGACCCAGTCGGGTGGTGGCCTGCCGACCAGCAGTGTGATCAGCTCGGTCGATCTGCTCGGCGGCGACATCCTCGAACAGCAACCGGTGCTCTATGCCTGGGAGCTCTTTCGTCGTGCGCCGGGGGTGATGCTCACCGAATTCGGCCAGGGCACCACCTCGGGCAAGCTGTCCTTTCGCGGCTTCAATGGCGAAGGCGAGGTCAACGCGGTCAAGCTGCTGATCGACGGTGTCCCGAGCAACAGCAACGACGGCAACATGCCCTATCTGGACATGCTGTTTCCGCTGGAGATCGACGGCATCGAGGTGGTGCGTGGCACCAACGACCCGCGCTATGGCCTGTACAACATCGCTGGTAACGTCGCCGTGCAGTCGCGCATCGGTGGCGACTACGGCAAGGCGCGCCTGCGCTACGGCAGCTACGACACCCAGGAGCTGCAGCTGGCCAAGGGCATCGAAAGCGGCAACTGGACGCAGAACT